>JBKEDO010000039.1:0-14519 GCA_047975405.1 Bacteroides sp.
AGTAGTTGTGCGGTTAGTACCCTTAAGAACATGGTCAAAGGATAAACCGTTGCGTAGCCTACTGCAGGAGCATCGCACGAGGTTAAATCGCTAGAGTAAGCCAATGCCGGTGGATTGGTTGACGAACCCGCCAAGACTCCAATAAGGGTATAATAGTTCAGTTTGAAGACGTATCGGCCGATTAAACCGGCTATAAGTAAAGGAACGATGGTGATAATGACTCCATAGCCAATCCAAACATATCCTCCGTTATAGATAATGGTATTTACAAAGCCTTCTCCCGCACCTAAACCGACACAAGCTAAGAAGATGGATATACCGATCTCGCGAAGCATTAGGTTCGCACTCATCGTGGTATAAGTGATGAGCTTATGCTGAGGGCCGAAACGGCTAATAAGAATAGATACGATTAGTGGACCACCTGCCAATCCTAGTTTCACCGGTTGTGGTATGCCTGGGAATACGAAAGGGATGCTACCTAAAATACAACCTAAGGCGATACCTAAGAAGATTGGAATAAGGTTTGGATGGTTCAATCGTTTCAACGAGTTACCAAGAATCTTCTCGGCATGGCTGACGGCTAGTTCTTCTCCCACAATGGTAACGCGGTCGCCCATTTGTAGTTGGAGTTGCGAGGTTGCGACCAAGTCAACTCCTGATCGGTTTACTCGAGTGACGCTTGCTCCAAAATTGTTTCTAATATTTAGCTGTGAAAGTGTTTTGCCGTTTAGCTCCGGTTTGGTGATCAGAATTCGTCGTGAGATCAATTGCTTGTTCGACTCATCCCATTTTACATTGATCTGCTTTCCGAAGAAGAGCGTGATTGCTGCGATATCGATCGGCGTACAAATGATTAAGATCTCATCCGATAGGTGTAGTACGGTCTCGGAGTTCACTAGCTCTTGTTCGTGAACGTCGCCTTTATGACGGATGCGAGAGATCACAAAATCGTGATTGATCAAAGGGCGAACTTCTTTTACGGTTTTGCCTTCTAATGCTTCGTTTCGTATTTCTAACGAGATTCGACGTACGGTGAGCTCTTGGAGGTGCCCTCCTCCTTTAATGGCCTCACCCTCTTCTTCTTTCGTCTTTATGCGTAAGATGTACTTTAACGCAAGGAGAGTACATATAATACCGACAACCCCCAATGGATAAGCGACGGCGTATCCTAAGGCAATCTCCGGTGCATCAATGCCGGTCAAGTCACTATTGGCTTGCTGTGCGGCTCCTAACCCTGGCGTGTTGGTTACTGCACCCGAGAGTATGCCCACCATGGTGGTGATAGGAATACCTGTGATGTAGTGTAAGGCAATGGTGGTGCCGACTCCTAGAAAGACAACGATGATGGCCAGTAAGTTAAGCGTAAGGCCGCCTTTCTTAAAAGCTGAGAAGAAGCCCGGGCCGACTTGTAATCCGATGGAATAGACAAATAGAATCAGTCCAAACTCTTTGAGGAAATGGAGCAAATGCTCGTCGAGGTTGAGGTGGTAGTGACCGAATACTATTCCGACGAATAAAATCCAAGTGATACCTAAGGATATGCCTCCAATCTTGATTTTCCCTAGCATGATTCCGAAAGTAATCACCAGCGAAAGGATAAGTACTGAATGGGCAACGCCCCCACCCCATAAATCGGGATATCCTTGAAATAGATGTGTTAAAAAGTCCATGATATAAATATTTATAATGTTTGTTTTTGGGTAAAATATCCCCGTAGAATCACTTCTACAGGGATATACACATTAAACATACTACAACGGTATATTACCGCATTTTAGAAAATCTAGTCATGTCGCGTTTCGTGTGTTTGTTTTTTTTATAAATGTAAAAGGTTAGCATGGCATTAACGTTATAGCATATGCGGCTACATATTATAGCACGACAATGCAATAATCCAGGCTTTTAAAATAAACGTTTAAAATATAAATGCTTAATTTAGTATTCTATTTCTCTAACCCACGAGTAAAAATAGACTATAATGAATGGCAGGTCTTCTGACTAGCTCCCATTCTGAACCTTCCCAACCTTAATGGTCAGTGGTAAAAGTTATTTTCAGAATGTTTCTTATAGAGCTTCACAGCAGCGGGACTGTTCAGGATTCTCACCTGATTCCCTTTTAATTTGAATAGTAGTAATACTTTTCAAAACCAATTCTCTGCAAAGATAAACCAAAAATTAGATATTACCATCATGATTGGGTCTTTAGATTGGAATGTTTTGCTACTATTTTAAAAAATAACGTTTTTTTAGACGACTTCAGTAAACAAAACAATGGGATGACGTGTTAAGATATTGTGTTTTTCATAGTATTAGATATAAGATTAATTTAATGGGATGTATTTCGCTTGTGAAAGTGGTAGTACATTAAAGAATAGAAGAGTCTGTTCTATTTTTGATAAATGTATTTAGGTAACTGTCTCAAAACAAAAATGTTTTTTGTTTTGAGACAGTCTCTTTTATGGGTTTTGCCTTATTTGCTAGTATGTTTGAAATAAAATGTGTACGTTTGTGTAAGAATATCCAAAATCGTTCAGTATGAATATACCTGTTATTTTTGATTTTTTAAATCAGCTCTCGGCAAACAATAATCGGGATTGGTTTAATGTAAATAGAGCTGAATATGATCGCGTACGCAATGAGTTTGATGTTTTTTTAGAGAAATCTATTTCTCGAATATCTCTGTTTGATGAAACAGTGAAGGGGCTTTCTCCTAAGGAATGTACCTATCGGATTTACAGAGATACCCGCTTTTCTGCAGATAAAACTCCTTATAAGACGCATATGGGGGGATATATAAACTCGATGGGTAAGAAATCACATCACTTTGGCTATTATATCCATTTGGAACCTGGAAAGTCAATGCTGGCCGGGGGAAGCTTATGTTTACCGCCTAATATCCTTAAGGCTGTAAGGGAGTCGATCTATCATAATATAGAGGAGTTTGTATCTATTGTGGAAGACGACGCTTTTAAGAAGTTTTTCCCTGTCGTTGGAGAAAATCCATTGAAAACAGCTCCTAAGGGATTTGATCGTAACTTTAAACAGATTGATTATCTGAAGTTCAGGGAATATACGCCGTGCTATTATGTCCCGGATTCGTTTTTCCTTCAACCTGATGTGCTCGACCGTATAGCGGAGGTTTTTGTTCAGTTTAAGCGCTTTGGAGATTTTATGAATTATACCATTGATGATTTTGAATAATTAATTTTATAAAGAATATGATAGTAGACAAATTAGAAAACCTTAAGCAATATGAATCTTTGCATCCTTTATTTTCAGTAGCTAGGGCTTTTCTTGAATCACACGACTTAGAAACTATGGATTTGGGCAAGATCGAGTTAGAGAAAGATCGCCTAATGGTTAATATTGCGACCACCGGAATTAAGAACCGGGAAGCGGCCAGATTAGAGACTCATCATCAGTTTATCGATATTCAACTTCCGTTATCCGGATCTGAGATCATCGGATATACGCCGTCTAAGGATTGCTCTCCGGCAGACGCACCTTATAATGCTGAGAAGGATATTACCTTTTTTGAAGGTGAGGCGCAGACTTATATCACCCTTCATCCCGGAATGTTTGCCATCTTCTTCCCGGAAGATGGTCATGCTCCAGGCATTACTCCTAAAGAGATAAAGAAGGTGGTTGTGAAAGTCAGAGCATAAATAAATTAAAAGGTTATATGGAAAAGACACTTAAACTTATTCAGAATGATCCTTGGCTGGAGCCTTATAGCAAAGCCATCATGGGCAGATATGATCATGTACGGGAGAAAAAAGCGGAGTTGACCCGTAATGATGAACAGACTTTAAGTGACTTTGCTTCCGGTCATTTGTTTTATGGGTTGCATCGTACGCCCGAAGGCTGGATCTTTCGGGAATGGGCACCAAATGCTACTCGAATTTTTCTGGTTGGGACATTCAATCACTGGGAAGAGAGAGCAGAATATGAATTGAAAAGTATCGGTCATGGCAATTGGCAGGTCTTGATTCCGTTGGAGGTTCTGGCTCATGGTGATTTGTATAAACTGAAGGTTTATTGGCACGGCGGGTGCGGCGATCGAATACCGGCTTGGGCCACTCGTGTGGTTCAAGATTCGTCGACTGCGATCTTTTCTGCTCAGGTTTGGGCACCAATCGAACCGTATGTTTTTAAAACGAAGAAATATAAACCGCAAACTTCTCCGCTGTTGATTTATGAATGCCATGTCGGTATGGCTCAACAGGAAGAAAAGGTGGGAACTTATAATGAGTTTCGTGAAAAAGTTCTTCCAAGAATTGCGAAGGACGGCTATAATTGTATACAGGTTATGGCTATACAAGAGCATCCTTATTATGGGAGTTTCGGT
This sequence comes from Bacteroides sp., assembly GCA_047975405.1. Lineage (GTDB taxonomy): Bacteria > Bacteroidota > Bacteroidia > Bacteroidales > Bacteroidaceae > Bacteroides. The sequence goes on from JBKEDO010000039.1 coordinate 4,349, forward strand.
TATCATGTATCCAGCTTCTTTGCGCCTTCGTCTCGTTTTGGAACGCCGGATGAGCTGAAGGCGTTGATTGATGAAGCGCACCGATTAGGTATCTCTGTCATCATGGATATTGTGCATTCTCATGCGGTGAAGAATGAAATGGAGGGCTTAGGTAATTTTGCCGGTGATCCGAATCAATACTTCTATCCGAATGAACGACGCGAACATCCGGCTTGGGATTCGCTTTGCTTTGACTATGGTAAAAATGAGGTGCTCCATTTCTTATTGTCTAACTGTAAATATTGGTTGGAAGAGTTCCGCTTTGATGGCTTTCGCTTCGATGGCGTGACTTCAATGCTGTATTATAGTCATGGCTTAGGGGAAGATTTTTGCAATTATGGCGACTATTATAACGGACACCAAGATGATAATGCAATTTGCTATCTGACTTTGGCTAATCAGCTCATTCATGAGATGAATCCTTTGGCTATCACTATTGCTGAGGAGGTTTCCGGTATGCCGGGATTGGCTGTTCCTGTGGCGGATGGTGGTTATGGCTTCGATTATCGCATGGCTATGAATATTCCGGATTATTGGATTAAAACCATCAAGGAAAAGGTGGATGAAGAATGGAAGCCTTCTAGCCTATTCTGGGAGGTGACTAATCGCCGAAAGGATGAGAAGACGATCTCTTATGTCGAGAGTCATGATCAGGCTTTGGTGGGCGATAAAACAATTATATTCCGATTGATCGATGCGGATATGTATTGGCATATGCAGATCGGTGACGAGACTTATATGGTGAATCGCGGTATTGCTTTGCATAAGATGATTCGTTTGCTGACGGTGTCGACTATTAATGGCGGATATCTAAACTTCATGGGTAATGAGTTTGGCCATCCGGAATGGATTGACTTTCCGCGTGAAGGTAATGGCTGGTCTTGCCAATATGCTCGACGCCAATGGGACTTGGTCGATAATCAGAACCTGACGTATCATTACATGGGCGATTTTGATGTGGAGATGCTTAAGGTGGTGAAGAGTATAAAGAATTTCCAGAACAGTGAAATTCGTGAGATTTGGCATAACGATCAAGATCAGATCTTGGCTTATCAACGCAAGGATTTGATTTTTGTGTTTAACTTTAATCCTAAGCAGTCGTTTGCTGATTATGGACTTCTGGTTGCTCCGGGCGCTTATGAGGTTGTGCTGAACACGGATAGTAAGGCTTTTGGTGGTTATGGATTCTCCGACGATTCTTTAACTCATTTTACGCTCATCGATCCTTTATATAAGAAGGAGAAGAAGGAATGGTTGAAGTTATACATCCCGTCAAGATCGGCTGTCGTTCTACGAAAAAAGAAATAGTTTTAAAGAAACGGATTGGCATTTTAAATGCTGTCGCTTTAAACCAGCTGACTGAATAAATAAAGAGTCCCTTGAATTTCTTCGTTCAAGGGACTCTCTTTATTTTCGTTTATATGGATCGATCAGCCTTTGGCTTTTGCTGTTTTTGGGAGTACCCAATTCAATACGGCGTATCCGATAATTCCGGAAAGAATGGTGCCCGATATTACTCCAAACTTAGCTTGATTCAACAAGATCGGATGAGTCGTTCCAAACGAGAGATTAGCCACGAAGAGTGAAACGGTAAATCCAATACCTCCAAGTAAGGCTACTCCGGCAATGTTCTTCCAGTTCATTCCCATCGGCATTTGAGTAATGCCACTCTTTATCGTTAACCAAGTGAAGGAGTAAATTCCAATAAATTTGCCTAAGAGTAGGCCTAAAGCTACTCCGATACTCACCTCTCCTATTAGATCGGCATCGCTATTGAACATCACTCCGGCGTTCACAAAAGCGAAGAGTGGCAGGATGATGAAGTTGACTGCACCGTGTAGGTTGTCTTCCAACGATTGAAGGGGACTGATCACGCGGTCGGATGCCGATTCTACAGCTTTTAGTTTGGCGATTTGTTGATTGTTTAATACAATATTTTCCTTCTTAGCATCAAGTTCCGGGAAAGTCGAGATCACCGTTCGGATATACTCTACATACTTGGTGACGTTGAGCTGAGGTTTAGCCGGAATAACTAAGGCTAAAAGAACTCCGGAGATGGTACTGTGAATACCGGATTGTAAGAACAGATACCAGATGATCACTCCGACAATCAGATAATATAGTTTCGCTGTAGCTCCATGTTTGCCTATGAAATAGAGGAATACATAAAGTACGGCTGCAGCTAATAGATAGCCCCAAGATACGTGCGACGTATAATATAAGGCGATCACTAGAATGCCACCAATATCGTCAACAACAGCGAATGCAACTAGGAATACCTTTAAACTTAAAGGTACTCGACTGCCTAATAAACTTAAGACGCCTAATGAAAAAGCAATGTCTGTAGCCATTGGAATAGCTAAGCCTTGTCCCATTGTGGTTCCCGGAGGACAGATGAACGAATAGATGAGCACTGGAATGATCATTCCACCACAAGCAGCTATGAACGGTAATATCGCTTTTCGGAATGAGGATAACTCGCCGACAAGCAACTCTCTTTTAATCTCTAAGCCAACAGATAGGAAGAAGATACTCATAAGCCCATCGTTGATAAACTCAATCATGGTCAGGTTCTTCCCATTGTGCGATAGTAGATTAAAATCACCAATTCGTAGATGCAGTTCATGAGACAGGAACTCCTGATATTCAGGCGCAATAGACGAATTTGCTATAATAGCAGCTCCTATTGCTGCTATAAACAGTAGGATACTCGATGCTAAACTTTCATTCGAGAATCGTTTCATTAGACCTAGTAACATTTCTTATATGTGTTTTTTAATAGTTTAATCTAGTAACTTCTTAAAGCCAACTTTTTCACCCAAACGACAAAAAGTCCGGTTAATACTAAATTCAAAACTAAGGTTAATACGGAGATAATCAAGGCTGGTCCTCCTAAATTATAGCCTAATGCTATAAATATGATGCCTGCTCCAACTTCTCCTCGAGTAAACATACCGATGGACAAAGCTAGTCGCTCGGTTAGTTTGCGATCTCTATAAAAGAATATCGGACACAGTTTACCTATGTTTGAAAGTAGAGAAACAACGAATACATGGAATAAGATCATCCCCCAAGACATGATGGGTTGAGATCCGGTTATGGAATGAGTGCCCATATGGCTCTCTGCAAAGTTGACTCCGATAAAGTGCGGCATGCTTAATCCGACTAAGAACATGAACAAAAACGAAACGCCGGTTGAAACGCGTCGTTCAATTGGGGTATCGTGTTCTTGATGCTTCATCATCATACCTAGAACAAAGGCTGGAAGAAGGACTTCAATATGGATGCTTCCCTCTTCTCCATAAAGTTGCTTCGATCCCCAATAGATAAGTTGGGTCGATAGGAAGACAAAAACAGCGTAGAATAAGATGGCTTTCCAATCTTGGCGCCATTCATGTTTATTGAGCTGTTTCCAACCGATCGATAATAATAGAAAGACGATAATGACTACAATGATGAGTTGCCATCTTAGGCCAATCATCATGATTTGTAGTGGTATCATCAACAGTATCGTATCTAAATCGTCGAAGATAGCTAGGATCTGTATCTTTTTATAGATCCAACTGCTTTTCAAGCCGATGGCGGCTAGCATGGTGAACAAAATTCCGGCAGAGGTAGGAGCCGCAAATCGGCTCAATAGAAGGTTTTCTTTCCATGCTTCCCAACTATTCCAATATTCGGGAGGGAGAAGAATGAATACATAGTAGAAAGCAATGATAAACCACGGCATAGCTGCTGTAGCCATTGCGATAAAGTAGTCTTGAGCATAGCTTTTCCATCGAGACTTGTCAAGGACAAACTCTCGACCGACATTGATCATGATGAAACTTAAGCAAACATATAGTAATACGTTTGCTACAGACTTAATTGGGTCATAAGCACTTCCACTTAACTGGGGTAGTACTTGTGAAACGAGTAGGCCTACCATTAAGAAGGCCGAGAAGGACAGAACTTTTCTCATTTATTTTATGGTTTTAAATGAAGTGATTGCCAAGAAAGCTCTGCAGACAGAGAACAATCACTATTTTACGTTACGAAATGAGAACATTTATTCAAAGAGCTTTCCTTGAATAAACATTCTACTTCGTATATTGTTTTAATCCAGTTTTAGCACAGCAAGAAAGGCTTTTTGAGGAACTTCAACATTACCAATTTGTTTCATACGTTTCTTTCCTTTCTTCTGCTTTTCTAGCAGTTTACGCTTACGACTGACGTCGCCTCCGTAACATTTCGCTGTAACGTCTTTACGAACGGCCTTGATCGTTTCCCGGGCAATAATTTTAGCTCCGATTGCAGCTTGAATGGCAATCTCAAATTGTTGTCTCGGAATCAGTTCTTTTAGCTTTTCGCACATTTTCCGTCCCATCTCATAGGCATTGTCAAAGTGGGTTAAGGTCGATAATGCATCAACCGATTCCCCATTGAGCAGAATGTCAAGCTTAACAAGCTTTGACGGACGGAAGCCCGCAGGATGGTAGTCAAAAGAGGCATACCCTTTTGATATACTTTTCAAGCGATCGTAAAAGTCGATCACAATCTCACCTAACGGCATTTTATAATGGATCTCCATTCGATTTCCGGAGATATATTCTTGTTTAACGAGTTCACCTCTTTTTCCTAAACAAAGCGTCATGATCGGACCGATATAGTCGCTCTTGGTAATGATTGAGGCGTTGATATAAGGCTCTTCGATATGATCGATTAGCGTTGGATCGGGCATTCCACCAGGGTTGTGTACCTCAGTCACTTCTCCTTGTTTGTCGTAAATGAGATAAGAAACGTTGGGAACGGTTGTGATCACATTCATATCGAACTCTCTATCCAAACGCTCTTGTATAATCTCCATGTGGAGCAATCCCAAGAAGCCACATCGGAATCCGAAGCCAAGGGCTAGTGAAGACTCCGGTTGGAAGGTTAGTGACGCATCGTTCAATTGCAATTTCTCTAATGAAGCACGAAGATCTTCAAAGTCTTCAGCTTCTATCGGGTATAAACCGGCAAAGACCATTGGTTTAACTTCTTCGAATCCCGAAATTGCTTTTGTACATGGACGTTCGATATGGGTAATCGTATCCCCTACTTTAACCTCTTTTGAGGTCTTAATTCCTGAGATAATATAGCCTACGTCACCGGTGCGCAATTCTTTGCGAGGCGACATTTGCAATTTGAGAACTCCAATTTCATCGGCATCGTACTCTTTCCCGGTATTGAAGAACTTTACTTTATCACCTGTACGAATTACTCCGTTCAAGATCTTGAAATAAGCGATGATACCACGGAAGGAGTTGAATACAGAGTCAAAGATCAAAGCTTGCAGCGGTTCTTCTTCGCTTCCTTTAGGATGAGGAATGCGCTCGATAACAGCTGCTAAAATCTCCTCTACTCCCATTCCTGTTTTTCCGGATGCCCGGATAATCTCTTCAGGATCGCATCCTAACAAGTCGACAATTTCATCTTCCACCTCTTCAGGCATTGCACTTGGCATATCGCACTTATTGATGACCGGAATGATCTCAAGATTATGGTCAATAGCCATGTAAAGGTTAGAAATGGTTTGGGCTTGTACGCCTTGCGAAGCATCTACAATAAGTAGTGCACCTTCGCAGGCTGCGATAGAACGTGAAACTTCGTATGAGAAGTCGACGTGTCCCGGAGTGTCAATGAGGTTGAGAATATACTTTTCACCTTTATATTGATATTCCATTTGTATGGCATGGCTTTTGATGGTGATTCCTCGCTCTTGTTCGAGTTCCATATCATCGAGCATTTGCCCTTTAGTCACCTGAATGGTTTTAGTATACTCTAATAATCGGTCGGCCAAAGTTGATTTACCATGATCAATATGAGCAATAATGCAAAAGTTACGTATATTCTTCATTTAATACTAATAAGTTTCTTAATTTCAATCGTTTAATGACAATTCATAATGCTTTGATCTACACCGCTTTCCTGGTTATTTGTCATGCGATATGGATAATAGCAAAAATTGTGCACAAATATAGTGAAAAAATAGGTGAAAATAAAATGTTGGATCTATTATCGAACCTTATCTTTTCTGGTAAGAGACGCTGCCAACAGTGAGCGTATTTCCACCACTATACTGATAATTCAGCGTTTCTGTTCGACCGGATTTGTGATCTAGTCGTAACACTGTTGGCGAGGCACTCCAGTTAAAGCTGGAAAACTCCTCTTCGGTCCCATCGTATGTGTTTGAAATATCTCCGGTTCCGTCGGCTTTTAGATTCAGATAAAACACTTCATGCGGATCATCATTAGAAATCCATGAGCCAACTAACCTCATCTCTGTGTCGGTTAGCTGTGTCTCTTCCTGCGTACAACTATTGATGAATAGCGGCAACAACAAAAGCAGTGCAAGTAATCCTTTCTTTCTTATCATCTGTGTATATAATTTGTAAGTTTATCAATAAGAGTCGATCGCTTTCTGATGAGATTACAGTTCGTGTATTCGATCTAGTTAAGGCGGCCGATTACTGTCAGAAAACTCAAACAAAGATAAAGATTTGTCGATGATTGATCACTATTTTTTAATAAATTTTAATTTGTATCTAGATCTGTTTTCTATACTGTATCGCTTTCATTTTGGGCATTCATAAATAATAATATTGCAAATTACAGTATATAAACATTAATTTATGTATAAAAAGAACTTGCAAAATGAATTAAAACCTATATTTGTTATCTTCAAATATAAGCCTATAGATAGATGATTACTAGATTTGTAGGTTTTAGACTATAATAGCCTTATATTTGTGATATTCATGTGTATATTCTATTACATCTTATAGCTATCATGAAAAAACTATTAATTATTTTCCTTTTTTTACAATGCATGGGCTCGATCAATGGACAAAACTGTCAAGTTGTTGTTGGAGCCGAGCGGCTTGAAACTTATACTCCCCTTCTTGACGGAAAGCGGATTGCGATCTTTTCTAATCATACGGGTATGGTTGGACAGCGTCATTTGCTCGATGTGCTTGTAGACCAGAAGTTTAATGTCACAGCAATCTTTTCCCCTGAGCATGGATTTCGTGGAACAGCCGATGCCGGGGAACATGTAGCCAGTTCTACTGATCCAACGACCGGAGTACCCATCCTTTCTCTTTATGATGGAAATTCTAAAAAGCCATCTAAATCGTCGATGCAGAAGTTCGATCTCCTAGTCGTTGATATCCAAGATGTCGGACTCCGTTTCTATACCTATTATATCTCAATGTTCCGATTGATGGATGTTTGTGCGGAATACAAGAAAAAAGTTGTTTTGCTCGACCGTCCGAATCCTAACGGATTTTACGTTGACGGTCCGCTGTTGGATATGAAGTACCAGTCGGGTGTCGGTGCGTTACCTATTCCGGTTGTGCATGGTATGACCCTCGGTGAATTGGCACAAATGATTAATGGCGAACGCTGGCTTTCCAATGGACGGGTTTGTGATTTAACCGTAATCCCTTGTCTGAATTACACTCATCAAACGAAATATCGATTACCGATTCCTCCTTCTCCTAATTTACCTAACATGAAATCGGTTTACTTATATCCGTCGACTTGCCTATTCGAGGCGACTCCTGTAAGCTTAGGACGAGGTACTGAACTTCCTTTTCAGATCTATGGCCACCCCGATATGAAGGGATATCATTATGAGTTTACGCCAAAAAGTAAGCCCGGAGCACAACATCCGCCTCAAGAAAATAAGACCTGTTACGGGGTTGACCTTAGTCAGCTGAGCGATGAACTGATCTGGAGCAAAGGCCTCGATTTGAGCTATGTGATCGATGCTTACCGTAACTTAAACCTTGGAGACTGTTTCTTTCGTTCGTTCTTTGAGCGTCTGATTGGTAATGGAGAGATCCGAAAAATGATTGAACAAGGTAAGAGTGCCGAAGAGATTAAAGCCACTTGGCAAGACGATGTCGAGAAGTTTAAGAAGCAACGGAAACCTTATTTACTCTACAAAGAATAATTCTAAACTTATAAAAACCCTTTGTCATGACACCTACTTCTATATTACTGACCATTGCTGCTTATTTTATCGTTTTATTTCTGGTCTCTTATCTTGCCGGGCGTAAAGCCGATAATGCCGGATTCTTTGTTGGTAACCGACAGTCGGCATGGTACATGGTCGCTTTAGCCATGATTGGTTCGAGCATTTCGGGAGTGACTTATGTTTCTGTTCCGGGAATGGTTGAAGCCAAAAGTTTCTCTTATCTTCAGATGGTTATGGGATTTGTTGTGGGGCAATTCATTATTGCCTTTATCTTAATCCCACTATTTTACCGCATGAATCTCGTGTCGATCTATGAATACCTTGAGAATCGCTTCGGTCGGTTCTCTTATCGCACAGGTGCTTATTTCTTTTTTCTATCGAAAATGTTAGGTGCTGCTGTGCGTTTGTTCTTAGTCTGCATCACACTACAGTTCTTAGTGTTTACTCCGTTAAATATCCCGTTCTATATCAATGTGGCCTTGACGGTTGCTCTTGTGTGGCTGTATACGTTTCGTGGTGGAGTAAAATCCTTAATTTGGACCGATACACTAAAAACCTTTTGTTTGGTTGTCTCTGTCGGTCTATGTATTTATTATATCGCTTCCGATTTGGAATTTAGTTTCAGTGGAATGCTTAAAAATGTTTCTGAAAGTTCTCTGTCTCAGCTGTTCTTCTTAGAAGATGGAAATGATAAACGGTATTTCTTTAAACAGTTTTTGGCCGGAATCTTTACGGTGATTGCGATGACGGGGCTCGACCAAGATATGATGCAACGAAACTTGAGTTGTCGGAATTTTAAAGACTCACAGAAAAACATCATGACGAGTGCCATTTGTCAGCTATTCATTAACTTGCTATTTTTGACTCTTGGCGTTCTATTGTATCTTTATATTGCTCGCAATGGCATTGAAGCTCCCAAGAATAGCGATGAACTCTTCCCGATGATTGCTACCGGAGGATATTTCCCGATGATTGTCGGCATACTCTTTATCATCGGCTTTATTTCCTCAGCTTACTCGGCAGCGGGATCGGCTCTTACGGCTTTAACCACCTCTTTTACGGTCGACATCGTAGGCACAAAAGGGAAAACCGAGGCCGAAGTCCTTCGCTTGCGTAAGCGAATTCATGTTGGTATGGCGGTGACTATGGGAGTCGTAATTATTATTTTTAATTTGCTGAATAATACGAGTGTGATTGATGCTGTTTATGTTTTGGCCAGTTATACCTATGGTCCTATTCTGGGACTGTTTGCTTTTGGCATTTTAACGAAAGAACGCGTGCATGATCGTTTCATTCCTTTGGTGGCTATTGCCTCTCCTTTGCTCTGTTACATCCTTCAGAGTCATTCGGAAGCTTGGTTTAATGGCTATCAGTTTAGCTATGAATTATTATTATTCAATGCCTTCTTTACTTTTGCCGGACTCTGCTTCTTCATCAAAAGAGACCGAAGTGAGAATTTAAAAACAAAATAAACGTTATGATGAAAACTATTGTTAGTGTCGGTTTGCTCCTATTCTCAATAGGCGTTTCTTTGTCGGCACAATCCCTTCGAAGGGTTACGCCCGATAAGGTTGGTCTAAGTGCTAAACAGTTGGCTTATGCCGATGAGTCTATTCAGAGAGCGATATCCGACAAAGAAATACCAGGTGCCGTATTGATGGTGGTTCGGCATCAGAAAATTGCTTATCTGAAGGCTTATGGGAATAAGCGTTTGGAGCCTCAGGTTGAACCGATGGATATTCATACGGTATTCGACTTGGCTTCATGCACCAAGCCTGTGGCAACGGCCATAAGTACGATGATCTTGGTCGAACGGGGGTTGTTACGGTTTGAAGATCCCGTAAGTCGGTTTCTTCCTCATTTTCAAGGGTGGATAGACGATTCCGGTAAAGAGACGCCGATTCGCGTTATCGATCTCTTGACGCATACCTCGGGACTTCCTGCATATGCTCCGGTTTCTGAACTTCAGAAGCAATACGGGCGACTTCATCCGGAAGGGTTGGTGACTTACATCTCTGAATGTAAGCGTCATTTTAAGCCACAGGCTCAGTTTCAGTACAGTTGTCTTAATTATATCACGCTGCAACAGATCATTCAGAAGATTAGCGGACAAAACTTGCGAGACTTTGC
>JBKEDO010000055.1:0-18212 GCA_047975405.1 Bacteroides sp.
GAGAAATAACCGTATAACGCTCAATACATTATTATAGAGCAGGGAGCATCAGATTCTGATAAATTATCCCTATTTTTGTAGCCTGCAATCACTAAAGAAGGGATAATGGCTAAAGAAAAAACCGTATATATCTGTAGTAACTGCGGACAAGATTCACCGAAATGGGTGGGTAAATGTCCGTCGTGCGGTGAGTGGAACACGTATGTCGAAGAGATCGTACGAAAAGAGTCGCCCGCCCACCGAACCATCACCGGATTGGATCACAGCAAACCCAAACCTCAGCCTCTGAATGAAATCAAGGCCGATGAAGAGACTCGCATCAACATGCACGATGAAGAGTTGAACCGGGTATTGGGTGGCGGATTAGTACCGGGATCGCTCGTACTGATCGGCGGTGAACCGGGTATCGGCAAATCGACTTTAGTGATGCAAACGGTACTTCGTATGAATGAGAAACGGGTGCTCTATATCTCCGGTGAGGAGAGCGCGCGACAACTTAAGTTGCGTGCCGATCGTCTCAGTCCGTTGTCGAGCGACTGCCTCATCGTTTGTGAGACGTCACTCGAACAGATTTTTGTCCACATCAAAAATACAACGCCCGATCTGGTGATCATCGACTCTATACAGACCATCTATACCGAGAACATTGAGTCTTCACCGGGAAGCGTGGCACAGGTGCGCGAGTGCGCAGCTCTCATCTTGCGTTTTGCCAAAGAGACGCATACCCCGGTATTACTCATCGGGCATATCAATAAAGAAGGAAGCATCGCGGGACCGAAAATACTCGAACACATTGTCGACACCGTATTACAGTTCGAAGGCGATCAACATTATATGTATCGTATTCTCAGAAGTATCAAAAACCGTTTTGGTAGCACAGCCGAATTGGGGATCTACGAAATGCGACAAGACGGGTTACGACAAGTTAGCAACCCTTCCGAACTCCTGCTCAGCCAAGAACATGAAGGCATGAGTGGTGTAGCCATCGCTTCAGCCATAGAAGGGGCACGTCCTTTTCTCATCGAGACACAAGCTTTAGTCAGCAGTGCCGTATATGGTAATCCGCAACGCTCGGCCACCGGGTTCGACATCCGACGAATGAACATGCTATTGGCTGTGCTCGAGAAACGTGTCGGCTTCAAACTGGCTCAAAAAGATGTCTTCCTCAACATTGCCGGAGGACTCAAGGTGAACGATCCCGCAATCGACTTGGCGGTCATCAGCGCTATCCTATCGTCGAACATGGATGCCGCTATCGAACCTCAAGTGTGCGTGACCGGAGAGATCGGACTTTCGGGCGAGATCCGTCCCGTCAGCCGTATTGAGCAACGCATCAGTGAAGCAGAAAAGCTAGGCTTTAAACGTTTTCTTATTCCACGGTATAACCTACAAGGTATCAACCGCAGTAAAATCAATATTGAGCTTCTCCCTGTGCGAAAGGTTGAAGAGGCTTTCAGAATCTTATTTGGATAGATCAGTATATGACACAAGAATATCAACTCAGAGTATTACCTGAAATAGCAGCCGACGAGTGGCAATTAAAAGAGTTTCTCAAGACAGAAAAAGGAGTGAACACGAAAGAAATCACCTCGATTCGAGTTTTGAAACGGAGCGTCGACGCTCGGCAACGAACCATCTTCATCAATCTGAAGGTCAGAGTCTATCTCAACGAGATGCCGCAAGACGACGAGTATGAAACCACGACCTATAAAAACGTAGAGGGTCGACCTCAAGTCATCGTTGTCGGTGCCGGCCCCGGTGGGTTGTTTGCGGCCTTGCGGCTGATAGAACTCGGATTGAAGCCGGTGATTGTAGAACGCGGTAAGAATGTACGAGATCGAAAAAAAGATTTGGCACAGATCAGCCGCGACCATCAAGTAAACCCGGAATCGAATTATAGCTTCGGAGAAGGAGGTGCCGGAGCTTACTCTGACGGAAAACTTTATACCCGAAGTAAGAAACGAGGCAACATTACCAAGATCTTAAATGTGTTCTGTCAGCATGGAGCCTCAACCTCAATCCTGACAGATGCTCATCCACATATTGGCACGGACAAGCTGCCACGGGTCATCGAAAATATGCGCAATACCATTATCGAGTGTGGAGGAGAAGTTCATTTCGAAACTCGAATGGATGCTTTGATCGTGGAGCAAAACCAGGTGAAAGGTGTAGAGACGAATACCGGAAAAGTCTTCTTGGGACCGGTCATCTTAGCCACCGGACATTCGGCGCGGGATGTCTACCGCTGGCTAGCCGCTCACCAAATCGAAATCGAATCTAAAGGTCTTGCAGTTGGTGTTCGTCTGGAACATCCGGCGGAATTGATCGATCAACTACAATATCACAGAAAAGAAGGACGCGGGAAATATCTCCCGGCAGCCGAATATAGCTTTGTCACCCAAGTGGAAGGACGAGGCGTTTATAGTTTTTGTATGTGTCCGGGTGGCTTTATCGTCCCCGCCGCAAGTGGTCCGGAGCAAATCGTCGTGAATGGCATGTCGCCTTCAAACCGTGGGTCGCGTTGGAGCAATTCGGGGATGGTGGTCGAGCTACAACCGGAAGATCTAGCCACAGGGATGGTCTACTCTGACGAACGAAAAGCTGAACAAGCTCAGTATCCGATGCTCAACATGCTCCATTTTCAAGAAGAGCTAGAACGTCAATGTTGGTTGCAAGGTGGAATGAAGCAAACTGCTCCTGCGCAGCGTATGAGCGATTTTACAAAGAAAAAGCTCAGTTACGATCTTCCCGAATCGTCATATAGTCCCGGACTGATTTCTTCACCCCTACACTTCTGGATGCCCGATTTCGTGAGTCAGCGACTCAGCTTGGGACTTCAACAGTTTGGTAAGAGCAGCCATGGCTTCTTGACCAATGAAGCAGTCATGATCGGCGTAGAAACACGAACCTCCTCTCCAATCAGAATCGTACGAGACAAAGAGACCTTAGAGCACATCCAGGTCAGTGGATTATTTCCTTGCGGTGAAGGAGCCGGATATGCCGGTGGCATTGTCTCAGCCGGAGTCGATGGAGAACGGTGTGCAGAAGCCGTATCTCGTTATTTCAATTCTTAACCACAAATTTTCGTTAGCATGAATAAACCTGAGATTGCCATTATTGAAGCCAACACCCTTACCGCGATCGGTCTCCAGACCATTCTGGAGAAGATCATCCCCATGGCAACGATCCGAACGTTTCAGAGCTTCAGTGGACTGATCGACGATACGCCGGATATGTATGCCCATTATTTCGTTTCGGCACAAATCTATGTTGAGCACAACACCTTCTTCTCGGAGCGAAAACGCAAAACAATTGTGTTGGGAAGCGACAGTCCACAGTTTAACTTATCGGGAATACCGATTCTGAATGCGTACGAAAAAGAGAAAGATCTGATCAAACAGATTTTAATGTTACATCAACACGGACACCAACACGGACATTCCAAAGGGCATCCGGGCCATCTGTCGATGGAGCGAGGAATGTCCCATCAAGAGCTACTCTCCAACAGAGAAATAGAAGTTTTGGTACTCGTCACCAAGGGTCTGATCAATAAAGAAATAGCCGACAAACTCAACATTAGTTTAACGACGGTCATTACCCATCGTAAGAATATCACCGAAAAACTCGGTATCAAATCGGTCTCGGCCCTGACCATTTATGCCGTGATGAACGGCTACGTCGAAGCCGACAGAATATAACGACGAAATATCCTCAGAAATGAGGATTGTCAAAAGACTTTATTTGCTGTTATTTTGCATCTATAAAAATAACAACACATGAAAGCAATCTATTTATTAATCGGTAGTTTATTTCTGAATTATTCAACGGCATGGGCCGATGAGCAACCGAAAGACTCACTAAAGGAGGTTAGCATGGAAGAGATCATGGTGATCGCAACGCCTAAAGAGAGTCTTAAGTTGCGCAACCTTCCTCTATCCAGTTCTCTCCTATCTCACGAGTCCTTACTCACCAATCGTGTCCAATCGATAAAAGATCTGACCGGAGTGGTGCCCAACCTCTTTTTACCGGATTATGGATCAAAGATGACCTCTGCAGTTTACATTCGAGGAATAGGATCACGCATAAATACCCCCTCCATCGGATTGTATGTCGATAACATCCCCTTTGTTGAAAAGTCATCCTTCGATTTTAACTATGCCGATGTAGAACGCATCGACATCCTTCGAGGTCCACAAAGCACTCTTTATGGACGGAATGCCATGGGAGGACTGATCCGAGTTCACACCAAATCCCCATTCTCCTATCAAGGTACTGAGATCCGGATGGCAGGAGCAACTCACAACGATTATCGAGCCTCCTTCACTCACTACAGACGTCCCTCTGAGACCTATGCCTTATCCGTCGGCGGGTTCTATGAGTATGAAAACGGCTTCTTTAATAATGAAGCGCGACAAGAGGAGTCGATCTGTCGGACCAAAAGTTTTGGAGGACGCATTAGGAGCATCTACAAACCCCGGAAAGCATTAACCATCGATCTGAATCTCAGTTATGAATATAATGATCAGAGAGGTTACCCCTATCAATATACGGGAGCACTCAATGGAAGTCCCGAGTCACGTCCGACCTTCATCGGAAAGATTGCTTATAACGATCAGAGCAATTACTATCGGAGTTTACTCAATGCCGGATTGAATCTGGAGTATAAAATCGGAGCACTGACATTAAGTGCGATCACCGGATACCAACGTTTGGATGACAATATGCACATGGACCAAGACTTCACCGATAGAGAAATCTTCAGATTACAGCAAAAACAAAAATCCGACCATTTGTCGCAAGAACTCATCTTAAAATCGGAATCCGGCCATTGGCTATCGACCACCGGAGTCATGGGGCTGTACCAATGGCTGACTACCGAAGCGCCCATGAACTTTGAAAAAGAGGGTATGCAGACAATGGAAAATGGAATCAATCGCATCTTCCCGGATTTATCAGATAAAGGAATGACTATGGGGATTGCACTCCCTCAAACCATGCTCTTCGACGGCACGTTTAAAACGCCACTGTTGAACTTGGGAATATACCACCAAAGTACGTTTAAAGATTTTCTGCTGAAAGGACTTTCTGCCACTGTCGGCTGTCGTTTGGACTACGAAAAGAGCAATATCGACTATCACTCCGGAACCACACTACCCTTTGTTTTTAACTTCTCGGCTCAAATGGGGCCAACGACCATAAACATCCCACAAGAGGTAACGACACAGTCAACCTTTATTGGATGCCTCAACAATGATTATTGGCAATTCATCCCAAAGGCAGCCTTACAATACGATATCAATGCCCGGAACAATATCTATCTATCGGTTAGCAAAGGGTATCGATCGGGAGGATATAACATACAGATGTTCTCCGATCTACTACAAAACAACTTATCGAACGAGATGAAAAGTGATCTGAAAGAGGCGTTGATCAACAATCCGCAAGTACCTGCTCCTGCCAAAGCGATGATCGAACAGTATCTAACATCCAAGGAGCAAACAGAATCGGTCGAAGATTATGTCCGCTACCAACCGGAGTACACCTGGAGTTATGAAATAGGAACACATTTAACGTTATTCAACCAGAAGCTACAAGCTGATCTAGCCGCATTTTATATGAACACCCGCAATCAGCAGATCGCCCGGTTTGCCGAAAATGGAATGGGAAGAGTAACCGTTAATGCGGGAAAGAGCAGAAGTTTAGGATTTGAAGCCAATACACGATTAGAGTTCAACAGTAGCTTATCGATAAACGCGAGTTACGGATATACCCAAGCGTCTTTTACCGATTATGTGACCAATGAGAAAGATCCACGAACCATGGTCTTGAAAGAAGTGTCTTACAATGGGAAATACGTTCCTTTTGTACCCAAGCACACCTTAAACGCCGGAGCGCAATATATTTTCCACATGGCCCCCAAACAATGGCTAAGTCAGATCCGGTTTAATGCAAATTACACCGGTATAGGACGGATCTATTGGACAGAGAAGAATGACGTTAGTCAGCCGTTTTACAACTTACTTAGTAGCAGCGTCACTTTCACGAGAAGAGATAAAAGTCTCACACTTTGGATACAAAATGCGTTAGATCGGGCGTATACGACTTTCTACTTCGAAAGTATGAATAAAGGATTCCGCCAACAAGGGAAGCCTTTACAAGCAGGAATCGAGTTTCGTTGGAAATTCTAAATCTCCTTCAGCATACTTAACCACCCCATTGACTGAGAATCTGGTAAGTTCTCAAAAAAAGTCAGTGGGGTTTCTTAGGCTTCCACAAGTCAACACCGTTAAAGAGAGCTTCTTTGAAAGGCAATACGTTCTGTCCCGTTAGCCACAAAGATCGTTCCGCAGGTGACGAAACCATGTTTTTTTAAGATGTTTTGCATCACAAGATTATCACGATGCGTATCAACACGGATATTCTTACAGCGCGAGAAGCACCAGTTTAAACAAGCTTCTGCAATCCCCTTTTGCTTTCCATTCGTCCCCATGCGATGAATCACCCCATAAGGTTCGTTATTCAACCATTCCCCGTCATAAATCTTAGCATAAGTAGGGTCTTCCCCTAGGATAAAACAAAAAGTGCCGACTATCTCACCACAATCGTTGATACAAACCCAACTATGATTTTCTTCGATTTCCCGACGAATCAGTTCTTCCGAAGGATAGCCGTCAATCCACTGCGTCTCATTACCGACACTACGCATAAACTCACGAGCATACCCATAAATACTCATAACTTCTCCTAAATCGGATATTTCCGTACAACGAATTTCGATCATATTATATTCAATTAGTATACCATCATTTATTAATCACACCACAATACGGGCAAACTCCTTTAACTTTCAATCGACTCCCACAATGCCCACAACGATACTTATACTGGTTGCTGTGTCGCACTTTTTTCGTTAATAAAATTCCAAAAGCAATAAGAAACAGATAACCGATATAAAAGTGAGTCATCAAAATAAAGAAGAAATAACAAAAGATACAACAAGAGAACAACCCTAATAAATAGAAGATTGCAGCATCCGGTGCTAATTGCCGGAAGAGATCATCCAATGTTGCCAATAATACAATGACAAAGAGCCAAAGGCTAATGAGAAATAAAACCAAAACCAACGGCACATTAAAAGGCGATAAGGTTGGATTATAATAAAAATGCAACCAGGTTTCCGGAGCAAAAATCTGTATCGATTCGTACACCGTAGCACTGAATGCCATTAAAAAACAGAGGAATAATGGATATGAACTACCAATATCATTAAAGTAAACCAATTGCAATTGTTTTCGTCTAAAGGCTCTGAAAAGATAAAGCCCTACGAACAAAGCAAAGATCACGATAAAATAAGGAACATGAGTATCACTAAACAGATGAATAGCCTGTGAGATGCTATCGGTTGGCATAAAGGTACGATAAAACTCACTCTCGCTAATCCAACCCTGTTCTTTCTGAGTATGAGCCAATTTAATCCAAGTCTGGCTTAAGGAGTCGTCTACATGGTCATTAAACTCGGCAACAACCACCCGATCTCCTTTAGCAAGTTTGATGAATTTATTCTTTATCGGCAAACATTCCAACTCTACAGAATCGACACAGACCTCAAAATTTGAATTATAGGTGTAATGCTGCTGATATAAGTAGTTTATAGAGTCTTTCGATCTTTGCGACAGAGAACTGTCACTAAGATCGGGCTGCACGTAATAACAAGAAGAGAATAAGGTGCTCACGACACACCACAACAGTAGGTCTCGAGCACCAGACGTCCACAAACGAGTCATGACTTTGAACCAAAGCCTATAATCAATCTCCTTCATATCTCATAACTTTCATTTGGCAATGTTTACAATCAAACTCCAAACGAAAACGCTTACCATCAGCAGATACTAAATAATAAGGTTCTTTAAAGGGCGAACGCACGCGATGATGTACCGGACACCACCCCATACTATAACGCAAGCAATGCTTACAGAACATCAAGGCTGCATGATCCACAGCTTTTTTCTCGTAAGCCATCTGAATAGATTCCACGCCGTGCTGGGTATAAAACGAAACAGCCTTAGCATTTAAAACGTTGCCCAAATAGGTTAATTTCTTCTCCCAAAAAGGATGTGTTGTGGGTTGATGGACAGCAATCTCGGGTTTATAAGAGATCATTCTGACTTTAATCAACTCTTCCACCA
Source organism: Bacteroides sp. (assembly GCA_047975405.1). Classification (GTDB taxonomy): domain Bacteria; phylum Bacteroidota; class Bacteroidia; order Bacteroidales; family Bacteroidaceae; genus Bacteroides. The sequence continues at coordinate 8,187 of JBKEDO010000055.1, forward strand.
CTTCTCTTCTTAAATTCGATAAGACAGAAGACGGAATAAACCAGTTCTGAGAAAAGGAGACTTCCACCTCTTGAGCGGTAAATGGAGTATTTCCTAGTTTTGACAGTTGCATCTTCAGATTCTCTTTTTGATCGCTGCGAGCCAACTCTTTTTCATAAGGTAAAGATAATGAAGCCCGACATCCATCTTCATCGGTCATCGTTAGATGATACCCCCAATCGTGGTCGGCTAACTCTACACGAACGTTCAGTTTCCGATCTGCCGATTTTCGAGATAAAACCCGTTCAAACTCCTGATCAAAATTGCGATATAAGACGGTATGGCGTTTGATCTGAGGCATCTCTTGGGGATATAATTTATTCCCATCAACACGATTTATTCGGAAACCTTGCAAGCATCCCGCTTCATCAATATAACATAATCCATCTCCATTGCTAAAGGGTTTAACGCCGGCAACAATCAAATAATTTCCACGTATATCTTTCAAAGTACCCATCTCTTCACCTAATGACTTAGGCGTATCAAATGAGGTCACATCTTTATTTCGACCTTGTAAGAAGAAAGAGGTAAAACCACGACTAAAGCTTTTATCCAGCTGAGGTTTAAAAGTGTATTCAGAATCACCGGAAGACGAACGTTTAAAATCAGTACGTCGAGCCATAATACGATCTAACTCTAACCGATAGGCCGCTGTAACATTCTTCACGTAATTAACATCCTTCAAACGTCCTTCTATTTTTAACGAAGAGGCTCCAGCGTCTAAAAGTTGCTCTAATCGCTTGCTTTGATTAAGATCTTTTAGAGACAACAAGTGTTTGTTCCGTACAATTTCCTGATTGTCGGCATCTACCAAAGAAAAAGCTAAACGACAAAATTGTGCGCACTCTCCACGATTGGCACTTCTACCAAAACAAGCCTCGCTCACATAACACTGACCACTATAGCTCACACAAAGTGCCCCGTGCACAAAGACCTCTAAAGGCATATCCGGAGAGGCCTGATGAATGGCACTGATCTCAGGCAAAGATAACTCGCGTGCCAAGACAGCCTGACTAAACCCAGCCTCTTTTAGAAATTGAACTTTTTGAGGCGTCCGGTTATCCATCTGCGTACTAGCATGAAGAGCAATTGGAGGTAAGTTGAGTTGCAAGATGCCCATATCTTGAATGATTAAAGCATCAACTCCTATACGATAAATCTCCCAAATTAACTTTTCAGTCTCTTCCAGTTCTTCGTCCCATAATATCGTATTAAGAGCGACATAGACTCTTGCATGATATAAATGAGCATGTTTGACTAATGAAGCAATATCCTCTAACGAGTTTCCAGCGGCGGAACGAGCTCCAAATTTTGGCGCACCGATATAGACGGCATCTGCACCATGGTTAATAGCTTCAAGACCACATTCCAAGTTCTTTGCTGGAGCCAAAAGCTCTATCTTACGTTGCTTCATAAAACGATTAATACCCACTAAATTGTTACTATATAAATTACTCAATACGTTCGATGTCATAAGGCGTTTCTTGGTAAACGAAGTAGTTCAACCAATTAGAAAACAATAGATTTGCATGCGAACGCCAGCGTACTAAAGGCCCCTTATCCGGATCATCATCCACATAATAATGGCAAGGAACTGCAATATCTAATCCTTTCTGTAAATCTCTGCGATACTCACCGTCTAAAGTCATTGGAGAGTATTCTGAATGACCGGTAACGAAAAATTCTCTTCCATTACGTCCGGCAACTAAATAAACTCCGGCTTCATCGGACTCAGAAAGCAAAGTGAGTTCATTGACCTTCAGCACTTCCTCTCTACAGATTTCCGTGTGCCGACTATGGGGAACATAAAACCGATCATCAAATCCACGAAAGATCGGATGTAATGGATCAAGTATACGATGTTCAAACACCCCAAACATTTTCTGATCCAATGCTCGTTTACTGACTCCATAATGATGGTACAAACCAGCTTGAGCAGCCCAACAAATATAGAAAGTGGACGTCACATGCGTACGTGTCCAATTAAATATTTCCTGCATTTCCGCCCAATAATAAACTTCTTCAAAATCCATCTGTTCTACCGGCGCTCCTGTAATGATCATCCCATCAAACTTCTGATCTTTCATCTCCTCAAAATCCGTATAAAAAGCCTGCATATGCTGAACTGGGGTATTCTTAGACGTATGACTTTTTAGTTTCATAAAAGAGACCTCAATCTGCAAAGGGGTATTAGACAACAAGCGTACTAAATCCGTCTCTGTTGTGATCTTTAAAGGCATCAAGTTTAAAATAACAATGCGCAGAGGACGGATGTCTTGCTGAATCGCCCTAGAAGAGTCGATAACAAAGATATTCTCCTCTTTCAACAACTCGATAGCAGGCAGTTTATCTGGCAAATTTAAAGGCATAATAGCTTTGGATTAGAATTTGTCCACAAAAATACTAAAAATAAAGAATAAATAGGATATAGCGTTTATTTAGAAATTTTCTAAATTAAATCATTTTAAGAATATTTCTCTACATAAATAGAATAAAACTCTTATTTTTGCTTCACGAATTAGTACTAATATTTTAAAATTAAACAACATGGCTTACGTAATTAGTGACGATTGTATTGCTTGCGGAACTTGTATTGACGAGTGCCCAGTAGAAGCTATCTCTGAAGGTGATATCTATTCTATTAATCCAGATTTATGTACAGAATGTGGTACTTGCGCAGATGTTTGTCCTTCTGAAGCAATTCACCCAGCAGAATAATACAATCTAAAAAGGTATAGAAGCTGTTTCTTAATTGAGACAGCTTCTTTTTTATAAATAAGAATGCCCGGTAAATAAACATTACCGGGCATTTTTTATTGGTCTATATAGAGATTATTTCAATCGAGCTAAAGCCTCTTTTATACGCTTAATAGCTTCTACTATATTTTCATCACTAGTTGCATAACTCATACGAATACATTCAGGCGATCCAAAGGAATCTCCCCCAACACAAGCCACATGAGCTGCTTCCAATAAATACAAAGCTAATTCATCTGAGTTGTTAATCACATGAGTTCCATCTGTCTTTCCAAAGAATGAACTACATTTTGGCAAAAGATAAAATGCTCCTTCTGGTACATTCACTTCAAAACCTGGAACTTCTTTGGCTAACTTTACAATGAGATCTCTGCGACGTTGAAATGCCTTACGCATTTCTTCAACAGGTTCTTGCGTACCGGTATAAGCGGCTTCTGCAGCTTTCTGAGAGACAGAACATGGACCAGAGGTATATTGTCCTTGTAACTTATTACAAGCCTTAACAATCCATTCCGGACCAGCAATGAACCCAATTCTCCATCCAGTCATCGCATAGGCTTTGGAAACACCATTAATGATCACCGAACGTTCCTTCATTTCTGGGAACTGAGCAATGCTATGGTGTTTGCCAACATAAGTAATATGCTCATAGATTTCATCGGCAATAACAACGATCTGAGGGTGTTTAACCAACACGGCAACTAAAGCTGACAATTCTTCCTGACTATAAACCGATCCGGTAGGATTAGATGGAGAACATAAAATTATAGCTTTTGTTTTAGGTGTAATAGCAGCTTCTAATTGTGCAGGGGTAATTTTGAAATCTTGTTCGATACCTGCTGAAACAATAACAGGAACTCCCTCGGCTAATTTCACCATTTCTGGATAACTAACCCAATAAGGAGCTGGGACAATCACTTCATCTCCAGGATTAACCAAAACTAATACCGCATTACAAACGGCTTGTTTTGCGCCATTAGCACAAGAAATCTGAGTCAATGAATAATCCAGATCGTTTTCTTTCTTCAATTTTGCTACAATAGCTTTACGCAAATCCGGATACCCAGGCACTGGAGAATAACGAGAATAATTTTCATCGATTGCTTTTTTGGCAGCTTCCTTAATATGATCGGGAGTATTAAAATCAGGTTCTCCAACACTCAAGTTAATAACGTCAACGCCCTGCGCTTTAAGTTCACTACTTTTCTGCGACATAGCCAATGTCGCAGATGGCGACAAACTATTCAAACGATCTGATAATTGGTTCATCTTATGTTTCTTTTATTGTAATTAGATAAATTCAAAAACAAAATAATGCTACAAATTCGACTATTTATTAAAATGGAGAGTATGTCCCATTCTTTCTTTCTTTGTCTTCAAGTATCTCTCATTAAACGGATTAGGTACAGTCTCGATAGGAACATTCTCCACAATCTCAAGCCCATATGCTTCCAAACCGACACGCTTCACAGGATTATTGGTCATCAATTTCATCTTATGCACTCCCAATTCACGTAAAATCTGAGCACCAACGCCGTAATCCCGTTCATCCGGATCGAAACCTAAATGAATATTAGCATCCACCGTATCATATCCTTCCTCTTGCAGTTTATAGGCCTCCATCTTACTCATCAATCCGATTCCACGACCTTCTTGATTCATATAGACAATGACCCCCTTACCTGCCTGTTCAATCATTTTCATCGCTTTATGAAGCTGTTCACCACAATCGCAACGAGAAGAACCAAAAATATCTCCTGTCATACATGAAGAATGAACACGAACCAATATAGGCTCATCTTCTTCCCAGTTTCCTTTGAACACAGCAACATGCTCAAGTCCATTAGATATTTGTCTAAACGGAATTAAATGAAAATCTCCATATTCAGTAGGCATTTTAACTTCTACCCCCTTTTCAACGATTGATTCTTGTTTCAAACGATAAGCAATTAAATCATGAATTGAAATTAATTTCAATTCATACTTATCTGCCATCTCTCTCAGTTCCGGCAAACGAGCCATCGTTCCATCTTCACTCATGATTTCCATCAAAGCACCTGCTGGATAGAATCCTGACAAACGTGCAAGATCAATTGTAGCCTCTGTATGGCCAGCACGACGAAGAACACCCTTCTCTTGAGCGTACAACGGATTAATATGACCAGGACGCCCAAAAGTTGCCGGCGTAGAAGAAGGATCGGCTAAAGCTAGGATTGTAGCTGCTCTATCGGCAGCAGAAACTCCTGTAGTACATCCTTCCAATTTATCAATTGTAACAGTAAAAGGAGTACCCAACATTGACGTATTATCCGAGACCTGATGAGGCAAGTCGAGTTCTTTGCAGCGACTTTCTGTAATAGGAGCGCACAATAGTCCACGAGCATGCTTAAGCATGAAATTCACTTTTTCAGGAGTAATCTTCTCAGCAGCAATAATCAAGTCCCCTTCATTCTCACGATCTTCATCGTCAACCACTATCACAAACTTACCTTCTTTAAAGTCTTCAATAGCTTCTTCTATCTTATCTAACTTTATTTTCTCCATAATTTTTATCTTATATATTTCGAATAACAGTCAATACTTCTTGGTTATTTTGTATAATTCTCTCAAAATCCTTTGCAAGACGGATACGGAAAGCCCAAATGCGAAAATAGAAAAATAACCCTAACGGCAATACCAATCCTGCTAATATATTGAGCCAATGAATATGAAATGGACGCAGATGAGCCGCAGTAGGTATAATAGGATAATTATTCAATAGATTAATCAAAGCAGGCGATTTAGAATTAGACAATTCTTCAACAAGTCCTTCCATCCTATTATTAATCTGAATAGCATCATCATCCTTCTCTCCAGACATCCATAATTTAAAATAATTAGGCATCTCGTGTCTCTTATTTATCTCTAAATATCTTTTACATTGTTCAGTCAAGATCGCTAAGTCTTCACTCAATTGACCATAATTAGGATCATTAATAATCACCTCCTTTTTAATCAAATGCCTAACGTCACGTACTCCGAAAATCTTCTTTATCCAATTAACGTAAACATCGGCATTTAAAACCACGGAATCATTATTCGATTTATAACTTAAGAAAGCACCGAGTGGAGCCAAAACAGCACTACTCATCCATACTCCCATCCACACAATCCATTTGCCATCACGTGCCATCTTATAACCAGTGTTATCTATGATATAGTAGATAATAAAGACCAAAACTGATACAATCACTGGCATTCCGAGACCTCCTTTACGAATAATTCCTCCTAGAGGGGCCCCAATAAAGAAAAACAAAAGGCAAGATAACGATATGGTAATCTTTTTATGCCATTCAGTTTCATGCTTGCGAATGCTATAATCATTGCGCTCTGTGGTATAATTCTTAAAACTTAAATCACTTGCCGTACTTTCAACCCGACTTACAGCAGAAGACATAATCCGCTGTTTATCGATTAAAGTAGAAGAATTGAATAGGCTATCAACTGAATAATCATTAAGATTAGCTTGTTCCACTTTCAACGAGTCCTGATGATTTAATCCATAAGGCAAACTATAAGCACCTTTAGACATCTCCGTATAGTACGAGCGTCCAATACTATCACCGAGGACCTTCATCGAATCAATAGAAAGTTGCAAGGCAATCATATTCTTGACAGCAGATTGATTGCTCATAATGCTGGCATCTGCCATATTAAACTCAGAATCAAACTCTATGATAGAATGCTTCTCTCGGAAAGATTCCCGTCTATAAGGTACACTTTCCGAATTCATATTTTGAGTTTTCAAATTTTCAAATAAGTCACCATCATATAAATGTAGCCATAAATGCTGCTTATCTGCCGTCATCTCTATGCGCCCGGAATCTGCATAAATCACATGAGCATTTTCAAATCCATCTTTAAAATTATAGATTAAAACATCGTAAAGCATGCCCGTCTTACGATCTTTTTTACCTATTTTCAAATTATAATCGGGGATTTCAGAATAAAAAACACCTTCAGGAATATCCAACTCAGGCGATTTTTGCTTCATTGAAATAATTAAAGTACCTAATTTATTCCAAGCTTTGGGTGAAATTACATTCTGAAAATAAAAAGAAACAAAGACTAGTCCAAACGCAAAAAACATCAATGGGCGCATAATCTGAAACAGAGGGATTCCTGCCGCTTTCATTGCAAGCAATTCATAGCGCTCTCCAAAGTTTCCAAACGTTATCAACGAAGCTAATAAAATAGCTAGTGGCAAAGCTAAAGGCACCAATGTTAAACCTGAATAGAAGAAAAATTGAGCAAGAACATCCATTTCTAGACCCTTACCCACCAATTCATCGACATATCGCCATAAGAATTGCATCATAAAAATAAAGAGGCAAATTAAAAAAGTTCCAAGAAAAAGGAACGAGAAACTCTTTATTATGAATATATCTAATTTTTTTATGCGCAGCATTTTAAAAAACCTCATCATTTAAAATGCAAAAGTAGCACAAAAAAGGAAGCATCGAAACTTTTTAATTGAAACTTAACTAAAATCCACAAGTTCTTCTTAATTTAATAACTTGAGAATCCCATAATTCCTTCAGATCTTCAATTTCATCAGGTTCGGCAAAATCAGTTATTTCAAGAACATGATCGTTAGTCAACTCATTATAATTCATTTTGATCTCAAAGTAGTCCCTTTCGTTAGAATCATCCAACCATCTAAATCGAATAAAAGAGAACGCCCGAATAGCAATAATCTCAGCTCTTCGCTGTTCATTTTTTCCCCAATAGAAGTCTACAATTTTATCATTAGATGTTATTCGATCAGCAAACCAGTCCGCTAAACCTGTTGGTGTACTAATCGCAGACCAAAGAATATTTTTTGATGTCGCGTTTAAGGGATACTCTAAATGTATTTTTTCCTTTTTCATAGTCCAATTAACTTAATGTGTGTCGCAATATAAGTATTTTTTTCAAATTAAACCTCGTTTTAAAAATATTATATAACAACCTATACAAGAAAAAGATAGCTTAGTTTTAAGTTATCGTACCAAAGTCTATCAACAAATAAAATAAAAAAAAGTAGATGAATTCTTTGGTACAAAGCAAAAAAGATCTATCTTTGCACCCGCAATCAAGAAACAATGGCGCGATAGCTCAGCTGGTTAGAGCGCATGATTCATAATCATGAGGTCCCCAGTTCAATCCTGGGTCGCGCTACAAAGTAAAGATTAAGGCATTTGAGAGGCTTCCACTCTTGGGTGCCTTTTCTTTTTAACCCATTCCGAATTCTGTCAAAACTGATTCACTCCCTCATAGTTTATAGACCCTAACATTATAATAATGGACAAAAAAATCATAACACTAAAATCGGTTTTATTTGATATGGATGGCGTCCTTTACAACTCTATGCCATATCATTCAGAAGCTTGGCACAAGACGATGGCTTCTGTTGGCTTAAATCTTAGTCGAGAAGAAGCATATATGCATGAAGGTCGAACAGGAGCATCAACCATAAACATTTTGTTTAATAGAGAATTAGGACGTGATGCAACTTCAAAAGAGATAGAAGATCTTTATTATAAGAAAAGTATCGAATTTAATACCTATCCGTCTCCAGAACCTATGCCTGGCGCTTGGGAACTACTCCAAAAGATAAGAAATAGCGGAATCACTCCTACAGTTGTAACAGGATCTGGGCAGCACTCACTTTTGGATCGTTTAGAGCATCATTTTCCCGACATGTTTTGCCAAGAATTAATGGTCACAGCATTTGATGTAAAGTACGGCAAGCCCAATCCTGAGCCTTATTTAATGGCACTTAAGAAAGGAAACCTAAAACCTAATGAAGCCATAGTTATAGAGAATGCCCCATTAGGAGTCGAATCGGCTCATAATGCTGGAATATTCACTATTGCGGTAAATACAGGACCATTGGACGATCAAGTCTTACTTAACGCTGGAGCTGATTTACTTCTTCCATCAATGATCAGCCTATATCAAGAGTGGGAAAATATTATCAGTTCGCTTTTATAAACATATAAGAATGGCACGCTTATCTTCTTATATCAGCCCATGCCTGCTTGGATGAACACCGGCATACCTTCTACTAGAAAAGGAGAATACTTTGGAACAGAGAATGCAGAATAAAGATAAAAAAGGCGGTGAAAGACCTTAATAAAAAAACGGGGAGACTCTTTATAGAATCTCCCCGTTTTTTTATGGTTGCGGAGGCCTGACTCGAACAGACGACCTTTGGGTTATGAGCCCAACGAGCTACCAACTGCTCCACTCCGCGATGTTTAACGGGTGCAAAGATACGGATTTATAAACTACTAAACAAATTTATCTACCCTAAATCCCCATAAATACGACAAAAAACATCATTTATACTATTAAAACTGATCAAGCAGTCCAATAAGCGGCATTCACTCACCAAATCTAAACAAGGCAATTCCAAAAGCGAAATCAACCACCTCTAGAAATCAATATTCAGCTAAAGGCATCTTGGAACAAATTAACTGACAGCAGATCATCAAATTAGTGAGTCATCCAACAAGTGCTACCCACACTCACCCATTACACTGGAAAAACAACATACAAAAATAAGATTAACCGCAAGAGAGCAGACCCGTCAATAATCAATCGATAAAATGCTGCAGTTACAGTACGACCATGATTTTTCAATGATGATGGTTGATAAGAGATGGAGATACAAGAGGAGTATAAAAAATTCATGCCCATACCACCAGACAAGGTATCAAAAGATGCTCATGGCACCAAACAGCCCAGACCGATACCAGAGACAACGGCACGGCACAAAAAAAGACCCTTCGAAACATTACTGAATCGAAGGGTCAATCAAAATGGCGGCTACCTACTCTCCCACTGTTACGCAGTACCATCGGCGTGACGAGGCTTAACTTCTCTGTTCGGAATGGGAAGAGGTGGAACCCTCGTGCTATAACCACCTAAAAAAGGTTATGACATGTGTACAGTAAAAATTTAGGCTCCTAAAAAGGATAGCTAAATGGATATAACAAACAACGCGCGTTTGTAAGAAAGTGCACGGGCAATTAGTAACGCTCGGCTTTGATGTTGCCACCTTTACACCTGCGTCCTATCAACGTCATCGTCTATAACGACCCTAAGAAATCTAATCTTGTGGCCGGCTTCGTACTTAGATGCTTTCAGCACTTATCCGATCCCGACTTAGATACCCAGCGATGCACCTGGCGGCACAACTGGTAA
>JBKEDO010000036.1:0-58750 GCA_047975405.1 Bacteroides sp.
CAATTGAAACTGACCGATGAGGTTGAAGGCTCACCTTTAAATGCCGGTAAGCTTGTTCTTTCTCCGACACGTACTTATGCGCCGGTGGTTAAGAAATTACTAGATGCCCTTCGCCCGCAAATCCACGGTATGGTACATTGCTCAGGTGGCGGCCAGACAAAGATTCTCCACTTCTTAGGCGATCGCCTGCGTGTGGTTAAAGATCATTTATTCCCTGTTCCTCCATTGTTCCATACCATACAAGAACAAAGTGGTACCGATTGGGCCGAAATGTATAAAGTGTTCAACATGGGACATCGCTTAGAAGTTTATCTTCCTAAGGAACAAGCTGAAGAGGTGATTGCCATCTCAAAGAGCTTCGGCATTGATGCACAAATCGTGGGACATGTGGAAGAAAGCGAGGAAAAAGAATTGGTGATCAACAGCGAATTCGGAACATTCAAATACTAATGATAAAGACTAACGATTAAGATTCAACATCTGATGAAAAAACTATTGTATATGTTATGTTGCTTGATTTGTATTGGGGCAACAATTTATGCGGTTTATTATATCACCTTAGACTTAATCACCCCCCCGATTGATTTCAGAGAAGTATTACGTGCCTTTGGAGTAGGCTACTTCATAAAAATCACCTATATGATTGTCACGAAAAAATATAAATGGGTACAAAAGATTTGTAAATAAATGGCTGATAAAAGTACAATATTAGATAAACTCGATGGTTTGGTGGCTCGTTTCGAAGAAGTGTCGACACTGATTACCGACCCGGCAGTGATTGCCGACCAAAAACGATATGTGAAACTAACCAAAGAATATAAAGAACTAGACGACTTGATGAAAGCTCGTCAAGAATATATTCAACTCTTGCGGGGCATTGAAGAAGCCAAAGAAATCTTATCCACGGAGTCCGATCAAGAAATGCGTGAAATGGCTCGTGAAGAACTAGATACTTGTCAAAACCGACTTCCGGAGCTCGAAGAAGAGATCAAACTTCTGTTAGTTCCTGCCGACCCTCAAGACGAAAAGAATGCCATACTCGAAATTCGCGGTGGTACCGGAGGAGATGAAGCGGCTATTTTTGCCGGTGATTTATTCCGAATGTATGCGAAGTTCTGCGAAACGAAAGGGTGGAAAATGGAGGTTTCGAATGCCAATGAAGGAACTTCAGGCGGTTTCAAGGAAATTGTTTGCAGTATTACCGGCGACAATGTCTACGGAACCCTCAAATATGAATCGGGCGTACACCGTGTGCAACGTGTACCGGCAACCGAAACTCAAGGACGTGTACATACATCGGCTGCCTCAGTGGCTGTCCTCCCGGAAGCCGAAGAGTTTGATGTGGTGATCAATGAAGGAGAGATTAAATGGGATACGTTCCGATCGGGAGGTGCCGGTGGACAGAATGTCAATAAGGTAGAGTCGGGTGTTCGTCTACGATACATCTGGAAAAACCCGAATACAGGAATAGCCGAAGAAATCTTGATTGAATGTACCGAGACTCGCGATCAGCCTAAAAACAAAGAACGTGCATTAGCTCGTTTACGTACCTTTATATACGACAAGGAACATCAGAAATATCTCGACGATATTGCTTCTAAACGTAAAACGATGGTTTCAACGGGCGACCGTTCGGCTAAAATCCGTACCTATAATTATCCGCAAGGACGAATCACCGATCACCGTATTAATTATACGATTTATAACCTCTCGGCTTTCATGGATGGCGACGTACAAGATTGTATCGACCACCTCATCATCGCTGAGAATGCAGAACGTTTAAAAGAAAGTGAATTATAATATTTTGAAAGATAGCAATGAATAAACAACAACTCTTCGAAAACATTACACGCAAAAAATCATTTTTGTGTGTAGGACTAGATACAGATATTAAAAAGATACCGGAACACTTGCTCAAAGAAGAAGATCCTTTGTTTGCTTTTAACAAAGCGATTATCGATGCAACAGCCGATCTATGTATCGCTTATAAACCAAACTTGGCTTTTTACGAAAGCATGGGAGTCAAAGGATGGATTGCTTTTGAAAAGACAGTGACTTACATCAAAGAAAACTATCCGGATCAGTTTATCATTGCTGATGCTAAACGCGGAGACATTGGGAATACCTCGGCCATGTATGCTCGTACCTTCTTCGAAGAACTTAACATCGATTCTGTAACCGTAGCTCCTTACATGGGAGAAGATAGTGTAACTCCTTTCTTAACTTACCCAGATAAATGGGTGATTTTATTAGCACTGACTTCCAATAAAGGATCACACGATTTTCAACTCATGGAAGATGCTAATGGAGAGCGTTTATTTGAGAAGGTCCTTCGACAATCACAAACTTGGGCAAACGACGAACAGATGATGTATGTCGTTGGAGCGACTCAAGGAAAGGCTTTCGAAGATATTCGTCAGATTGCCCCTGACCACTTCTTATTGGTACCGGGTGTTGGCGCACAAGGAGGATCTCTTCAAGAAGTTTGCCAATATGGAATGAACAAGACCTGCGGACTTATTGTCAACTCTTCACGTGGCATTATTTATGCTGATCAAACAGAAAATTTCGCACAAGCTGCTCGTCAAGCCGCTCAAGAAGTTCAAGCGGAAATGGCTGAGCAATTGAATGCTATCTTATAATGCCTTACGAAAGAAAGATTATTAATGACCCGGTTTTCGGGTTTATCAATATACCTAAGGGGTTGTTGTTCGATTTGGTACAACATCCCCTTTTGCAACGTTTAACCCGGATTAAACAAGTTGGCGTTTCGTCCGTTGTTTACCCTGGTGCACAGCATACCCGTTTTCAACATTCTTTAGGGGCATTCCACCTGATGAGTGAAGCCATTAAACATCTGACGGCTAAGGGACATTTCATTTTTGATAGTGAGGCAGAAGCCGTACAAGCAGCCATCTTACTACACGACATTGGGCATGGCCCCTTTTCACATGTCCTAGAAGACACCCTTGTAAAAGGCATCTCACACGAAGAGATTTCCTTATTGCTCATGCAGCAAATCAACCAAGAAATGAATGGAAAGCTTAATCTGGCCATTCAAATCTTTAAAGACGACTATCCCAAACGTTTCCTTCACCAATTAGTGAGCGGTCAGCTAGATATGGACCGATTGGACTATTTACGCCGCGACAGCTTTTATACCGGAGTAACCGAAGGAAATATCGGCTCAGCCCGTATCATTAAAATGTTGGACATCAAAGACGACCATTTAGTGGTGGAGTCCAAAGGAATCTATTCGATAGAGAACTTCTTAATGGCTAGACGCTTAATGTATTGGCAGGTTTATTTACATAAGACCTCCATCGCATATGAGCAAATGCTTATCAACACGCTACTTAGAGCGAAAGAATTGGCATTGAATGGAGTCGAACTATTTGCTTCACCATGCTTAAAATACTTCTTATACCAAAACATCGATCGAAATGCTTTTTATAAAGACCCGAAGTGCTTAAAGCATTTCATTGAACTCGACGATAACGATATCTGGACCGCCCTAAAAGTTTGGAGCAAGCACCCAGACCCTATCTTATCGATATTAAGTTCGGGAATGGTCAACCGACATATTTTCAAAGTAGAAACTTCTACAGAAGCGACTAAACCCTCTCGGAAAGAAGAATTGATTCAACAAATCAGTCGGGAATTAAATCTATCGCGAGCAGAATCAGAATATCTGGTCTCGACTCCAAGTACTGAAAAAAACATGTATGATCCCGCTGATGATAGCATAGACATTTTGTACAAAGACGGAAGCGTTAAAAATATTGCAGAAGCGTCGGATATGCTAGATTTATCCCTTCTCTCTCACAAGGTAAAGAAAGATTACATTTGCTACCAACGTTTGCATACTCAAACAGCAAATATTCAATAAAAGAGTACGGATATATAAAAAAAAAGTCCGTTATTTGTGAACTAATTTAATTATAAATAAAAAACATGGAGTTCTCGGCTAAACAAATTGCAACATTTATCCAAGGAGAAATCATTGGCGACGAAAATGCAACTGTGCACACTTTTGCCAAAATAGAAGAGGGAATGCCTGGAGCTATTTCTTTTCTTTCAAACCCTAAATATACACCTTATATATACGAAACTCAATCAAGTATTGTTCTGGTCAACAAAGATTTTGTACCTGAGCACGAAATATCGGCAACCTTAATTAAGGTGGACAATGCTTATGAAAGCCTTGCAAAGCTACTCAATATGTACGAAATGAGTAAGCCGAAAAAGCAAGGAATTGATTCTCTGGCTTTTGTTGCTCCCACAGCAAAAATAGGTCAGAATGTCTATATTGGGGCATTTGCCTATATTGGTGAACATGCTGTCATTGGAGATAACACTCAAATCTACCCACACACTTATATTGGTGATGGCGTTAAAATTGGGGAAGGCTGTTTGCTTTACTCCAACGTCAATATTTACCATGACTGCCGCATTGGTCATGAATGTATCATTCATTCGGGAGCAGTCGTTGGAGCAGATGGTTTTGGCTTTGCGCCGACTCCTACCGGATATGATAAGATTCCACAAATAGGCATTGTAATCCTGGAAGACAAAGTCGATCTAGGAGCTAATACTTGTGTCGATCGTGCCACTATGGGAGCCACAATTATTCATAGCGGAGCCAAAATAGACAACTTGGTACAAATCGCTCATAATGATGAGATCGGATCTCACACGGTTATGGCTGCTCAAACAGGAATTGCAGGTTCTACTAAAGTTGGTGAATGGTGTATGTTTGGTGGACAAGTTGGACTTGCGGGACACATCAAAATTGGTGATCACGTGAATCTAGGTGCTCAATCGGGTGTTCCCGGTAACATCAAATCCAACAGTCAGCTCATCGGAACTCCTCCGTCTGACCCTAAAGCTTATTTTAAGTCGGCTGCTGTTACACGTAAACTGCCAGAGATGTACACTGAGCTTCATGCACTCCGCAAAGAATTGAATGAATTAAAACAACTTTTAAATAACAAGTAATCAATGTTAAAACAAAAAACGCTGAAAGATAGCTTTTCGTTAAACGGAAAAGGTCTTCATACCGGGCTTGATCTGACCGTTACTTTCAACCCGGCTCCAGACAACCATGGCTATAAAATTCAACGTATCGATTTGGAAGGACAACCTATCATTGATGCTGTAGCCGACAATGTAACTGAAACAACTCGTGGCACCGTCTTGTGTAAAAATGGTGCAAAAGTAAGCACGATAGAACACGGTATGGCTGCACTTTATGCATTGGGAATCGACAACTGTTTAATTCAAGTTAACGGTCCTGAATTCCCGATCCTTGATGGCAGTTCTCAATATTATGTCGAAGGAATAGAGCGAGTTGGCACAGAAGAACAAAGTGCGGTTAAAGACTATTATATCATCAAATCTAAAATAGAATTTCGTGATGAATCGACTGGCTCATCAATTATTGTATTACCAGATGATAACTTCAGCTTAAATGTTCTTGTTTCGTATGACTCCACTATTATTCCAAATCAGTTTGCAACATTGGAAGACATGGGCAAGTTTAAAGACGAAATTGCAGCTAGTCGCACATTCGTCTTTGTACGCGAAATAGAACCTCTTTTATCAGCCGGATTAATTAAAGGAGGCGATCTAAACAATGCGATTGTGATCTACGAAAAAGAGATGTCTCAAGACAGCTTTAACAAATTGGCCGATGTTATGGGAGTGCCTCACATGAGTGCAGACAAATTAGGCTACATCAATCACAAACCTTTAGTTTGGGCTAATGAATGCGCCCGTCATAAACTTCTAGACGTTATTGGTGATTTAGCCTTAATTGGAAAACCGATTAAAGGTCGTATTATTGCTACACGCCCTGGACATACGATCAACAATAAGTTTGCTCGCCAGATGCGTAAAGAAATTCGCCTACACGAGATACAAGCTCCAGTGTATGCCTGCAGTGCTCCTCCCATCATGGATGTTAATCGCATTAGAGAGTTATTACCTCACCGCTATCCTTTCCAATTGGTAGATAAAGTCATCGAAATCGGCGCAAATTACATTGTCGGAGTTAAGAATGTGACGTCAAACGAACCTTTCTTTCAAGGGCACTTCCCAGAAGAGCCGGTTATGCCTGGCGTTTTACAAATTGAAGCAATGGCACAAGTTGGAGGTTTACTCGTCACCAACTCTGTTGATGATCCCAAAAGTTACTCTACCTATTTTATGAAAATAGATGGCGTCAAATTCCGCCAGAAAGTTGTTCCAGGCGATACACTTGTCTTCCGCGTTGAATTACTAGCCCCTATTCGTCGTGGAATATCCACAATGAAAGGTTACGTTTTCGTTGGCGAGAAAGTGGTCTGCGAAGCAGAATTTATGGCACAAATCATTAAAAACAAATAAATAACTGACGTATGATAAGTCAACTTGCCTATATACATCCCGATGCAAAGATTGGGAAAAATGTTGAAATTGGTCCATTTGTCTACATTGATCAAAATGTAGTCATTGGCGATAATAATAAAATCATGCCTAATGCCACAATTCTTTACGGTTCACGCATTGGCAATGGAAATACGATTTTCCCAAATGCTGTTATTGGAGCTGTCCCACAGGATTTGAAATTTCATGGCGAAGAAACAACTGCCGAAATCGGTGATAACAATACCATACGTGAAAATGTAACGATCAATCGTGGTACGGCAGCCAAAGGACGTACGGTTGTTGGTAGTAACAACTTATTGATGGAAGGCGTTCATGTAGCTCATGATGCGATCATAGGAAACGGCTGTATTATCGGCAATGCAACTAAGATGGCAGGTGAAATCATCATTGACGACAATGCCATAATCAGTGCAAGTGTCTTGATGCACCAGTTCTGTCATGTTGGTGGATATGTCATGGTACAAGGAGGATCTCGTTTCAGTAAGGATATTCCTCCCTATATTATTGCCGGACGCGAACCGATCAGTTTCTGTGGTATTAACATTATTGGACTTCGCCGCCGTGGATTTTCTAACGAAGCTATTGAACGCATTCATAACGTTTACCGCATCATCTACCAAAGTGGATTAAACACCACCGACGCATTAAAGAAGATCGAAGCGGAGTTCGAAAAAGCACCGGAAATAGAGTATATACTCGACTTCATTCGCAGTTCAGAACGTGGTATCATTAAATAATGACCTTAGATATTATTTTTAGCTATGATATACAAATTTATTTTAATTTCTGACGAAGAAGATTCTTTCGTAAGAGAAATACAAATTGATCCGGAAGCCACTTTTTATGACTTCCATAAAGCTATTCTAGCGTCTGTAAACTATACAGATGATCAGATGACTTCTTTCTTTATCTGCGATGACGATTGGGAAAAAGAAAAAGAGGTCACTCTTGAAGAGATGGATGACAATCCTGAAATGGATAGCTGGGTGATGAAAGAGACCCCTCTAAACGAACTTATCGAAGACGAGAAGCAAAAATTGTTGTACGTATTCGATTACATGACAGAAAGATGTTTCTTCATTGAGCTTTCGGAAATTATCACCGGTAAGGAGATCAGCCAGGCCAAATGTACCAAACAAGCCGGCAACGCCCCGAAGCAAACGATCGATTTCGAAGAAATGATCACAACCAACACTTCACTCGACCTTGATGAGAATTTCTATGGCGATCAAGATTTCGACATGGAAGACTTCGATAAAGAAGGTTTCGATCTGGATGGAAATGCCGGTGGTGAGTCTTTTGAAGAAGAAAAAATTTAATATTTTAAGACTCAGATCAACTTACGGAGTTGAATGGTTTATTCAACTCCGTAGGTTGATCTGTTCCTATTTACCTATTTCTCATGCCAACCCTTATTGTTCTAATCGGTCCTACTGGTGTAGGCAAAACAGAGCTCAGTTTAAGCTTAGCTGAACATTTTCATACAGATATTATATCTGCCGATTCAAGGCAACTATTCCATGAACTAAAAATCGGAACGGCTGCTCCTACTCCAGAACAATTAAAAAGAGTCCCTCACCACTTTGTCGGAATTTTAAATTTAGATGACTATTATAGTGCGGCTCAATATGAAGAAGAGGTTATGCAGGCGCTTGAAGAACTCTTTAAAACCCATCCCGTCGTTATCCTAACCGGAGGATCAATGATGTATATTGATGCCATCTGCAAAGGAATAGACGATATCCCAACGGTCGATTCAGAGACCCGTGAACTTTTACTCCACAAACTTGAGACTGAAGGGTTAGACCACCTATGCGCAGAATTACGATTACTCGATCCTGAATATTATAAGATTGTCGATCTAAAAAATCACAAAAGAGTAGTACATGCACTCGAGATTTGTTACATGACCGACAAAACCTATACGTCATTTCGGACACAGCAAAAGAAGCAACGTCCCTTTAACATCATCAAAATCGGTTTAAAACGGGAACGAGAAGAACTTTACGCCCGCATTAACGAAAGAGTTGACGAAATGATAAAGGAGGGCTTATTAGAGGAAGCTCTTTCTGTCTATTCTCATCGACACCTCAATGCTTTAAACACCGTCGGATATAAAGAACTATTCAACTATTTCGATCACGAGTGGAGCCTTGAATTTGCGATAGAAAAAATCAAGCAAAACTCTCGCATCTATTCTCGTAAACAAATGACCTGGTTTAAACGGGATCATGAGATCAAATGGTTTCACCCCACAGAAAAGGAATCCATCTATACCTATATTACAGAACAACTCACCACAGATTTACTGTAAGCTCCATTCAGTCTTCTAGGAAAAGCTATATTTCAGTAAACTTAACAAGCAATAACGAGAGGATATCTTTGAGGTATTTAAGTTTATTCTTATTTTTGCATTATTAGAGTTGTATTTGAGTTTAAGAAACACTTGTCAAACCAAACAAACATAATAATGAAAAAAATTGCACTATTTTTACTACTTTGCCTATTAAACACCGGGTTCAGTCTAGCAAAAAGTAATCAGCCGCTTGATTTAAAAGAGATTGTCGATGGACGTTTCCGACCGGAAAACATCTATGGCATCATACCGATGCCAGATGGTGAACACTATACTCAAATCAACCAAGATAGAACGCAAATCATCAAATACTCTTTTCGCACAGGTGAAGTGGTAGAAGTACTCTTCGATGTGAATAAAGCCAGAGAGTGTACTTTTAAACATTTCGACAGTTATCAATTCTCTCCGGATGGACAGAAACTATTAATCGCGACAGAAACGACACCGATTTATCGACATTCCTACACCGCTGTGCATTATATCTACCCTCTTAAGCGCAATGACAAAGGGGTGACAACAAATAATATCATAGAACGTTTATCGGATGGCGGGGCACAACAAGTCCCAGTCTTTTCACCCGACGGAACTATGATTGCTTTTGTTCGCAGCAACAATATTTTCCTCGTCAAACTGCTTTACGGAAATAGTGAAAGCCAAGTCACGGACGACGGTGAATCTAATTCGATCATCAATGGTATTCCGGATTGGGTTTACGAAGAAGAATTCGCTTTTGATCGTGCTTTAGAATTTAGTGCCGACAATACCATGCTAGCCTTTGTTCGATTTGATGAATCGGAAGTTCTTTCTTATAGTTTCCCACTCTTTGCCGGTTCACA
Source organism: Bacteroides sp. (assembly GCA_047975405.1). Taxonomy (GTDB): domain Bacteria; phylum Bacteroidota; class Bacteroidia; order Bacteroidales; family Bacteroidaceae; genus Bacteroides. The sequence goes on from JBKEDO010000036.1 coordinate 9,622, forward strand.
CCCAAAAATAGACGATTTCACCGATTATCCGGGTTACTATACCTATAAATATCCTAAAGCCGGTTATGAAAATTCAAAAGTAGAGGTACGTACCTACGATATCAAGTCACACGTTACCCGCACGATGAAGTTACCAATCGACGCCGATGCCTATATTCCACGCATCCGGTTTACTAAAGATGCCGACAAATTAGCGGTGATGACTTTAAACCGTCATCAAAATCGTTTTGACCTCTATTTCGCCAATCCACGTTCGACCACTTGCAAGCTGATCTTACGCGACGAGTCATCTTATTATATCAAAGAAAATGTATTAGACAATATCCAGTTCTACCCCAACCACTTTAGTCTACTAAGCGAACGCGATGGATACAATCACCTTTATTGGTACACTATGGGAGGTAATTTGGTTAAGAAAGTCACTAGTGGACAATTTGAGGTTAAAGATTTTGTGGGATACGATGAAGCTAATGGCACCTTCTATTACACCAGTAACGAAGGAAGTCCTTTAAGAAAAAGCGTCTATAAAATAGATCGTAAAGGACGGAAGACCAACCTGACTCAACAACTAGGCACCAATTCACCGATCTTCAGTACAACGATGAAGTATTTCATGAACAAATATTCGAGTCTAACCACTCCAATGGAGATCACCTTAAAAGATAACACAGGAAAAACCTTAAAGACTCTTGTTGACAATGCGAAGCTGAAAGCGACTCTAGCCAACTATGAAATCCCTCAAAAGGAGTTTTTCACCTTTAAGACAACCGACGGCGTACAACTCAATGGTTGGATGATGAAACCCACTCATTTTAATGCTTCCACACCATATCCGGTATTAATGTACCAATATAGCGGCCCGGGTTCTCAACAAGTACTCGATAACTGGGGGATGAGCTGGGAGACTTACATGGCTAGCATTGGCTACGTTGTGGTCTGCGTTGACGGTAGAGGAACCGGTGGACGTGGAGAAGCTTTTGAAAAATGCACTTACCTTAAAATAGGCGTTAAAGAAGCGAGAGACCAAGTTGAAACGGCTTTATACTTATCCACCCTTCCTTACGTAGATAAAAATCGTATCGGCATATGGGGATGGAGTTACGGAGGATATACCACGATCATGAGTATGAGTGAAGGCACTCCTGTATTTAAAGCCGGCGTAGCCGTTGCTGCTCCCACCGACTTCCGTTTCTATGATACCGTATATACTGAACGATTCATGCGGACGCCTAAAGAGAACGCCGAAGGTTATAAAGCAGCTTCAGCTTTTACACGAGCAGAGCAACTTCATGGTAGCCTCTTATTGGTACATGGCATGGCAGATGATAATGTACATTTCCAAAACTGCGCAGAATATTCAGAATGTCTGGTTCAACTCAATAAGCCATTCGACATGCAAATCTACACCAATCGGGATCATGGGATTTATGGGGGAAATACCCGATTCCATTTATACACCCGACTGACCAACTTTTTCGACAAAGAATTAAAACACTAATATACTTAGGGAGGAACAGTTGTTCCTCCCTATTTACACACCTTAATCATCTATTATTATGAGAGTACGCAAACCCGAATGGCTCAAAATCAGTATTGGAGCCAACGAAAGATACACCGACACCAAACGCATTGTCGACTCACACTGTCTTCATACCATCTGTAGCAGCGGACGCTGCCCGAATATGGGCGAATGTTGGGGAAAAGGAACAGCAACCTTTATGATCGGCGGGGATATCTGTACCCGAAGTTGTAAGTTCTGCAACACCAAAAGCGGACGTCCGCAAGCTCTTGACCTTGCCGAACCGGAACATGTGGCTCAATCGATTGCTTTGATGAAGCTCAGTCACGCCGTCATCACCTCTGTCGACCGTGATGATCTTCCCGATCTCGGAGCCTCACACTGGGCCAATACAATTTCTGAAATCAAACGCCAAAACCCAGACACCACGATTGAAGTCCTCATACCGGACTTTCAAGGTCGCAAAGAATGCCTAGACCTAGTCATCGAAGCTGCTCCGAATATCATTTCACACAACATGGAAACCGTTCGCCGAATCAGTCCGTTAGTACGCAGTGCCGCCAATTATGACACGAGTTTGCAGGTGATCGCTCACCTTTCGGAACATGGTGTCCGAACTAAAAGCGGAATCATGGTTGGGTTAGGTGAAACCCCGGAAGAGGTCGAGATCCTAATGGACGATCTAAAAGCCAACGGATGTCAGATCTTAACCATTGGACAGTATTTACAACCAAGTCATCGGCACTATCCCGTGGCAGAATACATCCATCCCGATCAATTCAAAGCCTATCAAGAGATTGGATTATCTAAAGGATTTGCAGTGGTAGAAAGCGCACCGTTAGTCCGCTCTTCTTATCACGCCGAAAAGCATTTGTAATTGGAAAAACAAAAAGAAGATTTCTTTTGTTCTTTATTAAAGTCTATTGAGTTTTCACTCGACACCCTTTATAAAATTGGTCTGCTCTTTTACCCGATAATAAGAAACGTTATCTGTTAAAAAGCAGGCCAAAATAGGCATTAAGAGAAAACTCCCAACGAAAAAAGAGACTTTAAAGCAACATTGATCAGGAAAGAATGAAAGATAAAAAGCCGCTCCCCTCGACATTCAATATCTCATTAGGATTTATTCCTATTGTTATTTCACTATTCTTGTGCTTCATCTTGACGCAAGAAACTGCGATTTATATCGGTACAAGTATAGGTGTGATATGGAGTTTATTCTCATTAAAGAGTGCTTCAAGCCGTGTCCTTAGTTTTATACTCTATTTATCAACAGGTATACTCCTCTTATGCAGTTTGTCGACTCTGATCCCGGATGGATATATTCCTCCGGAGATATTGCCAATCACCCTAGAGATTAGCATTCTATCCCTCTTATTCATCGCTTATATCCCACAAAAACGATTAATAAAGAATTTACTGAAGAAGTTCTGCACGAAAGACAAAGCCCTACTTTCTAGGAGTTTTGAAGCGACGCTTGTATCGGTCAAGATCACCTTACTATTAGGAGGCTTTCATCTGTTGTCGACAATTGGTTTATTACTCTTTCTGACGGAGATTCCCTCCACTATTCAAACCATCTTGTATCAAATCATACCAAGTGTTATATTTACCCTAATTATCTTACTCAATCAGAGCCTCATCTGGTGGTTTAATAAAATTATGGTTCCAAGGGAATATGTTCCGATTGTCGATACGCATGGTAGTGTGATTGGAAAACGCTTGGCTACAGAAGTTCCTTCAACATCGAACGACTATATTCATCCGATCATAAGAATCATCCCCTATACCGATGAGATGATCTATCTGTGTGAACGGTCTTCAAAACATCCATGTGATTTTGGGAAGACAGACATCCCTATGGAATACAATCTACATTATGGAGAGTCACTTTCCGATGGAGTGGCTCGCTTGTTGCATGAAGCTTTCCCCAACACATCCTCAGAAGTACAACCGGAGTTTAATATCCTCTACCATCTCAAAGATGAAGAAGTCAACCGATTGGTCTATCTTTTCTTCGTTCACATAGAAAACGAGATCACCACGAGTCACCCCTTTTTCAAGAACTGCAAACTATGGTGTTTTCATCAAATAGAAGAAAACATCGGGAAAAATTATTTCAGCCGTTTCTTCGAAGAAGAATACGAGCACATCAAGACCGTTATTTATACAAAAGGAAAATACAAGGCACTTTAGATAAGTCGGGAATATGGCCTTTCCATTCTTTGATGGTACGTGTTTTGATAAACTCCCCTTCACAAGTGATATTAGCAGCAATACAAAGTTTAGTCTGAGGGCGACAAGCTTGCAAGATCTCTTCAATCATCTTATGGTTACGATAAGGCGTTTCAATAAAAAGCTGAGTTTGATCTTCATTGTACACCCGCTGCTCTAAAGCCTTCAATTTCTTAGCACGTTCACCCGACTCAATAGGTAGATAGCCATGAAAGGCAAAGCTCTGACCATTAAAGCCGGATCCCATAACAGAAAGAATGATAGAAGAAGGACCGACAAGAGGGATCACCTTCAGATTCTTGCGTTGAGCGATCGCAACAACATCAGCTCCCGGGTCGGCCACTGCCGGACAACCGGCTTCGGAAATTACTCCCATAGAGTGCCCCGCCATTAAAGGTTCAAGAAAACCAGCAATATCATTCGGAGAAGTATGTTTATTTAAAGCATAAAACGTCAACCCGTCAATATCAATCTCACGGTCGACTTTCTTTAAGAATCGTCGTGCAGAGCGCACATCTTCCACAATAAAATGGCGAATTCCACGAATAATATCTGTATTATACAGAGGTAACACCTTTTCAATCGGCGTATCACCCAAAGTCACCGGAAGTAAATATAGAGCAGTTTCCATCATATCTGTTATTCAAAAAAAGGGTAAATAGACGTTACCCTTCATTCCATATATAGCCTGATTCCTCAAACAATCGATGATAATCGGTCGTCTCGAGTAAATCTTTTAATTTAATTTCTTTATGTTTTTTCATATAAGAGGTCACGATTTGCGCACCAATCCACGTGCCGACCAAAACCGGAGCCGACTGTCCAAACAACTCGGAAGAGGGAGACAGTTTCATGTACTGCCGAAGAATCATCGGATCGCGCGCATACAAATGTCCATGATCACAAATATAGTCCCAGATCTTCTTTTCATTACCCTGACACCATTTATTTTCCGCTACAGAATACCCCATAGCTTGTCCGATATCCTTATAGCCAAGAATCTTCTGAACCACATAATGAATCTTGCCATAATGCAACATCAAATCAATCAGACTCGTTCCTTCCTGATAGTCAAAAGCATATAAGTTCAAGAGGTAATACACAAAACAATCGGGGACAATCCGATCGGGACGCATCGACTGACATTGGTAGTCGTAATAAAATCGTTTATAAAGCGGATAGTCTTCGCCCATATACTTATCCAAACTAATCCCAAGCAACGTATCGACCACTACAATCGACTCATTAAATGCCGAGATTTGAGTATAGATATAAGGAATCTCGATCGAAGGCAATTCTTTACGCAATCTCTTAAACCCTTTATTCAGTCCGTCCTCCACATCTGACAAGTCGGCAAACTTTAATTCGACATCGTCAATAAGCCGCAATAGCGTTGTATCAGAGTAGAACTGTTTCAGTTTCTGAGAGATCGTATCCTCCTCCACGGTTCCTATGGCCAAGACATCTTCAATCAGAAGCTTTGTTGCCCGGCGGTGGTCCATATTAAGCTTCTGCATAGCAGAAAAGCTGTTGGAGCGAACATATTCGCTCAACAGCTTATCATATCGAAAAACAGAAATCTGTTTTTCTTCCTTCCCGGTCGATCGGTTCGTACTCATCTGGCACGCCCCTAGCACCAACCATAGGAATAAAAGGAAAAAAGAGATCTGCTTTTTTTTCATCGACTTAACCGTAAATGATGTGTCCTTCTTCGTCCTTATACTCATCAAGTCCCTTTTCGTAAGTTGCCATTGCACGCAAACTCATTCCCACACTTGAGAATCCACCATCGTGGAACAAGTTCTGCATGGTTACCTTACGAGTCAAATCAGAGAACATGACAATACAATAATCGGCACATTCGTCCGCACTAGCATTACCTAGAGGTGACATGCGATTAGAAAAGTCAAACAACTTATCCATACCTTTCACACCCGATCCGGCTGTTGTAAAGGTTGGCGATTGAGAGATTGTATTCACACGAACGCCATGCTCGCGACCATAGATATAACCAAAGCTGCGTGCAATAGACTCCAACAATGCTTTAGCATCTGCCATATCGTTATAACCGTAGAATGTACGCTGTGCAGCCACATAACTTAAGGCCACAATCGAACCATTCTCTGCAATAGCATTCTGCTTCTTTGCGGCTTGAATCATTTTATGGAACGAAACGGCTGAGATGTCTAACGTCTTATCCAACATTCCATAATCCAAATCATCATAGGTACGTTTCTTACGTACGTTAGGCGACATACCGATTGAATGCAACACGAAATCAATCTGTCCACCTAGTATCTCCATCGAGCTTTTGAATACATTCGACAACTCTTCAATATTAGTGGCATCGGCAGGAATCACTTCACAATTCAGCTTTTCGGCCAAAGCATTAACTTCGCCCATACGAATCGCCATTGCAGTGTTCGACAATGTAATTGTTGCGCCCTCTTCAACTGCACGTTCAGCTACTTTCCAAGCAATAGACTGATCATTTAATGCACCGAAGATGATACCTCTTTTTCCTTTCAACAAGTTGTAACTCATATTATTTAATCGTTAAAATTTGTGCAAATATAGGAACTTTTTGCATAAAATCGCGAAAAGTGTGCAAAGAAAAGCACAAAACACTTTGTTTTCGTAAATTTGCAGACGATTTACAGAATGAACATTCTGCATCATTCCGGGGAGTTTACTCTTACAAACTCCCCCCCTTTTAATAACATAATGTATAGCAACAAACAATGAAGAAACTTGTTATTTTCGATTTAGACGGCACCCTATTGAATACCATAGCCGACCTGGCTCAAAGTACCAATCACGCTCTTACAGAACTAGGCTACCCCACTCACGAGAGTGGTGCGTATAAATTCATGGTGGGCAATGGCATCAACAAACTTTTCGAACGCGCCCTACCCGAAGGTCAGAAGACACCCGAAAACATTGCACGAATGAGAGAACGTTTTATCGCGTACTACGATCTCCATAATGCCGACGAGAGTTCACCATATGCCCATACGCTAGAAGTGTTGAAAGAGTTGCAAAACCAAGACATCAAGCTGGCAGTAGCCTCAAACAAGTATCAAGCAGCCACAGAAAAACTCGTATCGGCTTACTTTCCGGGCATCCGTTTCATTGCCGTTCTCGGTCAGCGCGACGGCATACCGGTTAAGCCCGATCCCGCCATTGTAAACGACATCCTCAAAGTCGCGCTGGTCGACAAGAGCGAAGTCTTATATGTCGGCGACTCCGGTGTAGATATGGAAACCGCCTCAAACGCAGGGGTTGAATCGTGCGGGGTCACTTGGGGCTTCCGACCGAGAGCTGAATTGGAAGAGAAAAAGGCCGACCACATCATCGACTCTGCCGATGAGATCCTAGGCCTCATCTAAAACAGATCGTTTGTAAACTGCCCCCACCGTTTCTTGAATTATTTAGAAACGGTGGGGGATTATTTTTAACGTCCGGTTAGTCGTCAGCCTACGTTCGTCAATCGTCAGCTTACGTTCATTAGTTGTCAGCCCACACTCAGCAGTTGAGCCCTCGAACGTGGGCTCTTCAGCCTTCGAACGAAAACCCATCAGCCCTCGAACGTGGGCTCTTCGGCCCTCGTTCGAGGGCTCAACAAGAGATATGAATGTAGCAATTAATCGAACTTTGAGAGCAACAAATTGGGTCAAGCCAACGGTTAATAAGATAGTCCGACCTGCTTAAATCCGTTCTAAAAAGAAAAAGAGAAAGAGTCTTATCTCGAATGCGTTAGTCCAATAAAGCCTCACGCAGCTGATTCAGCGATTTCTCGAGTAGCGAGCGTGGACAACCGATATTCAATCGCATAAAGCCTTCCCCTTCGCGACCGAAAGTCGTTCCGCTATTGAGTGCCAATCGGGCTTTTTCGACAAACAAAGTCTTCAATTCATCTTGGCTCAAGCCCAACTGTCGGCAATCCAAGAAAATTAAAAATGAAGCCTGAGGACGAATCATGCGAATCTGCGGAAGATACTTTTGAAGAAAAGCTTCTGTAAAATCAATGTTCTCTTGAATGTAAGTCACCAGTTGGTCGAGCCACTCCTCACCTTGTCTATAAGCTGCAGCGACACTCAGGTAAGCAAACAAATGTCCTTCGGAGAACTCCCCGGACTCCATGAAGGTCTTAAACTGACGATTAAGCTCCTCATTTTCGATCACGGCATACGAACTGGCCAACCCTGCCATATTAAACGCCTTACTAGGCGACATAAAGATCAAGCAGTTGTTCCGTGCCAAATCGGAGACCGTACTAAACGGATGATGCTCGTAAGGCGGTAATGTCAGATCGGCATGAATCTCATCAGAAATCACGAGAGTCCCACTCCGGTGACAGATCTCGGCCATCTGTTGCAACTCCTCAACACTCCACACTCTCCCACCGGGATTATGAGGATTACTTAAGATCAAGGCCTTACACCCCTCCACATCTTTCTCAAACTGGTCGAAGTCGATGTGATACTGGCCGTCGACTAATTGAAGAGAGTGATACACCACCTGTCGCCCGGTTCGTTGAGAAACCAAGAAGAATGGATGATACACCGGCGACATCACCATCACCTTATCGTTCTTTTGTGTAAACGTATGGAGCGCCAAAGCCAACCCGCGAACAATGCCCGGAACAAACGTGAGCTGTTCTTTCGCAATCGTCCAACCGTGTCGTTTCCTCAACCAATCGATAATCGACGGGCTCCAGTCCTCACAAGCAAAGGTGTATCCCAACACCTCGTGAACTAAACGTTTCTTTAACGCTTCTATGATAAAAGGAGGCGTACGAAAATCCATATCTGCCACCCACATTGAGATTAAGTTCTTATCACCGAAATGTCCCTCTAGCGCATCCCATTTCACGGAATCCGTGTGATGTCGGTCGATGATCTCGTCGAAATTATACTTCATAGCCGGTCTTTTTTTTATGTTATCTACAGCAAAAATAGTACTTTTGTATTCAAAACCAAAGAAATAGAAACATGACCAAAGCCTTGTTTTTCGATATTGACGGAACATTAGTAAGTTTTAACACCCATACCATCCCGCAGTCGACCATTGCAGCCATAGAGAAGGCCAGAGAAAACGGACATCGGATCTTTATTGCTACCGGACGTCCTAAGGCCATCATCAACAATATATCAGCCTTGCAGGAACGTCAACTGATTGACGGTTATATCACGATGAATGGGGCTTATTGCTTTGTGGGCGATGAAGTCGTCTATAGAAGCTCCATTAAGCCTCACGAAGTGAAGGCCATGGCACAATTCTGTCAGGAAAGATCGATCGCAAGCTTTTTTGTGGCCGAACATCATATCTCCATCTGTCAGCCCAATGCACTCGTCAAAGAGATCTTTTACGATTTTCTGCACGTACAAGAGGCACCGGTGGCCACATTCGAGGAAGTCCTCAAGGAAGAAATCTTCCAGATCACTCCCTTTGTGACACACGAAGAGGAAGAGGAAGTCAAACTTCAGACGCCCTATTGTGAATACGGACGTTGGCATCCGGCTTTCACCGATGTGACGGGGAAAGGAAATAACAAACAGAAAGGGATCGATGAAATGATTCGTCACCTGAATATCCCATTGGAAGACACCATCGCTTTTGGTGATGGTGGAAACGACATCAGCATGCTCCGTCATGTCGGCATTGGCGTAGCCATGGGTCAGGCTCAAACAGAAGTCAAAGAAGCAGCCGATTACATCACAACGAGCGTCGATGACGATGGCATTCAAAAAGCCATGTTGCATTTAGGATTAATCTAAACGAAACGTTTAGCGTAGAGATTACATGAGATCGAGATTAAAAAGTTGGAGATTAAAAAGATAAATATTAAAGAGGTAAATATTAAGGAAGTGGATATTAAAGAGATCGATATTGATAATAAGCCGTTTCAAGATGCTTTGAATTTGGTGGAGTATACCCGGCAGTCGGTTTTTCTAACCGGTAAGGCCGGCACGGGAAAGTCCACTTTCCTAAAATATATCTGTCAGCACACCAAAAAGAAGCATGTGGTCCTTGCTCCTACGGGGATCGCCGCCATCAATGCGGGTGGAAGCACCATGCACAGCTTTTTCAAATTACCGTTCTATCCACTCTTGCCCGACGATCCGAATCTGAGCCTACAAAAGGGGCGCATACACGACTTCTTCAAATACACCAAGGCCCACCGTAAACTCCTTGAACAGGTCGAACTGATCATCATCGACGAGATTTCGATGGTTAGGGCCGACTTGATTGATGCCATCGACCGCATCCTACGGGTTTATTCGCACAACCTTCGCGACCCGTTCGGTGGGAAACAAATTCTTTTAGTGGGTGATGTGTTCCAGTTGGAACCCGTCGTCAAAAGCGATGAGAGAGAGATTCTAAACCGGGTGTACCCCACGCCGTTCTTCTTCTCAGCCAGAGTCTTTCATCAGATCGAGCTTGTAGCCATCGAACTGCAGAAAGTCTACCGCCAAAACGATCCGGTCTTTGTCAGCGTGCTCGATCATATCCGCACCAATACGGCAGGGATGGCCGACTTACAATTGCTCAACACGCGCTATGGCACGTCGATCGAAGCTTCGGAAGAGGAACTCTATATCACGTTGGCGACTCGTCGAGATACGGTCGACTTTATCAACGATAAAAAACTCTCCGAACTACCCGGAGATCCGGTTCACTTTGAAGGAACAGTCGACGGTGATTTTCCTGAAAGCAGTCTCCCGACGCTTCAAGAACTCGTGCTCAAAATCGGAGCACAAATTATTTTTATCAAGAACGACTTCGAACGTCGCTGGGTAAACGGTACCATCGGGGTCATTGCCGGTATCGACCAAGAAGAAGGTACCCTCTATGTCATCACCGACGATGGAAAAGAGTGCGACGTAAAACCCGAGACTTGGCGTAACCTCCGCTACCGTTACAATGAGAAAACAAAAGAGATTGAGGAGGAGGTCTTGGGTACCTTTACCCAATATCCCATACGACTCGCTTGGGCTATTACAGTCCACAAAAGTCAGGGGCTAACCTTTAATCGCGTAGTGATCGACTTTACGGGGGGAGTCTTTGCTGGGGGACAAGCGTATGTGGCTTTAAGCCGCTGCACCTCGCTCGAAGGCATCCAATTGAAAAAAGCCATCAACCGGTCGGACATCTTTGTCAAGCAAGAGATTGTCAACTTCGCCACGCGGTTTAACGATCGCATAGCGATCGACAAAGCGCTCAAGCAAGCACAAGCCGACGTGCAATATATTGCGGCTTCAAAAGCATTCGACAAAGGAGATATGGAGAACTGCTTGGAACAGTTTTTCCTAGCCATCCACTCCAGATACGATATTGAGAAGCCCGTAGCCAAACGACTCATCCGACGAAAACTCGGACGGATCAATCTTCTGCAGGATGAGAATAAACGGTTGAAGGAAGAGATGAGACGTCAGATGGATCAACTCAAGACGCTGGCTCACGAATATCTACTGATGGGCAATACTTGTATCACTCAAGCCCATGATGTCCGAGCAGCCTTGGCCAATTACGACAAAGCTCTTCAGCTCTCACCCGACTTCTTAGAAGCTTGGATACGCAAAGGGGTGACTTTATTTAACGAACAGCGGCTAACAGAAGCAGAAGAGTGCTTCAGTCGCGCCGTCAAGCTCAGTCCCATGAGTTTCAAAGCTGTCTACAACCGTGGTAAACTCCGTTTAAAGCAAGGGGAAATCGAGGGTGCTTTAGCCGATTTCGATAAGGCAACCACTTTAAAACCGGAACATGCCGGGGCGCATGAGCTGTTTGGTGATGCGTTGCTGAAAGCCGGTAAAGAAGGCGAAGCCGCTCTTCAATGGCGCATCGCAGAAGAACTACGTAAAAAACGACAGGATAAAAATGAGTAAATAAAAAAAGTGAGTAAATAAAAATCATAACTCATACCAAGTTGTTTATATAAACAGAACAACTCTATAGACAAAGTAATCATTCTTAATCATATTCCATATGCTTCTAAAACTATACGAACAGAACAACAGTCGGGATGATTTGGAGAGAATCGTCCATATCCTCAATGAAGGAGGATTGATCATCTATCCCACCGACACGATGTATGCCATCGGTTGCCATGCTCTAAAAGAGCGTGCAGTCGAGAAAATCTGTAAGATTAAAGCGATCGATCCGAAGAAGAACAACCTTTCGATCATTTGTTACGACTTAAGCACGATCAGTGATTATGCTAAAGTGAGCAACGGAGTCTTTAAACTGATGAAGCGAAACTTCCCGGGACCGTTCACCTTCATTCTTAATGGAACGACTAAATTGCCTAAGATCTTCCGCAACCGCAAGGAAGTCGGTATTCGTATGCCGGACCACTCGATCATACGAGAAATAGCGCGTCTGCTCAATGCCCCCATCATGACTTCTACCCTTCCGCACGCCGATCATGAAGACTTGGAATACCTCACCGATCCGGAATTGATCGACGAGAAGTTCGGAGAACTGGTTTCTCTGGTGATCGATGGCGGGATCGGTGGAATCACCCCGTCAACCATCGTCTCATGCCTCAATGATGAGATTGAAATTGTGCGCCAAGGAAAAGGAAACTTAGAAGAGGCCTAAACAAAGCCCGCGAAATCGCCGGTACTTTGCTTAGGCCTCCTATAGAGCTTAGACTTCATTTCCTGTTGAAGTCCGATAAAAGTCTCGTCTAAAGAATCTGCCCCAAAGAATATCATCTAAAAGATTTTATCTAAAGAACCGGACTCTAATCGAGTAAAGACTCAAAACCGATAACCGATTCCAAACGTCAAATTACCGGCAACTGAGGAATTTGCACGTTCGATCCCCCCTGCTTTACTGTTGTAAATATTCACCATGGGTTCAGCAAACAGATCAAACTGTTTAGCGAATTGCCATTTGGCTTGTACTCCTAAATCGAGTCCAAGCGCAGCTTTAGCCTTTTGATCGGAAGAGAAAAAGACGCCACTACCCACAATTCCAGAGAATGTAAATCGACGATCGGGCGAATACCCATTCAACAAAGTCGTCAGATCTAATAAGTAATCGGCATGAACCCCGTTCAACGTCAAACGTCCGTTGGCACCATTCGCCTGACGATAATTGGTATTTGAGTAGCCTAATCGTAAGCCCGACAACGCAGAGAAACGGCGTTCAACGGTCAACATATAGCGTGATGAGAATTGGTTACGACTCGATGCATCATTCTGCAAGCCGACTCCTCCACCCAAAGCGACGGTCCATGTTTTCTTAAATCCATCTACCCGTTTGCGACTAGAAGTATAATTTCCAAGAGGTTTATAAGAAACCCCGGCCAAAAGGTTAAAGACCCGATCGGCACGATGGCTGGTTATGCCATCCAAATGATCGGAATAAAGTCCCACTTGCGGTTCAATAAATAGATCCACTGATTTAAATCCATATTTCAACTGCACGCCGGCGTTTACTCCCGGAACAAAAGCAAACGCTTGCTTACGGTACGATGCTCCGGCATTCACCCCAACAAAAGGCACAATATCGAATTTCGGTCGGTAGCCATTCGCCAAAGTCATCAGGCTCATCATATAATCGGCTTCCAGGCCGGCATAATGCATATAACGGTCGTTTGTGTATTCGGCACGCATCACTCGTCCACTTAAGCGCCAAGCCGATAGAGGAGAGAACCACTGTCCCACACTAATCTGTGCGCCATGACCAAGGGCTTTAAAGAAGTCGCGATTGATGACCAACGGACCACCCAATCCATAAGCAGCCGACACAAACATCCGTCGGTCGTCTTGTTCGAACCGTTGGCGGTTAGCTCCTTTCTGGTAAGGTAAGAATCGGTAATGTACCCCTGCCTGAAGCGACAACATGGCATCTTTTTTAAACCAGCCTAAGTTGCCCGGGGCAAAACCGTTGCCATAAAAGCTCACTTGCGGTTCAAGATATAAACCGATTTGCTTCCCAATATTCCAAACGCCTTGCATACCGAAGCGAACCCCCGGTTGCCAATGATGTTCCACCTTACCGGTGTACGACAATTGTACTCCCACTGTTGAGAGCAAGTCGAAGGTACGATCAGGATCATATCCTTCAAAACTATTTCGCATATTCCACAAATAATCCACTCCACCGGTTACTGAAGCATGACGAGTACGATACTCACCATACGTTCCAAAATATCCGGCTTGTCCCGTCAAGCGAACACCCGACGTTGGAGTCAGCCATTTACCAATAGAAGCTCCCAATAACGGACCGATTGTTCCGGTATGTTGAAGAGCCGTCCGGTTCAATAACCATTGAGCTCCGGCACCAGTCGTCATGAACAACTGATCGAATAGATGATTTTGAGAAAATGATTTTCCCGTATGACGAGCTTGACGTCCTCTAGTTTGATAAGTCAAACCGGCATTCAACTCAAGCACCACATCTCTATTCAGATAAGAGAGGCCACCTGCATAATGATCCGAGAAGACATTCATCCGAGGCTCAATGAATAAAGCCAAATCGGAAGCCAGACGGAAGTTGCTTTGCAGTCCCACACCAACACCGGGTGCATAACGCATAACTTGATGTCCTTGACGAGTCATAGCCATATTAAACCCGGCTATGGCATTCAACGTAAAGATCCGGTCGTCACGATAACCCGCAAAAGCTTGATCCAAACTTAAGATATAATCCCCTCTAAATTGCAACGTCTTGAAATGACCTTCACGAGAACGAACAGGCGATTGTCCATATCCGGCCAAAGCACTCAGACGCACGGCAGAGGAAGGAGTGAACCATTTACCCACACCTAATCCCAGCTGAAAGGCACTCTGTTCGAGAGCATGCTCAAGGCGACCATACTTTTGTATATTGATTCCACCAAAATAAGACAAGAACAAATGATCGGTAAACGATTCGGATTTAAAAGGAGTGGTTGACTGACGGTCCTTATCAGGAACCATATTATAGGTCACACCCGCTAATACCGATCCTAGCATATTGTATCCACGCCAATTCCCATTCTGAACCAACTCTTTATTAGTCCAACTCATACGGGGTTCGATAAACAAATCCACCGCATTGGAGACTTTAAGAGCAGCCTGCAAACCGATATGACCGCCCCAGTACATACCTTCACCACCTTTCACACGCGAATAGCCGGCATCTGCACCTAACACTCCCAAAAGCTTGAATCGACGCTGAAAATTATAGTTATAAGTGAGCGAAGAGATATCCAATAGATAATCAAAAGTCCCCCCCATCGTTCTAACCTGATAACCTTCATAGAGCGTATTGGGTAAAAACATCCCTTGTCCGCCCAAACGGAGACCATGAAGAGGGGTTAACCACGTTCCGACAAAAGCATGAGCCGAAAGTCCCAATCCATCCCCCGCGGAGGTCAACAAGGTGTGTCCACCTAATCCTCCGGAGACAAATAAGTGGTCGGACCATTTGGATGAGTCAAACTTCTCACTCTGTGGACGTTTCTGTAAAGTATATTTCAAAGCACCATATTGCTGGGCACTCAAAGGTAAAGAACTTAACAATACCAATGCCCAAACGGCTGGTTTTATATAGGTCATCAACTTTTTCATAGTCTCTGCTTTTATTTTTTAATTCTTTGATCTTCAGGAAGCAAATCAATAATATCACCATCAATCTTGGCAGTTTCCAACAATGACGGATCAAGTTTTAAGGCCGTCTCAATATTCATTAAAGCCTCATTAAGAAGTTCTAAACGATTAGCTGCTATGGCACGAATGTAATATTCCTTGGCCGATCCGGTATTTAATCTCTTTGCTTTTTCAAAAGCCTCTTGGTTTCTCTTCATGGCCAAAAGCATAATCACCTCGTTCATCGGATTCGTTTTTGCAATGATCGGATAAGCGGCCTCATAGTGACCTGCAAAAGCTTGAGTATAAGCAAAGATCTCTTCAGGAACAACTGCCCATGGTGCCAGACTGAGTACTGAATCGGCTTTTTGATATTTACCTTCATTCAAAAGCGTAATGGTCTGATTGACCAAAACCTCAATAGGCGCTTTCTTGTTGATATAGGGTTTCAAGATCTTCGAGTTGGGTTTGTTCTGACGAATATTCAATAACGCTAATTCGTTGGCTGCATATACAAAATTATCATATTTTGCCAGAGCTTCATGACAGAGTTTCTCCTTATCTCCTTCATCGGTGGTCATTGCAATCATCCGATAATATTCAAATCGTGTTAACTCCTTTGTCTTCTGTGCATATAAAGCTTGAATCTCTTCATCATTCAGATGTCGAAAGATAGAATACTCATAAGCATAATGCACCTTTCTCAATTTAGGCAAATAGGATTCAGCCACTAACTTATAAAACTTTTTCGAGCGAATCACATTGAAAAGTTTCATTGGCTTATTAGAGTACTGCTTAATCGCATCATCAATTTCATTAGCCTCAGCCAACAATCCGTCTGCACGCAACAATGCAGAAACAGCCTTCCAAGGTGCAACCTCTGCCTCCGACTTCACTTTCAGGTGAGTTCTTGTGTCCGCACTCAATTGAGACAAGATCCGGTCAAGGGCAGCATCCGTACGTTTTTGAGCCAACTTTTGGTTCGATTCATTAGAACCATCAGGTGAGGCCACACCGGTAATGCGAAACTGTTGTAACTTAGCCTCTGTATTGGTCTCAACCGCCTTTAATTCACGCTGCAATCGGTCAATCTCAACTTGATTCATGGGATTATTCTTATCCAGCTCGGCGCGTCCAATTAAAAAGGTTAGATTAACTTCACCTTTGGTATCCATCAGCTGCATCATCGGTTTTGGAAGGTACCGCTCATTAACTAACGGCAGTGCGTCAAATTTATACTCTAGCATACGAAGAGGATTCACCGTCCCTTGAGCTATTGCAAAAGAATCGCAATAAACCACCTTATGATAGTTTTCAAGAGAAACATTCACATCGGCCCGATAATCGTTCTTCACATTCTCAATATAAAGCGAATCATGATAAGAAATAATATCCTTTTCCCGACGACTTGTTTCCTTCACTTGGATGTATGGATGTAAGGGGTCTTTATCTAAATCATAATCGTACATGCGCTTTTGAGTAATGTGATAAGATTCCCCATCATAGACCACGGGGCGTAATAACAACCTTTTCTTCAATGTCACATCATAAATAGACGGTTGTATGATGAGCCGACGATGAGGATTAAACATCTCTTTAGGAATAGGAACACGAGTTTTTAAGTGAAAATAGTTACCCTTAATTTCAATATCCGTCGGTTCAGGAATAACCTTATTCTTAATTTCAGAGACCACGGTCACTTCATCCAATTGGACCACATCTTCCTCTAAAGACGTATTCACAATCTGCTGCCCTTCTATCTTAACACTCTTCTCTTTATAGCCAATGCAAGTAAACTTTAGGGTTTCCGAGCGACCAACCAAAATACTAAAGTTCCCACCCCCATCGGTCATATCTAAGCGTTCATCGTTCGATACCTTAAACACATTCACATCAGGGATGCCCCTACCTTTTGAATTCGTAATTTTACCTTGTACTCGAATGCGTGATTGCCCACTCATCTGAAGTGAACAACATAACATCAATAAGAATACAAAAAATTTAGTCCTTATCATGATGGATCGTTTTGTTCTTTGTTTTTAATTATAAGAAGAAAGCATCATTTTATTTAATGATGTATACCACAGAAACCCCCAACTTTATCGGGGCAAAAAGAGACTTCTTATCGTTTAATTCAGTAGGTCTAGCCTCATCAACACCATATTTAAACTGACGATATCGCAAAAACCCTAGTCCGGCAGTTGCTTCAATATTCCAATGTGAATTTAAAATCCAGGAATAACCATAAGTTAAGCCTGCAGCAAAAGCGTCCCCTTTGTGGTATTTACCATTAATCAAGAAGTTATAATCAGTTATAAAGGTCGATGCTCCAATAAAGTGACGAACTTGTGGGCGACTGAACCAATACCGCACTTCCGGTTGGAAATGGATAAAAGAGGTTTTGAGTTTAGAAGTATGTAGATAATTCCCCATCACCCCCATATTAAAAGAAAAGTGATCACTAAGAATAAATTCCGACTCAAGATTAGGACTAGCAGTAAGCCAACCTAAAGCATTAGTTTTCAACGATATCCGTTGAGCTTTACCACTAAAACAAAAGCACATGATCCCTAGAAAAACAAGAATTGTTTTTTTCATGTTCATAAGTGTAGTCTATTTTGAATTGCACAATAGTGTATTTGTCAAGGGTTCAAAATTACATTTTTTTTTATAAATTCCAATAAACTATATCATTCATCTCTGATATAAAGCCTAAATTGATCAAAGTTCCAACATTCAAATACAAAAATCGGTCAAACTCCATAATTCTAAAAATGGAATTTGACCGATGTTTATCAATAAATGATCAAGATCAGATCATTTATCTTATTTAATTAAAGAGGCCGGATCTAAATTGACCGCTTCAATATCTTTAAAGTAACGATAAGTTCCGACTTTAAGCTCTGCCGTTGCTGCGTCATCACAAACAATAATACCTTTTTCATGAGTCTGCAAAGCGCTAATCGTCCACATCTGAGTGATAGCACCTTCTACAGCATGGTATAAAGCACGAGCCTTATTATGGCCATTCACAATAATCATCACTTCTTTCGCAGAAAGGACAGTACCTACACCAACGGTTAAAGCAGTCTTAGGAACTTTGTTGATATCATTGTCAAAAAAGCGAGAATTAGCAATGATAGTATCGGTTGTTAATGTTTTCTGACGAGTACGAGAATTTAAAGAAGATCCCGGTTCATTAAAAGCAATGTGACCATCCGGGCCAATTCCTCCCATGAACAAATCGATACCACCATAAGATTTAATTTTCTCTTCATAACGTGCACACTCTGCATCTAAGTCAGCAGCATTTCCGTTCAATAGATTGGTGTTTTCTTCTTTAATATCAATATGGCCGAAGAAATTATTCCACATAAATGAATAATAACTTTCAGGATGTTCTTTAGGTAATCCTACATATTCATCCATATTGAATGTTACTACATTTTGAAAAGAAACAATCCCTTTTTTATTTAAGTCGATTAGACCTTTATACATACCCAGAGGAGAAGATCCTGTTGGACAGCCTAATACGAATGGTTTTTCGGGGGTTGGGTTTGCAGCTTTAATCTTAGCAGCTACATAATGTGCAGCCCACAAAGATACGGACTGATAGTCCGGTTGAATTATAAGTCTCATAACTCAGTTTTTTTATGTTGTTAATAAATTGTGTTTTGTCTGTCTATTTTTTATTCAAACGTTCAGCCATCGCTCTTGCCAAGTTCTCACATTGCTGATACGTGATCTCAGTCATGGCTTGTTTCATCTCTACAGGATCGCCGACAATCTCAAACTTGCTTTTTTCAGCAAATTCAGCCATGCGTTTCACTGCAGCGCCCGACCAAGTATATGAACCAAAGTATCCCAAATAACGTCCTTTCACTTCACGAAGAAGGATCTTAGACAACAACGATTCAACTTCCGGATAAATCTGATTACTATAAGTTGGACTTCCAACAATCAATCCTTTATATTTAAAGATGTCGGCAATAATATACGAAGGGTGACTCTTTGTTACATTGTGCATCACAATATTTTTGACCCCTTCGGCAGAAAGTTCCGCAGCAATAGCTTCAGCCATTTGTTCGGTATTTCCATACATACTACCATAAACCAAAACCACTCCATCTTCTGCTTCATAGCGGCTCAAGCGATCATAAATCGAGACCACTTTAGCTATATTTTCTGTCCACACAGGACCGTGAGTCGTACAAATAGCCTTGATCGATAAAGCTCCTAGTTTTTGTAATGCTTTCTGAACAGGACTGCCATATTTACCCACAATGTTAGAATAATAGCGTACCATTTCATCCCAGTATTTATCGAGATTGATGCGTGTATCCACAAACCCTCCCTCTAACGTACCAAAACAGCCAAAAGCATCACCCGAGAATAGGATACCATCCGTTTCATCAAAAGTCATCATGGTCTCCGGCCAATGTACCATCGGAGTTAAATAAAAGCGTAACTTATGATGTCCTAAGGCTAAGAAATCACCATCTTTCACCAAATATTGTTCACCTGTTACCCCATAATATCCTTCAATCATTCCAAAAGTCTGTTTATTTCCGACGATCACGATATCAGGATAATGTTGTTTAATCAACCGAATAGAACCGGAATGATCAGGCTCCATATGATTAATAATCAAATAATTAACGGGGCGATCACCTATAATACGCTTAATTTTTTGAAGATAGATCTCAAAATAGCAAATATCAACGGTATCCACCAACGCTACCATTTCATCGTCTATCAAATATGAATTATAAGATACTCCATAAGGTAATGGCCACATTCCTTCAAAACGATGCTTATTACGATCATTCACCCCTACATAGTGGACATTTCCCTTGATTATTGTTTTCTGTTTCATTCTTCAAAACATTTATAAAGTTCGCTATAATAATATCGTTTTCATTAAACACCATTATAGGCTATGGCATAGCAACAAAAACTGTATCAACTATTTATTTGATGCAAAAATAACGTTTTTTTCCGAATCCTTATAGTTCTTACCTTGATAAGCGCCTCTTTCTTTCATTCTTTTTTGAACGCGAGCTGTTATTTCATGATTTTTCAATCCCCAGTCCGGTGCAATGAGTAAATCCTTAGGGGACTGTGAAACAAACCGTTCAATAACGATATCAGGCCTTAAATGTTCTAAATAATCAATCACCAAATCAATATATTCATTGACATCCGTATACAAATGAAAATCGCCAGGGTTTTGCCCATACTCATGAGCCATGCGGGTTCCTTTTATGAGCTGCAATTGATGCATCTTAAGGGTCGTTAAAGGTAATTTCGAAATCAACCCAGCTTGTTCAATAATCATCTCTCGTTCCTCACCGGGCAGTCCCAAAATAACATGTCCGCCAGTCAGGATACCACATGCCGATGTTCTCCGAACAGCATCAACCGTTTCTGCAAAGGTATGCCCACGGTTAATCCGTCTTAAAGTTTCATCATTGGCACTTTCAATTCCATACTCAACAATTAAAAAGGTCCGTTTATTGAGTTCGGAGAGGTAGTTCAGCAACTCGTCCGACATACAATCCGGACGCGTTCCAATAACCAAACCAACGACCCCATCCACTGACAATGCTTCTTCATATTTTCGTTTAAGTTCATCTAACTCGCCGTAAGTATTTGTATAAGCTTGAAAATAAGCCAAATATTTCATTTCAGGATACTTACTGGAGAAGAACTGTTTTCCCTCCTCAAGTTGCATGCGCACCGTTTTATCCGTTTTACAATAATCCGGATTAAAGGTTTGATTATTACAATACGTGCAGCCTCCAAGCCCTTTTGTCCCGTCACGATTAGGACAAGTAAATCCCACGTTTAGTGATATTTTTTGTACCTTATGTGGAAAATACTGGTGCAAAAAGGATGAGAACTCATTATACAAAAAAGTTTTACTCATATTTAAGCTTTATAACTTTACTATACTATTAATCAATAGAGGAAATAAGCTAAAACAAATCAACCGTTTTAACTTATTCCTTCTAGTTCTATTTTATTATAAATTTAACCGTTCACGAAGCAGTTTATAACCAGACAAACTGACTTTCAATTTATCTCCGGATTTCAACAACAAGCAATAATTGTCTTTTCCAAATAGCTCGACTCTTGATATTTGAGTCACATTTACAATCGTTGATCGATGAATACGAACAAAAAGTGCTTGAGGCAAATGTGCTTCAAAATATTTCATTGTTTGCTCTTTTAGATACTGTCCTTCAGCTGTCACCAAGTTAACATAATCGCCACATGCTTGTATATAACGCACATCATTTATGGCAACTAAATGGATCTTAGCCCCATTCTTTATCGTGATCCGATCAAGAGGCTCTTCCAAATGAGGTGAATCAACTAGAGACTCTTCATGATCAATTTCCTCTTTTGTACTTCCCCCTTCAACACCAAGCAATAACTGCATTGATTGTATTCGATACCATAACATGACACCACACCAAGTTGGTGTAGCAAAGATCAATCGAAAAGGCAAGGTATCAACAAACGAGATGTATTCTTCATCCGTAATCAGAACGATCATATCCTGAACAGCAAATCCACCTAAACTCCATAAAGACAAAGCTAAGATCATAACGATAACTTGTGCCTGAAAGGTATCCATAAAGCTGACAATATACCAAGCCCAATAGGCCAGAGTTGCAAATAATAAAATAGACAAAAAGCCATCCAATAATGCAGCTGAAAATGTAGCATCTGTATATTCCCAGAGGAAAAGAGCTTGAACAAAAGCTACAATGAAGACACCAGCTATTGTAATCACTTTACGCCAAAGAGAATCCCAAATAGGATGTTCCATTTTGTTTTCTTATTTCTTATTTTATTTAATCTTTTATTTCTATACCACCAAAAGAAACACTTCCACGAATGACTAATGAACAATTCGTATCCACTGCGCCCTTTCTCCAACGTTTATCCTCACATGCTCCCATAAAAGCATTGCAACGAATCACCACATTCCATTCGGAAGGAACATAAAGTTCAATCCCTCCCCAATTATTATCCACATCAATATAAGTTTCACCAGCTTCAAGTTTAGTGCGTCTTAAATCGATAGTAGTGCCGCCAAACGTATTGTGAATCACGCCACCTTTAAAGATCTCATCCAATATAAGATGGTGTACACCACCGAACACATTATCTGAACGCAGAACTCCATTTGAAGAATGACATTGTTGTTTAATATCGGCATACTGACCAACATCAGATCTATTTATTGTTTTTTTGCGCGGTCGTAAAACGATCAGCAGACCAATAATAATCAAGATAGAAGGCCAAATAATGGTTGATCCCGGATTATGAGGCATCCATGCCAGCCCCAACTTAGGCAACATAAACCCTACACCTATAATTAATAAGATTAACCCTGAAAAGAAATGCCTCGTTAGCACCGCATAAGTTCCTAGCACAATCAACAGCATCTGCCATGAGACAAAAATACTGAACAAGTCGGAAGTGATCCAACCAAAATTACGGGCAAGGAGCAATCCTCCGGTAACGATAAAAAGACCGGAAACCAAACATCTATTAGGAGAGCTCGTCCGATGCGAACATTTTCTTTTTTGTATCATCTCATTATTTTTTAATTTTATTTTATATTTTAATTCACTCTTCAAATATACAATTATTAATAGTTATAAAGATAACCTTTTTCGATGATTTGCATAAAATGGATCGATGAACAACAATTTTAAGTCGACTAATCCATTCAGAAGATCTCACTATAATGACACAAAATAGATTAAAAGAAAGATTAAAGACACGACTGAACGATATTACTGCTTAAACGGAAGAATTGGGCCAGTCAACGAACTGTTATAAGCGTACATTTGTCATTCACAAACAAACATTTAAAATAGACGAAACCTCATTATCAGCTTTCTGCCTATTTAAAATGTACAAAAACGTCCAAAATAGTTTCACTTATGTGCAAATCAAAAGAATTGTATTGCACCATCGCCTTAAAGATCGTATTTTTGATACGCATAAAAAAGCGAACCAAACTATACAACTAAAGCATAATCATTTATCATTAAAACAAAGGAACAAGAATGGAACAAGTCTTTAAGTACATTATCGGATTAGGAGCAGCAGTTATGATGCCAGTAATCTTCACCATATTGGGTGTTTCTATTGGCATTAAATTCAGCAAAGCTCTAAAAAGTGGATTATTAGTCGGAGTCGGCTTCGTTGGTTTATCGGTTATTACAGCTCTATTGACCAGCAGCCTCGGACCAGCATTAAGTAAGATGGTCGACATATATGGTCTTGAATTAGGAATTTTTGACATGGGCTGGCCTTCGGCAGCAGCAGTAGCCTACAACACTTCAGTTGGTGCATTTATTATCCCAGTCTGTTTAGGTGTTAATTTATTAATGCTCTTGACTAAAACAACCCGTACGGTTAATATTGACTTATGGAATTATTGGCATTTCGCCTTTATCGGGGCTATCGTTTATTTCGCCTCTGGTAGTATTCTTTGGGGGTTCTTTAGTGCCATTATTTGTTATATCATTACCATGATTATGGCCGATCTTACCGCACCATCTTTTCAAAAGTTTTATGATAAAATGGATGGAATCTCTATTCCACAACCATTCTGCCAAAGTTTTGTACCCTTTGCTGTAGTCATCAACAAAGCTCTGGATAAAATTCCAGGATTCAACAAGCTATATATTGATGCAGAAGGCATGAAAAACAAATTTGGTTTGTTAGGCGAGCCTCTCTTCTTAGGTATTGTGATCGGCTGTGGTATTGGAGCATTAGCTTGCAATACGTTATCGGAAGTTGCGAGCAACATTCCATCTATTCTAGGATTAGGAATCAAGATGGGAGCCGTAATGGAACTTATCCCTCGCATCACAAGTTTATTTATTGAGGGGCTACGTCCCATCTCAGATGCCACTCGTGAACTCATTGCAAAAAAATATAAAAATGGTAAGGGACTAAATATCGGTATGAGTCCGGCTTTGGTTATTGGACACCCAACAACCTTAGTGGTTTCTCTATTATTAATCCCGGTCACTCTATTCTTGGCGGTTATTTTGCCAGGAAATCAATTCTTACCATTGGCCTCACTAGCCGGAATGTTCTACATTTTCCCGATGATTTTGCCAATTACCAAAGGTAATGTCTTAAAATCATTCATCATCGGATTAATTGCCCTCATCGTTGGATTGTATTTCGTAACCAATCTAGCCGAGTTCTTTACTTCTGCAGCTAAAGATGTTTATGCAGCAACAGGAGATCCAACCGTTAACATCCCAGCCGGATTTAAAGGTGGAGCACTCGACTTTGCTTCAAGCTTATTTTGCTGGGGAATTTTCCAATTAACCCATAATGTAAAAATAATCGGCCCAGCCATCTTAATCCTTATTACTTTAGGAATGATGTGGTATAACCGCCGACGTATCATGAAAGAAAATGCATAATTATAAAAACAGATAAATATGAAGAAAATTATTTTCGCAGTAGCTTTGGGATTATCAGCCTTGTCAGCTTCAGCGCAAGTTAACTACAGCATGCAGACTGCGTGCAACCCAATGGATGTTAAGACTTATGATACCAACCGCCTTCGCAGCAACTTCCTCATGGAGAAAGTCATGGCACCTAATGAAATCAATTTAACTTATTCCATGTACGATCGTCTTATTTTTGGTGGTGCAATGCCCACTTCTAAAGAATTAGTTTTAGAGACCATCGACCCTTTGAAAGCTCCATATTTCCTTTTCTCACGTGAGCTAGGAGTGATCAACGTCGGAGGTGCAGGCGTAGTAACGGTAGATGGAAAAGAATATGAGCTAAACTTCCGCGAAGCTTTATATGTAGGAAGAGGTAATGAGAAAGTAACCTTCAAGAGCAAAGATTCAAATGCTCCGGCTAAGTTCTATATTAACTCAGCTCCGGCACACAAGGCTTATAAAACACAGCTTGTGACCATTGACGGTAGAAAGGGATCACTAAAAGCAAACTCATTCGTGGCCGGTAAAATGGAAGAAAGCAATGATCGCGTCATCAATCAGCTCATTGTCAAAAATGTATTGAAAGAAGGTCCATGCCAACTTCAGATGGGATTAACAGAATTAAAGCCAGGTAGTGTATGGAACACCATGCCGGCACACACTCATAGCCGTCGTGTAGAAGCTTATTTCTATTTTAATGTACCACAAGGCAACATGGTTTGTCACCTCATGGGCGAACCTAAAGAACAACGTTTAGTTTGGATGGCCAACGAACAAGCGATTATGTCGCCGGAATGGTCTATCCACGCTGCAGCAGGTACAAGCAACTACATGTTTATCTGGGGTATGGCCGGTGAAAATCTTGACTATACAGATATGGATAAAATAAAGTATACTGAGATGCAATAAGCACCATCAATAGATAAGATAAAATCCGATAAGTAAACCTAATGAATAGGAACTTATCGGATTTCTTTTTAATTTCAAAAAGGGAAGTCTCACGACTTCCGCAATTCTTCTAACCTTAAATCTAAATCTCTATGAAAAAAACGTGTTGCAAAGATAGGAATTAGTTTAATATAATGATGTTAACGAATAACATAAAGAGAGTATGAATCCCTAATGTTTGCAAAAAACAGCTATTTGTGTTGATATTCTGCCACGAATTCAATCAATTTTCGATAGATCGGATTAAGATTTAACAGCTCCGGAACCCCGGTAAGAAGCAATTGCTTTCTCGCTCTAGTCAAAGCGACATTCAATTTACGATCAATCGAGACTCCATCCTCTTCAGTTAAATTCGACAATAGTCGTAACTGATACGGATGATTCAAACAAAACGAATAGATGATTACATCTCGTTCGCTCCCTTGAAAACGTTCTACCGTATCGACCAATATATTCTTCAAGCCAGAGACATTAAGACTTTCTATCTCTTTCTTTATCAAAGCAATCTGGCTCCGATATGGCGTAATGACTCCCAATGTTTGCATAGCATTAAACGAATCTCCACTCGTTTGAAAAATATCAAGAGCAAGTTGAGCTACAATCTTAGCCTCTGAATGATTGGTTTTAGCAGAGGCTTCTATCGATTCAGCCGTTGAGGGGAAAAAGGCCAATCGCCGAATAGAGGTCCGCTTTTCCATCTGATGAGGTAACCCCACCGGTTTTAACTGACCGCCATAAAACATTTGATTAGGGAATTGGGCCACTTCGGGATGCATCCTCCCCTGGTTACACAGCATTTCATATCCCCGACTCGTTCCGTCATTCATGACAAGCGCCGATGAAGACTCTTTTTCACTGCGAATAGCGTGATAAAGTCGCTCAAACAAGGAATTGTTCAAGTTTGTCAATCCCACTTCCCGCAACAAAGGATCATTCACCATCGAATCCTCTTCACGTTGAAGCACCACAGCCGGTAACTGTTTATGATCACCGATTAAGATAAACTGATCGATTGCTTCCCGACCCTCCTCATCTTTGGCACAAAATATAGGCAATAACTGAGGCTCTAAGATCTGTGTGGCCTCATCAATAATAGCCACATCAAAATGCTTCAAACGAAACAGTTCCGGCTTCCCGGCAATAGAAGCGACGGTTCCCACGATGACCCGGCATCGTTCTATTTGTCCAGCAACTTCCCTTCTCCGCCGACAATCGCCTAATACATTCTCGATCAAATAGTCCCGATAAGCCACCTCACATGAAAGTTCACTTCCGATACGAATAAAGTCAATCTTCGGTTCTATCTTAACCAACATCTTGCAAATCTCATCGACCGCTCTATTGGTATACGACAACACTAAAATCTGCGTCTGCTTTTCTGCATAAAACAGTTCGACCATCCGTTTTAGAGCACAAGACGTTTTCCCCGTTCCCGGAGGACCGATCAATAAAAAATAATCTTTAGCTGCGCGCGCTTTTAAAGCAATCTTCGTGAACCCATCCTTTTCTTTTTCGATCCATTCATCAAACGTCCGATCGAAAGTGGCTTCTCTTAATCCAAGCCACAACGCACGACGTGCCGGAGAAGCAGACATAAAAGCATGAATCCCCTGATACATCATACGAAAAGTCGTATCCATTATATCGTGTTCGATCGCATAACATTTATCTTGAGGCAATACCGCCTTGTTTCGCTGCGAAGCACGCAGACGTACCACGATCTTCTCTTCATCAAGCGACTCGATATTTCCCTTAAAGATCAAACGATTGGTCACATTATCCGTCGGCTGCTCCCACTGGTAAAGCACCACAGCATCCCCTTCTCGAAAATTCGGTAACGTTCCCGCTGTCGCCCCTCCATCCGGCAACTCCCGTTCAAAAGTCAAAGACGCTTTATGAAGATCGGATGCTCTATTTTCTATCATCCGAAGATTACAGATGATCTCGCCACTCTCTAGCTTATCGGTTAAAGAAGACAACCAAAGCCCGGCCGCCCCCACTCTTCCCTCATAATCACTATCTCCTGTCTTGGAAACATACAATTCTTTAGAAATGAAATTATATAAAGCAGAGACGTATCGCCTCTCAATATCCGATAAGCCAGCCATCTTCTCTTGAAAAGCATCGATAGACGGTCGCAAGTAAACCTCCCAAAATCGTCCTTTCAATCCTTTCTGATTCAAGACATCTGCATTCAGACGCTTAAAGAAGTTTGTCGTATAATCGACATTATTCTCACTCTGCAACCGATACTCCTCGGCAACAATCGTATTACGTAAGTTGATCACACGACGCAGCATTGCCCACGACGCTCTAGCCGGATATAAAAGCGGATAACGCGTATACAATAAGAAAGGTTTGACTTTATGATGATCCATCCCCATAGAATATTCCAGCACCGCTTGGTAAAGTAACATCTGTACCCGATTATTCTCCTTAGGCTCAACCTTTCCTCGAATCAAATATTCATCGGCTCTCCCCGATTTCATTTCAATGAAGGCTGTCATATCGCGCTGCATATAATCCAAACGCCCTTGAAGCCCTAAAGCCTCGCACACATACGACGGTTCGAGAACCGCATCTTTCTTATTCAGATCATATCCGGCAGTCGTAAACGTATCCGTAACCACCTCCCTCAAATGTTCGAAATGCAGTTTACAATCGTCAAAAAACTGCCGTTCCTTCTCACGATCCTTCAAATCAGAACAAGCCGCAAGTTCGATGGGGTATCTTTTGAATGCCTTTTGCATGCAAGTCATATAATCGGGTTCCTGTTCGGCATAGATCCATTCATCCAAGAACAAGTTGACCATATTTCCTAAAAGCAAAGGACGTGCATTCTCAATCGGTAGCAATCTGGATATAAAATAATTACCGGAAGAATGACCGTAATCCTTATAACATTCCGACAAGGTACTGATATCGATCAAATAATCCGGCTCGAGGACGATCATCCCCGGCGTCAAGATCAAGTCCTCTCCAACGATCACATCGAGTAGATTAATCTGAGCATGAGGCCAAAGTACTCGACAAGACTCAGTAAACTCTTGATTAATATCCGGCAAGTTATACCGAACTTTCAGTAGTTCGTCGGCCATGAAATCCAACGAACGGACATAGAGATAAGTTTCATCTGCGTGTAAAAAGCAAGCCCGCAAACGCTTCATTTTCTTTCCACGCGGAAGTGGAACCAGATAAGTGGCATCCGACTGTGGTAAGAACCGACGTAATGCTGCAGGTATCTGTTCTTTAAAAAGACGTTGTACAAAAAATGTGAGCGTTTTTACATCCCTCAGTAATTTATCACCCACAGGTTCTTCCCGGAAGTTCAATACTGCATTAGAGGTCAGCCGAAACGTATGCAACCGATTCTGTTCAACAACAGTCAGTTCCAATTTTGAAGAGACAAAACTGATCCGAGCCGACAAATCGGTCATCTGCAGATGGTCATTTTGCATTTGCGAGCGACAAAGTCGTTCGAGCAAGTCGCGCATTAATTTATAACCTACACTCCATTGTTCGGCGGGCATTTGAGCTACCGCCGTCAATAGATCGTAGGCTTCTTTTCCTTCACTTATCATACCCACAAAGATAGAGAAATTCAGAGACTCCCGTTACTCCTGTTCTTCCCTTTTCTTATCTCGAATCATTATAATACTCATTTCGTAAAGCAAGTAGAGCGGAATAGCCACGACACTTAGTGTGAAGGGGTCACCTGTCGGTGTGATAATTGCCGCAGCAATTACAATGATAACAAATGCATGACGTCGATACTCCCGCAAAAGTGATTTATTGACCAACCCCAAAAGAGAAAGCAGCCAAGTCACCAATGGAAGTTCAAACGCTAATCCCATACAAAGAATCAGCATCATAAAGTTATCAATATAAGAATTAAGCGACAAGATATTCTCAACTTCAGCACTTAACTGATAAGTAGAAAGGAAACGGAGAGTTAACGGATAAACCATAAAATAGCCCAGCAGCACACCAATAAAAAACATGACAGTGCCTACAAACAAGGCTTTTCTGACTCCACGACGTTCATTAGGGTAAAGTGCCGGACTAATGAAACGCCACGCCTCAAAAAACAAATAGGGCATAGCCGTAACGACCGACATCCAAAAGGCCGTCGACATATGGATAAAGAAAGGAGCAGCTAAATTGATATTTACCAATTTAACCTTAAATTCCTGCGTAAAGAAGTCATCAGTCAGCTGAAACTCCTTACCAATGTAACGCAATAAATCGTAAAATATAAAATCATTATGACAAGGCGCCAATATCACGTTATCGAACAGATAGGGCATTGCTATAAAATACCCTACTGCCAAAACCAGCCAGATGGCTATGACACGAAATAAAACCCGGCGTAATTCTTCCAAATGATCCCAAAAGGTCATTTCCGCCATGATCGTTATGCTTTCTTATCAGAATCAGCAGGTTTGTCGACCTCCTCTTTAACTTTATTAATTTCTTCTTTCGCCTCGTTGACACCATCTTTAAAGCTCTTCACGCCTTTACCTAATCCACGCATCAACTCAGGGATTTTCTTGCCACCAAAAAGTAAAAGAATCACAAGTCCGATAATAATCCATTCCGAACCACTTGGTAAAAATCCTAAAAATATGTTTGCCATATCGATATAAATTGGGGGTTAATAATTTCCACAAAGATAAATATAAAATAGAAACCCAATGCATCCCAGTCCATTTTCTTCAACTCTCGTTCGGATTTTTTTCAACAGTCGAACGAGAGTACAGACCTTTTGTTCATTTTATTCTTGATAATAAATCCGTTTCACCCGAGCAGAGATTCCGGTCAACACCTCATAAGGTATCGTATCTAAGGTATCAGAGAGCACAGTAATAGGCAATTGATCGCCAAAGATAATGGCTTGATCACCTTCTTGACAGTCAATGTCGGTTACGTCGATCATGCAAACATCCATACAAATATTCCCCACATAGGCTGCCTTCTGCCCATTTACAAGACAATAAGCGTTACCACGTCCCAGATGACGATTCAAACCATCGGCATACCCAATCGGAATCGCAGCAATACGTGAAGGACGAGTCAGCACTCCTTTGCGGCTATACCCAACCGTATCTTCTTCGGCAACCTCACGAATTTGCAGAATCGTGGTTCGTAGCGTACTCACGTTGTGAATTATCGAATTATCAATCGGACTAATCCCATACAATCCAATTCCTAAACGGACCATGTCGTATTGAGCTTCCGGAAACCGTTCGATGCCGGCCGTATTACAAATATGTCGTAAGATCTTATGATTAAAAGCTTCTTGCAACAACTTCGACCCCCGATCAAATCGTTCAATCTGACGATGCGTGAATGCATCAAACTGTTCAGAGTCGCTTCCTACGAAGTGCGAAAAGACCGAACGCGGAATCACGGCATTCTGATTCTTCAATCGTTGGATCAACGCCGGTACCTCATCGGGGCTGAAGCCCAAACGGTGCATTCCGGTATCTAGTTTCACATGAATCGGATAGTTTGTAATCCCTTCTTTCTCAGCCGCTTTAATCAGAGCCTCCAACAGATGGAAGTTATAGACCTCAGCTTCTAGCTTATAGTCGAACATCGTTTTAAAGGCAGTCAGCTCCGGATCCATAATAATGATCGAAGAGGTGATGCCCGCCTTACGCAATTCCGACCCTTCATCCGCAACAGCTACAGCCAAATAATCGGCATGATGTTCTTGAAGCGTTTTAGCAATCTCATACGAACCCGCTCCATAAGCCGATGCCTTAACCATACAGACCACCTTTGTTTCCGGGCGTTGCAACATCGAACGATAATGATTCAAATTATCCACCATCGCTTTCAAGTTAACCTCTAAAATGGTTTCATGTACCTTGAGTTCTAAAGCCTCAGAGATCAAATCAAAATTAAAGTTACGCGATCCTTTGATTAAGATCACCTCATTCTTTAACGATTTAAACGCATCGGACGACAAAAACTCTTCCGAGTTCACAAAGAACGAACGTTCGCCAACCGCATCAAAGCGAGAAGCACAAGAGGTAATCTCGTTGCCCACGCCAATCATTTTATCGATCCCGCGACTCTCGACCAACTGTGCCACCCTCCGATAAAGGGTCGTTGCACTTTGTCCCGTCTCCAAGATATCCGATAAGATCAACGTCCGTTTCAGTCCCTTACTCTCCGAACGACGAACTAAAAAATCAAGCGCAATATCGAGCGAAGCCAGATCTGAATTATAGCTATCATTAATCAAGATGCAACCATTCTTACCCTCTTTCACCTCCAGACGCATGGCCACCGGCTCAAGATGTGCCATTCGGGAAGTGATCTCTTCCGCCGGCATCATCAGATAGAGACAAGCCGCCAAACAATTTAGCGCATTCTCTATAGAAGCATCATCAACAAACGGTATGACAAACGAATTCTCCATCTCCAGATAGTGATAAGAGATTATCGTCTGATCATCTTTCTTAGTCACCTCACTGATATAAAGCGGACGTTCGCGGTCGGTACGACTCCATGCAATCTCACGAGCGCTAAATAAAGAGCGCGACACACAATTGCTGATTAACTCATTATCGCCATTATAAATCACCACATCACAATGTTTAAACAGCGTCAATTTCTCCATACATTTTTCCTGCAGCGAGAAAAAGTTCTCTTGATGTGCCCCACCAATATTGGTTAAAATGCCAATCGTCGGTTTAATCATATGTTGCAAAGCCCTCATCTCGCCCATCTCAGAAATGCCGGCCTCGAAGATTCCAAGTTCAGCCTCTTCATTCAGTTGCCACACAGAGAGCGGAACACCGATCTGAGAATTATAACTGCGCGGCGAACGCACAATGCGACGTGTTGGACTCAACAACTGATGGAGCCATTCTTTAACAATGGTTTTGCCATTACTGCCGGTCACCCCAATGATCGGAATCTGAAAGTTCATCCGATGAAGTTCAGCCAACTTCTGTAAAGCCTTAAGCGAATAAGGAACAATAAGGAAATTGGCATCACTATACCCTTTTCCGTCGAATGTACCCCAATCCTCTTCATCAACAACAAAATTACGAACCCCGCGGTCATATAGATCGGGAATATAACGAGCGCCGTTATTGCGTTTCGTATTCAGTGCAAAAAATAGCGTTTCCTCAGGGAAACACAACGAACGACTATCCGTAAGCAGCCAGTCGATCACAGCCTCGCGATCGCCTATACGACGTGCATGAATATGTTCGGTTATCGATTCAATCGTATACGACATAATTCTTTTTCTTTTTGAAAATCCAAGTTGGGATATTTATGTATAAGTTGTTCTATTTTCTGATCGGTTTGATGTATAAACCGTTGGTAAGTCTCAGATTCGGGATGAAACGGTTTGTGAGCCAATGCCCGTCTAATCTCTTCGATGCTCTCTATGACCCGACAGGTCTCGACAGAGAAAGCCATAGTCGAGAATTGTTCCCAAAGATAGTGCACGGCCAACGATGAAGGATGTACCATATCATCAGCATAAAACCGATAATCACGCAGTTCATCATTAACAATCTCATAAGAAGGGAAATAAAAGACACGATCCGGGAAGTCCGTCTTCAGCTGGTCGACCGCCAACAACAGCACACTCTTACTCAACTGATTGGCCGTCAGTCCGTCGCGAAGGTGTCGTATCGGGCTTACCGTAAACAGTACTTTTAAATGAGAAGAACGTGAAAAACAATCACCCAGTACTTCCCGATACGTCTCCACCACCTCGTCGACCGATAAGCGACGACGGATAAAAGCCTTTTCGGGACGTTTATGACAGTTCGAAACGATCCAGCCACTCTCACGTTCCTCATAGACATACGACGTCCCCAAAGTGATCATCAGCCAATCGGTTTTCGGAAAGTTCAGATGAGCGGTTTCTATGCGACCATTGATCTGTCGCAACGCCTCTTCCTGAGAAGATGAAGAGAAAACTCCATGATGCATGCGACTATGCCAGCAATCGTTATAAAAGAATAAATCATCCGGGCCATAACTCCGTTTCGCGATCACCTCGCGCAAAACTTGAGCGACCGAAAGGGGATTATACACAATGCCAAACGGGTTCAGATCGATGCTAAACTTAGCATCCGCCAACCGCCCGCCGATATTCTCGGCAAAGCACGATCCTAAAGCCAACAGATGCTCAGCATGAGTAACTCCCGGAAAGTCAACCGGTAAATCAACTGAAGTCCGAAAATTCATATTGTTCGATGATTATTCATTCATATTTTAAAGACAAAATTACGAAATAAAGCGGAAAAGAAAAGATAAAGGAGTTTAAAAAAAGTGACCATCTTTGGGGCGATTCCATCCCTTCCTTTCCTATCCAATCGGGACTCACCAATCGGTTGACCGAAGAATTTATTCAAAAAGTAAGTTTCATACATTTTCTTTTGCTATTTTTGCCCTAAA
The DNA here is from genome assembly GCA_047975405.1 of Bacteroides sp. Lineage (GTDB taxonomy): Bacteria > Bacteroidota > Bacteroidia > Bacteroidales > Bacteroidaceae > Bacteroides. Next base: position 43,842 of record JBKEDO010000036.1, read on the forward strand.
TTATCTGAATCATGAAGGATGAGCCGAAATATAACTTGTTAAATACCATTGACGACCCGAAAGACTTGCGTCGTCTACAGGTAGAACAACTACCTGAGGTTTGCAACGAACTCCGTCAGGATATCATTAAAGAACTTTCTTGCAATCCCGGCCATTTTGCAGCAAGTTTAGGAACAGTAGAACTCACTGTAGCCCTACATTACGTTTACAACACACCTTACGACCGAATTGTTTGGGATGTAGGGCATCAAGCATACGGACATAAAATTTTAACCGGACGTCGGGAACAATTCTCCACCAACCGTAAGTTCGGTGGTATACGTCCATTCCCATCACCTGAAGAAAGCGAATACGACACCTTTACTTGCGGTCACGCTTCAAACTCCATCTCAGCCGCCTTAGGAATGGCTGTAGCAGCAGAGTTTAAAGGCGAAAAAGATCGCCATGTAGTGGCTATCTTGGGCGACGGTTCAATGAGTGGAGGCCTGGCTTTCGAAGGCTTAAACAACGCTTCGACCACTCCCAACAATCTACTCATCATTCTAAACGACAACGATATGTCGATCGACCGTAGTGTCGGTGGAATGAAACAATACCTCTTCAACTTGACGACTTCGAACCGTTATAACCAACTTCGATTTAAAGCGTCACAAACCCTTTTTAAATTAGGGGTTCTCAACGAAGAACGTCGTAAAGCCCTCATTCGGTTTGGCAATAGTCTGAAATCGATGGCTGCACAACAACAGAACATCTTCGAAGGAATGAACATTCGTTATTTCGGTCCGGTCGACGGTCATGACGTTAAAAATATAGCACGCATCTTGCGGGACATCAAAGATCTGCAAGGACCGAAAATCCTTCACCTCCATACTATAAAAGGTAAAGGATTTGCTCCGGCCGAGCAACATGCCACCGAATGGCATGCTCCGGGTAAGTTCAATCCGGTGACCGGCGAACGTTTTGTGGCCAACACCGAAGGATTGCCCCCCCTTTTTCAAGATGTATTCGGAGAGACTTTAGTCGAACTTGCCGATCAAAACCCAACGATTGTTGGTGTTACTCCGGCCATGCCAACCGGCTGTTCGATGAATATGCTCATGAAGACGATGCCCAAACGGGCGTTCGATGTCGGAATAGCCGAAGGACATGCCGTCACCTTCTCGGGCGGTATGGCTAAAGACGGCCTCCTTCCCTTTTGCAACATCTACTCCTCGTTCATGCAACGAGCCTACGATAATATCATTCATGATGTAGCCATTCAAAAACTCAATGTGGTATTCTGTCTCGATCGTTCCGGCTTAGTCGGTGAAGACGGACCGACGCATCACGGCGTATTCGACATGGCTTATCTGCGCCCCATTCCGAATCTGACCATTGCCTCACCAATGGACGAGAAAGAATTGCGGCGTTTAATGTACACCGCCCAACTTCCCGACCAAGGACCCTTCGTGATCCGCTACCCACGCGGAAGAGGCGTGTTACCCGAATGGAAATGCCCCTTCGAAGAGCTACCGATAGGAAAAGGCCGTCGACTCAAAAGCGGTACCGACCTAGCCGTTTTGACTATCGGACCGATAGGAAACACGGCCGCTCAAGTCATCGAGCAAGTCGAAGCGAGCCATCACTGCTCCATCGGGCATTACGACTTACGCTTCCTCAAACCTCTAGACGAAACATTGCTCCACGAAGTGGGACAGCAATTTAGTCGGATCATCACCATCGAAGACGGAGTGATCACCGGTGGGATGGGAAGTGCCGTACTTGAATTTATGAACGCCCACGGTTATCACCCAACCATCGAGCGTGTGGGAGTACCCGACCAGTTCATCGAACACGGCAGGGTCGATCAGTTACACGAGGTTTGCCACATGGACGCTACACACCTCCAGGAGGTTTTTATCGCTCTATTATCAAAATAAATTATAAGATCCTTTTTAGCCGCTTTTTAAAGCCATAGGAATATGAAAATTATTATTGCCGGTGCCGGAAACGTGGGTACCCATTTAGCCAAATTGTTATCGCGTGAGAAACAAGATATCATCTTGATCGACGACGACGAAGAAAAACTCAGTACGTTAAGCGCGAACTTCGATTTGATGACCGCCATTGCCTCTCCGTCATCGATCTCCGGATTAAAAGAAGTCGGCGTTAAAGAGGCCGATCTATTCATAGCCGTCACCCCCGATGAAAGTCGGAACATGACTGCCTGTATGATTGCCAGTAGCTTAGGTGCAAAGAAAACAGTGGCTCGCATCGACAACTATGAATATTTACTCCCTAAAAACAAGGAATTTTTCCAGAAGCTCGGTGTTGATTCTTTAATCTACCCCGAAATGCTTGCCGCCAAAGAGATCGTCTCATCCATGCGTATGAGTTGGGTGCGTCAATGGTGGGAATTTTGCGGAGGTGCTTTGATCCTTATCGGAACCAAAGTACGCGAGAACGCCGAGATCCTCGACATACCATTACGAGAGTTGGGTAGTCAAAACCTTCCCTATCACATCGTAGCCATCAAACGTAAAAGTGAAACCATCATTCCACGTGGTGAAGACACCGTAAAGGTGAACGATATCGTCTATTTCACCACCACCAAGAAATATCTTCCTTACATCCGTAAGATTGCCGGCAAAGAAGATTATGTCGACGTACGTAACGTCATGGTCATGGGGGGTAGCCGCATCGCAGTACGTACAGCACAGTACGTACCGGATTACATGCAATTAAAAATTGTAGAAAACAACCTCAATCGTTGCAACCGACTGACTGAACTCCTAGACGATAAAACCATGATCATCAACGGCGATGGTCGCGATATGGAACTACTCATTGAAGAAGGCCTCAAGAATACCGAAGCTTTCGTTGCACTAACCGGAAACTCCGAAACCAATATTCTAGCCTGCTTAGCTGCTAAACGTATGGGCGTTAAGAAGACAGTTGCCGAGGTTGAGAATATCGATTATATCGGTATGGCCGAAAGTTTAGATATCGGTACGGTCATCAATAAAAAGATGATTGCAGCCAGTCACATCTACCAAATGATGCTTGATGCCGACGTATCGAATGTCAAATGCCTAACCTTTGCCAATGCTGATGTGGCAGAGTTCACGGTGGCCGAAGGTGCAAAAATCACCAAACACCTCATTAAGGACGTCGGACTTCCTAAAGGAACAACAATCGGTGGACTGATTCGTAACGGTGAAGGTGTACTGGTAACCGGTGATACCATGGTAATGCCGGGCGATCACGTTGTGGTATTCTGCCTCAACATGATGATTAAGAAGATTGAGAAATTATTCAATTAAAAATAAACGGTGATCGTCGCTGAGCGACGATCACCGTTCCTGTCCTTTTTCATACTGATCTCAACGCTGCAATCCTCAAATTGCAGACGACTGATTATTAAACACCACCAATCACAACAAATCGAACGAAAGAATTATCCCCCCTTAAGAAGTTTGTTTTTTAGGATAATTTCTAATGCCGTTTCTTTGTAAGTACGTGATAAGGGAACTTTAGTTTTTCCAACACCTAACAGATTCCCCTCAATAGAATCAATCTTTTCAATATTCACAATAAAGGATTTATGCACCTGCACAAAACGATCGGACGGCAAGTTCTGAAGAATAGTACGAAGGGTTGTATGCGTGATTATCTTTCCTTCTACCGTGTGAATAGCTACATAATTCTCAACGCCTTCGATAAAACGCATATCATCAAATTGAACCTTTTCTAGTTTCAAGTTGGTTTTCACAAATAAATAATCCGGTACAACAGCAGTTCCTGAAGCAACTACCTGATCATAAACTTTGTTTACAGCTTTTAGGAAACGCTCGAAAGAGATCGGCTTCAACAGATAATCGCTCACTTCAAGATCATACCCTTTGATCGCATATTCGGCATAGGCACTAGTTATAATAACTTTAGGAGGATGACTCAAACTGCTTAAGAGCTCGAGTCCTGTCATATAAGGCATTTCAATATCCAAAAAGAGTAAATCGACCGGTTGGCTTTTAAGTTGATTGTTCAGTTGGATTGCATCTTCGCATACACAGACCAATTCCAAAAAATCAATTCTCTCTACATAACTCTGCAACCCCTTTCTAGCGATGGGCTCATCGTCTGTTATTATACATTTTAACTTCATCCGATTATGATTTATTTGGCCAATTCAACTTCCATATAGGCTACATACGTTCCGTCTGATTTTATACACTGAAGTTTATGTTTCCCTGCATATAAAAGTTCGAGTTGCCGTTGCAAGTTCTCAAGACCGATTCCTTTTTTTGTATTTGATGTCGTGTTTTCAGGAATGGAGTTCCTAACCTCCAATGCCAGTCTGTTTCCTTTTTTAAGTCGCGCTTCAATCCGTATCCAATAATCGCCCCCTACATATTTGAACGCATTTTCTACTAGAGGCAACAATAATAGCGACTGAATATGATATGGTTTCAGTTCCGGGTCGAATAATGTTTCAAGTTTAAGACTATCTTTCATTCGTAATTTTTGCACCTCCATGTAGGTCTCGATAAATTGAAATTCCCGTTCCACTGTTACCGAGTTATTAACATCATAAAGTTGATAACGGAGCAACTCCGAAAGTTTTTCAATAGTACGACGAGGAGGTTCATTTTCTTCATCAATCTGGAAATAGATGGTATTTAGCGCGTTAAATAAAAAATGTGGGCGAAATTGAGCTTTCAAATACTTAAGTTCTGTTTCAGCTTGTATACTCTTCACCTTTTCATTTTGGACTCGCTGTTCAACATACGCATCCAAAATCTGACTACCCCGATAAAACGAATAGATAAAAATAAGAACTAAAACAAATATGATACTGGCAATAACGAGATCATCCAGATTCACCGGATCACCAATAAGATGATGAATAATAACAACACACGGGTTAATAACAAGTAAACCGACAAAGATGATGATCAGGTATTCAGTCAGCAATCTTTTTAAATTCAGCTTATCAGTATATTTCTCATTCCGTTTTAGGAGATAACATATAAATGCCTGGAATAGGTAAGCTATAATGATAGCACCTATCCATTCGATCAGATTCTGACTGATCGGTCTTTCCCAGAATTTATATCCGTTGGGGGTATCGGTAACAAGACGTATCCCTGCCATTACGATTATTGTAACAAACAAAGGAACAATCCAAAACCATTTCTCAAAACGTTTCATATATAATTCATTTATTGATCTGCGTGTAACGAATAGATGGAATATCACAAATTTATACGTTTTGAATCAAATGCAGCTCCTTTTCGTTTAAATTCTTTTGATTCGTACCCTTTGCTGAATTTCCATGTGAGTGAAATTCCCAGAATGCAATGATCTTCCTTCTCAAATGTACGAGCCGAACTATTGTCGATGCGAGTGGTCATATTGATCCGGTTAGTATGAAATAGATCGTTAGAATATAAAGATATGCAAGCCTTGTCGCCCCACAGTTTCTTTTGAACGCCAACTGTAAGTTGACCAAAGGGAGCGATTTTCATTTGTCCCATAGCCATTCTACCGTTATAAAATCCGGTCAGTTCTGCCGACCAGCCCCTTCCCAGAGCCAAACGATTCGCAAGGTAAAACATTAGAGTTGTTTGTGTCGTCCGATTTGCATCCTGCACAAGATTCCATTGATATCGATTATGCGTTAATCCAATACTAGCAGTCGACTGTATAAACTTTATAGGTGAGAAATTCCCAGCACTGAATCTGACTCCGTAAGATTTATAGGTAGCAAGATTCTTTGGCATCACATACACACGCTTACTATTTTCGCTTAAGATAAAGGACTTAGCAATGACATCGTTTGTCTGATTATAAAAAACAGCTAATTTATAGTTGTTTGCAAGAAGATAAGACAGTTCAATATTGTCAGCAAATTGAGGTTGCAAGTCAGTATTTCCTTGTTCATAGGTATAAGTGTCGAAAATATACACAAAAGGATTCATATCTTGATAATTTGGTCTGTCTATTCTCCGTCGGTATGATAGAGCAAAGGTATGATTCTTGCCTAGCAAATAGCTTAACGTAAGGGTTGGAAATAAATTTATATAGGATTTTGAGAAAGAAGAATCACTTCGTAAAGTATTGCCTGGTAAGCGTCCTTTTATATTTGTATTTTCCAGACGCAATCCTGCTTCTAAGGTTATTTTTTGCTCTGTGATTCGAGAGTTAATATAAAGGGCATTGACGTTCTCTTCATAAATAAAGTGAGAACTAAGTCCATAATCAGGTCTCCAGTTTTGATCCTCCCTATTTTTGTATTCAGACGTATTATCAATGTTCACATATTCCGATTTAAATCCTCCCTCCAAAAACCATTTCTCATTGACCGGATAAGTAAGATCACTTCTCATTGAATATAAGTCGATAGTTCCTTTTTTTATCCCTACAGATTCTGTCATAATTTCATCCTGAGGCATATATTTAAACAGATCACTATGATATTGATTATTGTCTACCGCATGATGGAGATAGTCGGCAGATAGACAAAACTCTTTTCCTGTACTATCTATTTTGTGTATCAAGCCTATGGTACCCGAAATATTCTTTCGCAAATTATCATTTATTGTCGCCGATTTTATAGAAGATTCCTGCTGCCCTATCTCGTTGATAAAGTTAGAATCTAGAGTGCCGGATTCTGCTTGATCTGATCGATAACCGTTTACTGCTAACTCAAGAGTCGTTTTAGCCGATGCAAAATAATGTATTCCACCTTTATAGTAATGAGAACCTTCTCTACGTTTTCTATAACTCAATTGATTGAATATGGTTTGTTCGAGAGGATTTGTCTCTTCAAACACCCGTGTCACTTGCAGATCAACATAATTTCTCCCACCGTAATAACCATACATCCCAAAAAGATTAAATTTCCCTTTCCGATGATTAAAAGAGATGGAATGATTACTTTTTTCGTACTTCCCTTGCATGAAATTAGAGGTGATCCCTAGATTGAAGCCCATCAACTTTACTCTCTTAGTTCGTATGTTGATCAGTCCAGAATTACCGCTTGCATCGTGGCGAGCCGAGGGGTTAGTGATCAATTCAACTTTTTCTATTGAAGTGACAGGAGTCGATTTAAGAAAGCTGACCAGCTCTTCTCCTTCTAAATAAGAGGGTTTGCCATCAATTAAGATTTTTGTTCCACTCTTCCCATTCAAAGAAATAGTCCCGTTACTGTTAATATATACCCCAGGAAGTGTTTCAAGCACACCAAATATATTGCCTCCAGTATTAACAATTGCAGATTCCACATGAATGGTGGTTTTATCTGCCTCAATTTGTATTGCAGGTTTTTTGGCCATAACTACGACTGTACCAAGACCCACTGTTTCCGGCTGTAGATAAATAGTGTCAAGCATCAATGGTTTTTCTGCTAAAGTGCTAGCTTTAAAAACATTTCGTTGATATCCTAACATGGAAACCTTAACATAATACACCCCTTGCGGTACTTCCTTAAGTCTAAAATTCCCTTTTTGGTCAACAGCAGTTCCACTTACAAATGTAGAATCTGCGCCAGAAAGGAGCACGATGTTAGCCCCTTCTGCAGGCAGATCATCACTCGTAAATATACTCCCCAATATCACAGATTGTTGCTGAGCCAAACAGACTAACGCTTGTAATACAAGGATGAAAAGACAAATCAGTTTTCGTTTCATATCATTTGTTTTTGATACAAATCTATGAAACGGAGACAGGAGCAACCAAGTTTTTTTGACGACCTGCAATGATTCGATGATGAGTTACAGAAATAAGAATAAGTTTGAGCCTTATATCCCAATAGACATTAGACCTTTTTTACAGCCTTTCCCTTTCATTATTTCCAACTCCTTCTCCCTTGTATTTAGATTTAGTCCTATTAAAGTTCTAATATAAAAGAAAGTTTATACTCCGAGTGTTTGCATGTTTCTCGATATAAATGTCATTAAAAAGACAAGATTCACATTTGGACTTGTTTATTTCTTATTTTGTCTAGTGCATCTTTGTAAGAGTAAATCGCTTGAACCCCGACATCAAACTTTCTACTTAATGCCTCCTTTCTTTTCTCAAGTTTTACAGTCTTCTTGATAAAAAGAACCCCGTCCATTCTTGATTTAGAGACAATATATTCAAACTGTTTTTGTTTTTTAGGAGGACAATTTCCTACATATCTCAACTTAAACACATCTGAACCGTTTAATTTACTCATCGACAGATAAATAGAATCGAAATTTAGTTTTTCCGATTGATATTCTAAACTTTCTTGAGGAGCATGATTTAATTTCTCCTCCCCCATCGTAGTTGCCGATTCTCTGAGCATTGCAATACCTTGATTAGCTGTCAATGCGATCATAAAACAGAGACCGACAGCACATCGTACGGATATCATTACGATCAATTTATCGGGAGCAAGAACATATTCTACTTTTCAAGTCCTCTAAAATGCCCATTATTACAAAAAACTTTTATAATAAAAGTCACATTCAAAAAAGTCAATATGTATCACGCGCAAATATAATATATGTTTTATCTGTAAATATATATTTATTCATCTTTTAATTGGCAATTATTAAAAATATAAAACCCAAAATAACAGTCAAGATAGAAAAAGAATCAATATTTTTAGGAATTAAATTAAAGGATACCCCCAGACAGAGATGAACTGCATCCTAAAATAATCAATAGTATAAGCCAATAGTCTCGATTAGTATATGTCGATTTAACTTTACCGAAAAATGACAATTTAAAATTTGCTTATTACATCTTTGTTTTCTTCATTATTCCGAATTCTTTAAAGATAATTAGAAACGTTTTTTCTCTGTATTTCCAGCGCCTGTCCCACGATAACGGTCGTGGGTCACGTTGAAATTATACTGTAACGTAAACATCACACAACGCATTTCATTGAAATTACGCTGAAACATAGTAACAGAATTATTATAGAGTGTAAAATCAGAACGTGAACCGTTGAAGATATCTCGTGCCTCCAGAGTGACGCTCAGCTTCTTTCCACAGAAATCCTTATATAACTTTGCATTGACGTAAGATGAACCACTAAGATGTATGTTTCGGTCATTTCCCGATGTGGTCCATTGACCATCAATGTTCAGCCAAATATCCAGAGGCAGATGGACGGCATTTTGCCACTGCAGGATACCTATGGGATTATTCATGCTCTTATCCTTATGATTTACCAAAATATCGAACCATTGGGTAAATATGCCTACATTAACTCGTGGCTGCCATACGCCCACCTTAAACTGACCACCTGCGAAAGCCTGAAGAAAATGCTTTTTCTTGAAGTTCTCATAAGTCAGGAGCGTAATCTCACCATCATCACTATAAGGTCTGGTAGTATTCACAATGGGATTATCAAAATATGAATATGATACTTGGGCAAAATAGTTTTTCCATACAGCCATGGATTCCAAAGAGTGTATTTTGGTTGGTTGAAGGCGTGGATTGCCAGACTCATAGGTCATTCTATTCAAATAAGAAACATTGGCATTCAGATTAGAATAAGTTGGACGTTCCACCCTACTACTATACGACAATGACATCTGAACCTTACCCAGACGCGTGGCGACATTCAGCGATGGGAACGCGTTGTCATATGTCTTGCTAAGATTGCCCTCAGAATAAGCATTCTCGAAATAATTATAGTCTACATGCTCGTACCTCAAACCTGCACCAAGACTAAATTTGCCTATCTGCTGCGTCACTTCTACAAAGCAGGCAGTATTATCTTCCTTTATCTTCGAGACTGCATTATTCAGACCAGCATATTCAGTATCGAAATGATTATTAGTCATAGAACTTATATATTCTTCGCCAAATTTTAACACACCCTTACCAATTGGATAAGACAGCACCAGTTTCTCTGCAAACATCCTGCTCTTATTTATGCTATAAGTGGCAACACTCTGGCTAGTATGCATCTGACTTAACTCATTATTCATAGAACGCCGCACACCCTTATTCCAAATATAGTCGACATTGAAGTCGACATTGAGTCTCTTTATTTGACCACTATAATACGCGTTGGCAGCATGTCGAGGCGTATTCTTGATGGTGTTATCAGCCTTAGTTTCCCATTTGTCGTAGAATACGCTGTTTTCCAACACATTACTAATCAGATGTGACTTTGTAGCGTTTTTGCCATACTCATTTTGATAATAGGCACCTATAGAATGATTATTATTGATTATCCACGAGAAACCGAGCTTACCAACAATGCCGTTATAACGTCCTGCATTGATTGTAGCAATTTGCTGATCCCATTTAAACTTGGCAAGAGTAGTTATATCTGTGGCCTTATTTTCCTGATTCTCACCTACATTATACGCGAAGTTTGAAAACACCTCAAATCCTCCAGTCCGATATTTCAAATCTATCATGTTAGCACTCTGATAATAATGTTGAAATCCATTCGTTGACCTAAGTGTTCCATTCCAACCGTCCCCCTGAGGTTTCTTTGTGCGAATACGTATAACAGCCTTTGCATCTGCCGAATATGATGCACCTGGATTGGTGATAACCTCGACATTACGGATATTACCAGATAATAACGTAGACAACTCTTGCGAATCAGAAACCTTACGTCCATTGATATATACAACTGGAGCACCTTTACCAAAAACCTCGATATTACCATTATGTTCAACAACCATTGGCATTTGTCTCAGCACATCTTTTGCTGTACCAGCGTTGGCCAAAACACTGTTCTCAATATTCGTCACCAGTGAATTACCTCGCAAATGCGTCTTAGAAGCGTTGCCCTTCACCACTACCTCCTTCAGCTGGGTGTTAGAACTCGCCATTTTGATGTCACCAAGTTCGCCGTCAGGGGTGACGTCCACAAATTTTAGGTCAAATCCTATGTATGACAGCCTAAGTATCAAGCCCGCTGTAAAATCACTTGACAAACAGAATTCACCATTGCTGTTGGTGATGACTCCAGTAACAAATGCCGAATCTTTCAGAAGCACAGCATTTACAAACTCCATAGGCCTTCCTCCCACATCAACGACTCGCCCCTTAATATCCCTACCGAATACTGATGAAGAAAGCCCTAATACTGAAACTATAGCTATTATTAAATGTTTCATATTTCTCAAGATTTAATCATTATCTATATCTTTCCACTCTATGATCCGATCTTTATCTTCGTTACAGATCACATGAGCAACATGTTTCTCTTTTGCACCATCTTTTGAGGTTACATAATATATGACATTGGCCGAGAACCTTTTTTCATCATTATCTTTATAGTCTTTGCAGAGATACTTGCTGCCAAATTCTACAGTTTCACCATTGAGAAGATTAGAAGAAACATAACTCACTATCGTTTTTTCAAGATTCTGATTCTCCAGATTCCCATGTCCCAGCAAATTGATATGCCCATTTTTGATAACTATAAACAGCATCACTATAATGATGCAACCAGATAACTTAAAAAAATTACTCCTCTTCATAATGTGTTATTTTAAAACTACTATTTTCTGAAACAGAATAGAGTGAGTCGCAATCGTCAGATAATAAAAGATATAACGTCTTATACTTATTTTCATCACCCGAAACTATCGCATACTTCACTTCAGCATAAGTACACATTCTATTATTTACTATCTTAAGAACTTTTCGCTGAATCTTTCCCCAGCGTATACGTTCACCGTTTTTCAATTCCTGTTCAATATAGATCATGGCAGTTTTTTTGATCCGCCATGTCTGAGTACCTGGCATATCCCTGCAAGAAATTAATCCGAGTATCGATGCAGATAATATCCGAAATGATTTGATGAATTGCCTCATTCTTTTTTTATTTGATAATTTATTAAACTTCTGATGGCACAAAGTTATGACTAAAATGAGCCTAAAAACGACTAAATCACCGAATAAACAGCCTTAACAACAAAAGCATAACCTACTGATAATTAACAATTACACTTTCTAAAAATCTAAATACAGGGATTCAGAATCTTAAACAGTCCTTAACGTCATTAACGCAGGCCGCTATATCTTACCCTTCGGCAGCACCTATTCTGACTTTGGCACCACATTCCTTTTTATCTTCATGCACTCATATATATTCAAAGTTTCCTTACTCGGTTTTGATGATACTACATATTGTTACTGCGTGACTGTATCCACTAAAATACGTTCTTGTATCCTATACAACTCGTCTCTTATTTCTTTGCCGACATCCATTCCGCACCGGTTTGGATGAGTATGTATTGTAGATATCTTATCAGACAAAACGCAATACAGCAAATAGCGATATACGCATATATCCTGACAGCATTCCAGAAGTCGTATCTTACGGGCAGGTCTTCTTCCGTCACAAGTAAAGCCAGCAAGACTTGTCCCTGATTAAATTTATGGTCCTTATTATACTCAAAACTAAGCAGTTCGTCTTCGATAAAGCTCTCAAAGTACAGGGTGGTGCAATCGTAGAACATGCCATAAATCTGTTCGTTCAACAGACGCTTGGATTATTGCCAGCTCATCGGAGGATAGCAGAGCCTAATTACACCTTCTATAACCAACGTTACCAAATGCTTCACGGGAAAGGGTATGGGAGAGACAGAAATTCCAACTCGGATAAAATATGAGCAGCCAAATGACGGTACTGTTCTGACTCGGAGCTGTTGGTAGCGGTGCCTACATGGCGTACCACCCGCTGGGTAACCTTCGCTGATTCACGAACAGACTCCACTATCTAAATTTTAGTCTTGAATTCAGCTATTATCTTGTTTATTACGGATGAACATGTGGCAAATATGAAGGCTCTGATTACAATATAAAATAATCATAATCAAATTATTAGATATTTCACCACAAAGCGGTTTTGCCAAAAAGCACCTACTGAAAGAGCTCACAGAGGGGGATAGAAGAACCTTCAAAGTCAGGAAAAACGACTAAATCACCAGATAAATTCTCTTAATAACAAAAGTGCAACAAACTGATAATCAATCGTTCCATTTTCTAAAAATCTAAAAACAGGGATTCAGAATCTTAATCAGCCCTTAACGTTATTGACGCAAGCCACGATATCTTGCCCTTCGGTAGCACCTATCTTCTTTCGGATGGCAGTTTTGCGTACATAAATCGTTGCGTCAGACTGCTGGGTGATGACACTAATCTCTTTTGTCGAGAATCTTGCACATAACAAACAGCATATCTGCACTTCCTTCTCTGTCAGTGCATTGCCAGAATGATCTATCAAGCGGGTATAGAAATTATCATAGAGCCTGTCTATAATTGGATATAGATCAGACCACACAAGTAAACTGTTGGTAGGGATCTCACCGCCACCAATGCCTGAAACACGCTTTAGAAGAGCCTGATTCTGATTAGTAGGTGTACTGGCTACAAGACGTATGATACCTAACTGCTGCAGTAAAATTTTCTTAAAGAAAGAATCGTCCTCCTTGTTAGCCTGATTATGGAGTGGTGAATCCTCTGTTATAGAGGTCTGTGCTTCTTCCAGCATTTGTGTCAGAGTATCAACTCTATCTTCTGCCTCAGCCAGTCGATGAATCCTATTTCTATAATATAGATAACCACCGACACTGCCTCCTATCAACAGTAGTACCACCACCACCAACATATATCCCATTCGCTGTTGATCAAGTTTCAGTTCATAGTTGACAGCCTGTAGTCGATTCCTGAACTCTTGTCGTCTGGTCGAAGTATTCTCTTTCACCTGCATGTCAGCTGTAATAGAGTCACAGTATCGCGCAAATTCTACATACGATACGGGCTTACCTGAGGTATAATCTAATAAAAACTTTTCTTGTTCTATCACAGCCCTACGTGCAATATCTGCAAAACCACGGGCCTTCAGTTCTTCCTCGCTTTTAAGGGCCTTGTCATTACAGATACGGGCAGAGTCAAGCCTATGCAGGTTTATGTAGTTGCCCGCCATTGACATTTGGATCGCCGATAATTTCGCAGCCTGCGGCATCATTTGACCAATCTGATAGAACATATCGTTTGAACGGCTGTATTGTCCATTATTTGCCAAATAATCAGCATAGTTGCGCATAATTTCACATGCAATGGCCGTATCGCCATTTTCCGCTGCCAACCTGATGCCATTGTCATAGTAATATTCAGAATTTCTATCCCCCTGCAGAGAAAGGTTCACTCCCAACTTATAGCTTAGTATAGCCGATTCGCGTTTCGACATGTCATAAGTAAATGCTTCTTTCAGCGCACTTGCGGCTTGGTCATATTTACGTAGATGTTCTAGGATGTCAGCTTTTGCAGCTAGTAGTCGAACTCGTTTCTTCGAGTTCGATATTTTCGCAAGACCATTGTCTATGGCTCTTACAGCATCTTCTTCCTTACCCTTCCAATTTAGATAAGATGCTTCCAGCAGATAACTGTCTTCCTGTTTCTCGTTCTCTGTCCTATAATAGATTATTGCTTCCATCAACTGGTCATCTTCTGCCAGTGACAATCCCAATGCCTGACAGGCCAAAGCCCGATTCCAAACTAGATGCATCCGCTCTTTTTCATTTAAACGACTCACTTGTTCCAAAGAATCCAATATAGCAATAGCTTGTTTCGGATTATTAACAAGCAAAGTGTCGGTATCCGATATTAAGTCTTCGCTCTGATATCTGTTACATGAAAAAAGAGTGGAGATGAGGCATATTATAAATACTTCTGTTAATTTCACAGTTATTCGTCTTATATATTTACATTAATTCCGCAGCTTGATCGTCTGTCGCTTTTATAAGACCCTAAGTAAAAAGTTGCCAAGAATCTTTGACTTGTTGTTTTTTCACTTATCTTAGCGCTGCGAATACAAAGACGAAAATAATCAACACGACATTGCAAAAATAGCAATAAGATCCGAAAAACTCACGTCTTTGGGCAGAACATTCTGATTCCTCTTCAACTAAATTGAA
>JBKEDO010000045.1:0-147168 GCA_047975405.1 Bacteroides sp.
GTTCTATTAACCGAACTTATCTTAAGTTGAAATCGGAACTGTTGCCATACGCTTATAGCTATGCGAAACAAGCGGTCGATGGTCTACCGCTGATTCGTGCGATGTTCCTTGATGATCCTAACCCTTATACGTATGGTACAGCTACTCAGTATCAGTTTATGTATGGTCAGGATTTTCTTGTTGCTCCAATCTATCAAGAGACGAAAGTCGATCAAGAAGGGAATGACATTCGTAACGGCATCTACCTTCCTAAAGGTCGTTGGGTGGACTATTTCAGCGGTGAGTTGTACGACGGTGGAGTGGTGATCAATAGCTTTGAAGCACCGATCTGGAAATTACCGGTTTTTGTGAAAGCCGGAGCGATTATTCCGATGGTGAATCCTAATAATAATGTGAAAGAGATTGATCCGACGGTGAGAATCTATGAGTGCTATCCGTATGGACACTCGCAAATGATGGAATACGATGACGACGGACGTACCGAGGCTTATCGTTATGGTCAGGGATGTAGCACATTGATTGAATCGGATGTCGATCAAAAGCAACGGGCAACGTTAACGATTCACCCGAGTCAAGGCTCATTCGACGGATTTGTAACAGAGAAGGCGACGGTGTTTCGAGTGAATGTGACTCAGCAACCTAAACGTATTGCGGTGAAGATGAATGGTAAAACAGTTAAATTGACGGCTGTATCTTCTCTGCAGGAGTGGAATGACGGTATCAATGTTTTCTTCTATGAAGAGGCTCCTGAACTGAATCGTTTTGCCACACCTGATACCCCTTTCGCCAAGGTGAAGATGACGAAGAATCCGGTATTGCATGTGAAATTGGCTGCTGTTGATGTGACGTCGACTACGGTTCAATTGCGTCTTGATGGCTATCGATTCGAACCGACTGAGCGTCGTCGCGTAACCGATGGAACTCTTGTGGCGCCACGTGTTGAGATGGTGGATGCCAATGTTGCGGCTTATACTGTAAAACCAACTTGGGAAAAGGTGGCTCATGCCGATTATTATGAGGTGGAGTTTAACGGGATGCTTTATACCACGATCAAGGATACGGAACTTTTATTCGACGGATTGGACGCTGAAACGACTTATACATTCAAAGTGCGTGCGGTGAACCGTGAGGGAGAATCTGAGTGGAGCGAATGTCGTGTGACGACGAAGAGTAATCCGTTGCAATTTGCTATTCACGGATTGAAAGGTGAAACAACTTGCTTGAATCAATATGAGAGTCTTTATCGTCTGTTCGATTTTGAAGAATCGGGCGACACTTGGCACACCAAATATCGGGTGAATGCTATCCCGTTTGATATGACGGTCGACTTATGTAGTGTGAATACGATTGATAAGTTTCACTATTTACCTCGAAAAGATGGGGCTAATGGTATTATTTTGAAAGGTACGGTTTCTTACAGTCTTGATAAAATACATTGGACAGAAGCGGGAGCTTTCGAGTGGAAACGAACTAATGAAACGAAGGTCTTCTCGTTCGCTAACCGGCCAACCGCTCGCTATATCCGATTGAATGTGACTGAAGCTGTGGGGAACTACGGTTCTGGACGTGAATTGTATGTCTTTAAAGTACCTGGTACCGAAAGTTGGATTCCGGGAGACATTAATAGCGACGGAAAGATTGATGAGAATGACTTGACTTCCTATACCAACTATACCGGATTGAGACAAGGAGATTCTGATTTTGAAGGCTATATCAGTATCGGTGATATTAATAAGAATGGACTGATCGATGCTTATGACATTTCTAATGTCACCACCCGTTTAGAGGGAGGAGCTTCGACCGATCGTGTCGATTCGATTGGTGGTAAGCTGACGCTTCAAGTCGATCGGACAACTTTCAAAAAAGATGAGTTGATCGAGATTCGGGTTAAGGGAGCTGATTTACATGCGGTAAATGCCTTTAGCTTTGCACTGCCTTACGATCAGACGGCTTATGAATATATTGGCTTCGAACCGATTGGTATTAAGAATTTGGAGAATCTGATTTACGATCGCTTGCATACTAGCGGACAAAAAGCACTGTATCCAACCTTTGTTAATATTGGTGATAAAGAGGCCTTGAATGGAACGAGCGATTTGTTCGTGTTGAAGTTTAGAGCTAAGCGCCATTTGAAGTTCAACTTGAAAGCGATAGATGGAATGGTGGTTGACAAAAATTTGAATATTTGTCCGTTCTAAACTAAAAGCGTTTCTATTTGTTGAAATAATATGTTATTTTTGCACTCGAAAGTAAAATTAATAAAAAAACGATAAAACGATGAGTAAAGTCATTATCAATTCTTATGAGGACTTTGAACAACATTTGGGTCAGGAATTAGGTAAATCTGATTATATCGAAATGACTCAAGAACGTATCAACTTGTTCGCTGATGCAACTTTAGATCACCAATGGATCCATGTGGATACCGAACGTGCGAAAGTAGAAAGTCCTTTCAATAGTACGATTGTTCATGGTTATTTGACTTTGTCTATGTTGCCTTACCTTTGGAATCAAATCATCGAGGTGAATAACTTGAAGATGATGATTAATTATGGTATGGATAAGATGAAGTTTGGACAGGCGGTATTGCCCGGACAACGCATCCGCTTGGTGGTTGGATTACATTCTTTGGCCAATCTTCGTGGAGTGATCAAGGCTGAAATTAAATTTGCCATTGAAATTGAAGGAGAAAAGAAAAAAGCCATCGAAGGTATTGCGACATTCTTATATCATTTTAATTAAAACAAATGGAATACGCAAAGCTGTTACGTTTGCTAACAGTCGATTGTAAAGATAATGGGGAACGGTTTATCGACCGTTCCCGTATTTCTGTACTCCAATCCCTACTTGCTGATACTTCTTATCAGCTGATTTATGAAGGTGAGCTTTCGTTGGTCTATGCTCAACCTGGTTTTTTTGACTCCTCTTTTAGAGTTCTTATTTCTTCTCATCTCGACTGTGTTTATTCATCTTGCTTTTTTCAGCAGGTGGATGAGCAACATTGGTGCGGGACATTCGATAATAGCGCGACTAATGCGGCAGTAGTCGATTTGATGCTTCGTCGTCTTCTTCCTCCTTTTGTGGCAATAGCCTTTACCGGTGATGAGGAAGTCGATTCACGGGGAGCTATTGAGGTACTGAAGTCTTTTAATACTGATGGAGTGATCGTCGATCGATGTGTTGTGCTCGATGTGAGCCATGAAGGATATGATGATGAGGCTGTTTGTTCTGTCGAGAACGATCGGAACTTCGATATCCTGACCGGTTATCAGTTGATCAATACCATTCAGAAAAGTAACTTGCCTTGTGTCTTCTTACATGATGCCGAACCTGATGAGACTTGGGAATATGGTCGAGGAGGGAATACATCCTCTTCTGCGATTCCTTGTTTGAGTTTATGTCTACCCGTTGGAAGAGGCGATATGCATTCCGATGACGGCGTTTATTTGCGTCGCTCGAGTATTGATGGGTATCAGTCTATTCTGATGGGTTTGATACAACCCGATTAATCTACTTCTCTCTCTAAAATAGAACTCTTAACTTTTATTCTATATCTATTCTTCTAGTTGCTTTTCTATCTATTTATTCATCCCTGATCCTATTTTACCTCAAAAGGCTTTTTGGGGGGTGCTGTTGTACTCTAGCCTGATTGCGGGGTTGGTCTCTTTTAAGATTTCCATCATGGTGATCGCTTCTCTCGGGGAGATGACTATGAAACCGGCTTCGTAATCTATTTTAAGTTGTTCGGGTCTCCACCAGCCGGGTTTGGCTAAATAGGAGACTTTATGAATATCTGTGATTACTCGTCTGTTTTTTAGCTTATTCTCGATCCATAACGAACCATCCTTTTTAATTGTGTAATGTTCCGTTTTATCTGCGTACCACATCGGAATGCTGAAGAACAAGCTAATTACTCCTCCCCAGACATTTAGTCCACATAATATTAATAGAATCAATAAAAGAGTGCAAAATAACAATAACTCGCCTAGCCAGATACAGCAGGTCCTTTTCTCAAATAGATGCTCCATGTGTTTCGTTATTAGATTCTTAAGGTGTGAGCAAAGATAGTTGTTTTTTTATAATGTCAATAAATATGCTGTCTTTTAATTCGTAGATTTTTCGCTTGATCTTTGATTAATTTATTTTAAATCTTTCTCTGAAAATATAAATATGTTAAGTAATTAATCGGTGTTTTACTTTGCGCTTTTTCTTGTAATAATATTCATTTTGTATTCATGGTGATTGTTTTTTCAACTGAAAAGTGATAAAATGTTTTGTATTCCTTTGTTTTTATTTTCTTTTTGTTTTTATTTGAACCGAAACGTTTAAGAGATTTATTATAATGTTATGTAGTTTTTTTAACAAAAAGAGAGATTTATGAAGAGAATTTTAACGTTGTTATTGATCTGCCTTTTGGTAGGAGTCGATTTTGCGGTAGCACAGTCGGCTAAGGTGACAGGAGTTGTGACGTCTGGTGATGATGGAGAGCCTATTGTAGGGGCTTCCGTATTAGTCGTAGGTACCAGCATCGGTACTATTACTGATATTGATGGTCGTTTCACTATGACTAGTATACCTAAAGACGCAAAGGAATTAAAGGTGTCTTATATTGGTATGACCACTCAGGTTGTGGCCATAAAAGGCGGAGTTGTAAATGTCGTTTTGCGTGGTGACACCGAAGTGTTGGACGAAGTTGTTGTTACAGCGATGGGTATCACACGTGAAAAGAAAGCTTTAGGTTATGCTATTCAAGAGGTGAGTAGTAAAGACATCACTAAAGGTGGCCAGTTGGATGTAGCATCTTCACTTTCAGGTAAGATTGCCGGTGTTCAGGTGACTAAAGCCGGAGGTGCTGTAGGTGCTTCTCAGCGTATTGTGGTACGTGGTAACAGTTCGTTCGGAAACAATCAGCCGTTGATTGTTGTCGATGGTGTACCTTTGGATAACTCACAATCGTATTCAGATGCTCGTAGCGGTAACTTGGATTTAGGTTCGGGTATTAATGATATTAACCCGGATGATATTGAATCTATTTCTGTATTGAAAGGTGGATCTGCTGCTCTTTATGGTATGCGTGCCGGTAATGGTGTGGTGTTGATTACTACGAAATCAGGAAAGAAGAAAGATCGTGGCGTTGTGGTAAACTACGATATGGACTTTACAGTCGACCGTGTTTCCAATTTGCCGGGATTACAAAACAAATATGGTCAAGGTTATAAAGGTAGCGAATACTACTATAACTATTACGTGGCTAATAAAGGTTATACAGGTTCTTATCAAGACTATGCTGTTGGTGGCGCAGGTTATGGCTTTAGCTATGTTGACGGTATGGGTAATGGAGTGAACGATAATGATGACGAAAGCTGGGGACCTCGTTTAGATAGCGGTTTGTTGATTCCTCAATACAACAGTCCTATTGTGAACGGTGTGCGTCAAGCGACGCCTTGGGCTTCGAACAAGAATAATATTAACGATTTCTTTGAAACAGGATTGTCTCAAAACCATAGCTTGTCGTTGACTAGTGCCGGTGAGAAGTCAACTGTTCGTGCTTCTTTAGGTTACCGTGATCAGACTGGTACGGTTCCAAATACCGGATTGAGAAAGGTCTCTGCACAATTGAGTGCCACTTACGCTTTCAATAAATATCTGGACTTTGATTTATCGATGAACTACTCTAACTCTAGTAGTGATAACTTGATTGCTACCGGATATACTGCCGGTAACCCTATGCAGTCGATTTTGCAATGGTTCGGTCGTCAAGTAGACATGAAGGACTTGAAAGCGAAGTATAATACTAAGGATGAGAACGGTCGTCCATACAACTGGAATCAAGCGTTCCACGTTAACCCTTATTATAACGTCTATAACAACCCGAATATTTACGACAGAGATCGTTTGTTTGGTAAGAGTTCTATTTTCATTAAACCAACCGATTTTTTAAAGATCGAAGGACGTTTGGGATATGACACGTACACCAATAAGGTTGATTCTCATATCTTATATGATACGGATAATCCTAACAGTTGGTTCCGTGAAATGAGAGAACAAAATCGCGAAGTGAATGCTGATGCGATTGTATACTACAACGACCGTTTCGGTAAATTGTCTGTTGATGTGTTGGCGGGTGCTAACTACCGTGATGTACAGTATAACTATAGTGCTCAGGGTGCCGGTTCTGAAGGATTGACCATTCCTGGCTTATACACGATGAGCAATGTTAAAGGAACGCCTTATACGAATATGGACCACTCACACATTCGTTCAAACTCGGTTTATGCTAATGCTTCATTAGGATGGGCTAGCCAAGTGTTTGTTGACATGAGTGTACGTCAAGATTGGTCGTCGACGATTTCTGAATCGTTCTTCTACCCATCGGTGAGTATGAGCTGGATCCCTACAGAAACGTTCAAGTCGTTACAATCGGATGTGTTGAGCTTCTTAAAAATTCGTGGTGGATTGGCTAAGATTGGTAATGCTACAGATGCTTATAAGACCGGTTCTTACTTCTCTGCAGCCGATTATACGATTAATGGTGAATCGCAATTCTATCATCCGACAACTGCACCTTACAATAATTTGAAACCAGAGAAGGTGTTGACTAAGGAAATTGGTTTGGAAGCTGCTTTCTTAAAAAATAGAATACGTTTCGACGTGGCATTATACCAAAAAGAGACTTCTGATCAGATTATGACCATTGAGGTGCCTCGTTCTACAGGTTACAGCTACTCGTTGATCAATGCCGGTAAAATCAAGAATAAAGGTATTGAAGTACAACTTTCGGGTGATGTGATCAAG
The DNA here is from genome assembly GCA_047975405.1 of Bacteroides sp. Lineage (GTDB taxonomy): Bacteria > Bacteroidota > Bacteroidia > Bacteroidales > Bacteroidaceae > Bacteroides. The sequence goes on from JBKEDO010000045.1 coordinate 6,796, forward strand.
ACAAAAGATTTCCAATGGACGGCAAGCGTAAACTGGGCTAAGGATAAGAGTACCATCGAAGAGTTGGCTAGTGGCTTAGATACTTATACGATTGGTTCTAGCTGGAGTACTTATTTGTATGCGGTGAAGGGTGAATCTTGGGGAAGCTTGTACGGAGCCGGATTTACTTACGACAACGAAGGACGTGCTGTAGTTGGTGCTAATGGATTGCCAAAACTGACTGCTAATCAGAAGATCGGTGATGTGACTCCTGATTGGGTTGGTGGATTCCGTAATGAGTTCTCATACAAAGACTTTAGCTTTGGATTCTTGCTTGACTTCCGTAAAGGTGGTGATTTCTTCTCTGTCACTCAGATGTTTGGTGCTTATACCGGTATCTTAGGCTTTACTGCTGATGGTGATATCCGTGAGAAAGGGGTTGTTGTTGGTCAAGATGTTTTGAAGAACATGACCTTTGTTAACGAAGATGGTACGCCGAACGCGACTCGTGTCAGTGCTCAGTCGTTCTATTACAGCTACTACTCCAATAAACAGTTGGATGTTTGTGATGGATCGTTTATCAAACTTCGTGAAGTTCACTTGACTTATAAAGTACCGGCTAACGTTCTGAAAAAGACTAAATTTATTAAGGGTGCTTCTGTTTCTTTGATCGGAAACAACGTGGCTAACCTTTGGTTATCTAGCAGAAATCAGGCTAAGATTGATCCGGAATCAAGTACTAGCGTTAGAAACTCGGGCGTTGGTTATGAGTCGAACTCAGTTCCTCCAACTCGTAGCATCGGATTCAAATTAGGTCTTACTTTTTAATTGATTATCGTATGAAAAAATATATATTAAACTACTATTTACTGTTCTTTTTAGGGGTGTTTACCTTTACAGGATGTACTGGCACTTTTGATGAAGTAAATACAGATCCGGATCGTCCTTCTGAAGAAATCGTTCCGTCAACCAATATTTTGGCTTATGCATTGCGATATGCATCGGATAATATGTTCGACGAGTGGTTCGATCTAAACGAATCTTGTGGATTTGCCGGTCAGGTGTCGAAACTGTCTTATCCTGAAGAGGGATACTACCTTTTCCGTCCGACGGTAAACAATAGCTCATGGTCTGATGTGTACGCTGTAGCTAGTAACTTACAGTCGATCATTAACAAGTCGGAGGTAGAGAATACGCCAAACATGAAGGCTGTAGCTCAAATCTTCCAAGCTCAGATTTTCCAAATCATTACCGACCGTTGGCGTGATGTGCCTTACACCGAGGCTTGCAAGTTCTCTGAAGGGATTATACAACCGAAGTACGACAAGCAAGAAGATATCTATCCGGCTTTGTTGAATACGTTGAAAGCTGCGGCTGATGCGTTGGATGAAGACGGCGACGAGATCGGTGCAGGTGATGCTCTGTTTAAAGGTAGCATTGTGGCATGGAAGCGCTATTGTAACTCTTTACGTTTGCGTTTAGCCGTACGTATTTCTAAAGTATCTCCGGCTATCGCTAAGTCGACTGTGGAAGAGATCATGGGCAATCCGGCTAAGTATCCGATCATCGAAACGAATGCACAAAGTGCGATGTTTATGTGGGGAAAAGAATATCCGGAACCATGGGCCGATTATTACAGAAGTCGTCCGAATGAATACGGTATCAGTGAGTTGATGGTAAACACCTTAAAAGCATACAACGACCCTCGATTGGCTGTTTATGCAGAGCCAACACCAAAGAGCGTAGAGGCCGGAGGTAAAGAATATATCGGTTATCCTAACGGTTTGGAAGCTTATGCTTCTGTATCTGAAGTGTCGAAGATCGGTCCAAGATTTATGCAAAACCTATCTGGATTTACACCTTGGTTCCGTGCTTGTGAATCGTACTTCTATATTGCTGAAGCGGCTAAGCAAGGTTTCAATGTTGGAATGACTGCAGAAGCGGCTTATACTAAAGCGGTAACCCTCTCTCTTCAAGAAAACGAGATTGCTGATGCGGAGATCACCGCTTATCTTGCCGGAGTTGCTCAGTACGATGGTTCGGATGAACAACTTTATAATCAACTATGGATTGCATTATTTAAGCAAGGTATGGAAGCGTGGACAACCTTCCGTCGTAGCGGTTATCCTGCCGGCAACAGAATTGCTCCGGATAGTCACTATCCGGGCCACAATACACCTCCTTTCTGTTACTCTTATCCGGATACGGAAAGTAACTTGAATAAGGCGAATTGTGCAGAGGCTTCAGCATCTATTGTCGATTATTTTTGGGGACGCCAATGCTATTGGGATACACGAACCAATGTACATTGATCGAATTTGCTCAGTCTCTCTTAAAGGGCTAAATTCTCTCTATATATAGCCTAAACTGAGTTGTTGGAACACCGTCTACGATGAGTAGGCGGTGTTTTTTTGGGTTTATCTGTTCTTCATCTGTTCTTTATCGGTGGCTGGTCTACAGCTTATAGATGCCTATAAAAGCTTATAAGAACTTTTGGGACTTTTTGGAGCTTATTGAATCCGGCTCGATCCTTTTTAAACGAGTTGAGAGCTTGAGAGGTTTCCTTTAAGCGTTGCTCTTTCTGGCCACTGTCCGTTCGTAAAGGAGATGGACGACTTCATCTTCCGCTTGATGGTTCGGATAAAGTTGTTCAATTTCTTTTCTGACATTATATTTATGACGAGTCACCATCGATTGATCCACATCGAGTATTCTAGAGATAATATTGGCATCGATATCTTCAATGAGTAGGAGTATGGTGATGTAATAGCGTTCCTTTCCTCGGCGCTTCATGAACGATAACTTGCTGAGTGCCGAATGATGATCGGCAAATAGCAGACACGCTTGTTTTAACTCTTGGCGCATTGCGAGAGTCTGATCGTTTTCTTTCAGTTCTAGTTGGTCAAATAGTCTTTTGGCTATGGTTCTGATTTCAAGAATTTCTTTTTCTATCTCTTCAGGGCTTTTCTCAGGCGTTTCGGGGATCTCAACCTTTTTCTTTCTGTGGAATAGGATGAGCGAGACAAGGAGTATCATCAAGCCTACGGTAACACCAATATAACCGCCGTATGATGTTTTCTCTTTTCCGATGGCGATTGGAATCAGTTTGGATTTTCCATCGAAGAAGAATAACCCCGATTTACATCCGAGCACCGCTTTCTTGCCATTGATTGCAATGCACGATTTGTCGAAGGCCAAATCTTTAAATAATGGAGCAGGTGATTCTGAATCGTCTAGTCCCTTAAAGCTTAGTCCGTAGTAATAAAGAACGAAGAAGCCTTCATTCGGGTTCTTTTCTAAAACACCGGCGATCGACTTGACATGCTTGATAGGTAATAGGGTGGTGTCGTTATAGTTGAGGATTCCTAGCGATGTGAGTATATAGATTCTTTTTCCGTTGGCAATAATGTTGTAGGTGCTCTCGTATTTCGACAGGTCACGGATCGGCTTAAATAGCTCTTGTTTGCCTTTCAGAGGTTTGCCATATAAACCTTTGTTGAGTGTTGCCACATAAATACTGTCTTCTTTCTCGCAGATATCCACGATGTACGAATCGATGGTGTCTTTCTCTCCCGTCTTCAATAGAATAGGAATGGGGCGGACAATCGGGGACGATCCCTCATCAATGCGTGCTAAATATTTGCGGGTACCGATGTAGAGTTGGCGCTCGGTCGATGAGTAATAGAGCGTGTTGATGGCGTTGTTGTTTGTTCCGTTGGCTTGCTCTTTAGAGTCGTCGTATTGCAGTATGCATTGTGCCTTATTCTTTCTGATCTTATATAATTTCTTTCGAGTGGCCAGAAAGAAGAGGTTGTCTTCAGCTTCAACGAGTTTCACCACATCATTATTGACCACCGGTAAGTTCTTGATTTTGCCTAACGGTTCCGATTGATCTTCGGGACGATTGTATTTAAACTGATATCGATGGAGTTTATTGTCGTTCGTGATAAAATAAATGGTATCACTATTCTTTTTGTCGCTCACTGCAATTACGTTCTCTTCGCAGGTCGTATTCTGATGTAAGGCAAAAGAGATCAGTTTATCTTGGCAAGCTAGATGTAGAAAATCATTGCCCATGAATCCGATCTGTTTACCGTTGGTGCTCATATTATAGGGCAATTGTTGCTTTAATGTCTGGCCGTTTTTGGTGTACAGAATACTATTGCCGGTTACGCTCCATTCATCTCCTTCCAGGCCTTGACGATACAGGAGAAATTTCCCTAGACGCATGGTGGTTTGAGTTCCATCAGGAGAACGCTTAACAATCGAATGGTCTAAAAGAGCGTATATGGTGTCTTTGTGTATTGAAAGGTGGGTTGCCCTATCGGCAATAACCGGTTTCTTGAAATCGGTTTCAGGATGACGGACGATAAAGAGTCCAAGGTCACTAGCCACATATAAGGTGCGATTCTTAATCATCAGATGATTGATGCCGCAGTTCTTATCCCGATTGCTTAGACCGAGTTCGATGGGTTGGAGTTCGGTTGCCTGACTGTCCTGCAAGTTCAATTGATACAAACCGTTGCTTGTTCCCACATATAAGAGGTGTCTTAGACTGTCGATGACCAGGCTATAAACGGAGTAGTTCGATCTCTTACTTTTGGTATAATACGATTGCGTTAACCCGTTTTCCTTGGTGAATCGTTTTAAACCGGCATCTCTGGTTCCGACAAAGAGCGATTGATCTCCGTCCTCTAAGATATCATATATTCGATGTCCGCTGTTGATTGAATAGGTAGTGCTATTGTTCTTGATCTTTTCAATGATACATCCATCCTCTAGTCCGATGTATAGTTTATCTTTTTCTTGTTTAGAGGGGCTGATGCAAGAGATGGGAGCGTCGAAAGTCGTCGTGTTATAAATCAGATTCTCAGTCTCCGGCGTTTGTTTTTCGTTGCATGCTGAGAACAATAGTCCTATGAATACGGTAATTATTGATAGTTGGCCTTTCATACTTGTGGATTTAAGATTCTACAATAATAATGCATTTTGGTATAAAATCCTATAATATTATCGTTTTGAGACAAAAAAAGCCACATCGTTTGATGTAGCTTTTTGTGATTCCGAAGCGATTCGAACGCTTGACCCACGCCTTAGAAGGGCGTTGCTCTATCCAGCTGAGCTACGGAACCATCCTCATTTGCGCTGCAAAGGTAATGCCTTTTCTTGAAATACAAAAGGTTTTCTAAATCTTTTTTATTGATAAAATTCTTTGTTCTTAAAAAACAGAGAGTTAGGTTTTGATTTTTTTTTCAGGAAGATTCGCTCAATGGGACGTTTGGGCGTAAATAGAACTTTAATGGAGCTTTAATGGAACTTTTGATTGTGAATGGAGTTCTTTCAAACATCCTTTTTTGAGTTGGCGGATTCCAATTCATCAGAATATGGTGAAAAGTTACTGTCCGTGGGAGAACCGTAGGATCAAGATGGAGTCCTTATCTGCTTAATAAGTGGTCGTCGTAGAACTCGCGTACGATTTTTGTCTATTCGGTATACGATTACCGTAAAATCGTCTATAATGATTGTGGACATAGCGTTATAAGGGGCATGACGAAAAGATTTCCGAATCTAGAAGGTTTGAGATGTTAATAAATGTATCATACCCTTCAAAAAATAAAAAAAGACTCGGCATACTTGCCTCTTCTTGATGAATCTTTTACTTTTGAGACATTAACAAATAACATAATAAATTATGAAAAAACTTTTTTTATTATGCGTAATGGGGCTTGCTGCCTCTAGTTTATTTGCGCAAACTACTGATCCACTTGTTCTTAAAAATGAAGGTAGCAAAGCCTTTAACAGTAAAAATTACCCGGTTGCTTATGCAAAATATAGCCAGTATCTAAAGCAGACTAACAATCAAGATTCTGTAACCGCTTATTTCTGCGGTATGGCTGCAAGTTCATTGAAGAAATACAATGAAGCGGTGACTTATTATGATGTTGCTATTCAGAAGAACTATAATGCAGGTAATGCTTATGCTCGTAAAGCTTTAGCTTTGAAAGCTCTTAAGAAACAAGATGAGTACCTAAAAACATTGGAAGATGGTTTAGCTGTTGATCCTAACAACAAAACATTGGTGAAGAGCTTTGGATTGCATTACTTGAAAGCTGGTATCATGGCTCAAAAGGCTAATGATGATGCTAAAGCGAAAGAGTGTTACAAGAAGGTGAGTACGCTTTCTGATAAGAAGATGAAGACCGATGCCTTGTACAGCTTAGGTATATTGTGCTACAACAATGGTGCTAGTATCTTGAAGAAAGCAGCTCCTCTGGCTAATAGCGATGCTGACAAATATGCTGCTGAAAAAGCTTTGGCAGACGGTGAATTCAAAGAGGCTTTAGGTTATTTGGAAGAAGCAGTCACTCTTTCTCCTGAGAGAACAGAGGTGAAAACGATCTTATCGCAAGTTCAAGCCGCGATGAAATAATCGAATGATATCCATTGAGTGATATCCATCATTGATGGACTGAAACAATCAATGCCGTTAACAGAAAAGAGTAATCTCTCTGTTAACGGCATTGTTCTTTTAAATCCATTGTTCTTTGTCAACGTCTCTTCTCTTTATCAAAAGGCTTTTATTCGCCCCGTTTTATTTGGAAAAATCTCTGCTGAAAAAGGACCGTACCTCAGCGCAAAAAGGAACGTAGTGTAGCGACATAACGACCGTAGTGCAGCGCTACAACGACCGCATCTTAGCGGCACAACGACCGTACCTCTTTTGGAGGCCGAACGTGCAGTCATTTAAATGCATCAGAGACTTTTTAATGCCTCTCACTAAAAAGAAATTTTCAAGATTTTTCCATAATACCCGTCGACCGTAGTTTCTGTCGCTTTATAAGGGAGTATGCTGATATTTTCGGTTTTACCGGTTAGCAGATCGATGGCGGGGTACGAGTCGACTTGCGGCATTTGAAGATAATCGAATGCATGTGATGGCAGGTTTATGGCCACTTCTCTGGGTTCACTATCGAAATTGATCACAAAGAGCAACAGCTCGTTCCGATACTTTCTTAAGAACGTGTACTGTCGGTGTTCATTGAATTTCCAGCCGTTTTGATTCACATACATCAAGTCGAAGAAAGCGCCTTGGGTGATGGCCTGCTCGGTGCGAGAGAGGTTAAGTATCGTTTGATAACAGGCGCGCAGTGCTTTCTGTTGTGGGGTTAACTTCTTACCGTTGAAGAGCCCGCCATTCCTCCAATTTCTAAGAGACTCTATGCTCCAGTAATCGAAGATGCTGGTCCGTCCGTCTGTTCCGCTAAAACCCTCTTCGTCCATGCCGGGTTCACCCAGCTCTTGTCCGCAGTAGATCATCATCGGATTGGTGTTCATGCAGGCTGATACGATGAGTGCCGGAAGAGCCTTACGCGGATCACCGGCAAAGAAAGGAGACGCAATGCGTTGCTCGTCGTGGTTCTCCAAGAAGTTCAGCATTTGTTTTCCCATTCCCCCCAAACTCTGCCAACTCTGAGTGATGGCATTGGCCGAATCGTAGTTGCAGACAATGCGACGAAGGGTGTCGTATAGTCCCACTTTGTCGTAGAGATAGTCGAACTGTCCACGCTGTAGATAGTCGTTGTAGAGCGACGGGTTATAAACCTCGGCAATAAAAAGCAGATCAGGGTGATTCTCTTTCACCTTCGGGATGCTCCATTGCCAGAAGTCGACCGGTACCATCTCGGCCATGTCGCACCGAAAAGCATCCACACCTTTTGAGGCCCAGAAGGTCAGAATCTCAACCATCTTGATCCAGGTATCGGGAGTGGGAGAGAAGTGCGTGGTGCCTCCATTTTGATAATCGATGCCATAGTTTAGCTTGATCGTCTCATACCAATCGTTGGCTTCTGGATACGCATCGAACCGATTGTTTCCCGTGGCCTTAGCGGGAAATTCCCGATAGGGTTCGTTGGCACTTCCTTTCATGTCGAACTGACCGGCTAATGCGGTTTCTGGGATGTAATAGAAATTGTTGTACGGACTGAATGAGACTTCCGAATGATCGTTTTCGCCCAATTGTGCAATGCCTGTGGGTTGTGCATCCGAGTGGTATTGGCGAGCCACATGATTAGGTATAAAATCGATAATCACCTTTAGTCCCGCTTGGTGGGTACGGTCGACTAACGCTTCAAACTCACTCATGCGTTTCGAGACGTCGTCCGCAAGGTCGGGATCGATGTCGTAATAGTCCTTGATGGCGTATGGCGATCCGGCTTTTCCTTTCACCATGGCCGGGTGGTCGACCGCAATGTGATGGGACTCATAGCTGGTTTGGGTGGCATGCTCGATCACTCCGGTGTACCAGATATGTGTGGTGCCTAACGCCTTTATCTCCTCGAGTGCTCGCTTGTTGAAAGCCGAGAACTTGCCGCAGCCATTGGTTTGTATATCGCCATTTGGAAGGCAGTTGGCGTTGTCGTTGCCAAATAGGCGGGGCAAGACCTGATAGATGATTATTTTTTCTTGATGACTGATCGATTCGTTCACCGATTTGTTGACAGATTCGTTATTCATGATTTGTTGTGTTAGTTCTGAAGACATCCCTAGATTGGTATCTTGGTTTATCCTTGAGTTTCCTTCTAAACTTCTTTTTAGCTGTTCTTCAGGTTTCCTTTTAAGTTCCCTTTCAAGTCTTCTTCTAAATTTCCTTTCAAGTGTTCCTTTTAAGTTTCTTTCAAGCTTCCTTTCAAGTTTCCTTCTAGCTCTTTTTTGGGTTTATCTTCAGCTTTATTTCCAAATTTTGCCTTTCTCTTCGAGAAGTTGGTTGATCACCTCATTAGCTGTCTTATAGCCTTGATCGAAGATTTCTTCGGCCTTTTCTAATTCTCTGTTGCTATAGCCATATAAGTTATAAGGCTCGATGAGCAAATCACTTTTCTCTCTTTCGGGAACCGTATTTGCTCTGAACATGAAATGAAAAGAGCGCATGGCAATGCTTAATATATTCATTTTATAGTTTTCGGCCATTAGGGGACTGACGTTAATGGCCACGACTTTCTCACACGATTTACGAAGCGTAGAGACCGGTAGGTTCAACATGACCCCTCCGTCGACATAGTTGGTGCCATCGATCCGAACGGGCGCAAACATGACCGGCATGCAACATGAAGCAGCCACACGCTCGGCAATCTCGCCTTTCCTAAAGTGAACCATACGCCCGCGGTCGAGATCGGTTGCGGTGATAACCAAAGGAATGGGAAGATCTTCCAGATGGGTGGCTTTGAGGTTGGTCTTTAAGAAATCGATGAACTCGCTGAGTTCGAATAATCCTCTCTTGGGTATCACCAATTTGGTTAAATCTTGAAATTTATGTCCCGAAAAATAATCAAGCACTTTATAAGGTTCATTGCCGTCGGCATAAAAAACGCCGGCTAATGCTCCGGCACTCACTCCGGAGATGATTTCCGGCTTGATATCATGCTCTAAAAGGGCTTGCATAACCCCAAGATGAGCAAAACCTTTAATGAATCCTCCGCTTAACGCATATCCTATCTGATAGCTTTTGTTATCCCTACTGCTTACTGCTTCCATTTTAATCGGTCGTTTTTATTTACTAGGCTACGAATTTAGTGATTTTCTTGAAAGTTGCCCGACTCTAGCTCTTTTTAAATGAATATTTTTATCTTTGCATAGAGGCGTGACATAAATACGCGCTATGGATACGCAGATTGATGGGAGACCCTCAGGACGTAACCATGATCGTTTTAATCCTTAACGTTTGAAGAGATGACCATACAACAGTTAGAGTATATTTTGGCGGTCGACCGTTTTCGCCATTTTGGACGGGCGGCTGAGCATTGTAATGTGACGCAGCCAACATTGAGTACCATGATTCAGAAGTTGGAAGATGAACTAGAGGTTAAAATCTTCGATCGCTCGGTTCAGCCGGTCGAACCAACAGCTATTGGACTTAAGATTTTAGAACAGGCTCATCGCATCCTTGTTCAGACGGAGATGGTCAAGGATATCATCAGCGAAGAGAAACAGTCGCTTACGGGAACGTTCCGTTTAGGGGTGTTGCCTACGATTGCGCCCTATCTCTTGCCGCGCTTTTTCCCTCAGATGATGGAGGAATACGACGATCTGGATATTCGCGTGTCGGAGATGAAAACGGAAGAGATCAGATCGGCTCTTCAAGCGAATGAGATTGATGCGGCAATCATTGCCAGTGTCTTTGAGGATGGGGCGATTCATGAAGATTTCTTGTTCTATGAGCAGTTTATGGGGTATGTTTCTCCGAAAGAACCGCTGTTTAAGCAGAATCTGATTCGGACGTCGGATGTGACGGGCGAACGGCTTTGGTTGCTCGATGAGGGGCATTGTTTTCGGGATCAGTTGGTACGCTTCTGTCAGATGGATGCGGTTAAAGTCAACCAGATGGCTTATCGGTTAGGTAGTTTGGAGACGTTCATGCGGATGGTCGAGAGTGGCAAAGGGGTGACGTTTATTCCGGAACTGGCGGTATCTCAATTGGGTGAAAATCAGATCAAGCTTGTGCGACAGTTTGCTATTCCTCGTCCGACACGGCAGATCGTTCTGGTCTCAAATAAGAATAATGTGCGCCGAACGGTGATGCAGCTTTTGCAGCAGCGCATTCAAGCGGCTGTGCCTAAGGAGATGTTGCGTTTGCAACCGACTCAATATCTATTGTAAACCCAAGAGAGGGGGGGAGCTGGAGAAAATCAGTCCAGTAGAGAAAAGGTATTTGGTGGAAAAAATACTCAGTAGAGAAAAGGCGCTCGGTAGAAAAATACTCGGTGGATAAAAGGAATCCACTGGAGATCGGTGATAAAAAAGATTGCTGATAAAGATTGCTGATAAAGATTGGTGATAAAGATCGATGATAAAAAAAGGACTAATGAACAGGAATGCCATTAGTCCTTAAAGTTACAATCGTTAAGGTTTAAAGTCTCTCTCTCTGATTCTTATTTAAAATCTACCGTATAGAGTTTTGTCCCTTCATAAATCGTTTTGACTCTGATTTTCAAGCCCTTTTTTCCTTCCATCTGGTCGGCTAGAGAGTTGAGCTTGAAAGAAACATAGCCTTCGCCTAATACCGCCGGAGCATCTCCCTCTGCGTTATGTCTGAATTCGAGTTCGATATATTCTTCGTCGGGGTTTGGCTCTGTGTTCAATGTGTTGTTTACCAAGTTGATATAATGTTTCTTGTCGGATGAGTTTGTACCGTAGTATTGAAACTCAATGGTTAGATAGCCTTGTGCAATCCACATATAAGTGGTGTTGATGCCATCATCTCCAATCTCTGCTTCATTCTCTGCTGTCAGATCGATGATGTCTTTTGTCAGGATATTCTCAATGCGTTTGACTTCTATGCTATAATCGTACCCTTCGGTGGTTTGTTCCAGATCACGGAATAAGACGAAAGCACGTTGACCCTCTTTGGCTTCATAACCTTTGACCCAGTCGGTGATGCTAGGAAACATCTTCTTACCATTATCCAATAAGAAATAGTAGTCTTTACTCTCTGCATCGGGTACTTTAATGGTGCTTATTACAAAAGAATCGACAGGCTCACCATCACTCATGCAAGATTGAAAGAACGGGATAATCGCTATCCAAAAACTTAATGCAATTAAATTAAACTTTTTCATACGCTAGTAGTCTTTTGTTTTTTTTGATTCATCTACACTAGTGAAACGCGCTGATTTGAAAATACTGCATCGAAAGAATCACTAATTTTATTGCGGATGGATTCTTGATTTAACTTTTCACCTCTATTTGGCTCTATTTACTCATTAAATAGACTGATAAAATCTTAAAAGAGGAAAATTAAGAGTAAGTTTATCGGGTAGAATCGATTTGGGATGCAGTATTTTTAATAGTATTGCATTTCCATAACAAAGACAGGTTGAGTAAATAGATGAAAGAATTAGAGTTGTCGGATTTGTGTCGACACGGAGATAATAAGGCACGTCAGGAATTGTATGAATTGTATGCGGGGCGAATGCTCGGTGTATGCCTTCGTTATGTCGGTGACAGAGATACGGCCCAGGATTTGCTTCATGATGGATTTCTGAAAGTTTTCGACTCGTTCGATAAGTTTACGTGGCGTGGTGATGGTTCATTGAGGGCTTGGATGGAGCGTATTATGGTAAATACGGCCTTGCAGTTCCTGCGTAAGAAGGATGTCATCAAGAATTCGGTAGAGGTCGATGAAGTGGCAGAAGATTATGAAGAGCCAGATGGTACTGCTATTGAGATGATTCCTCAGACGGTACTGATGAAGTTTATACATGAACTGCCAACGGGTTATCGTACCGTGTTCAATTTATATGCGTTTGAGGAGAAATCCCATAAAGAAATTGCACAGTTGCTTGGCATTAACGAACGGTCGTCTGCATCGCAGTTCTATCGTGCTAAGAGTGCTTTGGCAAAGAAAGTAAAAGAATGGTTAATGAATAATGGATAAGACATGAAGAAGGATAATAAAGAAGTATGGATTGCTAAGATGAAGGAACGGCTGGATGACTATTCCGAAGCTTATCCCGTCGATGGTTGGGCGAACTTAGAGCGCGACCTTACTGCTTCGCAATCGTCTAAAAAAGTGGTCTTCCGTCCTTGGCGGTTGATTGCGGCAGCTGTTGTTCTCTTGGCTGTGGTCACTTCTGTCAGCCTTTATTTCTTGGAAACAGAATGGGCGAAAGAGGTTAAGCATACCTCAATACCGGCTGTCGCCGTTGCCCCCGATGCTTTGCCTTCGGTTAGCGTACCGCAACAACAGATGAAGGAGAAAGAATTCTTATCTCAACATAAAGAACTTCCGTTGCCACACAAACAATCATCGTCTCAGCAAAAGCAACACGTGTCGAAGTCCGCTGTGGCTCAACACATCCAATCTCCTGTCATTACGGGGGATCATTCGGGATCCATCACCGAGCCGATCACTGAGCCGATTACTGAAGAAGTTCTTAAGGAAAAAGTGGTCGATAAAGAGTCGGCAAGTCACGGAAAAGTGAGCATTGAACCTGATGTCGCTACTCCATCTAAAGATCAGCATACGACGTCTGTTCACAAACCCTCGGGACGGGATAAACTTCACCTTCCTGTAGCCACCAAGAAAACCTCGAAAGGGTGGGGCGTGGGTCTAGCGGTTGGTGGAGTCAGTCTATCTTCTCAGCAGAACGGCATGGCTTATAATGATGCCGCTCGGTTAAACTTGGCTTATTCTCCGGCTGAGGTGGTCGACTTGCCTAGCGATAAAAAGTTGATTTTCAATGATGGTGTACCTTATTTGGTGAGCACTAATGATATTGTCGATATTAAGCATCGACAGCCTATTACTTTTGGCCTTTCTATCCGTAAAGGACTAGGAGGTCGGTTCTCGTTAGAGTCCGGCATTACTTACAGTTATTTGTCGTCGGATGTCCGCTTCTTGGGGAACGATCGTATGGTAGAGCAAAAACTTCATTATCTCGGTGTGCCTATTCGGTTGAATTATGACCTCATCGATCATAAGGCATTTACCTTCTACGTCTCCGGTGGAGGAGCCATCGAACGATGTGTCTATGGTACACTCGACGGAGAGAAGTTGTCAGTCGATCCTTTGCAGCTCTCGGTCTCTGCAACAATTGGAGCCCAAGTCAACCTGACCAAGCATCTCGGCCTTTATGTAGAGCCTGGTGTGGCGTATTTCTTTAATGATGGTGCCGATCTGAAAACCATACGTAAAGACCGTCCGTTTAACTTCAATCTCCAAGGCGGTATTCGGTTTACGTATTGATCAGTAGGGGTTGAGAAGGTCTTCTGTGTGCTCTTTAAAAAATAGAAAAAATGTGAAAACGGGCTCGGAACGCCTTTTTTATATTAATTTTGCGGAAGCATCGAGGTGACATTAGGTGCGATTAACTTTTAATACATAGAATAATCTAGATGTTTACAGTTATTAAACGCATGGAAGTTTCCGCAGCTCATAAGTTGGTGCTTCCTTATCAAAGCAAATGTAGTGCTTTGCATGGTCACAATTGGATCATTACCGTTTACTGCCGCGCTGAACGTTTAAACTCAGATGGTATGGTGGTCGATTTTACCTTAATCAAACAAAAGGTCATGGAGAAGCTCGATCATCAGAACTTGAACGAGATCCTTCCTTTTATCCCTACTGCCGAAAATCTGGCTCGTTACATTTGTAAGATGATTCCTCAATGCTTCAAGGTTGAAGTTCAAGAATCGGAAGGCAATATTGTGATTTATGAGAAAGATTAACGGTTATGAGAAAGATTAACGAGATCTTCTATAGTCTTCAAGGTGAGGGGTATCATGTGGGTACTCCGGCTGTGTTTGTTCGTTTTTCCGGTTGTAATCTCAAGTGCTCTTTTTGTGATACGGATCATGAAGAAGGGGTTCTGATGACCGATGATGATCTGTTGGCGGAGATCTCCAAGTATCCTGCAAAGACCGTGATCTTAACCGGTGGCGAACCTTCTTTGTGGATTGATGAGGCTTTGATCGATCGGTTGCACCAATATGGGGCATACGTTTGTATCGAGACTAACGGTACGCACCCTATACCTCAGACTATCGATTGGGTGACTTGCTCTCCGAAGGCGGGTGGGGCAGTCGGTATTCGTCGTATTGACGAACTAAAGGTCGTTTACGAAGGGCAGAGCCTTACTCCTTACGAGGCGATTCCGGCTACGCATTACTTCTTGCAACCTTGCTCCGGGCGAAACATCCCTGAGACGATAGCTTGTGTAATGGAGCATCCTAAATGGCGCTTAAGCTTACAAACTCACAAACTGATCCATATTAGATAGACTGCTATATTGGAAGATAGAAAGGATTGGTCTTGAAAAAATAGTTGTATTGAACAGATTATTCGTCTGGAATAGACTGATGTCTGGAGCCGATTATTCGTTTAGAGTAGACTGACTTTGGAATAGACTGACGTTTAGAATAAACTGACTAATATTAGATTTGGACAACATGAATGATCCAGATAATAAACGCCCCGAATGGCTTTAAAAGCTATTTGGGGCGTCCGCATTTATTTGATCGCGTCTATCTTTATTCGATTACGCTTATCTTTTTTAATCAAGTTTTCTTAATCAAGTTTTTCTGATCATGCTTCAGTTGAGTACGTTTGTCTGATGAAGTGCTCTTAATGAATGAATTTGATTTAATTTAATTCATTAACTTCTTATCGGCTGACCTCAATTGACGACCACATTCTTGAAATAGCTCTTGAATAAGTCGGCAGCTTTTTCAATCTGTTCGGGTGTGTTCTCTTTGACGTGAGCCAATCGATAGTCTAGATCCATTGCCTCGTATTTGTGTACACCCAGTTTGTGATAGGGTAAGATTTCTACGCGCTCGATCATCTCATAATCGCCAAGAGCTTCTCCTAAGGCACGGATGTCTTCTTCAAAGTCACTATATCCCGGAACCAAGACATAACGCAACCAGAACGGACGTTGATGCTCCTCTAGCCATTGGGCTGTTCGGAGGGTTTGTTCATTGCTCCGCTCTGTGAGTTGTTGATGTCGGCTGGGGTTGAACTGTTTAATGTCGAGCAAGACCAGGTCAGTCAGTTGTAAAAGTCGTTCTACGTCGTCATTCCATAGTCCACCGTTACTATCTAAACAAATATGTATCCCTTCTGCTTTGAGTTGCTCAAAGAGTGGGATGAGTGCTTTAGCCTGAAACGTCGGCTCACCTCCTGAAAACGTTATTCCTCCGCGTTTGCCAAAGAATGGTCGCTGGCTGACTGCCATGCGAACAATCTCTTTCGGTGCTGTTGGTGTTCCCCCCTTAGCCGCTATAGTGTCGGGGTTGGCGCAATATAAGCAACGGAAATTGCAACCTTGAAGAAAAACGACGAGCCGTAAGCCCGGCCCGTCGAATGTTCCCATACTTTCATATGAATGTACGTTTATCATCATGTCTTGTTTGACTGGTTGAAGATTACATGCGTTCGTGGAAACTACGTGAGATCACCTCTAACTGATGTTCGCGGCTCAACTTCACAAAGTTTACAGCATATCCCGATACGCGAATGGTCAACTGTGGATAGTTCTCCGGATGTTCCATCGCATCGTATAGCATATCGCGGTTCAACACATTCACGTTCAAGTGATGCGCACCTTTAGTAAAGTAGCCATCCATCATGGTGACCAAGTTGTCGATTCTATCTTCCGCTGTTCCACCAAGAGATTTTGGAACGATAGAGAACGTGTTACTGATACCATCTTGTGAATCACGGTAGCGCAATTTAGCGACTGAGCTCAATGAAGCAATTGCTCCATTCTTATCACGTCCGTGCATTGGGTTCGCACCCGGAGCAAACGCTACACCTTTAGCGCGTCCATCAGGAGTTGCGCCGGTCTTTTTACCATACATCACATTCGACGTGATGGTTAGTAATGAAAGGGTAGGGCGTGCATTTTTGTAGATTGGCAACTTCTTCAATTCTTCGTTAAAGAAATACACCAAGTCCACACCCAAGTGGTCTACTTTGTCGTTATCATTACCGAAGCAAGGGAATTCGCCTTCGATGTCGAATCCTTCAGTTAGCCCGATGTCATTGCGACGTGCAGTTACCTTAGCATGCTTGATAGCCGATAATGAGTCGATTGCGATTGACAATCCGGCCACACCATACGCCAAGTTGATGCGTGGGTTAGTGTCTACGAAAGCCATCTGAGCTTTTTCGTAATAATACTTATCGTGCATATAGTGGATGATGTTCATTGACTCGTTGTAGATGCGAGCCATTTCGATCAACACCTTCTTGTAATTAGCCATCACCTCTTCGAACTTCAACGAGTCGCTGGTTAACGTCGGGATATTTTCGATGACCACCGTACCGGTGTTTTCGCATCGACCACCGTTGATGGCCAACAACAAAGCCTTAGCTAAGTTGCAACGTGCACCGAAGAATTGGATTTGCTTACCGATCTCTTGGTAAGAGACGCAACAAGCAATACCGTAGTCGTCCGATTGGCGAACCTCGCGCATCAAGTCATCGTTCTCGTATTGGATAGAAGATGTGTCGATAGAGACTTGAGCACAGAATGCCTTAAAGCCTTCCGGTAATTCCGAACTCCAAAGCACAGTCATGTTTGGTTCAGGCGATGCACCTAAGTTATAAAGGGTTTGTAAGAAACGGAAAGAGGTTTTAGTCACCTTTGTACGTCCGTCGTTGAAACGACCACCGATAGCTTCGGTCACCCATGTTGGGTCGCCCGCAAAGATGTCGTTGTACGACTGCATACGCAATTGACGTACCATACGAAGTTTAACGACGAACTGGTCGATCAACTCTTGAGCAAATGATTCTGTGATTGTACCTTGATTCAATTCATATTCCAAGTAAATATCAAGGAATGAAGAGACATTACCCAATGACATGGCTGCACCATCTTGCTCTTTAACGGCAGCTAAGTAAGCCATGTAAACCCATTGCACGGCTTCTTGAGCGGTATATGCCGGTCTGCCAAGATCCAATCCGTAGAAAGAGCCCATCGTTTTGATGTCGTTTAATGCTCTGATTTGCTCCATCACCTCTTCGCGTAAACGAATGCGATCTTCTGTCATCGGACCTGTTAGATGGTGCAAGTCTTCTTTCTTAGCAGCGACCAATCGGTCTGTGCCGTATAAAGCCAAACGGCGGTAGTCGCCAATGACACGTCCACGAGCATAGTTATCAGGCAATCCGGTTAAGAAACCTAAAGAACGCAACGTACGAATTTCATCTGTATAAACATCGAATACTCCGTCGTTGTGCGTCTTACGATAATGAGTGAAAATTTCTTTCACCTTTTCATCTACTTCCAAGCCATTTTCACGGCAAGCCTTTTCTACGACTTTAAATCCGCCGAACGGTTTAATCGCGCGTCTGAGCAACTCGTCAGTTTGCAAACCAACGATCAATTCGTTTTCGCGGTCAATATATCCGGCTTTATGTGAAGTAATGGTCGAAACGGTAGCGCAATCCAAAGAGCGAACCCCATTGTTATCGCGTTCTTCAGCCAAAGCTTCCAAACATTTGTTCCAAATCGCTTTAGTGCGTTCAGTTGGTCCTTCCAAGAAAGAAGCATCCCCATAATAAGGAGTAATGTTTTTACTTACGAAGTCTTTAACGTTAACTTCTTTGCTCCAAAGGCCGTCATTAAAGGTCTTATTTAGTTCCATAAAAATTTAATTAGAGAATTTGGTTATCCTTGTAGAAATTTTGAGAGCACAAAGGTAGGTCGTTTTTTTATATTATTAGGTAAGGTCACTTTGGTTTTTATGCTGGATAACATCTTTTATTGCTTTAGAACAAAAAAGAACAATAAAAAGAATATTTTTTTGTCTAATCTATTGTTTATTTAAAATCTCTTTGTATCTTTGCACCGCTTTTGAAGGAAAGCACTGCTGAAAGCGAGTTAAGAAAAACTTATTTCTGAATAGCTCATGCGGTTTTGTTAAAATATTGGAGAGGTGGCAGAGTGGTCGATTGCGGCGGTCTTGAAAACCGTTGTACCGCGAGGTACCCGGGGTTCGAATCCCTGTCTCTCCGCTGAAATTCAAAGTTAAAGCTCGTAAAATCTAGGTTTTGCGAGCTTTTTTTATAATCTGTAAATTGCTGTAGGGAAATAAGGTTATACCGAGATTTTTTGTCTTGAAATAGCACTGCATCCCAAAAGTAATGATCGTTCAACTCAATAGCTGGAAAATCTGTCGGTGGCTTTGATTAACCGGAAATATTTGTCTTCTTTGTCAGATGTCATGATGAAAGGGAATCTTGATGAGCGTTGAAATAACTTGATTATTAATCTATGTAAAACTATATTTATGAGAAAACTATTTATTGCATTTTCTATAGCTTTAGCTGCATGTACTTCGTTTGTATATGCTAATCCAAAAGACAAAGACGTTACGAAGAAAACTCGAAGTGAAATTTTTATTCATGGTGATAAAATAGAGTGGGAACCAGCCGGAGAAGGTGTAAAACGGCAGATATTGGGTTATGACGGACAAGTGATGCTCGTGAAAATTAAATTTGAGAAAGGAGCCGTTGGGGCTGCTCACGCACATTATCACACACAAACAACATACGTGGTGAGTGGTAAATTTGAATTTACAATTGGTGGTGAAAAGAAGATTGTATCTGGAGGTGATGGGTTGTATATGGAGCCAGATATTCTTCATGGTTGTGTCTGTCTTGAGCCTGGAGTTCTTATTGACTGCTTTGCACCTATGAGAGCTGATTTCCTTAAGTAGTAACGTTCGCTTTGATAACCTGTTGTCAGTAAAGTGTCTAATTTAAATAGGAATTAGTTAGAAGCTAAAGAATTTGTTCTATCTCTTAGCCAATAATAAAAGCTCGCAGAACCTAGGTTTTGCGAGCTTTTATTATTGGCTTAAAGGAATCGTACCGGAAATCTGAGGAATTTCATGTTAAGCATAAATCTTTAACAAAATGAATAATAAGAAGAACGATACATCTCTGCTTCCTCTAGGTGTGGTTCTAAATGATTTGATTTTAGTGTTAATAGTTGACAAGATGCGTTTGATAGCCTATTTTTAGACCAATTTCCATTCTTTATTCATTAATTACTTATGTTTTATAACATGCACTTTGGCGTATTACAAATTTCAAAGTTATAGCTATTATTTATAAAGAGAAACAAATTATTCTGTTACTAGAAGTATGGACACATCTAAAATCAAGAAAATACAGGGCTTATTTCACAAATATTTTTCCAATCAGATCGACTCGAAAGAAGTTAGAGAGTTAATGTCGGAGGTCAATAATTGTACAGATGAAGAACTAATTCCACTTTTTCAAAAACATTGGATGAGCATCTACGATGATGAGCCTTTGTCTGAACAAAAAAGAGATGAATTGTATGCTTGTATAAAGAAAGGTATGCAACGTCGGAAGGTGATTTCTTTTAAACGTTATTGGGCACACATCGCGGCTTCGATACTTATCTTATTAACAACGAGTTTGGCGGTGACTTTCTATATTGATAATAAAGAAATGCATCAAATGGAAGAAGAGAACGTCGTAATACAATCGGGAGAGAATGAACCTTCTACCATAGAATTACCCGATGGCACAGTTGTGCGTTTAAATGCAAAATCGACTCTTTCTTACCAACGTAATTTTGGAGGTGCCAACCGCAAAGTTTCACTCTCTGGTGAAGGCTATTTTCAGGTAAAACGAAATGAAACTAAACCATTTATAGTTGGTACTGGCTCTATGGATGTAGTGGTGTTGGGGACTACGTTCAATGTTTATGCGTATAAGGAAAAAGATATTGTGGAAATGTCGCTTATTAAAGGTCGAGTAAGAGTTATAACCCCAAATAAAACGATTAATGTTCGTCCCAATGAAAAAGTCACTTATCATAAACTCACTGGTGAACTTAGATTGAAGAAAACGGCCAATGATATAGAAACGGCTTGGCTGAAAAAAGAACTGATTTTTCGTCATGAGACGTTGGCTAGTGTGTTTGATAAATTGGAGCGCAGGTATGGCGTTACTTTTGCCATTGATAACAAAAAGTTGCTAGAAGATAGATATACAGGGGCTTTCGTCAATGAAAATATAAATACTATTTTGGATATATTGAAAATTCACTATGAGTTTAAATATACTATCGATAATAGCAAGATTTATATTATCACTGAATAAACGATGTCTACTCTCAAATGAATATACAATCAAAAATATAGAAAGCGAAAAAGAAATGTATCTACGAGGACACTTTCGGTAAACCGATTAGTACATTGATAAACTATTTGATACCAAAGTGTCCAATTAAAACCTATTTAAATATCTAATATGAAAATGAAAACACAGTTTTTTAATTCATTCTACAAGAACGTAGAAAGGAATGGATTATTTCGTCTGTTAGCGTTCTCTTTATGCTTGTTCACATTTGTTTTGGCCTTTGGGCAGAACGGCAGGGTGAGTATTGGAATCAAAAATGCTTCTATAAAAGAGCTCTTTGATGCAATAGAGAAACAGACTTCTTACCGTTTTTCTTATCGGGACATGGAAATGAAAGATAAACCTCTTATTACTGTATCAGTAACTAATGGTGATTTAAAGCTTTTATTGACAACCGAATTGGCGAAATGTGATTTACAGTATAGGGTTGCAGGCAATAAAATCATTGTAACCCCTATTAAACTCAATCAGCCACTTGGAAAAAGGGGTAAAACTACCGATAAAATAATGGGCAAGATTGTGGATGTGGGTGGCGAGCCAATTGTTGGTGCCACTGTCCGTGAACAGAATACGCCTAACGGAACCATCACTGATTATGATGGGAATTTTACTCTGAATACAACAGCAAACTCTACTTTGGAAATTACTTACATAGGCTATCAGTCACAACTATTAAAAGCACAAGAGGGTCAAATGTTGATAGTGACACTAAAAGAAGATACGAAAATTCTCGATGAAGTGGTGGTGGTAGGGTATGGTTCTACCAAGAAGGTCAATGTGATTGGATCTATTGCAACAGTAGACTCCAAAAAGTTAGAAAACAGAGCGACTTCTTCTGTTGTTTCTGCTTTGACCGGACAAATGGCAGGTGTTATAATCACTCAACCGGGTGGACGACCTGGCGTAAACACAGGAACCATTCGTGTGCGTGGTGTTGGTTCTTTTGGCGCTACCCCCGATGCTCTGATATTAATAGATGGAATTCCCGGAAATATGACTGATATTAATCCAAACGATATTGAAAGCATTTCGGTATTAAAAGATGCTGCTACTGCAGCTATTTATGGCGCTCGTGCCGCTAATGGGGTTGTATTGGTTACTACGAAAATTGGGAAAAAAGAAAAACCAGTTATTAGCTATAACGGATATGCTGGTTTTAATAAAGCGACAGCCTTGCCTGAATATGTTGATTCGTGGGATTATGCACGTCTGTTGAATGAAGCGGATGGATTGACTCGCTTTACCGACCAAGAGATTCAAGCCATGAGAGATGGCAGTCAACCGGACTTATGGGCAAATGAAAAGTTTGTAGATGATATTTTCAGTGGTAATGGATTTCAAACCGGACACGATCTTTCGATCAATGGTGGTACTGACAAGCATCAATATTTTGCCTCATTTGGATACTTGAGCCAAAATGGAATTATTCCTGGGAATAATTATTCGAGATATACTGCTCGTGTAAATCTGACTTCTCAATTAACTAATAGTTTAAAATTGACTATTCGTTTGCGTGGGGATAAATCGGCAGTAAAAGAACCTGGAACAGCTGGTAGCATTGATGGGGATGGAATGATGCTGTTGGTTCAACAAGGATTGCGATTTCCTGGATATCGGCCTAACCTCTTAAACGACGGTTCTTGGGGACCTGGTGTGAAAGGACAGGGCACTCCTAAAGCTTGGTTAAACTCCGGATCTTTCTCAGAAACGCCGGTCATGCGCTTAAATACAAATGTAAATATGGAATGGACTCCTTTGAAAGGACTCAAATTATCAGCAATAGGAGCTTACAATTTTATAAATTCTCAAGAAAAAGCTTTTCGTGCTTCACTGCCCGTTACGATTGATGGTGTTGTTCGAACTTTAGGCCCGTCGACATTATCACAGTCGAATACAAACACGGAATATCAATCTTTTCAGGCTACGGCCGACTATTCGAAGTCTTTTAACAATAGTCATAATATTGTAGCATTGATTGGTTATTCGTGGGAAGAACAGAATACCCGCGATATGACAGCGAGTCGCGATAATTATCCTAGCAATGATTATCCTTTTTTGAGTGTAGGTTCACCCGATAATCAGAAAAATAAAGGAGGTGGGAGCGATTGGGTTATCCAGTCACTTTTCGGACGATTCCAATACAACTATTTGGAACGTTATTTAGCTGAAGTTACTATGCGTTATGATGGTTCATCTCGTTTTCCTGCTAATTCCCGTTATGCCTTTTTCCCATCTGCAGCTTTAGGATGGAGAGTTTCTGAAGAAAGTTTTTTTAAAGGAAACAAACATTTGGATTTCATTAGTAACCTAAAGTTAAAGGCTTCTGCCGGTATTCTGGGAAATAATAACATTGGGAATTATGCTTACCAATCGGTTTATGAACTGGGATATAACTATCCTCTGGGAGGTAGTATTCAACAGGGAGCTCAGCTTAGAACTTATGCCGATCCCCGATTGAAATGGGAAACTACCCGTACGATAGATGCTGGCTTTGAGTCCTCTTTCTGGAAAGGTTTATTGTCGGTTAGTGTGTCTTATTTTGATCGTTATACGTACGATATCCTATTCAAGCCCAATGCTAGCGTATCTTCTGCTTTTGGGTTAGCCATGAGCGAAGTGAATACAGGTGAGGCATCCAACAAAGGTTGGGAATTTGAGCTAGGACACCAGAATAAAATTGGTGATTTCTCTTATGGAGTGAATGCTAACTTTACCATCATTCATAATAAGGTAAAAACATTGGGGGTTGGAAATACTAAACAGCCTAACGGAATGGTGGGTAATGGATCCGATTTATTTATTGGTTATCCAATGCAAATGTATTATGGTTATCTGACCGACGGAGTATTTCTTGATCAGCAGGATATAGATGATTGGTTCTCTCATACAGATCAAGCGGCTATGGGATCAAACAAAGCAAACACTCGGCCGGGTGATATCAGGTATAAGGACATCTCTGGTCCCGATGGGATTCCTGATGGTAAAGTGACAGCAGCCTACGACCGTGTCTATTTAGGATCACGGATCCCAAAATTTACTTATGGAGCATCCTTTAATGCTGCTTATAAAGCGATCGATTTTAATTTGTTCTTGCAAGGAGTTGCATCGGTGAAAGGTTATCTTAATGGGTATGCCGGATATGCTATGTGGAGTGAAGGAAATATCCAGAAATGGCAGATGGAAGAAGCTTTTGATCCCAAAAATCCAACTCGGAACCCAGGATATCCTCGTCTAGCTAACTTAGGTAATTCGATAGGAGTGAATACGCAGACATCAGACTTCTGGATTCGTAATGCTTCGTATGTGCGTGTAAAAAGTATGCAGTTAGGATATACATTACCTAAAACATGGTTGAAAAATACTTTTATCTCTAATGTTCGTATATATGCATCGGCTGAGAATCCTTTCACGTTTCATCATTATCCTACTGGTTGGGATCCTGAAATTAACTCGGGAGGATCTTTTTATCCGGTATTATCAACTTATACGTTTGGGTTAAATCTTAAATTCTGATATTTATGAAAGCAATAATAAAAAAGCTATTTCTTTTTTCGTTCTATGCCTTGATGCTAGTATCATGCGATTTAGAACGTTTCCCGTTAACTAGTTTTAATGAGTCTACCTTTTTCGACAATGAACAAAATGCTAAACTGGCATTGATTGGGTTGTATCGTGGAAATATGACTTATGGAGTAGAGTATGCTGCTTCCGATTGGTGGGGGTATAGCGCCAATGTCCTGTTGGATGGTGTAACCGATATGGGATACGATCGTCGCGGATTCAATAATAATATAGGTAAACTGACTAGCGGGCAGATTAATGACACCAATGGTATGATTGCCGATCTCTATAACAAACCTTACAATAGAATTAGTGCCTGCACGCGTTTTATTGAAGCAATCAATGCCAAAGGAAATACTAATATCGCTATCGAAAGGATGAAAGCTGAAGCTCGTTTTATTCGTGCCGTCCAGTATTTTTATCTTGCATCTTACTATCAAGATGTTCCTTTGATAAAAACCGTATTAACCTTGGAAGAATCTAATACTGTGAAAAAGTCTCCACGTTCAGAAATTATCAAATTTGCAATTGATGAGCTGACCGAAGTAGCCAAAGTATTACCTCGTCACAAAGATTTACCAAACTCAGAACGAGGTCGCGCTACCGCACAAGCAGCCTTGGTCTATCTCGCACGTACTCATTTGATAAACAATGATTATACGGCTGCATCGAAAGCATGCAAGCAAATCATTGATTGGCAAGATAATCGTTTGGCAGAGAATTATCAAAAGCTATTTTATCCTAGTTCGATGAATAGTTCAGAGTTGATTTTTTCCACTCAGTTTATTGATAATCTAGCTGGTACAGGTTTGCCGCAACATGCTTGGCCGGTGAAAGACGGAGGATGGTGTTTGGTTTGTCCAACAGCTGCATTATTTGAAGCATACGATTTTTTAGATGGAACATCTTTCAGTTATGCTGATGCTCGTTTCAATAAGAATAACTTTGGAGCAAACAGAGATCCTCGATTGGATTATACTCTGATCTATAATGGTTCTGTCTTTCGTGGAACAGCTTATAACTGTAATCCAGAATCGAACTCATTGGACAAAATCGGTGCGGGACAAGTCACACAAACAGGGTATTTATTGCGTAAGTTTTTCGATGAGAGTTGGAGTGGAGATATCAATTCATATGGTAATTCTTTTCCTTTAGCTCGTTATGCAGATGTCTTGATGATGTATCTGGAATCTGAGATGATGTCAGGAACTGTGGTTACACAAACAATGTTGGATGAAACGATCAATGCCGTTCGTGCACGTGTAGGTATGCCTCCGATCACTGAGACAAATCCGGACCAATTACTCAAAATTATTCAAAAGGAACGTATGGTGGAATTTGCGTTTGAAGGCCTTCGTCTTTGGGATCTTTTTCGCTGGGGTATAGCCAAAGAACGTTTAAATATGGATATCTATGGTTCTCCTTTCTATTTGAATAATCCGAATCTTATTCAGAAAAAAGGGGGTAATAACGGTGTTCTAGATCCTAATTTCCGTTGGTACGTAAATCAACGTTCTTTCCAGGAAGGACAGGAGCGTTGGCCTATTCCATTATCGGAACAAAATATTAATCCGAATTTAAGAAATTAAAGGTTAAAGAAGTTAATTATATACCAATTATAAAAGAGAATGTGTAGGAATTCACTTATACCATACCTCACATTCTCTTTTTGCTTCAATCAACATAAACATGAATTCTAAAATAGTATTAATATCTTCTATCATAGGTGGTTTTACAACTTTATCTGGATATACACAAGAAAGGAAAGCTCCCAATATTATTTTTATTTTGGCCGATGATATTGGCTATAATGATTTTGGCTGTTATGGTTCCACTAAGATCAAAACGCCATTTGTCGACTCAATAGCCTCTAAAGGAGTACGCTTTACAAATGCTTATGCACCGGCCTCTACTTCTTCGCCATCGCGATATGCTTTATTAACGGGAGAATATGCCTGGCGAAAGAATGTCGGGATATTACCAGCAGATGCCCCTTTGTCTATCGATTCCGCAAAAACAACTCTTCCGGGATTTCTTAGAAAGTCAGGCTATCGGACAGCACTTGTGGGTAAATGGCATTTGGGTTTAGGCAGGCAGACTGTCCCCGTGAACTTTAACGAGAAAATAGATCATGGACCGTTGACTATTGGTTTTGATTATGCTTATTATTTTCCGGCAACAAACGATCGCGTTCCTTGCGTGTTTATAGAAAATGAACAAGTTGATAAGCTCGACTTAAAAGATCCTATTCTGGTTTCCTATCGGAAGAAAGTAGGATCAGACTACACTGGCAAAGAGAATCCAGATCAATTGATATTGGAGCCATATATGGGACATAATGCAACAATTGTTAATGGCATTAGTCGTATAGGATGGATGTCAGGTGGGCATGCGGCGCGTTGGAAAGACGAAGAGATGGCTACTGTTTTGTTGAATAAAGCTAAATCGTACATAAATCAGCAAGGCGATAAACCGTTCTTTTTATATTATGCGCCTCATAATGCCCATGAGCCGAGAGTCCCATCCAAGGCTTTTCGCGGCAAATCTTCTGCCGGTATTTATGGGGATGTGATAGAGGAGTTCGATTATTGTGTAGGTGAATTGGTGAAAGTGCTCAAGCAAAAGGGTATTTATGAAAACACCATTATCATTATATCTAGTGATAATGGCCCGATGGTGAAAGAGGGGTATAAAGATGGTGCTTTGGAGAATATCAATGGGCACACCCCCTTTGGTGTACTTCGAGGTGAGAAGTATTCATTATATGAAGGGGGAACCCGAGTCCCATTCATTTTCTCATGGCCCCGGATAATTAAGCAACCTTTTACTCAAAAACAAGCTTATTCTTATTTAGATATGCTAGCCACTTTATCGGGAATCCTTCAGATTCCTATGAGTAATGCAGAATGTAATGACAGCAAAAATGGAGCCGAACTGTTTATGAATGCAAATGCACCATTGTATAGGGAGTTTATAATAATTCAAAATAATGGAGGGCAAGTTGCTTTGAGAAAAAGAAACTGGAAATATATACCGCCATATGCACAATTTGGTGGCGAATTATATAATCTGGAAACAGACCCGTCAGAGAAAACTAATGTAATAGCTAACTACCCCGAGCAAGTAAAGGAATTTAAGATCTATTTGGAACGTTCTAAATTGAATATTTGAGTAGATATGATAGATATTCAAGTCAATTGATAAGAGAATGAAATACTTATTTGTAAAGCAGGAGATTAAGAAAGTTATCAATCTGTGAAGTGTTTGTTGAAAAAATCATGTAATTTTGCTCATAATCACAAATCATCTAAAACAACGAGTAGAGTTACCCCTGCTTTGAATATACTATGAGCATGATGGAAGAAGATAAGAGACTGGTAGAGGGTGTAAAAAAAGGATCTGAATACAGCTATAACTTATTATACAAACGGTGGGTATCTGTGCTGTATAAGTTCGTTTATCATTATGTAAAATCAGAATCTATCGCGGATGATATTGTGCAAGAAACCTTTCTTTCTATTTGGACGCATCGTTTGAACTTAAATCCTGAATTATCTATCAAATCGTATCTGTTCTCTATCTCTTATCACTTACTACTGAAAGAAATTCGTC
Source organism: Bacteroides sp. (assembly GCA_047975405.1). Lineage (GTDB taxonomy): Bacteria > Bacteroidota > Bacteroidia > Bacteroidales > Bacteroidaceae > Bacteroides. Next base: position 34,631 of record JBKEDO010000045.1, read on the forward strand.
GTCAGATTAATAATCCCCAAATGCAAGAATTTGCTGATTATCAAACTAGCCTTATAACTTCTGCCGATGAAACAGAAAGAAAAATGAACTTTGATCTCTTTTTGAAAGCCTTAGAAGAAGCAAAGCGGAAACTTCCTCAAAGACAACGGGAAATTTTCGAAATGAGTAAAGAACTAAATCTATCAATTCAAGATATTGCAAAGGAGTTATCTATTAGCGAGCAGGTAGTACGCAATCAACTATCTGCTTCTCTGAAAGTTATCCGTTCTGAATTGTCTCAATATAGTTGCATCCTTCTATTGTTCTTTCTGGAACTTTGATTTTCGATTGCAAAGACTCGTTCGAATTTGGCTTAACATACTTGCGGATTTTCGCTCTCTGATCGGATCACAGATACTAAAAGATCGTTTATGTTTAAAAACATAGGCATTTGTGTGTTACAAATATATTGTTTACAGCTATTACCTATAAAGAAATGCTAATCATTATGTAAAAATAAATAATAAAATGGATAGAAAAATAACATTTTTATCGGTTGTACTTGGTAGTAGTTTTGTATTATCAGCTCACGCACAGAAAAACGAGTCTCCTAATGTAATCTTTTTGATAGCTGATGATATTGGTTTCGGCGATTTTAGTTGCAATGGTTCTAAGACCATTCATACCCCTAACGTCGACAGATTGGCTAACCTGGGATTGCGATTTACAGATGCACATTCTGTAGCTGCAACAAGTACACCTTCAAGATACTCAATGTTTACCGGACATTATGCATGGCGAAGGAACGATACGGGTATTGCAGCAGGAAATGCAGGAATGATTATTCACCCTGAGCAGCATACCGTGGCCGATATGTTTCGTGAAAGAGGTTATGCTACGGGGGCAATAGGAAAGTGGCACTTAGGCTTAGCTGACAAAACCGGTGGACAGAATTGGAATGGTTTGATTACACCGGGACCATCGGATTTGGGATTCGAATATTCGTATATCATGGCTGCAACAGGCGATAGAGTTCCTTGTGTGTGGGTCGAGAATCAGCGTGTTGTCAATTTAGATCCCAATGATCCGATAGAAGTGAGTTATACGACGCCTTTTCTCGGAGAGCCTTTGGGAAAGGATCACCCTGAACTGCTTACAAAGCTTAAACCAAGTCCTAATCATGGGCATAACCAAGCTATTGTGAATGGTATTTCTCGTATTGGCTACATGAAAGGTGGGCGTCAAGCATTATGGGAAGATGAAAATATAGCAGATAGCATTACCGAGAAAGCTGTTAGGTTTATAAAAGATCATAAAGATAAGCCCTTTTTCTTATATGTGGGTACCAATGATGCTCACGTACCTCGTTATCCACATCCCCGCTTTGTAGGCAAAAGTGGCATGGGGATGCGTGGAGATGCCTTATTGCAGTTCGATTGGACCGTAGGTGAGATTTTAACTGCTTTGAAAAAAGCAGGTATTGATAAAAACACTTTAATCGTATTAAGTAGTGATAACGGACCGGTGGTTGATGATGGTTATGCTGATAGGGCAGTAGAACTGTTGGGTGAACATAGGCCTTGGGGGAATTTCCGTGGTGGAAAATACAGTAGTTTTGAGGCAGGTACTCGGGTGCCGTTCATCGTGAGTTGGCCGTCAGAGATAAAACCAGGCATTTCAGATGCCTTATTCTCTCAAATAGATTTGTACGCTTCAATGGCAAGCTTGCTAAATGTTGAAGTAAAAGATGGCGCTGCTCCGGATAGTAAAAATCACCTCAATACTTTATTGGGTAAAGATAAGAAAGGACGTGAATATATTATCGAGCAGGCTGGTTCACTCTCCGTATCGGATGGAGAATGGAAGTATATTACTCCTAGTAAAGGGGCTGCTTATAGTAAGTTGACGAATACGGAAACAGGAAATAGCCCATTGCCACAGTTGTATCATCTTAAAAAAGACATTGGTGAGAAGAATAATGTAGCTGCGCAATATCCTCAAATAGTGCAGAAATTTAAATCCATTTTAGAACGAGAACAAAAAAGTATGAAATGAAAAACGCCTATTTGCTTATATCATGTTTATTACCGGGAGGCTATGTTTATGCACAGCCTTCCCAAACTGATCGGCCAAATATTTTAATCATATTGGCCGATGATGCCGGATATGCCGATTTTGGTTTTATGGGTTCGAAAGATGTGAAAACGCCTAACTTGGATGCTTTGGCTGCTGATGGACGAATATGTACGGATGCTCATGTTGCTGCCACAGTCAGTAGTCCCTCGAGAGCTATGCTGATGACTGGGCGTTACGGACAACGTTTTGGCTATGAATGTAACACCTCCAATCCGGGTGAAGGCTTGCCTGCCGATGAAGAGATCTTGCCGGCATTGCTGAAGCGATACCAATATAACACCGCTTGTATCGGCAAATGGCATTTAGGCTCTTTGCCTTTTCAACACCCTAATATAAAAGGTTTTGATACGTTTTATGGTCTAATAGGAGGATCACGTTCTTATTTTTACGATCCCAAAACGACAGATGCTTCCGGAAAACAGACCCAATATCAGCACAACGGACAAGCACAGTCTTTTGAGGGATATTTTACTGATGAACTGACTGAACGTGCTAAGCAGGTGGTAGTTAAAAGTAAACAACCATTCATGATGTATCTTTCGTACACAGCTCCTCATTCACCTAATCAAGCATCCTCCAGCGATCTGAAGCTTTTCAAACACTCTTCTCGTCCTATTTACGCAGCTATGTTGTATGCATTAGATCGTGGAGTGGGTGAGGTGGTCAATGAACTAAAACGTACCGGCAAGTACGATAATACTTTGATTTTTTTCTTGAGCGACAATGGTGGATCCACTACGAATCATTCGTCAAACCTTCCTTTGAAAGGCTTTAAAGGAAATAAATTTGAAGGTGGTCACCGAGTTCCCTTTATCGTGACTTGGGGTAAACGTTTAAAGAATGAAACTCCTTTCACCGGCTTGATTTCGTCAATGGATATTTTTGCCACAGTAGTGGATGCATTGAATATAAGCAAAAAAGAATTGCATAAAGGTATTGATGGAGTTTCTTTACTTCCTTATCTGGAAGGGAAGAAAAAGGGTGATCCACACCAGGTGTTATATTGGCGAAAGATGGATTCACGGGCAATCCGTTCGGGCGATTATAAACTAATTATCACTCGTGGAGTGGATTCGGTGATGTATAAGCTCTCTGACGGGGTGGACGAAAAGAATAACATCATAAAAAAAGAACCCCAAAAAGCATACGAATTGATGAAGCAATTGGAACGCTGGGAAAAATCATCCTGCATATCTCCCGCTTGGATAGAAAACGGATGGTCGGACATTACCAATGGTTATCATAGGCGACTCATGTGGAATGAAATTATGACTGCTGATGATTTAAAAAAGAAATAGGTCACTTCAATATATATATGTATCTGCTCGTATCTTTCGATAGTGATTGGAAGATGCGAGCTGATTTTGTTACTGCATTTTTTTCGTATACACATCATTTCTATTTAAGATGTTTCTCAATACTCTTTATATATCAATTCATCATAGATGAGTAAAGTCCTTGGATGAACATTATTGTTTCTTTTCTTTGATTTCAACATCAATAAACCTATGGCAAAAATATAATAGAAAAGATAACAAGACGTTATACTATCGTTTTTTTTGTTTGTACTATTTGATTTATTCTGTTGTTTTATTTTTGTAATTTTACATTTGTTTTCTCCGAATTAGATATACTCTTATTTATTGTTCTGTCCTTCTTTTGTTTTGTATTATAATAAGAGAGATCTGTTTGGGCCTTTTTGTTTATGCTATAATTTCTCTCTAATTTTATTTATGTAGTATTTAATATTTGTATTTGCTTTATTTATTTGCTCATTTTGAAATAAAATATAAAATAAGTATTACATAATAGAAATAAGTATTTATATTTGCCAAATATATATTCATAAATGTTATTTATGTAATACATTAATTGGTTCTTTAATGTATTATTTATTTTGTTTTTCTCAACCTATAAGGTCGTAAATATCTATATGGGATGTGTTCTTTTGTTGGTGGAAAATTAAATAACTTAAGTTTTTATTCATGTGTTATCTGGCGTTAATCATCTTTTATAGATGTATAATGTCATGATTGATAAAAATTTAATGTGTGATATTTATGAATTTAAATAGGCAAGTGAAACTTGCGAGAATTATATTATTAACTTAATTTCTAATCTATGCATTTTAATCGAGTGAGAGTATTTCTCTATCTCTTTCTAGGTGGAATGGTTGCTGCCCCTTCGCTTTTGGCGGCTACCTCTATGAAGAGTCACAAAATGCATCAGGCTACTGTTGATGCTGTGTTTCCTACTGTATCCTCAGTTCATGATGTAAACAGAATGCCGACGAAAAAACAAGTGTCGGGAGTTGTTAAGGATGCCAAAGGTGAATTCCTTATTGGTGTAAGTGTTCTTGTCAAAGGGACTGCAATCGGTACAGTTACCAATTACGATGGCAAATTTACGATTCAAGTATCGAAGGGTGAAACTCTTGAGTTCTCCTATATTGGCTATGCTGCTCAGTCGGTAGTAGTGGGCGATGGCAATATTATTAATATTCTTCTTCAAGAGGATTCTCAGGCTTTGGACGAGGTTGTAGTAACAGCTTTAGGTATTAAACGTGCTGAAAAAGCATTAAGCTATAATGTTCAGAAAGTGGATAATAAAGAGCTTACATCTGTTAAAGATATCAATTTTGTGAACTCGCTAAATGGTAAAGTGGCAGGGGTTAACATCAACTCTTCTTCTGCAGGTGTTGGTGGTGCTACACGTGTTGTAATGCGTGGTGTAAAATCAATCACAGGAGGTAACGGTGTACTTTACGTTGTTGATGGTGTGCCCATGAATAATATTAGCGGCGGGGACATTGGTGACATTAAGTATGCTAAACAACCATCAGGAGAGGGCATTGCTGATATCAATCCTGATGATATTGAGAGCATATCTGTGCTAACTGGTCCTTCAGCTGCTGCACTTTATGGTTCGGCTGCTGCTAATGGGGTTATCCTTATCAATACTAAAAAAGGGGTAGAAGGTAAGATGAAAGTTAGCTTCTCATCCAGCGTTGATTTCTCCCGTTCATTCATAAAGCCAGAGTTTCAAAATATTTATGGTAATGTTAAAGGTGAGTTTGAGAGTTGGGGGCAGAAACTGGCAACTCCATCTTCTTTTGATCCCATGGATTTTTTTCAAACGGGTCACAATGTGATGAACTCTTTATCATTAACGACAGGTACGAAACAAAATCAGACATTCGTATCAGTAGCGACGACTAATTCAAAAGGTATTATTCCAAATAACACTTACGACCGTTATAATTTTACTGTTCGCAATACGGCAAATTTCCTGGATGACCGACTTCATTTGGATATTAATGGTAATTATATTATCCAAAAGTCCCAGAATATGTATCGTTCGGGCGAATATTATAATCCTATTCCTGCTGTATATCTTTTCCCAAGAGGTGAGAGTTGGGATGCTGTGAAGCTTTACAAACGTTACGATGCGACTCGTAAGTTTCCTTTACAGTATTGGCCTTATGGAGATAATGGCATGCAGATGCAAAATCCGTTTTTTATTGTAAATGATATGATGACCCCTAGTGAACGTAAACGTTATATGTTTATGGCTAGCTTGAAATATGATATCTTTGATTGGCTGAATATTGCCGGCCGTGTACGTGTTGATAATACCAATACAGAGAGTGAAACACGCTATCACGCATCGGGGCAAGGAATCCTTTATGCCAATACACATGGTAATGGTATGTATGGCCATTCGCAAGCCTCTGCACAACAGAGTTATATGGATGCCATTTTGAGCTTGAACAAGACTTTTGGCGACTTTAACCTTACTGGTAATTTTGGTGTCAGCTTGGAAGATTTTAATACGAGTTCAGTGGGCTTTTTCGGACCCATCTTGAAGGTGCCTAATATCTTCTCATCAGATGCTCTTGATCCACAATATAACCACGGTGGTGACACTTCATTCCGTAAACGTAGTACGGCTGTTTTTGGTAGCACTGAGTTGGGATGGAAGAGTCTGATTTATTTAACTCTAACTGGACGTAATGACTGGAGCTCGCTCTTGGTGAATGCTAAAGAACCTTCGTTCTTTTACCCATCAATAGGCCTTTCCGGAGTTATCTCTGAAATGGTGAATCTTCCTAAATGGGTGACTTATATGAAAATGCGTGGTTCGTATACAGAGGTCGGTTCTCCTATTCCTGATAGATACCGAGGTATGACACGTGGAACCGTAACTCTTCCCATGTTGAATGGATTGCCTGGAGCTAAAACGGTGAAACCTTTCTATGATTTCAAGGCTGAACGTACACGTTCTTATGAAGCAGGATTGAATCTTCGCTTGTTTAAGAATAAATTGAATTTCGATTTTACTTATTATTTGTCGAATACTTATAATCAGACTTTTTTGAATTCCCTTCCTGCCTCTGCTCCTTATTCAGCTTTCATTATTCAAGCTGGTAATATTCAGAATTACGGGTTCGAGATGACCTTGGGCTATCACGATAAGATTGGTTCAATCGATTTCTCTTCCAATCTTACTTATTCTCGCAATGTGAATGAAGTAAAAGAATTGGTACACGATTATCCAACAGGTGATGGTGACAAGACTATTTCATTTAAAGAGACTAGTGCCGGTGGTGGTTATATCCGAGAGGGTGATGCCATTGGTGATGTTTATATTACAAAGATTCTTAAACGTGATAGTCAAGGAAATGTTTTTGTTGATTCAGAAGGAAATATTCACACAATGGTTCTTCCTAATGGTGAACGTTTGAAGTTAGGCTCTGTAAATCCTGATTTTACTATGGGCTGGAGAAATGATGTGTCTTATAAGAATTTCTCTCTTTCATTCTTGATCAATGCACGTGTCGGGGGTATTGTTACTTCTACTACACAAGCATTAATGGATCAGTATGGTGTGTCAAAAGCTTCTGCTCAAGCACGTGATAATGGTGGGGTAGTCGTGAAAGGCGGTAAGGTGATAGATGCTCGTAAATACTATTCTGTTGTGGGTGGTGAACAACTTGCAGCTTATTATTACTATAGCGCAACTAACGTACGTTTGCAAGAATTGAGTTTGGGCTATAAACTCCCTAGAAAACTCTTTGAAACACAAATACCAGATGTTTCCTTATCGCTCATTGGCCGTAACTTATGGATGATCTACAACAAAGCTCCATTTGATCCTGAGTTGACTGCTACTACAGGTACTTATGGACAGGGTGGGGAATACTTTGGTGCACCTAGTTTGCGCAATGTCGGATTTAGTGTGAAAATACAATTCTAATTGATTACGAAAATGAAAAAGCAATTATCAAAATATATCGCATGGGTAACTGTTGGCATGATTGGTTTAAACTCATGCCAGACAGACTTTGAGAAAATAAATACAGACTTTCGCCATCCAACTGAACAAGATTTGGTGATGGATGGATTGAAAGTTGGTGGATTCTATAGCTCATTGCAAGAGACCATCTTCCCTGTAGGAAGTTCAGGGACGGGATATGTAAATGACTATCAAATTCCTTATACTCTTGCTGGTGCTTGTTGGATGGGTTATATGGTCCCTCCACAAAACAAATGGGTCGGTAAAGGATTTCCTTCATACGCTCTGAAAGCATGGAGTGACTATACGCTCGACGTTATGTATAAGCGTACATTCTCGAGCTGGCTCAACTTGAAGGAGCAGGCTGATGGTGATGTAGAAGTGGAGGCTTTGCTGAATATAATTAAAGTGGTAAGTATTCACAAGGCTACGGATACCTTCGGACCTATTCCTTATACGAATTCAAGTAAGGAAAACATGCTACAAGCTAGTTATGACTCGCAGGAAATAGTCTATCGTACCATGCTGAAGGAACTGGATGACGCTGTTCAGGTCTTAGGAAAAGTAAACTATTCCATTTTACCAAAGTTTGACATTATCTATGAAGGCAATGTACAGAAATGGGTGAAATTGGCTAATTCAATGATGTTGCGTCTGGCTATGCGTACCGCATATGCTGATGAAGCATTGGCAAAAGAATATGCTGAGAAAGCAATTTCTAATCCGGGAGGAGTAATGGTTTCTGTTGATGATGTGGCACAACTTTCACAGGGTGCCGGTATCGTACTTAAAAACCCTTTGACCATTATCAACGGTGCATATAATGATTTGCGTATGGGGGCAGAAATTTATTCCTATATGGTCGGCTATAATGACCCTCGTACCGTTAAATACTTCAAAGAAGCGGAGAACGATGGCGATAAAGGATTTTTCCCTGTGTTTAAGAGCTTAAATAAGGTCGATAACTATCTCGATAAAGCAAAGTTCTCGGTTCTAAATGTAGAAGATGCCACTCCGGTTTATATCATGAAGGCATCTGAAGTGGCTTTCTTGCGTGCTGAGGGAGCTCTTCGTGGATGGAGTATGGGTGGAACAGCTGAGGAATTCTATAATAAAGGCATTGCTCTGTCGTTTGCAGAGAATGGATTGGGTGATGCTGCCGCTAAGATATACGCAGATAATGGTATAAATGTTCCGGCTAAATTTGTAGATTTATCAAATTCTGCCAATAATCAAGAGGCTGTTAGTGATGTCACGATAAAGTGGACGAATGACAATTTTGAGAAATCATTGGAGAGGATTATTACTCAGAAATATATTGCTCTTTATCCTGATGGACAAGAGGCATGGAGCGAGTACCGTCGTACAGGATATCCTCATATTTTCCCTGCTAAGTTTGTGCGTACAGATGCAGAAGTGAGTGGTGTTACCGGTCCTACGCGTATTGTTTATTCTAACAAAGAGTATACTGACAACTTGGATAATATCAAGAAAGCGGTAGAGATGTTGGGTGGCCCTGACAATGGTAATACTCGTTTGTGGTGGGATAAGAAATCCAATAAATAATCTTTAATTTATGAAATCAATGAAACGCAAAAATATATTTTCAACGCTACTGATTGGTGCAGTAGCATGCTTCCAAGTCGCTTGTTCCGATTGGATAGAGGTGGAGCATCAAGATATTGATAAGGTTCTAGAGCATTCTGACCGTGCAATGGCAGAGGCTAATGAGAAATATCACGAGAATCTGAGAGCTTATAAGCAGACGGATCACTCATTGACTTTTGGGTGGTTTGCTGCATGGGCGGCAGATGGACCTGGATCTACCTTTTTATCACAACTGCCTGATAGCACCGACTTGGTTGCATTGTGGGGAGAAAGTCTCTGGGCACATCCAACAAAAGCGATGTTAGAAGATTTGAAGTATGCACAAGAAGTGAAAGGGCTAAGAGTGGTTACCGCTTGTCTGCTGTTCGATATCGGTAAGGGACTAACTCCTCCGGTTCCAGATGATTATGGAGAGAAGCATCCGGATATTCCTCAGTCCAGACATTGGGAAACATGGAATAAGAGTTATTGGGGATGGGAAGATGGCAATGAAGAAGCTATTTTGAAATCTATTGAAACCTATGCCAATGCACTTTGTGATACCATTTTCAAATTCGGATATGATGGGTTCGATCTTGATGCTGAGCCTAGTTATGCACAGCCTTTCCCCACAAATAAGGAGATGTGGAGACCGGCCTCACGGATGTATCACTTCTTCGAGACCATGGCAAAACGTATTGGACCTATGGCGGAAACCGAAGAAGGGCGTAAAAAACTGCTGATTGTGGATGGTGAGCCCGATTGGTTCCCAGCTAAGTATGGCACTTATATGAATTACTACATTTTCCAAACTTATGGAACAAGTAGCAATGCCCGTTTGGATAACAAACTTCAGAGTCTGATTAATCATTTCTCAGGAGTCGTTTCTGCAGAAGAAGTGGCTAATAAGATGATTGTTACAGAAGAATTTGAGAAGTATGCAGGAACTGGTGGCGTTAGATTTTATACTCCTGATGGTCGTGTTGTTCCTTCTTATCTTGGATTTGCTGAGTGGCAACCTTTTGGTGGAAAATATCGTAAGGGAGGTATCGGTTGTTATCATATGCAACGAGACTTTGCTAATACGACTCGGGTGTACGATTATTTAAGAAAAGGCATTCAGATTATGAATCCTGCAGTGAAATAAATAAAAGACTTACAACAATGAAGAAAATATTTAAATATATCCTTATGGGAGTCCTTCCGCTAACGGCTTTTAGTTGCAGTAGCGTGGATGTTGACGACGTGAACACTCACAGTGATCTTCCTAATGCAATCTATATGGAAGGGGTTTTGAGATCTCCTGCAAAACGATTGACGGTCGATGAGAATGGTGTGGAAACAACCTTTGCTGCACGTGCGGCAAATCTTGTTAGTAAAGATATTGATGTTACATTCTCAGTTGATACTGCCATTCTACGCAAATTCAATGCAGAATATGGCAAGAATTATAAGCTTTTGCCTGCAGAGTTCTATACCATAGAGCGTAATTCTGATGTTATCAAAGCTGGCAACTTCTCAACGGGCCCTATTAAATTGACAATTAAAAAGGAAACGTTAGAGGCCGATCCTATGACACGGTTTGCCATTGCGTTGAAAATATCAAGTAATAGCAGTATGAAGCTTCTGGAAGAGAATTCATATCAGATTTTCGTCATCGACCGCTTGTTCGCAACCACAGCTATGTATCAGAGAGGATTCTATATGCGTTATCTAATTGACAGAACAAAAGATTGGTCAGCATCTCCTGCGTATAAAGAATGGACTTTTCACTATGGTATGAAATTGGATCGTCTGATAGATAATCAACAGCCTCCTTGCGGACGCTTTTATTCACGCATTACTTCGAATGGACGTCTTCAATATAAAGCAGGTGGATCCGATGATCCAGCGGCATTTTCTAAGCAATTGCTGAAAACCAATACGTGGTATCACATTACATTTGTTTATAAAAATCAACACGTCAAAATGTATATTAATGGTCTTCTTGAGAGTGAGTTTGATGTGCTTAACAACGATTCTTGGCCAAGAATTCAAGATAGCTGGGGTAATTTTAGTGGATGTATGAGAGATATCCGTCTTTACGATTGTGCACAGACTCCAGATCAAGTGATGGAGACGCTCTATGTGGAAGATCCAACGAACCCCAATCTCGTAGTATATGCACCTTTGGATAAAGAGAATGGAACCAAATGTGTTGTCAGCAAATTTAATGATCCGGATGGAAAACCTGTAGAGTTTGAAGTGTTAACTTCAGGATCAAATGATCCTTATGATGTAAACAATATCAAGTGGACTTCTACTATCTTCTTCCCTGAAAAATAAGAATTAAGATTATGAAAAAGAATATATTATTATTTATGGTCTCTGTCTGCACAATGTTGTTTGTGTCGTGTAGTCAAGATCTCGATTATAAAGGCGAATATGATGTTAAAAGCTACTTTAATGGCTCCGATCCTCGTCAAAACCTACTGTCGTTCGATCGTACTGATGCAAGGATTGTTATCCCGTTTATCGGTGAAACGTGCGTGGCTACTGAGGTGGAAGGCAAAGTGGTGATTACGGCGACTCGCATGGTGGCAAAAAATGAAAGATTTAGTCTTGAAGTGGTAAAATCAACAGATGAAGTCTTAGCGAATTATAAGGATGCCAATTTCGTAACTCCCGATAAAGTGATTTTCGACGAAGCCAGTGAAAGGATTGCTGAGGGGGGAGTGAATGGAACTACGACCTATAACGTGAAGCTCGAAGGTCTGAATATTGGTGATATACTTCCCATTCGTATTTTTAGTGTAGATGGTAGCTCTTTAATGCCGTCATCCAATAGAAGTTTGCAGTTCTGTCATTTCTCAGATCAGCAGGTTCTAACTCTGAATCAGCAGATTTTTGAGAAATCAATTCTTCTAACCTCCACTGAAACGCAAGTGGTAGGAGGGGCTAATATCCACCTGAATGTGCTTTGTTCTTCACTCATTAATGTTGGTTATACTGTGAATATCATTCGTGATGACAAAGTAGCTGCTGATTATCCTGGACGATTAAGAGCGTATAAAATAGCGCCAGATGGAATGTTTCCTCAGTTTAAAGCTCAGTCGTTGGATCATGTGAATAATGTCGATTTTTCATTCGATCTGATTGATTTGGCCTCTATAAAAGAGTCGGTGAAATATGTTCTGCCAATGCGAGTACAAGTACTTGATAAGAACGGAAATGAAGTCGCTCTGTTGAAAAATAAGGGAGACCTTTTGGTTCAGCTCGATTTCAGAAAATCATAATCGAACCGATGAATGGATTGCAACGGTTTAGAGAGAATCCATAAAACTCGAAAACAGTTGCTGCTTATAAGCTGATCTCATCGTTTATTAATGAGAAATAATAAACCATGAGATCAGTGTATCTAAAAAAAGAGTGCAAGATGTGACTTACTGGTCTCTTTGTATGTACATCTTGCACTAATATTTAAATGATAGGCTGTTTTATACACAACGATATCATGAGTTCTCTATCATCAGATTCAGTCGTTTCTAAAGATTTAAGGATGGCTTATAGGCGCCATCGACTAGTGATTATCTATTCGTTTTTCGTTCTTCTGCAAGCCTCCGACAAAATGAGAGATGTTGTCATAATAGGTTTGTAAATACTCATCTCGATTTGAAAACTGATAGGTGAGATGCAATCGCATTGCCGAACGAAATGCTTCTGGATTTCCTTTGTCTAATATGCGATAAAGACTCCTATGAGTTATAATCTCCATTGATCTCCAGTTCTCAGGTCTTTGGTGCGGGTAAAACATAAACGTTTTTCCAAGTAGGTTTTGGAAGTTCGATAAGCTCCTGCTATTTGCCATTTTGTACAGTATAGAGTGAAATTCAATATCGATTTCCACTAATCTTTGTGAATCTTCGCAATGTTCTTCTTCCTCTACTAGTTTCCAAAGTTTGGCCATGTTTGCTTCGTCTTTTCTCTCAAAAACGAAATCAGCTAACCCGATCTCTAACATTAATCTCAATTCATACAGATCTTTAACCGTGCTTTCACTCAGTGCTCCTGAGCTAATAATAACTTCGATGACATCAAAAGGTTTGGGCGAAAGAAGTATTGTTCCTTTTTTCTTCTTGGTTTCTACAAATCCTAAGCTTCTTAAGCTACTTAACGCCTCTCTAACGACTACTCGGCTTACTCCCAGAAGATCTGCTAGTTCGTTCTCTTTGGGTAAGGTGTCATTTACTTTCAAACCTTCATTATTGATGTAGTTCAAAATTTGTTGTTGTGTCGTTTCAACAAGTGTAAATTCCTTTTTTTCTAAATCATCTGCACTTTGGCTCATTACTTTGTTTCTCTTATTATGTATTACATTAAACAAAGATAATATTATCGTTTTTATCCGCACAATAATTCTTAATTAATTTTATATGTAGTATATAATTTGGTTTGTTTTTCAGTTTTAGTGTTAATATACGCTATAAAAATCTATATATGTATTGCATAATGAGATATAAGTTTTTATATTTGTTCCATATATATGCATAATAACGAATAATATGGAAAAACTAATTGGTTTGATTAATGCTCCATTTACTCCATTTGACTCCAATAATGAAGTAAACTACGCTCCAATAGATAAATATGTTGAACTATTGGTCAACAATGGAATAAAAGGTGTTTTCATTAATGGATCATCGGGAGAAGGGTATCTTCTTACAGACAAAGAGCGGATGCTACTTGCCGAGAAATGGATAACAGTTGCTCCGAAAAACTTTAAAGTAATAGTACATGTAGGGAGTACTTGTGTGGAATCATCAAGAATGCTTGCTGCTCATGCACAAAGCCATGGCGCTTATGCTATTGGAGCGATGGCCCCTCCATTTCCTAAAATAGGAAGAATAGAGGAACTCGTCAAATACTGTGAAGAAATAGCATCTGCAGCTCCCGATCTCCCATTCTATTTTTATCATATTCCTGCTTTTAATGGAGCTTTTCTCTCCATGGTTGAATTTCTAAAAGCGGTCGATGGGCGTATCCCTAATTTCGCAGGTATTAAATATACCTATGAAAGTCTTTACGAATACAATCAATGTCGATTATACAAAAATGGAAAATTCGACATGTTGCATGGTCAGGATGAAACGATACTAGCATCTTTGGCTCTTGGTGGAGCGCAAGGTGGGATCGGAGGTACGACCAATTACAATGGAAAAGCTCTTACGCAAATTATTGAGGCATGGAACGCTGGCGATCTGGAAAAGGCACGAGAATTGCAAAACTTTGCGCAGGAGGTTATTAATATCATCTGTCATTATCGAGGCAATATCGTAGGTGGTAAGCGCATCATGAAACTCATTGGTTTGGATTTAGGAAAGAACCGTACTCCTTTCCAAAATATGACAGATGACGAAGAAATGGCTATGAAAAAAGAACTGGAAAGCATCAATTTCTTTAATAGATGCAATCAGTTCTAAAAACAATAATAATAAATGATATGATGAACGTAGAGCAATATTTATCAGATTGGACAAAGGTTTATAAAACAGATTTTATAGATAATATCATGCCATTCTGGATAAAATATGGGGTGGATAGTGTCAATGGTGGATGTTACACTTGTCTGGACAGAAAGGGTCAGTTGATGGATACAACCAAATCGGTTTGGTTTCAAGGGCGCTTTGCTTTTGTTTGTTCTTATGCGTATAACCATCTTGAGAAAAATCCCGAGTGGCTAGCTTTAGCGAAGCAAACGCTTGACTTCATAGAAAGATACTGTTTTGATACCGATGGGCGAATGTTTTTTGAGGTAACAGCCGAAGGAGTCCCCTTAAGAAAAAGACGTTATGTCTTCTCGGAATCATTTGCAGCTATAGCTATGTCAGAGTACGCGATTGCTTCAGGTGATAAAAGTTATGCTGAAAAGGCACTCAACTTGTTTAACAATATTTTAAAGTTGATCAATACTCCTGGGGCTTTGGAACCTAAATACACAAAGGCGTTACAAGCCAAAGGACACTCTATCACCATGATATTAATCAATACAGCATCCCGCATCCGTGAGGCCATACAGGATCCGGTATTGGAGGAGCAGATAAATGCTTCGTTGCAATCGATCAAAGAAGAGTTTATGCATCCACAATTTAAGGCGTTGCTCGAAACAGTCGGTCCTAATGGAGAGTTTATCGATACAATTATGGGACGTATGATAAACCCTGGACATTGTATTGAGACGGCTTGGTTTATCCTTGAAGAGGCAAAGTATCGCAATTGGGATAAAGCTCTAATCGAGACAGGGACAAAGATACTTGATTGGTCATGGTCGTGGGGCTGGGATAAGGTCCATGGTGGAATTACCAACTTTGTGGACTGCAAGGGGTATCCATCTCAAGATTATGCACATGATATGAAATTCTGGTGGCCTCAAACAGAAGCTATCATAGCCACACTATATGCCTACCAAGCCACTCGAGATAATAAATATCTTGAAATGCACAAGATGATCAGTGACTATACTTATAAACATTTCCCAGATCAGGAATGCGGAGAATGGTACGGCTATTTGCACCACGATGGTACCGTGTCGCAAGAAGCCAAAGGTAATTTATTCAAGGGACCCTTTCATATTCCACGAATGATGATCAAATCACATCAATTATGTTGTGAGCTCTTGGATATAAAACATTAAGATACCGTTATATATATTGCTAAAAACACAAACCATGAAAAATATATTTTCTTTTTTAATTTTAGTCGGTTGGGGGATAGGTCTTTGCGCGCAGACTATCGTTCAAATCTCTCAACCACAAATCCCGATCTTAGTCGATAGGGAAGATAATGTCCTGTTTTATATTCGAGTTGATGCGCAACAAGCTACGACCTTAGATCAAATAACGATGGACTTTAGTCATTTAGCATCTAAATTTGAATTATCCGATATTAAAGCAGTAAAACTCTATTATTCAGGTGTCGAGAATGTGCAGCGTAAGGGTAAAACCTATTATGCTCCCGTATCCTACTTGTCAAGAGATATCCCAGGTCAGACTTTAGCAGCAAATGCATCTTATTCCATAAAAAAAGCGGAAGTTAATGCGATTAAAGGGCTCACGAAGTTAACTGCCAATCAGCACCTTCAAAAAGGCGTTAATTATTTCTGGGTGAGTGTACAGCTGAAGCCCCAGACGTCTATTTTAGGTCAACTGATTGCTAAAATTACAGAGATTAAGGTGGATGGAAAACCGATTGCTTTTGAGAATAAAGAAGGAGCCGATCGGGTGCGTTATTTGGGTATCGGTGTGCGTCATGCCGGAGACGATAATGCAGCTGCATATCGCATTCCGGGGATAGCAACATCCAATAAAGGAAGTCTATTGGCCGTATATGACATTCGTTATAATAGTAGCGTTGATTTACAAGAATATGTAGATATCGGTTTAAGTAGAAGCACAGATGGCGGACAAACATGGGACGATATGCGTACTGTAATGGCCTTTGGTGAATATGGTGGATTGCCTAAAGCCCAAAATGGGGTTGGAGACCCTGCCATTTTAGTGGACAAGAAAACCGGTACCATTTGGGTTATTGCTGCATGGACACATGGCATGGGCAATGGTCGCGCTTGGTTCAACTCACAACAAGGAATGGATCTGGAACAAACAGCCCAATTCGTATTATCGAAGAGTGATGATGATGGAAAAACATGGTCAGCCCCTATTAATATCACCTCACAAGTCAAAGATCCTTCATGGCATTTTCTTTTGCAAGGCCCCGGTAACGGCATTACCATGGAAGATGGTACGCTTGTGTTTGCTATTCAGTATATTGGAGCAGACCGCATACCCAATGCCGGAATTATGTATAGCAAAGACCATGGGAAGACATGGAAGATACACAATCATGCTCGTACAAATACAACAGAAGCGCAAGTAGCAGAGGTTGCCCCAGGCGTACTTATGCTGAATATGAGAGACAATAGAGGTGGTAGTCGTGCTGTGTATACCACTACAGATCTGGGCAAAACATGGAAAGAACACGAATCGTCCCGTACCGCTTTGCAAGAACCGATTTGTATGGCTAGTCTTATCAAAGTGAAGGCAGAGGACAATGTTTTAGGAAAAGACCTTCTTCTCTTTTCCAATCCCAATACCACGACATCGCGTAACAATATCACTATTAAAGCGAGTCTAGATGGAGGAAAGACTTGGTTGGAAAGCGATCAACTCTTGTTGGATGAGGGTTATGGTTGGGGATATTCTTGTCTAACAATGATCGACAAAGGAACTGTTGGTATTATATACGAAGGGAGTACAGCACATCTAACTTTTCAGGCGATTAAACTGAAAGATATTATAAAATCAATCCAATGAGAACTGCTTTACTGTTTATGCCATTAGGAATGCTCTCAACACTCCATGCTAGGATGAAACTACTTTTAGTTTTTCTTTTCCTCCTAGCAGGAGCTACCCAAGCCGAGTGTCAGACAATAAAAGTCGCTTGTGTGGGTAATAGTGTTACTTTTGGGGCTGGACTTGAAAATCGTGAAAAGGATTCTTATCCTTCACAATTACAAGACATGCTAGGAGATAGATATGACGTGGTCAATTTTGGTCATAATGGGGCAACTCTTTTAAACAAGGGCTTTCGTCCTTACACTCAACAAGAGGCTTATAAAAAAGCCATTCGATATGTTGCGGATATAGTGATTATACACCTTGGGCTCAATGATACTGATCCACGTGCATGGCCCAATTACCGAGATGATTTTTTGAAGGATTATCTTTCGCTTATCGATTCTTTTAAAGCGGCCAATACGAATACAAAAATATTCATCTGTCGCATGACGCCAATTTTTGACCATCACAAGAGGTTTATATCAGGTACGCGCGACTGGTATTGGATGGAACAGGAACTGATTGATCAGTTGCCTATGCTCAGAAACGTAGAATTAATCGACTTGTATACTAGTCTTCACAATCGCCCGGATCTTTTTGCAGATGCGCTTCACCCAAACAAAGAAGGTGCTACCATCATTGCTACCAATATTTACTCCGCTTTAACCGGAAATTACGGGGGGCTCAAAATGTCGCCGCTCTACACAGACAATATGGTGTTACAACGTGGTGCGCAAGTACAGATTTCGGGAGTAGCAGATGTTGGAGAGAAAATAACCATATCTTTCGGGGGATATCGAAAGGAGACCTTGACCGGATCAAAAGGGAATTGGAGTTTTATTGTAAAGGGATCTGAGTTTCCTCAAAAAGCGTTTGATCTAAAGGTATCCTCAAAACGTAAGACTCTTATCTTTAAAAATGTGATTTTGGGCGATGTTTGGATTTGCTCCGGACAATCCAATATGGCTTTTATGATCAAAGAGAGCGAATCCTCTGAAAGGGATGAGCAACGAACTTATGCCTCTCGAAAGAACAACATCAGGATATTTGATATGAAACCTCGCTGGCAAACGCAGTCCGTTGTGTGGGAGTCGTCTGTGCTCGACTCACTCAACTGTCTGCAATATTATAAAGATAGTCGATGGGAAAATCTACATGGTCACAATGTGGACATGATATCAGCCATTGCTCTCTCCTTTGGAAGAGTGCTTACCGATAGCTTGAATGTACCGATCGGGTTAATTCTGAATCCGGTAGGTGGGTCTACAATCGAATCATGGATAGACAGAAAGACTTTGGAATTCGAGTTCCCTGAGATTTTGCGTGACTGGAGGAAGAATGATCTCATCATGGAATGGGCACGGGAACGCGCTTCCCTGAATATAAAGACGGCGACTAATCCCCTTCAACGTCATCCTTATGAACCGGCCTATCTTTTCGAATCAGGCATAGAACCGCTCAATAAGTTTCCTATTAAAGGTGTTATCTGGTATCAAGGTGAATCCAATGCGCACAATGTTGAGGCTTATAAGAAACTATTTCCGCTGTTCGTGAAAAGTTGGAGAACTTATTGGAATGATCATCTTCCTTTTTATTATGTTCAACTATCGAGCATCGATCGTCCAAGTTGGCCTTGGTTTCGAGAGACTCAGAGGGAACTAGCCCAAAGCATCGACAATATTAATATGACAGTGAGCAGTGATCTTGGAGACTCTTTGGATGTTCACCCACGATCTAAGAAGGAAATAGGGCGACGCCTAGCTTTCTCGGCATTACATAAAACATATAAACATCAAGTTATTCCTTCCGGGCCAGAAGTTGAAAGTGCGGAGTTTACCCCCAAAGAAGTATATATCCACTTCCGGTACGCCGATGGATTAAAAAGTTCCGACGACAAACCTTTAAGAACCTTTGAGGTAGCCAATGTCGATGGACTATATTTTCCTGCAGAGGCTATCATAGAAAACGGAAGAATCAAATTATGGAACGACAGTGTGCCTTATCCGGGCTATGTGCGTTACGGATGGGAACCTTTCTCACGTGGTAATCTCGTTAACCGTCTTGGATTTCCTGCTTCAACATTTAAAATAGAAAAAGAAAAAGATAAAAATATGATAAATTGGTCACGACTTCCTGACTTACCTATAGGATCTTCAAATTTTCCCATAGGGGTTTCTGCTGCTTTTGCAGGCGTTATAGGCGAGGTCATAGTGGTTGCCGGAGGATGTAATTTCCCCGATAAACCTGCAACTGAAGGAGGAACAAAGAAATATTATGATTGTATTTATGGCTTATTCCCGGAGGGATGGAGGTTGATCGGGCGGCTCCCTATGGAACTTGCTTATGGAGCTTCGGTCACTACTCCCAATGGAGTTGTGTGTATCGGAGGGAACAATAATCAATTCTCATCGAATGCTGTTTTTATGATTACTCTTCAAAAAGAAAATGCTGAAATCATAAAACTACCTTCTCTTCCTGTCAGAATGGATAATACATCGGCTACCTATGTCGGCAACCATATTTATGTTGCCGGAGGGTATCGAGATGGTGAACCATGTAATGCCTTATATGCTCTCGACTTGAGTCATCTTCAAATGGGATGGATATCGCTCAAGAACTTTCCGGGAGCAGCTAGGGTACAACCGGTACTTGCCTCACAGGAAAGTGATAAGGATGGTATTAAGCTCTATCTGGCCGGTGGTTTCCAACCTCTAGGCAAAGACAGGATGCCTATGCTCCCCATTGACGTTTTATCCTATAATGTCTTAAAAGATACTTGGCAAAGTGAAACTCTTCTTCCTCATCTGGCGGATGGTGCCAATCGAACACTCACCGGAGGTTCTGCAGTTGCTTATGGCACAGACGAAATACTATTTATGGGAGGGGTCAATCACGATCTTTTCTTGGAAGCGATCAAGCGTCCCATCTTCATCGAAGAGGCCAAAAAAGCAAACGATTTGGTTCGTTTGGAGGCGCTGAAAAATGATGCCGTTCAGTATATGCGTCATCCTGTCGATTGGTATCAGTTCAATACCGAACTTCTTTCGTACAACACAAAGACGAAAGTGTGGAAAAGTCTCGGCAATTATGAACCAGTTGCTCGTGCCGGAGGAGCAGCCCTAATGACGAAGGATGCTCTTGTGATCATCAATGGTGAATTGAAACCCGGTATTCGTACACCGTCTGTTCACAAAGCAACGGGAATTCTGTCACAGTGATCGCTGTTGCACCGGTTGTCGTTTCAAGACTTTTTCTGATCTTTTGATGGCCAAATTTTTAGATACCAAATATTTAAATTTAAAACAGATCTTTCCATGAAAAAAACGTTTCTCTCTCCGAATCTTATCTGTCGAACCTTATTCGTAAATCAGAACCGAGTTGCTTATACGCCTTCGGGATCATTGATGAAATATATGCTAATTCTTATTTTAAGCTTATCTACGCTTTGTGGATATGCTCAAACTCACAAATATTCGACGTTCTATGAACAACGTGCGAGTCTGTTTGAAGAATTACCGATCTGTACGGAGGATATCGTATTTATCGGTAATAGTATTACCAATGGCGGTGAATGGCATGAGCTGTTCGAGAATAGACACGTTAAGAATAGAGGCATAAGTGGAGACACCTCGGAAGGGGTATACGATCGTCTTGATGCTGTCCTTAAAGGTCAACCCCGGAAACTCTTTTTGCTAATTGGTATTAATGATATTGCTAAAGGTCTTTCTGTAAGAACAATCGCAACAACGATCGAGAAAATAGTCTCAAAGATACAGACTCAATCGAGCAGCACATCCATCTATCTACAGAGTGTTCTGCCTGTGAATCCCGATTTCGGCCTTTTCTCGGGGCATATGAAACCGGATATGATAAATGAATTGAATGTAGAGATCAAACACATTGCACAAAAATATAATATAACTTACATCGATTTACATCCAACGTTTTTGGATCAGAAATCTCACAAATTGGATGCTGCTTATACAAACGATGGATTGCATCTGATGGGAAAAGGATATATACTTTGGCGGGATTCTATTTTGAGTTACGTAAATCATTGAGAGGATGAGGGAAAAAAGATTAAATCTTCTTATATTGAGTCGTTTATTGCAAATTCAGGCTCAAAGAACAGAACTTGACGGTATAGTAAGCGGTCAACAACGTCTGATATCTTTAGACCTGTTACCTAAAGTCGTAAAGTCTGTTTCGAGATTGATTTTAGTAGAAGAATATGCTGAAAAAAGAATTTAGTATGAAGAAATTACAACACACGAAAATATACCCATGGGCCGTTGTCGGCTTGTTGTGGATCGTTGCATTGCTCAATTATATGGATAGGCAGATGTTGTCCACCATGCGCGATTCTATGATGATAGATATTACAGAACTAGAATCTGCCGCTAACTTTGGACGTTTAATGGCCGTCTTTCTATGGATTTATGGTTTGATGAGTCCGGTTGCAGGGATTATAGCTGACCGTTTAAATCGAAAGTGGCTCATTGTAGGTAGCTTATTCATCTGGTCTTCTGTTACACTCTTGATGGGTTATTCTACCGATTTCGACCAACTCTATGTCCTTCGTGCTGTCATGGGAGTCAGCGAAGCGCTTTACATCCCTGCAGGGCTCTCGCTCATTGCGGATTTTCACTCCGAGAAAACGCGTTCTCTGGCCATTGGCATTCACATGACAGGATTGTATACCGGTCAGGCCATTGGTGGCTTTGGAGCTACCCTTGCCAAAGCTTATTCATGGGAAACGACATTTCATTGGTTTGGCATCATCGGCATTGCTTATAGCCTGATTCTTATTCTGTTTTTGAGAGATAAAAAGGTAGAAGAAGTCAAAGAGGTTAAAGGGATAGAAAAGCCGTCTAAAGATCAGACATCGATCATCAAAGGTCTGGCAATGATTGCTGCCAATATTTGGTTTTGGGTGATACTGCTCTATTTTGCAGCACCTAGCTTACCGGGGTGGGCTACAAAGAACTGGTTGCCGACGCTCTTTATGTCTAGTTTAAATATTGATATGGCTCAAGCCGGTCCAATGTCTACTATCACTATCGCCCTCTCGTCTTTTGTAGGAGTCATCTTTGGAGGTCTCTTATCCGACAGGTGGATTCAACGTAACATTAGAGGACGTATTTACACCGGTGCAATTGGCTTAGGGTTAACCATTCCGTCGCTTCTATTGCTCGGTTTTGGCTCTAGTTTTGCTACGGTTGTAGGAGGTGCATTGTGCTTTGGACTGGGGTATGGAATGTTTGATGCCAATAACATGCCGATACTCTGTCAGTTCGTGTCCTCTAAATATAGAGGAACAGTTTATGGATTGATGAATATGACAGGTGTCTTTGCCGGAGCTTTTATTACCAATTTATTGGGAAAGTCGACCGATGCCGGCACTTTGAGTACAGACTTTGCTAAATTGAGTCTATTGATATTGGTTGTGTTGTGTCTACAACTCCTATTCCTTCGTCCCAAAGCAAAATGAGATTGTTCTCTTATGGGTACACCTGGTGGAAAAATTGTTTTAAAATGTGATACGAGATTCGGTTATTATACAAACAAGCTTTAATAAGATTATGGTAAAAAAGATCAGACAATTACTTTTTGTTTTTTTTGTAGGGATATGCTTTACTGCAAAAGCACAAGTGCGTACAGAATATCTTCTGGAGAAAGGGTGGCGATTCACGCGAGAAGATCATCCGGATTTTAGCTCTGCCACTTATGATGATTCTAAATGGCAACAGATCACCATCCCACACGATTGGGCCATCTATGGACCGTTCAGTAATCGTAATGATCAGCAAGAAATGGCTATTCTGCAAGATGGACAAACGCAAGCCGAACAACACACCGGACGCACAGGTGGACTTCCATTTGTCGGGGTGGGGTGGTATCGACTCGATTTTGAAGCTTCAGCATTCGAACTCGGTAAACATGCCAGTCTCATCTTCGATGGAGCAATGAGTCATGCCGAGGTCTATCTGAATGGAGAGAAGATCGGACATTGGGTGTATGGCTACAACAGTTTCCATTTCGATGTAACCCCTTTCTTGAAGGCAGAAGGTAAAAACACCTTGGCCGTTCGTTTGGAGAACAAACCCGAATCATCACGCTGGTATCCGGGTGCCGGATTGTATCGGAATGTCCATCTAGTGATAACGGAGGATGTTCATATTCCGGTTTTTGGTACCCAATTGACGACACCTGTTGTGAAAGCCAATTTTGCACGGGTAAATATTAAAACAAAGATCAATTACCCCCAATGTAAAACGGTCAACAACTTCCAGTTGTTAACAGAGCTAGTCGATAAGAATGGTAAACTTGTGGCCTCCAATAGAAAGGCGCTTACAGCATACGACTTAGACGTTATAGAGCAAGACTTAATCGTGGAGCATCCTTTACTCTGGGATACCGATACCCCGAACCTATATAAAGCCATTTCAAAACTGTATCAGGGAGAGGTGCTGAAAGATGAATATACAACATCTTTTGGCATTAGAACATTAGAAATGATTCCGGACAAGGGCTTTTTCCTGAATGGTAAGAGAACGGTTTTCAAAGGTGTCTGTATGCATCATGATTTAGGCCCATTGGGAGCTGCTGTAAATGAGGCTGCCATCCGTCGTCAAATTCGTATCCTAAAAGAGATGGGCGCCAATGCGATCCGAACATCGCACAATATGCCGGCTCCCGAATTGATTAAGGCTTGTGATGAGATGGGAATGATGGTCATGGCTGAGTCCTTTGATGAATGGAAAACTCCTAAAATGAAAAATGGATACCATCTTGTGTTCGATGAATGGGCTGAGAAAGATTTAGTAAACCTGATCCATCAATTCAGAAACAATCCTAGTGTGGTGATGTGGTGTATTGGGAATGAAGTTCCGGATCAACACAATGGCAATCAAGGTGCAAAACTCTCGTTGTGGTTACAAAACATCTGTAAACGTGAAGATCCGACGCGTTTTGTGACCCAAGGCATGGATGCTCCTGATGCTGTGATGAATAATAACTTTGGCGCCGTGATGGAAGTACTTGGGTTCAACTATCGCCCACATAAATATCAAGAGGCCTACAAAAAGTTACCTCAACGCATTATTTTAGGAAGCGAAACCACCTCCACGGTGAGTTCGCGAGGCGTTTATAAATTCCCCGTCACCCGTCAGCAAATGAAGAAATACGAAGACCACCAATCCTCATCTTACGATGTAGAGCATTGCTCATGGTCCAATTTGCCGGAAGACGATTACATGCAACATGAAGATTTGCCCTATTGCATCGGGGAATTTGTGTGGACAGGCTTTGACTATCTAGGAGAGCCGACCCCATACTACACCGATTGGCCTAGTCATTCGTCTCTGTTTGGCATTGTCGATTTGGTCGGAATTCCTAAAGACCGATATTACTTGTATAGGAGCCATTGGAACAAAACAAAGGAGACGCTGCACATCCTGCCTCATTGGAATTGGGAGGGAAGAGAAGGACAGACCACCCCCGTTTTTGTTTACACCAATTATCCTTCCGCTGAGCTGTTTATCAATGGCGTTAGTCAAGGAAAACGCCAGAAAGATCTTTCCATAACGATTCATAATAGCGATACAAAGGATTTAAAACGGCAAGAGAGATATCGTTTGATGTGGATGGATACTAAATACGAACCCGGAACAATAAAAGTTGTAGCTTACAACGAAGAAGGGAAACCGGTTGCAGAAAAAGAGCTTCACACTGCAGGAAAACCACATCATCTAGAACTAACTGCCGATAGATCTGTGATAACGGCAGATGGCAGAGATTTGGCCTTCGTAACCGTAAAGGTCGTCGATAAAGACGGCAATCTCTGTCCTAATGCCCAGAATCTTGTAACGTTTAAAGTGAAAGGCGAAGGCGTGTATAGAGCCGGAGGAAACGGGAATAGTACCTCGTTAGATTTATTTCATCTGCCACAAATGCCTCTTTTCAATGGCCTGTTGGTTGCTATTGTGCAATCTACAGAAAAAGCAGGAAGCCTTACCTTAGAGGCAAAGATGGAAGGAAAGGTTAAAGGAAAGATAGACCTAAAAACAGTCCATCCTTGACATCGTTTTATCGGCGATTAAACGAGAACGATAAGAAAACTCTAAATCTCAACTCAATGAGATTTAATGTTGAATTTAATTATAAATAGAATTTATGAAATTTAGAACAATTAATTTTTTTGTTTTGACTACACTGTTAGTCGTAATTACTTTCTCTTCATGCTCAAAAGAAGATTCTCTTGAGAAAATAGAGCCTAACCTATCAGAACTAGTAAAAATCTCTGTAACATCGCTTCCTGATAAAACAACTTACTCATTAGGGGAGCCATTATCGCTTAAAGGATTAATCGTTGAAGGCATCAATAGCGACAATAGCAAACAACGATTAGACATCACAGAGGCCAATATCAGTGGATTCTCTTCGGAGAAATCATCAGACGATTTAACCTTGTCTGTGACCATCAATAAGCTGACGACCACTTTTTCTGTAAAGGTTCTACCTATAAAAGTTGAAAATGGTGTCCTCACCAAAGTAGAGGCTAATCTTACTCGTCTCGTATTACCGGACTTCGTAACCTCTATTGCAAGCAATGTCTTCAGACAAAGTAAGATAACCCATGTGACCTTGAACGAAGGATTAAAGTCGATTGGCGAACAAGCTTTCGCCTGGTCTCAGATCACAGAAATCAATTTCCCCAAGACGCTAGTGACCATCGATGAGGCTGCGTTTTATGGTTGTGACTATCTAAAAGAGATCGATTTAAGTCAAACATCCCTGACTCAAATAACGCATGAGACCTTTGCTTTAAATAAAAATGTAACAGTGATAAAGCTGCCGCAGTCGGTCAAAGAAATCGAATATCAGGCTTTCCTTAATGCGACATCATTGAAAGAGTTGTATTTGCCGGATGGACTTTTGAAGATGGGAAATGAAGCGTTCCGAGAGTCCGGACTTGTAAACCTCAGACTCCCTAACAGCCTTTGTTATATGGATCAAAGAGTTTTCTATCTATCCGGAGAGTTAGAAAGAGTTGAAACCTTTGGTCGTGCCGTTGTTAATACGAGCATAGCCGATCAGAAATTGGAAGCTTCCACCTTCGAACGTTGTCCAAAACTCATTCACTTCGAGATCCCCCAAAACGTAGAGATTATCGGTCAAAATACAATCTCCGGTTCACCAAATTTAGAGTCGATCGTTATTCCGGCTACCGTTAAACAGATTAATTTTAACGCATTTGCCAATACCGGATTGAAAGTCGTAACGGTTGAGGGCACAGACCCTGCTATTGCCAATACGATATCAGGAGCTTGGCAAGCCTTCCCTTATACCGTTCAAACCATAAAAGTACCGGCCGGGTCTGTCGAAACCTACAAAGCTGCACACGGATGGAATAGTTTCGCGAAACAGATTGTGGAATAATGTATACGCTTATTCTCTCTCTCTCCTAAAAATAGAAGCTCGCAGAATCTAGGTTCTGCGAGCTTTTTTATTCTACTTTTCTGCAGACACATCCCACTAAGTGGTCGTTGACAAACCCCGCAGCCTGCAAATGTGCATAGCAGATTGTTGTTCCGAAGAATTTGAATCCCCGTTTTTTCATATCTCGACTCATGGCATCCGATTCGAGAGAAGATGCCGGAACCTCACTCAATGATCGAGGCCTGTTGATGATCGGCTTTCTGTCCGGAAAGAACGACAGCGTATACTCATAGAAACTGCCGAACTCTTCTTGTATGGCGAGGAACAGTCGAGCATTGGTGATGGTCGACTTAATCTTCAAGCGGTTTCTCACAATGCCCTCAAACAGCATGAGCCGCTCCACATCGTCATCCGTCAGTTGAGCCACTTGTTTGGCATCGAATTCGCAGAAAGCTTTCCGATACCCTTCCCGCTTTTTGAGAATGGTGATCCAGCTTAGTCCGGCTTGGGCACTCTCCAGTACCAGAAATTCGAATAGCGTCCGATCATCAGTGACCAATCGTCCCCATTCCTCATCGTGGTATTTTACATACTGCTCGTCGATTCCACACCAACCGCAGCGTCCATTGACTAAATCTTCCATGATCTGACTTTAATTTTGGTTTAACTTGTCTTGCTTCAGCTTTCTTTCCTTTGCTAGCCTTTGCTTCAGCTTGCCTTGCTTCAATTTCAACTTTTGCTTTATTAGTGATGTCCGTATGTAGCTCATTAATGACCTTCAATCCCTTCGTATTATTTAGTTCTCCTTATTGGCCGTTTGTATAAAGGCTTGTGTTCCCTTTAAACAGAACTTGCAATAATGCGACTAAAATAGTTGAAAAGTTTGGCATTAGCGAAAGAATACACTTTGTATTTGTCTATAAAATTTTTTTAAGGCTAAATTTATAACTCTTGTACGGATAAACTTGTTTGTCTCGTTCAATCCG
The DNA here is from genome assembly GCA_047975405.1 of Bacteroides sp. Taxonomy (GTDB): domain Bacteria; phylum Bacteroidota; class Bacteroidia; order Bacteroidales; family Bacteroidaceae; genus Bacteroides. Next base: position 62,427 of record JBKEDO010000045.1, read on the forward strand.
TTTTTGTTGGATGTTATGACCTTTATGATCGACTAATCGTCAAATTATTTGGTATTTTTATATTTGTTTGATTATCTAACAAAATGTGAAATATAAAATATATAAAAACTAATCTATTTACAGAGAAAAATACAATCCGTTTAATTTTACATGTTAATAATTATTTTTATTTTTGTATCAAAACTTTTTGAATCTTTTAAACGATTAAAACCATCAGATTATGGGGCTATCATATAAACCACTCCTTCTCTTCTTATTTCTTTTAATTCTTCCATTGACAACCTTAGAAGCAACCGATCCACCAATAGGGATAAGAATTCATTCTTCGGATGTCATTCCATCTAAGAGCGCCTTTCCGATGCTCTCATCTCATCAAGCTATTGAGTTTAAAGTCGGCAGAAAACCAACTTGGTACTCTTCACAAGAAGCCGACTCCCTAATTCTATCTCCTGGGAATGGGCTGATCGATGCTATTCACTTAGCCTATGAGAGGCATCATTCGTTGGTGTTGTCGCCCGATGCCATTTGGTTTGCTATATCTCAAGCGATCTCTATTCATGTGAATCAGCATTTCGAGGAGCTGCATTCCGTCTTATTGACCAACAGAGAAAAGTTAACGCTTAGCGTAAGAAATGATTCTTTGGCTCAAAATCCAGAGCTATGGGGAGTTGTAGCCGAGGAGTTAGCTTTAGAAACTCAGAAGTGGACGAAGAAAAAGTATTACGACCTGTTCGTCCCTCATTTCTCCACGACCACTTCCGAAAGAACCATTGCCTTTCAGATCAATCTTTTGGAAATATTCAATCAAGGATTTGAATATGTTGCAGAAACAGGTTGTGGCATTCCGACGATCATCCTTACCGGAACGAAACAAGACTGGCAATGGATCTCCGATCAGATCAGCATACTCGATCAACTCGAACTCTCCGATTGGAAAAGAGAGCTTGCTCCCATTCTTCGTGAGTTCGTTCAGGCCTTTGAAGGCAAAGTGGATTCTTCATTTTGGAGCTCTATCTATAAAACCAGTCACGAATATGCGGCGACCTATCTTTCCGGATGGATCATAAAGTTCTTTCCTTACCTCAAAACAGCTGAAGGCAAACCACTTTATTATGATAAAGAGAGAGAGGTTGATGTGTCCCGTAAAGGCTATCGTAAGAATCCATTCTTAAAAGGTAATGACTATCGACTTTCCAACCTACAGACCAATGATTTCCCTTCCGGAATCGCTTCTGCTGAGGTTAAATGGCTCAATTATTTTACTCAAAAAATCACAGACATGGAGCTTGCTGCAGGTTTCATGGGGATTAAACAATATGACGATTTTACTTTAGAGCCTTACATGAGTTGGGCCGTATCAGATAAAGCTGCGAAGGTGTGCAAGATCTATCCCAAGATGTGGTTTACCGACATTGAGTTGCATGCCAATTTGGAATTATGGTCTCCCTATATTGGTCAGCTTACCCCGTTCAAGGAACCTATCTATCGACCTTCTCGCTTTAAACAACGCGAGAAATCTTATGCGTTTGTCCGGTCGGTCATCTTAAAAGAGTTAGTGAGAGAGAAATGCATTGGAGACTCCATCGATTTTGTTGTCATGGATAATGGTGAAATTACGCAAGTTCGTTTTTATAGCCGTTCTCTCCAAGCTTATGATCATAACGCTCTTCCGTCACAATCCAAAGGAGAAAAGGCGATTGCTAGTCGATTAGAACGTGCGCTGAAAAAGATGCCGGGAAAATGGCAACCTGTTGAGGAAAATCCGGAAAGAGTATTCGAATTGATGGATGGTGAAGAAATCAAAGTCTATCATGATGGGCGGCTTGAACCGTGGGAAAAGGGAGCGTTGATGAGGATCCATCAAAGAATTAAATTTAGATTACAGTAAGGTCGATCCATTTTAATTTAATAAGATCAGGCTCTTGATAGGAGACTGTCTTGTTTTGTATAATATAAAAGCAAATAGTAATGACTCCTAATGAAACCATTTTAGTACTTCTCGATAAAGATAGAAATCACTTTCTCCCAAAGAGGCATGGCACAAGGAGTTTTGCATCTTTTCATTCTCGGGAGCGGTTTTGTATTCGTCGGATAGTAGGGCGTAGAGATCTTAGGCAGTTTCTTCTATGTCGGGATTTTCGGGATTTATGATGCGTTCGTCTCGATATAAAAATAGCGTGTGGTGCCAAAGCAGAAAACGAATGTCTTCGGGATTAATCTCGTCGGGAAAATAATCGTCGTTAATCGAATAGAAGGGCAAATAGCTTCCATATTGTTTTTTACACTCTGCGGTGAAGGTTTCCCAAATGCCGGTTTTTGAGATTGTCTTCAAATCATGCGGCAAGACAAAGGCTGGTGTAGCGTCTGTTTTCATCCTCCATCAATCCGCTGGCTATAGATGAATGTGATAGTTTTGAGTAGATATTGTTGGCAATGCTTACGTAATACTTCTTTACACTATCGGCTCTCTAGTATGGATGAAGTTGCAGCCATTCTGTGGAATATATCTTTTTCATGATTAAAAATGATAGTTGGTTGACTTTAAGTCTAGTTGTCTTCTGGAATTGCTGAGTTGGTTCCGAGCCTTCTTTATCCGTTTTGGGGTATTTGACTGAAAATAGACAAGATACTCTTAAGAATCGTGGGGTTGTTTGGAGGTCGTGCATGTTATAAATTATGGAGGTGTTATGGCGCATTTAAAGCTTCCAAAATCTTAATTCGTCCTTCTTGTGAAGTGCCGGATAGGATGTTTTTCGAATAACATCTCTCACAGCAGACGTAGTCAAAAGGGGATGAGAAGTACTTGAAAACCTTTTTAGTCGTAGGGGTCGTTAGAGAATGGCAATTCTCGCAATAATCGAGATTGGTGAGGTCGAGGTCTTGACTGTTGAATCGTTCTGATTTTGAGATGAACAGCTCAAACTCTGTTCGGATATGGTCGTCTATTTTATCTTTTGATAGGCTTTCGCTGAATAGGGGTTCGCCATAAGAGATCAATAGCTCGATATCGTCATAGAGACAGCTGAACTGTTCGTATCGTAGATCACAAGCGGTTTGCTCGCTGATGTCTGAAGCTATTTTTAGTCCTAACTTCGGGTTGATCTGTCGGTCTAGAACTTTTTTGGCTAAATGGAACATGAAGTATTCGGCATACAACGCTTTGGCTTCCCATTTGGCAATATTTAAATCCTTACAGGCCTTGAGGAAACAGTCTGTTTGTTGTTCTTCGTCTGAATCTTTAAGTTTGGACAAGATAGAAAGAGGCTCATTCTGAATACCGCTATTGAGGAGATATATGGCCCAGTTGACGAAATCTTTGCCCTTAAAAACGGTATAGAACTCGTATCCGAAGGGGATGAGCGGATATCCCGGATCGGCTTCGACTTGTAATTCGGTTTCATTATCCCAAAAGTACTCGGTGTCTTCTACCTCTTGTGTGCCTTCTGTGTTTTCTTTTGTACTAAGGTGATTCATGGTTATTCTCTTTTAAGGTCTTGATTGTTGTGTTTTTATTGACTTGATATTCCGATCGAGTCTTGAATGGACAAACTTAAAGATTTATTCTTAATTAGGACCAACCATTTGTCGTTTTTTTTGTTCTGATAATCAGCAACCTCGTCATTGAAGAAGAATCAGAATTATTTGATTTTTTCTCAATGACGGGGTTGCACTTTTATAACGGGGTTTTATCTTTGATCTTTTTGTCGATCTATTGTTCTACTTTCCACCTTTTTAGGGTTGGGAAGAATTTTCTCATTTGCTCGAGAGCTTCTTCTTTGGTGAATTTTGTTTCGCTACCACTGTTGAACTCGTCCAGGTAGTTAATGCAATGCTCGATCATTCCCTCCATGGTATAGTCTTGGGTGAACGCTCCGTCTTTGTAGCAATAGCAGCAATAATCTTCGTTTTCCGAACCGTCTTTGTTTGTTCCGAATTGATCGGGGGTTTGCATCGGCATGCCGCAGCTTTGACAAAAGAGGTTTTGGTAGATGTTGTTTTTTACAAAGGCGTTATCGATCCAGTAGGTAGCCGATTGAGGGGTGAACTTCAATACGCAATATTCCGGATCTTCCATCCCGCCGGGGAAATGGGGGAGCATCCAGTCGCCCCAAAGTGATCGCTTCACGGCTTCGTCGGTAATGATCTCGATCTGACCGGTATAAACAATGCTGTCGTTGCCTTTCATGATCGAAACACCGGCCTTTGGATTGGCTTTGAAATGGGCGGTTTTTGCTGAGCTTGTCCCGGTTGAGACGTAGATCGCTCCATTTTCATCTTTGAGTTTTACCATTGGCACCGGACGCGGATAACCGTTTTCGTCGATCGACGCAACTGTGATGATCTGTGTGGCGGCAACGATTCTTGCGGCCTTTTCTTCGATACGCATAATTTTCGAGTGTTTTTATGGTTAGTAAAATTGTTGAATCTGTTGATTCACAAAGTTAATCTAACTATTTGATATTTAATAAAGGTTTGTCGCTATTTTTTTAATTAGAACGATTTTCGATCGTCATCTTACTTCTCTCTTGCTTGCCAGGCAAAAGGTGTTGGTGGGATGGATTGATTTTTAGGTGGGGATGGATAGGAAGGCATCTATGATTCATTTTGTTGTTTTTCGAGAAACAGATGATGGTTTTTTTATATTTTTGTAGTGATTTACACTGTAACACTATACGCTATGATGAAAACTTTTTTTCTTGTCATTTTTCTTTTCTTTTCCTTAGGCGAACTGGGAGCACAAGATCGGACAGTGATGGTTCGGGAAACGTCTATTCCTATTCTTATTGAGCGGGTGGACAATGAGTGGATGGATCTTCGGATTGAGGCTCAACAGGGGCAGGTGTTGAACGACGTTACCTTGCGGTTTGCCGATGGCGTGCGTCTTAAAGATATTCAATCGGTGAAGTTGTTCTATTCGGGAACGGAAGCTCCCGATCGTAAGAATCGGAATCTTTTTACACCGATAAACTATATTTCGAGTATGAAGCCGGGCGATACGTTTGCGGCTAATGCTTCGTATTCGGTCTTGAAGGCGGAACAGCGGGTAAAAGGTCGTGAGGTGGTGCTGAAGGCCGATCAGATGTTGTTCCCGGGTACGAATTTCTTCTGGATCAGTTTGCGAATGAAACCGTCGACTCCGATGCTGACTCAGATTGAGGCGGAGGTGGTTCATGCTCGTATCGACGGACAAGAGGCTACGCTAAACACTCTGAATCATGGGCGTCATTATGTGGGAGTAGGTGTGCGTCATGCCGGGGATGATGGGGCGGAGTCGTTTCGCATTCCGGGGTTGGTGACTACCAAGAAAGGAACGTTGTTGGCCACTTATGATGTGCGCTATAACTCGAGTAAGGATTTGCAGGAGTATGTTGAGATCGGACTGAGTCGCAGCATGGATGGGGGAAAGAGTTGGGAGAAGATGCGTGTGCCGATGTCGATGGGGCAATATGGTGGGTTGCCTAAAGCGCAGAATGGTGTGGGCGATCCGGCCATCTTGGTGGACGAGAAAACGGGAACGATCTGGATCATGGCGATTTGGCTGCATGGTGCGGGAAATGGAGCTGCCTGGTGGAACTCTTTTCCGGGCATGGATCGTTATCATACGGCTCAGCTGTTGGTGGTGAAGAGTGAGGATGATGGCCGGACGTGGTTGGATCCGATGAATATTACCGAGCAGGTGAAAGATCCTTCTTGGTATCTGTTGTTGCAGGGACCGGGGCGTGGCATTTCTATGCACGACGGAACGTTGGTTTTTGCTTGTCAGTATATTGGGGCGGATCGGATGCCTAATGCGGGCATTATCTATAGTCGGGACCATGGACAGACTTGGCAGATCAGCTCGATGGCTCGAAGTAATACCACTGAAGCGCAGGTGGCTGAGGTGGAGCCTGGGGTGTTGATGTTGAATATGCGTGATAATAGAGGGGGGAGTCGTGCGGTATGTACGACGATCGATCTAGGTAGGACGTGGAAGGAGCATGTTTCTTCGCGTGGTGCTTTGCAGGAACCGATTTGTATGGCTAGCTTGATTCATGTGAAGGCTAAAGATAATGTCTTAGGGAAGGATCTATTGTTGTTTTCCAATCCGAACGATCCTAAGAAGCGTCATCGGATTACCATCAAAGCGAGTCTTGACGGTGGAGTCACTTGGCCGACTGATCATCAGTTGCTTTTGGATGAACGTGAGGGATGGGGGTATTCTTGCCTGACAATGATTGATCGGGAGACTGTGGGGATCTTGTATGAGAGTAGTGTGGCGCACATGACGTTCCAAGCGATTAAGTTGAAAGATCTCATTCGGGGAGAATAGACGGGTATCTTTTCTTTTTATTCTATTTTTTTATTGAATGATTTGCATGTTTCCAATAAGTAACATATATTTGTTCCCGAATGGTAACACTTGATAAGATGAAAGAAAAGAATATGGCGGGTGAAAGAGATCGGGAGGCGACCGAAAAGCGGTTGTTGGAGGCTATTGGCCGGATGGTTGCTGAAGATGGGTTCGAGAAGATCGGCATCAATGCGGTGGCTACGGAGTCGGGAGTTTCGAAGATCTTGATCTATCGCTACTTTGGTTCGGTGGAAGGGTTGATGACGGCTTATATCCGTCAGCATGATTTTTGGTTGAACTTTCCGCTGGAGTTTCCCGATCGGGAACATCTGTCTGCATTTATCAAGGAGATGTTTCAGCAGCAGATTGAACAGCTGCGAAATGATCCGACGTTGAGGAGGCTTTATCGTTGGGAGTTGTCTTGTCATAATGAGATGATCGTGAAGTTGCGCGAACAAAGGGAGAAGGTCGGGACTCATCTGGTTGAACGGGTGAGTGAACTCACTGGTCTTCCGCAGAAGGAGATCGCGGTATTGGCTTCTTTCTTAACGGCTTCTATCACGTATTTGGTGATGTTGGGCGACTTCTGTCCGGTGTATAATGGGATTCCGCTCAATACTGATGCCGGATGGGAACAGATTAATGAAGGGGTTGAAATCATGATTAAGAAGGTTTTTCAACATGAATGCTGATTTTATTAAGATTATTGAGTATGCTTCCAAAGCTCCTTCGGGGCATAATACTCAGCCTTGGAAGTTCCATATCGATTGCGAGAGCATTACGGTGATGCCCGATTGGAGTGTCGCATTGCCTGTGGTCGATGGGAGTCATCGTGAGCTGGTGATCAGCTTGGGATGTGCAATCGAGAATCTGTTTATTGCGGCCAATCACTTGGGGTATGCGGCGCATATCACGACTTGTCGTCTGGAAGGAATTGTCGTCGGATTGACTCGTTCTGATGCTTTAGTGGAGGATGCTTTGTTCGACCAGATAGAGCGGCGACAAACGAATCGAGGGCTTTATAATGGCGATAGGGTGACCGACGAACAGTTGAAAGAGCTTCGATCGGTGCGACAGGGGTATCGTGTTCATTTTCATTTTGCGGAGGTTGGCACACCATTGGCAAATACAATGGTGCATTATATCATGAAAGGAAATGAGATCCAGATGAATCATGCTGATTTTAAAAACGAACTGCTTTCGTGGATACGGTTTAATAAGGGCGAGGTTGAACGTCTGCGCAACGGGTTGAGCTATGCGACGTTTGGAAGTCCTTCGCTTCCGAGGGTGTTGGCTAAACCGATCGTTCGTCTTTTCTTGCAATCTCACATTCAGAATCGGTCCGACAAAAAGAAGATCGATCGTTCGTCTCATCTTGTGGTGTGTACCACAAGGCATGATACGATGGAGGAGTGGGTCGTGCTGGGACGAAACCTTCAACGTTTTCTCTTGAAGGCTACCGAGATGGGGCTTGCTTGTGCTTTTTTGAACCAACCGTGTGAGGTGACGACGCTAGCTGCTGCTCTACAAAAGGCTTTGCCTCTTCATGGGGAGTATCCGACATTGATCTTAAGAATAGGCTACGCCAAACCATTGCCTTATTCTCCTCGTAAAGAGGTGGGATCTTTACTGATTTGATATTTTTTTATCCTAGATGTTTCCGTTTGGTAACATCTTAATCGTATAACACATTAATCAATTAACATGAAGAGAATGGGATTAGCATTGGTTTATTTATGGCTCGCTAGCTTTTGTTCGTGTCAAGAGGAGCTTATCGAGTATCGGAAGGGGGATGTTAGGGTTTGCATCGAACAAGGGGAGGAATGGTTGCATGACTTTCCGTTGTTCTTAGGGATCAAAAAGAAGAATGCTCCGCAAATCGCCGTTTGGTTGGAAGATACGGAGGGAGGCTATCTATCGACGGTCTATGCTACGCATAAGATTGCAACGCAGTCGTGGCAGGCCTCCGGAGGGAATCGAAGGAAGGAGGCTTTGCCGACCTGGTGTCATGTCCGTGGGATGAGGTATTCCGATGGGTTGTATCTGCCGACTAAGAAGGAACCTTTGGTTGACGGTATATCGGGGGCTACTCCTCATGGGAGTTTCGATGTGAAGCTTACGCCTGGCAAAGCTTTGCAAAGGTTTGTGGTGAAGATTGAGGTGAATCATTCGACCGACTTTAATGGGGCTTTTCCGAAATCGGCTCAGGTAGGCGATGGGGATTATTCGGGAGGAGAAAAGGGAAGCGGACAGCCTGCGGTGGTTTATGCTGCGACGGTCGATTTGTCGTCGAGTGAGAGGACGGTGGAAGCGAAGTTAATCGGGCATAGTAGTCCGGACGGTAGTTCCGGAGAGATCAGTCGCGATCTGTCGGGGTTGACAACGGCTTTGCATATTGTGAAACGTATAACGGTTAGTGTGGAATGAAGAAGATTATTTTAGTTATGCTCTTTAGCGGTGTGATAGGTGGGAGCAAGGCACAGGTACCGGAAACAAAACGGTTGACTTTTGCGACGGGTATTGCGACGGGGGTGGCTATGAGTGAGCCGGCAGTGACTCCTTTTACTTGGCAGGTTATAGGACACTATACTGTGAGCAAGCGTTGCTTTGTTGGAATCGGGTCGGGGCTTTCTTTCTACGAGAAGACGCTCATCCCTCTATTTGCGGATGTGAAATGGCTGATGACTAAGCCGAAGAGGTGGACTCCTTTCTTGGAGTGTGGGGTAGGATATAGCTTTGCTCCAGAACAGAAGGTGAATGGTGGGTTTTACTTGAATCCGTCTGTTGGAATGCAGTACTCACTTTGCAGGCGACAAAAGTTGTTCTTGGCTTTAGGGTACGACTTGCAAGAGTTCGAACGGTTGAAGACGAAGACACAATCGTTGTTTGTCGCGGAGTTTGCTGAGCACTTGAGTCACCACTCGGTCTCGATCAAGGTTGGTTGGATCTTTTAAGCGCTTCTTCAAAACGTTAGGTTTTTATGGGCAATCGATTGGTATGCAACCGTTTGAAAAAAAAGTATTCCGGTGGAAGGGCTGTTGGCCTTTTCACCGGAATGCTTTTTAGGAGATTGTTAAAGTTTGGTTCTGAAGCATGAACCATCTTTTTGTTCTTTTATCTAAAACTGAAGCTTGTGCGATTGGGAGGCTCCGGCATAGACTCCGCTATGTTGGAAATCACAATCGATTGTTTGGGTGTTGGCCGATTTTTTCGGCAGTCCAATCTCTAGTTTGATGATGGTTTCTTTTTGCTCGGGATCGGCAACGTGTACGATGGCGGTGTGTTTGTCGAGGTCTCTAATCATCAAGATACAACCCTTGTCGACTTTGACGCTCACTTCCTTGTTTTTAAACTCGCCTGCCGTGTAGAACACCAATTGCCAGACATTGAGTTTCTTGTGGTGAACAACTTGCATCTTCGAGGTATTCATCAAGATATCGATATCCTTTTTCTTCTCGTAGGCTTTCATCTCTTTGACTGTCTTCTTTCCGGGTAAAAGGATGTAGGCATAGCTACCGTCGGTTGGCTGTAGTCCGTGGTCAAAACCCACCGTGAAAACCTCGGCTTGCTTAAGATCTTTTGAAGCTGTCTGATTGATATCGTACCAGCTACCTTCTTGCTTCTGTATGTTGACAAAGACGGAACCTCCTTTTGGGAAGACATAGCCGACTTGGCGGTGAAGGATCCAGCTTGGAGCGGTGTACTCAGAGTTACCGTTGGCGATCTCTGATACTTTCCGGTTGGAAGCAATCGTTACTTTCTCATCGGATAGCAGACATTGGTTGATCGTTGTATTGATCGGTGCTTCCGATGTTGAGCGGATTCCGGCTCCAAGACAGACGATCTCGTCGTCGAAGAAGAACCATGCTTTTTGTGCTCCGGTATTGATGTTGGCATATTGATCTAGATACGAATAGGCAGATACGCCGTAAAGAGTGTCGGAAACGCCCCCGGCAAAGGTGGATGTGCCACGGGTTTGCCAATCGCTCTTAGCCATGGGAACCTTTTTCAACTGTGGAGCTGTTGTTCCGGGGATGCGTGTCCAGTTCCATACCGGAAAGATATTGGCATATTCAGAACCGTCGACCGTGATATTGGTACAACCATCGGACATGAAATAGGTCTTCAAGTTTTCTCCATTGCCATATTCACATCTCATGGTGCGAGTAGAGACGGTACGGACGTCGACCATGTATTGGGGACGAGTGTGTAGGGTGTAATCGCCGCGGAAGAAATGAGTGTGTCTTGGAGTGATGGCGTAACTTGCCGGTTCTTCTTTTTTCAGACGTTTGATGATGGCTTTATACTCATCGGCATGTGTCGGGTCTAACTCAATCATGCGTTGGGCAAAGAGTGCGGTGTGTTTTTTCTGAGTCACTCCGGGGCGACTGACGCCGCGTCCAAGCACATCGAACATCATGTGTTGGCCTCGTATGGTCGCATAGTAGGTCTCACGCATGAACTTGCTGAGAATGGCTAACTGATCTTCGGGGATGGCATATGGGGTGCCTTTGGTATACATCGCTATTTGGGTGATCCCTTTTAGGATCTCGTCTCCGTAACCTCCGATATACAACTGTACTCCGTGTTGAAAGTAGCTGTTGTCGTGCTGGAAGCCTTCTTTGGTTGTGTAGGCCAGAGGACTATAAGCGTTCTTTAGAGCAATCTCCAGGTCAGTCTGATTCTGGCTGAGGCAGGAACGATAGATCCAGTGTAAGGCGATATCGGTGCGATTGGCGCCTGTCCATTTTGCCGGATTTCCTCCATCGGTTTTGATGCGTTCCAGAAGTTTGCCTTCTAGTTCCGACGGAAGTTGTTGGCTGCCGGTACGCATTTGGATCAATAGCAGGCTCAGACATTGCGGCTCCGCAATCTGGTTGTACCACCAGTTGTGACACCAGGGATTGCGGTTGTGCCAAAATTCCAGACCTTTCTCTATCTTATGAAACAATGCTGTGTCTTGGTAATGTTTGTTTTGAGGATTGGTATAGGCGAAGGCAAAATCACTTAGACGTTCGATGTGAGTCATCGGAGGCCATTTGGTTCTGGCGATACTCGCATAATCGACGTCGGTGAAAGAACCGTCGTCTTTGTTGTATTTCTCAAGATCTTTTTCGATAGAAGGGTTCTTCGAGAAGTCGCTTCTGATCTTACTCATTAAGATCTCGAAGTTGTTGCTTGGGGCAGTGGTTTGTGCTTGCGTCCTAAGAGGAATCAGGCTGGATAGTATCAGCCATTGGACAAGAACGGTGTAAAGGATGTTTTTCATTTCAGTCGTTTTGTTTGTTTAGACACAAAGATAAACCAAAAGTCAAAATAAGAGCCGTACATATTGTATAAAGATAGGCATTTATTGTCCGAAGTGACCGGAAGAGAGGCACTTGCGGGGAAATGGCTTTTTTAATATGGGTATTATTCTTTTCTTTGTATATTCAATTTTGACTCGAGGTCTGTTAACTATTTATTAAATTATGAAAAAAAGAATCTTTGTAGGTTTGGTCGTATTGGTCGTTGCCAATACGGTTCTGTTTGGCGGCAATATTTTCAGTGAGAAGGAAGTGAAATCGGTTATGAAACGCGTTGCCGATTGGCAAATCGCCAATCCAGCAAAGGGGGCTGAACATGATGATTTGAGTTGGACTCATGCTGCATTGTATATGGGAATGTTGGATTGGGCTGAGCTGACTGAGAAAGAAGATGGGGACAGCTCTTATTATAAATGGCTGGTGTCGATCGGCCGACGCAATGGCTGGCAAATGGGCAAATATATGTATCATGCCGATTTTGTGGCTGTCGGACAGGTCTTCCTTGATTTGTATCAGAAATATGGCGACCGGAACATGTTACTGCCTACCTTAGCCCGTACGGAGTTTGTCATTAATCACCGTTCTGCCAGTTCGTTGTATCTCGATTATAGAAATATGGCTACATTGGAACGTTGGTCGTGGTGTGATGCTCTGTTTATGGCTCCTCCCGTTTATGCGAAGATGTATATGCTGACTGGCGATTGGAAGTATATCGAATTCCTCAATAGTGAGTATAAGGCGACTTACGACTTCTTGTTCGATAAGGACGAACAGTTGTTCTATCGCGATCATCGGTATTTTAATAAGAAAGAAGCCAATGGTAAGAAGGTGTTCTGGGGACGTGGAAATGGCTGGGTACTCGGGGGACTTTGCGAGATCCTTCAAACACTTCCAAAGAATAACATGCATCGTCAGTTCTACCAAGATCTGTTTGTGACGTTGGCCAATAGAGTGGCAACCTTACAAGGAAAAGATGGTTATTGGCACGCTAGCTTGCTCGATCCGGACTCTTATCTTTCACCTGAAACGAGTGCCACCGGTTTTATTGTCTATGCCTTGGCGTATGGGGTTAACGAGGGATTGCTCGATAAAGAAGCGATGACTCCGATCATACAGAAAGGTTGGGAGGCGTTAGTGAACGCGGTTGAGACCAACGGGAAACTTGGTTACGTGCAACCTATTGGGGCCGATCCTAAGAAGGTGACTCGCGACATGACCGAAGTTTATGGCGTTGGAGCATTCTTGTTGGCCGGTAATCAAATTCATAAAATGATTCAAGAGAAGAAATAGAATCCGCTATCGGATGGTTCGCTTATCATAAAGGCTATCTCAATACAGAAGATTGAGATAGCCTTATTTCTTAAGTGTAGCTTTATCTTTGTTGTAGCTTTAGACAAACCGCGGTTTTAAGTGAGAGCTTCGCGGTATTTGCTGTTCGATGCTTCAGCTACTTTTAGTTTTAATCGGATGACAAACGGCTCTTGCGCCCCCTCTTTCGGCATGCCGATGTTATACTCGTTTCGTGTGGTTTCGGTAACCTGAACCTTTTCTCCGTTGAGAAGTGTTGCTTCGAGAATCTGATGACCTTTAGGAAGCTGCACTCTGAGTTGCTTTGAATAGGGTGGGTTAAAGACAACCATGTATACTTGATCTTGCTTACGAGTGTAATACCCCCAATCTTGTTTGGACAGTCCCGCATAATCGCAGCCATAGATACACTCACCATATTTATCCATCCATCGACCAATGGTCTTGATCACGTTCTTCTCTTCCGGACGGAAATCTCCATCGGCTTGCGGACCGAAGTTGACAACCATATTACCTCCCATCGATACGGCATGAACGATGTTTTGTAAGATCTCGGTTGGGTTTTTGACATAGCTTAACGACCAGTCTTTGTGATATCCCCATTGGTTTTCCGGGATGGTCATGCAAGCTTCCCAGTCCCATTTGGTGACTTGTAGATCCTTGACCGGATCGGGCAAGCGACGTTCGTAAGCCGATTCATAATCTCCCATCAGGTGACCGTTGCTATCGAAGTGACGTTTTCCGTAATCATCGGCACGTAGGCGACTGTTGATGGTGACTCCCGGGATGAGCTCTTTCAACATTTGCTCAACGTGTGCAGTCCACCATCCGTTCTTTTTGATGCTAGCGTCCCAAGTACCGTCGAACCAAAAGTCCTTCACCGTTGGGTATCTAGTGGCAAGTTCCTTCAGCTGATTGTCGGTAAAGGTGAGAAAACGTTGAAAGGCGATGCTGTCTTCTTCCGATTTGATGCTGTAGCGCCAATCAGGATGACTCCAGTCGAGGACTGAAAAATAGAAGTGTACGTCGATGCCTGCATCATTGTAGGCTTTAACGAGCTCTCCTAAGATATCTTTCTTATAAGGCGTATTGGCAATGGTGTATTTGGTGTACTTGCTCGGCCATAAGCAGAATCCTTCGTGATGTTTGGTGGTGATCTTTACATATTTCACCCCCATCTCTTTGGCTGCTTGTGCCCACTTTTTAGCATTAAACTTTTGCGGATTCCATTGATCCATCAGTTGCAGCCATTGGTCTGTCGGGACTTTAGCCCATGACTTTAGCCATTCTGCCGCACCGTGGTAAACTTTATTGTTCCACTCTCCACCGGGTATGGCATAAAGTCCCCAGTGAATGAACGCACCCAAACGGTTGTCGCGAAACTTCTCCATCGCGGCATCGTGTCGTTTGCCTAATCGATTGGCACCGTATTTCAATTCGACTTCTTGTTCTGCGGGCAAGAGTTTCTTTTGAGCTTGGATGGCAGAAAAGTTGAGGAGTAAACCTAAAATGAGAATAGTTTTTAAATGTCGTTTTTTCATGATGTTGATGATAGTAAATAGATAATTTTCTCTTTTGACAAAGATATAAAATGTTTATTGGTCTTTATCATTTGAAGTATTCCTCAAAAAAAGATAAAAAAAGTTCGGCTTTAGGTGTTAATCTATTTATAATTAGCGTGTTGTGTTCTTGCGGTTCTGATTGGCAAATCTCCTGATAGATGGAATCGTACAATAAATGCCACAAATTCGGATGGATAGTGACACAAAATGGATTGAAGGGCTGTAACTGCTTGTTGATGGGAAAAACGGCATTTGATTTTTTTCGTGAAACATAGCCTGAATTCGGATCTCTTTTTTTATCTTCGTCTCATAAATCTCTAATACACATGACTATGAATCGAATTAAATACTGTTTTTTGATCATTTTTATAATGGTCTCTACTTATTCTTATGGACAGTATTTTAAGAAGTTAGGAATGAAAGACGGGCTTTCTAATTCGTCTGTTCTAGCCATATATCAGGATACCTTAGGGCGGATGTGGTTTGGGACGAATGAGGGGGTTAATGTCTACGATGGAAAACAAATCTATCAGTATAAATCGTACGATTTTATCGATAATCAGTCCGAGAAGAAGAAAATCATTAATGGGACGGTCAACCATATCGTTGGCGATTCACATGGGAATATCTTCATGTGCAATAACGGTGCGCTGATCAAATACGATATTCGCAAAGAGATTCTTAAAGGTATTTCTTCCTCGCAAGTCGGTGCTTTGGTTACTGTGAACGGAGCCGTCTGGTGTACCATCCGTGATTCTCTATTTAGATATGATGATCAGACCGATTCTTTACGCTTCCTTCGCAAATTGAATACGCCGCCGATCTGGTGTATTGAGAAGGTTGGCGACCGGATATGGATTGGAACCGCCAAAGGATTGTACTTATTCGAATCGAACAAGGTGAGATGTGTCCTGCCCAATGTTGAAATCTTTAGCTTATTTGTTAGCAGTCGGCAGGAACTTTGGATTGCTTCTCGAATGAAAGGACTCTATCGGATCGATCGAAATGGCGTTCTGAAGAAGGAGGAGAAATCGGGCTCTCGTGTCGTGAGCGAACAGATCCGTGATTTTATTGAAGATGATCAGCATAACATCTGGTTTGGGACTTTTGATGGTTTACAAGTCTATAATCCTTATTCCGATACGTATTCGGTCTATCGTCCGAGTTCGCATCCCGGATCTTTGGAACACCCATCGGTTTTCTCTCTTTATAAGGATCGACAAGGCACAATCTGGGTCGGAACTTACTATGGTGGGGTGAACTACTTTAATCAGGAGAGAGACATCTTCAATTACTATCCGTACAATAAGTTCGACAGGAACGGATTGAGCTTCCCGATCATCGGACAGATGGTTGAAGATAAGGATTATGATCTTTGGATCTGTACAGATGGCGGTGGAGTGGATCATATGAATAGAAAGACGGGAGTCTTTACACGTTATACTGCTTCGAACAAGAATTCCATTTTACATAATAATACTAAAAGCATTACTTACGATGAGGCTCACGACCAGATCTATATCGGTACGTATACCGGAGGTGTGAGTCGTTACGACCGGAAAAGCGGTCAGTTTTATAACTATCTGACGGAGTATCAGCGAACGGGAAAAGGCCCTAACCAGATTATTTATCACGTCTTGTTTTCAGACGGTTGGCTTTATGTTTCCGCACGTAATGGACTTTGGCGGTTGAGCCCCGAAAAGAATGAGTTTGAACGGCTCGATGAGGGGCGACTGTTTCTGACGTTCAGTATTGATCGGGAAGGATATATCTGGTTGGCCTCTGAATCGGAACTTTATCGGATGAGGGTGGGACATTGGAACCACGTCGAGCGTATCAACCTAGATCAATATACGGATTGTAAAGCGCGGATCACGAAGATTCTCGAAGCGGAAGACGGGATGATTTATATTTCCACGTTGGGAGATGGGGTCTTTACCTATAACTACAAAACAGAAGTTTGGAAGCATCATACGGCTCAGAAAGATAACTTGTTAAGCGACTTCTGCTATAACATGGCCGAGACGCCAAGTAATAGCATCTTGATCACAAGCGATAAGGGGATCTCGATCTATTCTCCTTTCAATCACTCGATGTATTCTATTGAACTGGGACTTAAAGGGGGCATCTCTGCGATTACTGAGGGGTGTGGCATCTTGGTCTCTCAGGACGACTTGATTTATGTCGGAGGAGTGGATGGAATGATTTCGTTCAGAGAGAAAGATCTCTGTGTGGAACAGGAAAAGACGGCCGAGCTTTACTTCTCAAATCTATATATCAATAATGCTAAAGTACGGCCGGGAGATGAATCTGACGTCTTAACGTCATCCTTGTCGTTCACCAACCAGTTGGATCTGTCGTACGATCAAAATAATCTGATGATCGAGTTCGCTCGTTCCAACTATGTGGAGCATGAGAGGAATGTCCGATTCCAGTATAAGTTGGAGGGGTTCGACAAAGAATGGGTATCAACCGATCAGTTTCGTATCAATTATACGAACTTGTCCCCCGGAGATTATGTGTTGAAGGTTCGGGAATTGGAGAATGAGATTAAAGGCGGAAGTTACACAGAAATTGAACTGAACATTACGATACACCGTCCATGGTTTGCTACGTTCTGGGCTTTTCTGGCCTATTTTGTCATAGCCGGTGGCATACTTTATGGATTCTGGAGAATAAAAAATGCCCGAAGAATGTTGGCTTTATCCTTGGCTAAGGAAAAAGACGAAAAGGAACGGATAGAAGAGATCAATAAGATGAAGCTTCGTTTCTTTACTAACATCTCACACGAGTTTCGTACTCCGCTGACCTTGATTATCGGTCAGATTGAGATGTTACTCCAATTGGATAAATTAAATCCTGCCATGAGCAAACGTCTTCAAGGGATTTATAAGAATGCCATGAGCTTACGCTTTTTGATCACTGAGTTATTAGATTTCCGAAAACAAGAGCAGGGCTTTATGACCTTGAAGGTGGAATGTGTCGATGGGGTGAGCTTCATCAAAAATATCTATCAGCTCTTTACAGAATATGCCCGTATAAAAGACATCACTTATACTTTCGATTGTGCCGACGATAAGGTAGAGCTTTGGTTTGATCCGGTGCAGATGCAGAAGGTGATTTTCAATTTGCTGTCGAATGCTTTTAAATACACCTCTAAGGGAGGGCATATTAAGATTTCGATTAAACGTCTTCAGCGTTCTGTTGAAATCGCGGTATCCGATACCGGCTGTGGCATTCCTCCGGAACTGCTGTCGAAGATCTTTGAACGGTTCTATCAAGTGGACGGCACGTCACAAAAGGGCATTCTAGGTAGTGGCATCGGACTCGCCTTTGCTAAGGGAATTGTAGAAGCTCATCGAGGAGAGATCAAATTGGAGAGTGTATTGGGAGAGGGGAGTTGCTTCAAAATCCACTTGCTGATTGGAAACGCTCATTTCTCTTCACAGGAATTGGAACATGAGAAAGTCTTGGCTCCGGCATTAGACCCGGATTGGAAAGGGATGCTGATGTCTGAAGAGTTATTACCTCAAGAGTTCGAGACCGACCGTGATGACGAGTCGGAGGAAGAGAAGAGTGGAAAACCAAGTATTCTATTGGTGGAGGATGATGAGGAAGTGCTGGAGATGTTAGTCAGCATCTTCTCGCCGACGTACGTGGTTCATAAGGCGATAAACGGTCAGATCGGTTTCGATATGGCTTGTCAGCTACACCCCGATATCGTGGTGAGTGATGTTATGATGCCGGTTATGTCCGGCAAGGAGATGTGTTATAAGATTAAGAACTGCTTGGAGCTGGCTTACATCCCGGTGATCTTGCTGACGGCTCAATCGTCGGAAGATTATACCATTGAGGGGTATATGTTTGGAGCGGATGACTATATCACCAAACCGTTTAATGTGAAGCTGTTGCTGGCACGTTGTAGCAACCTCTTGAATAACCGACAAATGTTACTGAAGAAAGCGGTGCGACAAGAGAAAAATATATCCCAAGAGATTGGCGGGCTAACGGCTATGGATCAAAAGCTTTTGGATATGGCTACGGAGATTATCAAGCAAAACTTCGATAATGCCGATTTTGATATGAACATGTTGGCTACAGAACTCAATATGGGACGAAGCAAGATGTTTACTCGCTTGAAAGAGGTGGTCGGTCTAACGCCTAATGAGTTTACCCTGAAGTTGAAATTAGAAGAGGCTCTTCGGTTATTGCAAGATGAACCGCAGTATAACATTTCAGAGATCTCTTACCAACTAGGCTTTACCTCTCCTCGTTATTTTAGTCGTTGCTTTAAGTCCTTCTACGGAGTCTCTCCGTTGAACTATAGGAAAGAACCGGGTAAAGACGGTAATTTTGAGGAAGTGTGACGTTGAAAGATACGCCCCGAGCTTATCGGACGAAAGGATACAAACCTCTTTTGTTGTGAAAGCAACAAAGAAGGTTTGACTTTTTTGGGGGGATGGTGAGGAAGACGTTCGTTCTCTCATTAACGACATGCTGCCGGATAGTACCGTATCTCACGGAAATAAGCACCGTATCTCATGGCGACGAGCACCGTACTGTAGCGTTATAACGACCGTACTGCAGTGGCGCAACGACCGTATCTCGTCAGCACAACAACCGTAGTGCAGCGACACAACGACCGTACCTCGTGTCAGTTAACTATTTTAGTGTGTCAGTTAACTATTTTGGTTGACCGTTTTTTGTCTTATTCATCCTGTCGGTTGACTCTGATTAAACTTACTTTTAATTCAGGTTGACTCTTTCTTTTTTTATTGATAAGATGAGTTGACTCTAATTTTAAAAAACAGTTAGTGAGACAGTTAGTGAGACTAAGACTAAGAATTAGAATTAGGCGGGGACGAGACGTGACTAAGACGTGACTAAGACGAGACTAATATAAGACTAATATAAGACTAAGATAAAAGGATTTCCGACTACCATATATAGCTACTTTAAGCCTGTTTCAATAGGCACTTTTCGTTTTTATAGAGAGTTCTATTCGATTTAACTGAGTTCTGGAGGTGTCTTTCGAGTTCCGTTCAATGCATGAGAATGAATGGTTTACGGACGTCTGAGTCGTAAAATGAACGAAACAAAATTGTATGATTTATGTCCAAAATGTGACATTTTTTGTCCGAAGTACAATTCATGCCTATTTATCCTATATATAAGGCAACTAATAGTCTATGCTTACTCTTTTATTTGCATTGCTTCAATACGATCTTTTTCGTATGGGGCTAGTGAACTAAAAAATAATCATTATTAATCGAAATCTATTTTATGAGAAACAAGATTTGGTTACTTGCGTTGGCGTTGTTAGCTGTGCATTCGGGCAAAGCTATTGGAAGCGATAGACCTTCCGAGTCAACGGCTGTTACGCAGCAAACTAAAGGTAAGGTAGTGAAAGGTGTTGTACTAGATAGTATGGGACCGGTTATCGGAGCTACTGTATTTGTGAAAGGAACCCAGAATGGTGTCTCGACCAGCTTAGAAGGAGAGTTTACCTTGACCGTTCCGGTTGGATCGACTATCGTGATTTCCTTTATTGGCTATGAGAACAAAGAGATTGTTTACAAGGGAGAGTCGACATTGAAAATTCGACTAAATGAGAATGTGACTGCTTTGGAAGAAGTACAGGTTATTGCGTATGGTACAACCAAGAAGGTTACGGTAACCGGAGCATTATCTTCTGTGAAACCTGATGAAATCATGAAATCGCCGGTAGGAAGTATTGCCAATGCGTTGAGTGGCAAAGTTCCGGGATTGTCGAGTGTACAAACTAGCGGTCAGCCAGGTGCGGACGATGCTAAGATTTATGTTCGTGGTGTGGGATCATTATCTGAGGGACTCTCTAAACCTTTAATGCTAGTCGATGGTGTGGAACGTTCGTTCTACCAATTAGACCCTAATGAAGTTGAGGATATCACGGTGTTGAAAGATGCTTCTGCAACGGCTGTGTTTGGTGTGCGTGGTGCGAATGGGGTGGTATTGGTGACCACTAAACGCGGACGTGAGGGTAAGGCTAAAGTTTCGTTCTCAACGAGTATGGCTCTTCAATTGCCAACACGTATTCCTGACTTTGCAAACAGTTACGATTACGCGACGACCTACAATCAGGCTCAGTTGCGTGATGGCGTATCGGAAGAGAACCTGACGTTTACCCCAGAGATGTTGGAAGCTTTTCGTACGCATAGCAATCCGGTGATCTATTCTGATACCGATTGGATTGAGATGTTGTTGAAGAAGACGGCTTTGCAAACTCAGCATAACTTTAATATCTCGGGTGGATCGAAGCGAGTACGTTACTTTGCTTCATTAGGTGTGTTTACGCAAGATGGTCTTTTTAAAACATTCGATACTCATGGATATGATACCGGTTTTAAATACAACCGTTATAACTATCGTGTGAATATGGATGTTGATGTGACTTCTACGACTTCGATGAAGATCAACTTAGGTGGACGCTTGACGGATAGACGGGAACCGAACTACAACAACGGTACCGGAACCAATGTGAGTGGTCTGTTTAGAGATGTGTATTGGACTCCACCTTTTGCCGGTCCTGGTATTGTTAACGGCAAATGGGTTGTGGTCAACAGCCAGACATTTGGTAAGTTTGGTATTGTGTCTGATGCTTTAAACTCTTATTATGGAAAAGGGTTTAATACTGACAATGACAACGTCGTGAACTTTGACTTTGCTTTGGAGCAAAAACTCGATCTACTAACCAAAGGTTTGAAAGCCCACATTAAGGGAGCTTATAACAGTGGAGCTAGCATTTCAAAACGTCGTGAAGGACGCGCCGATCGCTATGAGGCCTTTGTAGGAGATAATGGCGAGATCTTACTTAAGAAAAATCAAGAGAAACAAATTTTAGGATATAGCAACGAGACGTACGGACAATCGCGCGACTGGTATTTGGAAGGTGCTTTGAACTATAACAGAAAGTTCGGTTCACATAATGTGTCGGCTTTGTTTATGTACAACCAAAGCATGAAGTACTATTACTCGAGCAACTATCCGGGCATTCCACGTAGTTATGTGGGACTTGTGGGTCGTGCAACATACGACTATAAAACACGCTACTTGGTTGACTTTAGCATTGGTTACAACGGTTCGGAAAACTTTGCTCAAGGCAAACGATTTGGTACTTTCCCTGCAGGATCTATCGGTTGGATCGTGTCTGAAGAATCGTTCATGAAGCCTCTGAAACCTTATGTTAACTATATGAAACTTCGTGCTTCTTATGGTATTGTAGGTAATGATATCGTGTCCGACGGTTCTCGCTTCTTGTACTTACCCGACTCATATATCATCAGCTTTGGTCAATATGGCTTTGGATCGAGCTCGAACAATCTTGTCTCTGGATCGAAAGAGTCTAAGATCGGTAACCCGAATGTGACTTGGGAAACAGCAGCTAAACAGAATTATGGTATCGATATGCATTTCTTCGATGATCACTTGAAGACTTCATTCGATTTCTTTGTCGAGAAACGTAAGAACATTCTAATCTCTCGTCAACTTAATCCGACTTATCTTGCTGTGAGCTTACCGATCGTGAACATGGGTAAGGTAAACAATAAAGGGTTTGAGTTGACTGTGCGTTGGGAAGATCAAATTCAAAATGTGAGATATCACATTGGAACGAACTGGGGATATGCTAAGAACGAGGTGGTGTTTAAAGATGAGATTCCTCAACCTTACGAATGGATGAGAGAAACCGGACGTCCTGTGGGACAACAGTTCGGATATAAATACGATGGATTCTTCTCGGAAGAAGAGGCTCTTAACTATGCGTCTTTGAAAGGACAAGAGGGAGGTATCCCTGATCATGGTTCTGGTTTTAATCCGGTAGCCGGCGACGTGAAATATAAGGACTTGAATGGTGACCATAAAATCGATAATAATGATATTTCGGCTATTGGCAATCCTATCTATCCGTTGTTGAGTGGTAATGTGTCGATGGGCTTATCATGGAAAGGTTTTGATGTCAGCATGACGTGGTCTGGCGCATTTAAGACGTCTCGTTTGGTCGATGAGTTCTATCGTTATCCGTTTGGTGAAACCAATAACCGATCATTATTGAATTATATGATAGAAGATGCTTGGACACCGGAAAAAGGTAACTCTGCCAAAGCACCGGCAATCTCGTTGACGAACAGTAAACCTAATAACTATAAAGATTCGGACTTGTGGTTGCGTGATGCGTCGTATGTTCGTTTGAAGAATGTCGAATTGGGATATTCTTTCCCTAAAAGTATCCTAAGCAAGATGCATCTGAACTCTTTGCGCTTGTCTCTGTCGGGATATAACTTATTAACATTCGATTCATTGGGATTCTGTGATCCGGAAAGTAACCCGAGCGGTAATACTTATCCGTTGGTTAGAGTCGTTAACGTTGGATTAAAAGTTGGATTTTAAGGCTTAAATAAGAGAAATGATTATGAAAAATATAAAGAAACATTTTCAGACTATTGTATTGATGTTGGGACTTCTGGTCTCGACCATTGCATGTGAAGATTTAGCTTTTGGAGATAAATTTCTGCAAAAGCCGCCTAGTACCGATGTAACCATTGATACCATCTTTTCTACATCTGAGTATGCTCGTCGTGTGTTGTGGTATAGTTATCAATATTTGCCTATGGGTCTGGAAGTGACAAACGGATACTGGAACACCATGTGGTTAGGAAATATTGAAGGTCTAACCGATTTGAATCAAGATTATTTGGGATATTCGGGAGTGAATAAGGTGTATTATGCCGGTAGTTATAATGCCGGAGTAGAAAACTCTCCAAGACAACGATTTATGGCGACTAAGATTCGTTTTAATGAAAATGAGACTCACATGTGGTCTGCCATTCGTAATGCTTGGTTGACTGTTGCCAATATTGATCGCGTTCCTGATATGGAGGAATCGGAGAAACTTCGTTTGAAAGCAGAAGCTAAAACAGTGGTTGCAGTGTATTATACTCACATGTTGCGCCATTATGGTGGTCTGCCAATCGTGGACAAGGCTATTTCACCAGCGGAAGAAGCGATGCCTCCACGCGCAACGTTGCAACAAACGGTCGACTTTATTGTCCGATTGTTGGATGAAGCGATTGCTTGCCCGGAATTTCCTTGGCATATCTCTGAAGAGGAGATCGGCAACTGGGATGGACGTATGACTAAAGCCGGTGCGATGGGTTTGAAAGCTCGATTGTTGCTTTTTGTAGCGAGTCCGCTGTTTAACAATGATCGTCCGTATTTTGATGGTGCGGCTTCGAACGATTTGATGACTTGGTTCGGTGGTTATAGCCGTGAGCGTTGGAAGAGTGCGGTTGATGCGTGTGACGCTTTCTTTAAAGCTGTCAACACCAACGGATACTATAAATTGGTTGAAAAAGAAGATGTTAACCCTAGTGAATATCGTTATGCGTTCCGTGCGGCTTATTTCGATAGAGGAACAACTGAAACGTTGATTTCTGTTCGTAGAAATAATTACTTCACGGCTAGTCAGCAGCCATACACGAGTCAATCTCTTCGTTGGGGAGCGATTTGCCCGACTAAGGAATATTTCGATATGTTCCAAACGGCCGATGGAGAAGACTTCGACTGGAATAATCCGGAACATACTAAAAATCCTTTTGTGAATAGAGATCCTCGCTTGAATGAAACGTTCATTTTGGATGGTGATATTTTCCAAGGACGTACTGCAGAGGTGACACAAACCAAAACGGACGACCCAACGAATTATCCTAAAGGAAGAGACTGGGGAGTGGGACAAGTTGCAGCAAAATCGTTGTTGACAGGTATAGCTTGCCGCAAATGGGGATTGGACCGTGCCGGTGAGTATAATGGACACATCATTCAATGGCCTCACTTACGTATTGCCGAAATCTATTTGAGCTATGCTGAAGCTTTGAATGAATATAACCAAGGTCCTAATGAATTGGCTTATCAATATGTCGATAAAGTACGTGCACGTGTAGGTATGAAAGGTTTGAAGAAAGGCTTGAGCCAAGAGGAGTTTAGAGAAGCTCTTTTACGTGAGCGAGCTTGTGAATTCGGATATGAGGAAGTGCGCTTCTTTGATTTGATACGTTGGAAGAAAAGCGAGAAGTTCACCTCTCCTTTGCATGGATTGAATATCTATAAGAATAAGAATGATGGTTCTTATATCTGTGAGGAGTTTCCTTTGCTTGGTGGAGCACAAAGTCGTTCTTGGTGGAGTCCGGGCGGATTTTCAGAAAAGTGGTATTTGAGTGCTTTCCCATTGGATGAGGTTAATAAAGGCTATGGGTTGGTGCAAAACCCTGGTTGGGAATAATATATCTGAAAAACATAGATCAATAAAAGTATGAATAAAAGATTTAATATAATACTAGCAGGTGTCTTGTGCTCGATGAATTTGATGGCGCAAGTAGACACGTTAGCAACTCATAAGAACGACGGCGTTGTAGATTTTGGTCGCAATGTGACTTATGACTCTAAGGAGGTGACCGGTGCTGTTTCTGTGGTTTCTAGTGATAAGCTTTCACATAAGAATAGCATTAACCCGACGAACCAACTTTATGGTATGATTCCGGGTCTTCAGGTTTTACAAGATGCCGGTGCAGCTTGGGAAGATGGTGCTTCTTTGTATATACGTGGTATGGGAACCTTGAGTGCTAAGAATCCTCTGATCTTAGTCGATGGGTTTGAACGCTCGCTTAGAGAATTGAGTGCAGAAGAGATTGAATCGGTTACTGTGTTGAAAGATGCTGTGGCAACAAGTATTTATGGTATTCGCGGAGCTAATGGCGTTATTCTGGTAAAGACTAAGCGTGGTTCTTTGACTTCTCCTCAAATTAATGTCTCTTATGAATTCAATATGGCTACACCCAATCGTTTGCCCGATTTTGTAGACGGTTACGGTTATGCTTCTGCATTGAATGAAGCGCTGAAAAACGACGGTTCGTTACCGCGTTATTCGGAATCAGAATTGGATGCTTTCAAGAACCAGACTTATCCGGGGTTTTATCCGAATGTCGATTGGGTAGGTGAGGCTCTGAGAGAACGCAGCTATGGTGATAACGTGACCTTCTCGGCACGTGGTGGTGGTAAATTTGTACGCTACTATACCATGTTGAATTTCTTGGATAATCGCGGTATCTTAAAACCAACAGATGATAACGACGGTTATTCTACTCAATTGAAATATTCTAAGTTGAACATTCGTACAAACTTGGATATCACTGTTTCACCTACAACTACCGTACAATTGAACTTGTTGGGTAACTTCTCTGAACATAATCGCCCGGGTACCGGCGTTGATGATATTTTCACTGCGTTGTATCAGGTGCCTGCAGGAGCTTTCCCTATTCAAACTGAAAGAGGAATATGGGGTGGAACGACTTCATATGAGAATAACCCGATTGCTAATATCTCTGCAAGAGGATATGCCCGCTCACAAACTCGTGCTCTGTTTGCCGACATGCATCTAAAACAGGATTTATCGTTTATATTGCCGGGGTTATCAGCTGGCTTTAGCATTGCTTTAGACAACTCTGCTGCATATTGGGACAGTAACACTAAGAACTTCGGATATGAGTCTGCTTTATTGAACCTTGAAACAGGTGAAAAAGAGTTCTCAACTCTTCGCAATGAAGGTACTCTCTCTTTCTCTAAAAGTGTAGGTGATGTTTCAACTCATTTTAACTTTGGCGCTTATGCGAATCTGTTGCAACAATGGGGTAAGCATCGTTTGAATACGACATTGGCTTATTCAATGGATAAGACGAGCTCGAAAGGAAGAAATTCCGGACGTGCATTTCTGGATATCGTGGGACAAGCACACTATGCGTATAATAACCGTTATCTGATCGACTTGTCTGTATCAGGTTCTGCGTCTAGCGTCTTGGAACCTAGTAAGCGTTGGGGACTCTTTCCTGCCGTTGGTGCCGGATGGTTATTGTCGGAAGAAGATTTCTTGAAAAACGACTGGTTGGATTTCTTGAAGTTGAGACTATCGTATGGTATTTCTGGACGTGCTGATTATGGTATGAACTTGTACCAAGATATCTACAGCTCAGGAGGCTCTTATTTCTTTAAAGATACGCCAACGTCGATCAGTGGTATGAAGTTCAGTCAGCTAGGTGTGCAAGGTCTGACTTACGAGAAATCGCATAAGTTTAATGTGGGGGTTGATTTTAAAGCGTGGAAGAAATTATCGTTATCATTCGATGCGTTTTATGATCATCGTACAGATATTCTCATTAATGGGGATAATGCCATCTCGGATGTTTTAGGTATGAAAGCACCAAACATCAATGCCGGTGTGATCGATAATAAAGGCGTTGAAGCTAGCTTAAGCTGGGATGATCAGATCTCGGATTTTACTTATCATATTGGATCTCAGTTCTCATTTGTACGTAACAAGATCATCAATCAGAATGAAGAGTACCGTCCTTACGATTATCAGAAACGTACTGGTGGCTCTTTAAATCAGATGTTTGGTTATGAAGTGGTAGGGATCTATCAATCTCAAGAAGAGATCGATAACCGTGAAGTTAAACAGTATTTGGGAACAGTTCGTCCGGGTGACTTGATGTTTAAAGACCAAAACGGAGACAACCGCATTGACTCTTATGATCAAATCGCATTAGGATACAACTCTGTTTGTCCTGAGATTTATTACTCTTTTGATTTGGGTGCAGAATATAAGGGATTAGGTTTTTATGCTTTATTCCAAGGAGTCGGTAACTATAGTAAGATGCTCGATACGAGAAGTATCTATCGTCCGATTGTTGGAAACAACACGATCTCGACCTATTATTATGAGAATCGTTGGAGTGAGTCGAACCCTAACGGAACTCTTCCCCGATTGACTTATTCCGGATCGGATAATAATTATAATAATAACTCGTTGTGGGTTGCTGATGCCTCTTTCTTAAAACTTAGAACATTAGAACTCTATTACAATCTTCCGAAAAAGCTGTTGAAGAAAACTCGCGTCATTGATGGAGTGAAAGTTTTTGCTCGCGGACATGACTTGTTTTGCCTCGACAAAATTGATATTCGCGATCCGGAGGCCGTTGGTGCTGTGCATCCAACAATGACTCAATATGCGTTTGGATTTAATTTATCTTTCTAAAAAATAGAACAATATGAAATCTAAGAATAAATATTTTACCCTACTTCTGTCTCTGTTCATATTCGCAGGATGTGACTTTATGGACTGTAATGAGTCGGATTACTATTCATTGGACGAGATTCAAGGCAGTTACGAACGTGTAAAGCAGTTTGCAACAAATGTATACAGTTACCTGCCTCAAGATTTTGGGAGCATCGATGGAGCAATGCAGGATGCGGCAACCGATGATGCTGTTCATGTTTATGAGACTTCTGACGTCCAACGATTTGTGAATGGATCATGGTCGCCAAACAATACGATCGATGATAAATTCTCTCATTATTACGCAGCGATTCATGATGCGAATTTCTATCTTGATAATATGCTTGGGCTCACTTTCGAGGATTCAAAGTATTCTGATGAGTATGTCGATTGGATGAAAGAGTATCCGAACTATGAGTATGAAGTTCGCTTCTTACGTGCATTTTACTACTTCGAACTAGTGAAACGTTACCAGAATATTCCTCTGATCAAGACATGCATCAGTATGGAAGAGGCCAATAAGGTTGAACCGGTATCTTCTCAAGCGATCTTTGACTTTATCATTTCGGAGTGTACTGAAGTGGCCAAATCTTTGCCGGTTAGTTATGCAACCTTTGGAAAAGATAAAGAAACCGGACGTGTAACTAAGGGAGTGGCTTTAGCTTTAAAAGCTCGTGCGGCCTTGTACGCGGCAAGTCCATTGTACAACCCGAACAACGATAAGAGTAAATGGGTGGCTGCAGCAGAAGCTGCTTATGAGATCATTGGTGATCAAGCGAATTTAGGTTATAGCTTGGATAGTAAGTTTGCCAACTTGTTTGGTGCACAGAACAATAAGAGTAAAGAAGTGATCTGGGCACGTCCAACAAGTCCGAGCAACACGTTCGAAGCCTCTAATTTCCCAATGGGAGTAGCTGGTGGTAAAACGTCGACTTGTCCGACAGAGAACTTGGCTAGTGCATTCGAGATGGCTAACGGAGAACCATTTGATTGGTCGAATGAGGCCATGAGGAATGATCCTTATGCGAATAGAGATCCTCGTTTTTACTTGACGATTGTTCATAATGGAATGAAATGGCCTGCAGCAGCTCCTGTGGAAATCTTCGAGGGAGGAAGTAATGGACTACCATTGACGAATGCCACTAAAACGGGATATTACCTGCGTAAGTATGTCAACAATAGCGTTAGTTTTGAACCGGGTACTTCTACAGCAAAGGTGAACCATAACTGGGTTTTATTCCGTTATGCAGAGATTTTATTAGATTATGCTGAAGCGATGGTGAATGCTCATGGAAACATAACAATGACTACCGATAAATGTGGCATGTCTGCTTTAGAAGCGGTTAATCAGGTTCGTGGCCGATCGGGCGTTAATCTTCCTGCTCTCACAACTGCGCTGTCATCTGACGAATTCTTGAAACGTTTGAAAAACGAACGAAGAGTTGAACTAGCGTTTGAAGGTCATCGCTTTTGGGATTTACGTCGTTGGAAAGAATTGAATGATTCAAAGAACATTTATAAAGTGAAAGTGACGAGTGTTGAATCGGGAGTTAATTATGAAAAAGAACTTCTAGAAACTCGCACGATCAGCAATAAGTTGTATTTTTATCCAATATCTAATTCTGAGCTATTTAAGAATAGTAATTTAACTCAGAATCCGGGATGGGATTAAAAGAATCATAAAAAGATATTGGAGGATCTTTATGTCATAAAGATGTTATGGATCTTCTAATATCTTTTATTCAAGTAATAACACTTATGAAAAAGAAATTAAGAATATTCCTTTGGGCTTGGACTTGTGTTGGGGCTTTTACTGCATGTTCTGAATCTGAAGAGATCAATGAGCCCGGTTTGTCCCCGATGGTTGATGTGGCTACACCGACTCGTACTCTTCCGTCCAATGACAAAGTTGGTACGGATTGGACATTGGTCTTTAGTGATGAGTTCAATGACGGAAAGATTGATTTTAACAAATGGACGGTGAACCATTCTACAACTAGTCGTACGCCTCGTCCGCTTCTTGGTATTAAGGAGTGGTATTGGAAACAAGACCAAGTTTTAGAATCGGATGATCATTTAGTGCTTAAGGTTCGTAAGGTTGGTAGTGATGTCATGTATTGCTCATCAGTTTATTCTTATAAGAAGTATGCTTTCAAATATGGATATATTGAGGCTAGAATGAAGATCGCCGATATTAAGAAAGCAACTCATACGGCTTTCTGGCTACAAAATACGAATGTAAATGCAGTCGACGGTACCGGTAATGATGGGGCTGAAGTTGATATTTTTGAGTCTGCATATGTTGCCGATAAAGCAGCATCGACCATTCATATTGATGGCTATGGAAAGGATCATCAGCAGAATCATATTGAATACGAATCTGTAAACTTACATGACGATTATCATATCTGGGGATTGCTTTGGGATGAGAATTCGTTAAAAGTGTACTATGACGGCGTATTAAAAGCTGAATTTGATGGAAAATGGATACCTAAAGTGGAAGAGTATATTCAGCTTTCTACAGGAGCAACATTCAGTAATGAAGGCAACTTCATTGATCAGCCTTCTGATTCATGGTTGAGCGAAGCGTATGTCGATTATGTGCGTGTGTGGAAATTAGGTAGTAGATAATAATTAAAGGTAAATAAAATGAAAATAAAGCTGTTAGGAGCTTTAAGCTTGTTCGTGTTTAGTTCATGTGTTGGAACTGGGAAGAAAGACATAGTGAGTGTCGGTTTTGAAAGAGCCGAACAACAATTATCAAGACAATTGAAGGCG
Source organism: Bacteroides sp. (assembly GCA_047975405.1). Taxonomy (GTDB): domain Bacteria; phylum Bacteroidota; class Bacteroidia; order Bacteroidales; family Bacteroidaceae; genus Bacteroides. Next base: position 92,850 of record JBKEDO010000045.1, read on the forward strand.
GTTCCCGAACCAACAGAATATCCTCGTACTATCGGTAAAGATGGGAAGTTGAAAGCCACAAAATTGAACGATTGGACGGAAGGTTTCTATCCGGGTTGTCTATGGTATGTCTATGACTATGATAGAAAAGATTCTTGGAAAGAAGCGGCGATAAAGTGGACGGAAGCGTTAGAGCCTTTGAAGAAGTTGACCAATCATCATGATATTGGTTTTTTGATGTATTGTAGTTTTGGAAATGCCTATCGTCTGACGGGTAATGAAAAGTATAAAGAGATCTTGGTTGAGTCGGCACGTTCGTTATGTACTCGTTTTAATGAGAAGACAGGGTGTATCGAGTCTTGGAATTACCGTAAAGCGTGGAATGGGAAAGATGAGTGGTTCTATCCTGTGATCATCGATAACATGATGAATCTTGAACTCCTTTATTTTGCGACAAAAGTCACCGGAGATTCCATTTATGCGAATATTGCTAATAAGCATGCGGAGACTACTGCTAAGAACCAGTTCCGCGATGATTATAGCAATTACCATGTGGTCGATTACGATCAAGAAACCGGTGCGGTGCTTCATCAAGCGACTTGCCAAGGATTCTCCGATAACTCTGCATGGGCTCGTGGTCAGGCTTGGGCGATCTATGGTTATACGATGGCTTATCGTGAGACTCATAAGAAAGAATTCCTTGATATGGCTATTCATACGGCCGATTTTTGGTTGAATCATCCGAATTTGCCAGAAGACGGGGTACCGTACTGGGACTTTAATGCGGGTCAGCCGGGATATGTGCCGGATTGGAATTACGATCCATGTGCCTTTAAGGTGGTTCCTCGCGATGCTTCTGCAGCTGCTATTGCAGCTTCTGCATTCTTAGAGTTATCTGATTATGTCGACGGAGGAGAGAAATACGACAAAGCTGCCGAAAAGATTTTGACGAGTCTTTCTTCTGAGGCTTATTTAGCGAAAGAAGGATCGAATAGTAATTTCATCTTGATGCATAGCGTGGGGAGTATTCCTCATAATAATGAGATCGATGTTCCTTTGGTTTATGCTGATTATTACTATTTGGAAGCTCTGTTGAGATATCATAAGAAGCATCAGAAATGAGATGACGGAAAAGTCTGATTTCACATTTTACGATTGAATTTTATTATTTTGACCTGCTGACGTTTGTGCAGCAGGTTTAATTTCTTTATATAATTTATCTGATAATATGAATAAACGGATATCAAGTATAGCTGTCGCGTTTTTCTTCAACCTCTTCTTTCTGGCGTTGGCCGGTGAGGAAGGAAAACCTAAATTGCCATATTGGCAAGATATACAAACTGTTTCGGTAAACAAAGAAGCTCCTCGTACGGCTTTTATGACTTATCAAGATCGTCGGTCGGCACTGACTGGAAAGTATGAGAATAGTAAGTATTATCAGTTGTTGAATGGAGTCTGGAAGTTCTATTATTCGGATTCTCATCGTTCTTTGCCTAAGGATCTTGTTGAACAGACTTCCAATGCCAAAGGATGGTGCGACATTACTGTACCTGGCAATTGGGAAGTTCAAGGACATGGAACGCCAATTTATACGAATCATGGATATGAGTTTAAGGCAACTAACCCGCAACCTCCTCAGCTGCCTGAAGATATTCCGGTAGGAGTTTATCGGCGTGAGATCACTCTTTCTAAGGAGTGGCTGGATCGGGATATCTATTTGCATATTGCCGGAGCAAAGTCGGGTGTTTATGTCTATATCAATGGGAAAGAAGTAGGTTATAATGAAGATTCAAAGAATCCGGCTGAGTTTCTCATTAATGATTATGTCCGTGAGGGGAGTAACACTCTTGTCCTAAAGATTTTCCGTTGGAGCACAGGCTCATATTTAGAGTGTCAGGACTTCTGGCGTTTGAGCGGGATCGAACGAGATGTGTTTGTTTATGCTCAACCTAAGGTGGCGGTTAAGGATTTTAGAGTGATTTCAACTTTAGACGAAACGTATAAAACAGGGCTTTTCAAGTTAGCCGTTGATGTGCGGAATACTTGTCCTAGTCGTAAGTCTGTGTCGTTAGCTTATGAGTTGCTGGATGCTTCAGGCCGACTTGTAGTAAGTTCTACGGCAAATTGTTCGTTGGAAGGTCATGGTCTTCAGACTGCTTCGTTCGAGAAACAGATCCCGCAAGTCCTGACGTGGACTTCCGAAAATCCCAACTTATATCGATTATTAATCACCATTAAAGAAGATGGAAAGACCACCGAAGTCATTCCTTTTCATGTGGGATTTCGTCGTATCGAAATAAAAGAAACCGATCGGTTGATGAAAAATGGCAAACCTTATGTCTTACTTTTGATTAACGGTCAGCCTTTGAAGTTGAAAGGAGTTAACATCCACGAGCATAATGAGAAGACCGGACATTATGTCACGGAAGAATTGATGCGGAAGGATTTTGAATTGATGAAACAGAATAATATTAATTCGGTTCGTCTTTGTCACTATCCGCAAGATCGTCGATTCTATGAGTTATGCGACGAGTTTGGTTTGTATGTTTACGATGAAGCCAATATCGAGTCTCATGGTATGTACTATAATTTGCGTAAAGGAGGCTCTTTGGGTAACAATCCAGAATGGTTGAAACCTCACTTGTATCGTACGGAAAACATGTACGAGCGTAATAAGAATTATCCGTCATTAACGTTCTGGTCGTTGGGTAATGAGGCTGGCAACGGATATAACTTCTATCAGACTTATTTATGGATTAAGAGCAAAGATAAAGAGTTGATGGATAGACCGGTAAACTACGAACGTGCTCAATGGGAGTGGAACTCTGATATGTATGTTCCGCAATATCCTAGTGCAGAGTGGTTGAGACATATTGGTGAAACCGGATCTGACCGTCCAGTAGTGCCTTCCGAATATTCTCATGCGATGGGAAACTCCAGTGGAAATCTTTGGGATCAATGGAAAGAAATATATAAGTATCCTAATCTCCAAGGAGGCTATATCTGGGATTGGGTCGATCAAGGTTTACTTGAAGTGGATCAAAATGGTCGAAATTATTGGACGTATGGTGGCGATTATGGAGTAAATATGCCAAGTGATGGTAATTTCTGCTGTAATGGCCTTGTTGGCCCCGATCGTAAACCTCATCCGGCTTTAGCTGAGGTGAAATATGCTCATCAGAATGTTGCTTTTGAAGCTATTGATGTTGCAGCTGGACGTTATAGAGCGATCAATCGTTTTTATTTCACTAACCTAAACAAATACGTGATCTGCTATGAGCTGACAAGTGGTGGAACGGTTTATAAAAAGGGTCAATTCGCATTGGATGTTGCACCACAAACAACCAAAGACTTTGAAATTCCTATGAAGGCGTTTAAACGTAAGCCCGGAATGGACTGCTTGGTCAATTTTAAGGTGATGACTGTGACTCCGGAACCGTTGATTCCTATTGGACATGAGATCGCATACGAGCAATTTGAGTGGACAATAGAGGGCGACAAGTCGCCTTACCGTTCTGTTGGTCCTAATTTGGATGTTCGCGAGACGGATCATCGGGTGACGGTCTTTTCTCATCAAGTTCATTTTGAATTTGATAAAGTGTTAGGTCGTGTGACGTCATATAAAGTGAATGGTAAGGAATATTTTGATCAGAACTTTGGTGTACAACCGAATTTCTGGCGCGCTCCGAACGATAATGATTATGGGAACACTAATCCTAAACGATTGCAGATATGGAAAGAAGCTGGTCGTGACTTTAAGATTAGTCGGACTTCCATACAACGAGATAAGGGCTTAGTGACATTGACTGTAGTGTACGATTTGCCGACTGATAATCAGTATGTAATCTCTTATAAGATTTATCCGGATGGTATTGTCAATCTTCGTCTGAAATTTACACCAACAACCCGTGAGGCGGCACAAACAGATCTTTTAGAAGATACGCATCTAGCGACTTTCACTCCGGGAAAGAAGGAACAGCCAAAGAATCGCCTAGAGGTTCCTCGTATTGGAGTACGTTTCAGAATACCCAAACAGATGAATGTTGTGGAATATTATGGACGTGGTCCTGAAGAAAATTACATTGATCGCAATGCCGGTTCGATGTTGGGACGTTATAAAACGACAGCCGAAGAGATGTATGTCAATTATGTACGTCCTCAGGAAAACGGACATCGCACAGATACACGTTGGCTATCTTTAACCAATCGTGCCGGTAAGGGCTTGATGATTCAAGCCCAGAGAACAATCGGGTTTAATGCGTTAAGAAATACTGTAGAGGACTTCGATTCGGAAGATTCACCTCATCCTTATCAATGGAGAAACCGATCACCGGAAGAGATTAGCAATAAGAATGAGAGCGAGGCCAAGAACACCCTTCGTCGGATGAGCCACGTTAATGATATTGTGTATCGTAATTTCGTTGAAGTTTGCATTGATATGAAACAACAAGGCGTAGCCGGTTATGATAGCTGGGGGGCTAAAGTACAGCCGGGTTACACGATTCCGGCAGATCAACAATACGAATGGAGTTTTACGTTTGTACCGATCAGTAAGAAAGGGGATATTGATCGTTCTGTTCGTTATGATTATTAAGATCTAAAGCGGGTCTGCGGATCGGTTAAACGGTGTTAGTCGAATGTACTAACGCCGTTTTTTTTGTTTAGTTTGTGACTTTAGATTCTGATTGTTATCTGCTGTAATTACCCTCCGGCAAAATCATTCGATGCTGCCGGAGGGTTTCAGATTTTATCCGCAATGGAAATAGCGACGTACAAGATCGAGCACTTCTTCGGGCTTCTCTTGTAGATCGGCGCGTAGAGTGGAGTCGTCATAGCTTTCTAATTGACGAATGATGCCGTCGATCATAGCGGGACTGAAAACACTATACTGCTCAAAAATAGCACGTTGTGCTTGTAGGCATTTTGCAGAAGCCGCACAACTGTCCGGGAGTTGTTTCAGTGCCTCCAGCTTTTCTTTGTTTTCATTCTTGTGGATATTGACGTTGACATACGTCTTTTCGGCGAGTTCTAAAGCATGGGCTTGTTCGAAGCCATGGCGACAGGCAACGGCTAGTCCGGCTAGCAATTGATAGAGATCGGCCGATCCGTCGGGTGAACGCATCTCGACGGTTTGTTTTTGTGTGGTGTCGAAATTGGTTTGTTCTTCCAAGGGGTTGGCTAAGGCACACATGTCCATCTTTGAAGCCCATCCTAGTGGGACGCGCACCAATACCGAACGATTCCGATCGCCCCAACAAACGTTGGTTGGTGCTTCTTGGTGAGGAACAAGGCGGAAGTAGGAGGTTGGGTTTTTATTTCCAAACGCAGTGATCGATGGAGCTAATTCCATCATGCCTGCAATCGCTTTACGAGCGGTCTCGGATAGAACGCCGTTTTCGAGCATTTGGTTACGACCGTCTTTCATGATACGCATGTGCACATGTAGTCCTGAACCCGCTTTTCCGACAGTGATTTTTGGAGCAAAGGTGACGTTATAGCCCAATCGATAACCTAATGTGCGGATAATCCATTTGGCGATCATGAGTTGATCGGCGGCATTTTCGGCACGAACCGGTAAGAACTCAATCTCGTTTTGTTCGTAGATCTTGCCGTCGAGGGTGAAATTACCCACTTCTGAGTGACCGTACTTGATTTGTCCCCCGGTTTGGGCGATATACGACATGCATTGGGTGCGAAACTCATTGAACTTGGCATAGGGCGATGATTCATGATAACCTCGTTGATCGGTTGCTTCGTACATTCCGCTATCGGGAGCAATGACATAATATTCTAACTCGCCCATGGCTTGAAATTCCATGCCGGTCACTTCTGTGAAAGCTTTGCAGGCTTTATGTAGGGTGTATTCCGGTGAACTTTCGAGGGGGTGTCCGTCTTTATTGAAGAACGAACAAAGCATCGATAGGGTCGGTAATTCGGCAAACGGATCGATAAAGGCGGTCGAGAATCGTGGGATCACGTATAGATCGCTACTTCCGGCTTCTATGAATGAGAAGAGGCTAGAACCGTCTACGCGTTCGCCGCAGGTTAGGATTGCATCCAGATAGGCTAGATTATTAATGACAAAGTTGAGTGTTTTTAAACGGCCATCCTCTGCCGGGTACATAAAATTGACCATGCAGATCTCTTTTTTTGAGATGTAGGTCATGATGTCCGACTTTGTAAATTCAGAAGTTGGCTTTTGAAAATATCTGACCAATGGATTGGCGCTCATCATAAGTTCTTGATTCATAAGAATGTGTTTTTCGTTAGTGTATAATTAACGGTTATTTATGCGCCAAATATAGCAAAAAGATAGAAATCTGGTTTTTGTATCGTTGTTTTTTTAGTGCTATGCTTTCTTTTTTTTTGTAGAGGCTTTGAATCTTAAGTTATAGTTCTTTTATCATTTCAAATTGTTTACCGATTGGATGAATGTTTTTAGACTTAAGAAAATCGGTCAAAGAGTGGCTGCTGATATCTGTATTGATGACTTTGACAGACTGGCATTGATTGAGATTCAAGACCATTTCCAGTAACACGGTTCCGATGCCTTTTCGACGGAACATCTTGTCTACCGCTATCTGAGCGACATCACCGGACTTTGGTTCAAAAACGATGTAACCGATCAATCGATTTTGATGAAAAGCCCCTAGAGTTTTAAAATCTTTAAGAGCTCTATTAATGGACTCAAAACTATTTTGCCAGGATGGGCGGAAATCCCAAAACGAGGAGAGTGACTCGGCGTCGTTGAGAGTTATGGGGAGTAATTCGTAAGAGAGATTGATCTTTTTAGATCTGTTCTCAATGAGGTGGCTCTCTTGTGTGAAATAATAGAACTCACGGGTCTCTTTGAAACCTAGTTTACGGTAGACCGAAACAGCAGTGGTGTTATGTTGTAAGACTTCTAATACATATGATTTGACGCCCGCCTTTTTTAAGAATGGAATGGAATATTCAAACACTTGTGTGGCTAACCCTTTTCCTTGGTGGCTTTTTAAGGTGCCTGTTCCGGTATCATAAGCGGTTAATGTTCCGTAGAAATCTCCAATGCCATTGCAGGTAAAGGATACCATTCGATTTTCTTCAAAGGCTCCAAATGAGAGCGCCGGATTGAAACCACGACGTTGTAACATGGTTCGAAGTTCTTCTTTGTTTAGTTGTACTTCATAATGGGCGAAAGCTTGTGTAAAGGTTTCGAATAAGTCGTCGAAAGAAGTTTTACTTAGAGATTTGATTTCCATGTTATTAGTGTTTTAAGGTGAGTTGATGATCTGTTCTTTTTAATCGCTTTACTTCGGTTTAACTCTTACGTTTACTTTTATCTTATTAGTATGAAAAAGGTTTGGAGTAATCACACCCCAAACCTTGTTTTTTTTATTTTGACTGGTTTATCCTAGTCGGAATGTAACCCATGCCTCTTTTATTCTATCGGAATATAGATCTCCGTTTTAAGTTTATCAGGAGCCGTGCGTCGAGGATCGCTGACGTATTTTTCAAAACAGTAGTTGCCTTTTGCTTCGAAATCGTTTTTGGCCAATAGCTCGCCGTATATCTTATCGTATGCTGCTCCGATTTTGCAGTATTCGCCGATATAAGTAAACAGTGCAAAACGCCCGCCTTGGATCTCTTTTACACCGATCTCGCCATGAGGCTCGGCCGGCTTGCATACCCGCAGACCGATCTCGCATTTTTGGTTTTCGTCTGCTGTAATCTCCGGATTATCGTAGTATAGAGCGAGGTGTTCGATACCTGCCGAATAGAGGCCTTGTTGTTTAACTTCATCCCATAAACGCATAAAATACGAACTGTAGTCGATTTTGCTGTAGTTGCCGTTGACATTGATGTAAAGAATGCTTTTAGAGTCTAATTCTACGGCTTTGCCTTTGGATAGCTTAACTTCTGTTTGAACGGATTGAGTGGTCATCATCTTGTAATTTTTAGTGGTTCTATAAGTTGTTGGTGAGAGGCCAAAGAGTTTGACAAAAGCTTTAGTTAAAGACGATGGAGTGTCGTATCCCACGATATAAGCTATTTCCGAAATGGGTTTATCGGAGTAACGTAAAAGTTTCGCCGCTGTTTCTACTCGAGTGCGTACAATAAATGCCCCGATCGGTTCTCCCAGGTGGGCACGTATGATGCGGTGAAAGTGAAACGGTGAGAATGCCGATATGTCGGCAAGGGTACGGATATCGATTTCGCTGTCAAGGTGAGCTCTAACGTATTCAACAACGTTATCGACTCTTCGTCTGTAATCTTCTGCTGTGCTTAATTTCTTTTTCATCTCCATGCAAAGGTAGGGCAACCTTTACTCAATCACTTTTCCAAAGTTGCTAAATCTGTTTGACTAAAAAAACTCTTAATGTTAAAAACGTTTGGTGTATTTATGGCAATAGGGTTGTTTGCCGGTTTTTAGGTAATAATCTTGGTGATACGTTTCAGCCGGATAGAACTTTGAGGCTGTTGTAATCTGGGTCACGACATTATACCCTTTGGCCTTTAATTCTTTGATCAGCTTATGTATGATTGTTTTCTCTTCAGGGGTACTGAAGAAGACTTCCGATCGGTACTGATTCCCAAAATCCGGACCTTGGTGATTCTCTTGAGTCGGGTCATGGATTTCGAAGAAGAGCTTAACTAAAGTGGTATAATCGATCTGCGACGGGTCGTAAATGACGCGTACGGTTTCTGCATGACCGGTCTTTCCTGTCGATACTTCGTCGTAACTTGGGTTTTTCACTTTCCCACCCATATAGCCTGATTCAACGCTTAAAACTCCCTTCTGTTGCTGAAGGAGATGCTCAACGCCCCAGAAACATCCACCGGCAAAAAAAGCCTCTTTGGTGTTGGGAATGAATTCCATTGAGATGGAATTGACGCAGTGACGGACATTCTTGTTCGTAAAACGCTCGCCAACAAAGACATGTCCTAAATGCCCACCGCAATGAGCACAGATGATTTCTGTTCGTCTTCCGTCTTTGTCGGGAACACGTTTGATGGCTCCGGTAATTTCGTCATCAAATGAGGGCCAACCACATTCTGAATTGAATTTGTCCTCCGATCGATAAAGAGGTGATCCACATTGCTTACAAGTATACACACCTTGGACTTTGTTGTTCGTGAACTTTCCTGTAAATGGATGTTCTGTCCCTTTATCAATGATGACTCTTTTTTCTTCGGGTGTTAATTCTTTCATGATTCTATTTCCCTGATTGTTTTGTGCATCTATTGAACATGCGATTAATATAAAGAGTAATGATCCTATTATTTTATTCATGGCTCTATCGTTTTAAGTTTAAGCATGGATTGATCTGCTATTCTCAATACCGGAGGCTAGTTCTCCTGTAAAGATTTCGTTTTTTTTGTTATTGGGCAAATTTTAAAAGGGTATTTCATTATTAAACTTCTTTTTTTTATAAAATGTTCTGATCTTATGGCTTAAAAAGAGTTTTGAAGTTTAAAATCGAGTGAAATAATAGGAGTAACCTTCTCAATCGTTTATTTTGTTAGAAAATAAAATGGGTCCACCTTAAATTAGAGACAACAGATCGTTGTAAAATAAATAATATTGATAAATTTGCGAGAATGAATGATGACCGAACTAAATGGCAAGTTGACGTGTTGTTCTTTTTATTTGATTCTTTGTATTAATCTTAAATTATTTATTTTATGAATTCATTTATTGGAGAAATCAGAGCCTTCCCTTACACTTTCGTGCCGTATGGGTGGCTGGAATGTAATGGACAATCAGTGAGTATACGCCAATATCAGGCATTATACTCTATTCTTGGCATCCTTTATGGGGGTGATGGGACAACAAATTTTAATTTACCTAATATTCAAGGACAATGCCTTGTGGGTGAAGGTTATGTTCCCGGAGGGTATTTCGGGTATCGTCGAGGAAGTCGTTATGGTTCTGAAACAGTGGTACTTTCTGAGAACAACCTACCTCCTCATAGCCATGATTTTCTTGGCAAGGGTGGTGTGGATGTGACTAGAACCTCTGAACCCGGTCATGATAATTTGTCTTATCTGACTAATATTACTTATCAGCGTCCTTCGGACCCTACTCCTAAGATGGCAATGTCTTATCTGGATCAACCGATTAACTCGGTTGTTTTAGCCGAAAAAACGATCACTCCTAATGGCTCTTTAGTCAGCGGACCGACTCCACATGAAAATAGATCGCCATTTTTGGCTATTCGTTATTGTATTTGTGTGATGGACGGGGATTATCCGGTTCGACCTTGGTGAGTAATAAATGATTAAAATACAGAAATATGGATAATTTTTTAGGTGAAATTAGGCCGTTTGCTTTTGGTAAGATTCCAAGCGGATGGCATTTGTGTGACGGTACTTTATTGAATATTACAGAGCATCAAGCGCTTTACTCTTTGATTGGTTTTGCCTTCGGAGGGGATAACAGAATGACCTTTGCCTTACCGGATTTGAGAGGTCGGGTGATTGTGGGCAGTGATTATTCTAAATACATACAAGCTAAAAAGGGGGGGGCTGAAACGGTTAAATTAGTAAGCTCTGACATCAACCATCGCCATCTCATGCATGTGGAAGCCGCACTGGGGAAGACAACGATTCCAACCAATATTTTAGCGATTCCTGATGTGACTAGCTTACCATCTGAGGAAATCAATATTTATGCAACGAATAATGATGCCCCTACGGTTGCTCTTAATCCTACAACCATTGCTCCACAAGGAGGTGATATCGCGCATAACAATGTGCAACCTTATTTGGCTATAAATTATTGTATTGCGTTGACCGGAGTTTACCCACCGAGGTGGTGAGCCCTTATTTATGTTACTTAAAATTAAATAATTATGGATGGATTTATAGGTGAAATTAGAGCATTTGCAGGAAGCTATGCTCCTGAGGGATGGCGTATTTGTGATGGGAGTTCATTGAATATTAATGCTTATCCTGCTCTTTACTCTTTAATCAGTACAACATATGGTGGTGATAGTGTATCGTTCAGATTACCGGATTTAAGAGGGCGCATGCCGATTGGTTTTGGAGCGGGACCACAGCTCACTTCTTATTCTTTAGGAACACATGGTGGTATTGAAGCGGTGACTCTAGAACTGAAAAATATAGCATCTCATACTCATCAAGTGATGATTGATACGACCGGGACACCTGTTAAGACCCCCTCTTCGAATACTTATTTAGGAAAGATGGTCTCACCGGAAGCTACCATACAAGGTTATCTTCCGGGGTCGACTACCGCACCGAAAGATATTCTTATGGATCAGACGACGGTATTATCTGCCGGTGGAGGAGGCGCTCACCTTAATGTAATGCCAACCACAGCGGCCACTTACATCATTTGTGTTGAGCAAAATATATATCCTGATTTTAACGATTAAAACGTATGGTTATTGGAGTGATTTCAGATTCCGATGCTTTTATTCCACTAGTGGGAATGTTGTTGTCGCAGAGAATAAAAGTTTCAGTATTCTACTCTCCGAGTCCTGATCTATTTGTTAATCGACAAGTTGAACTGTTTTCGCGACAGGTCGGCTTGTCGATTGTTATAGAGGGGGAGAAGGATGGGGAAGTGTACGACTGGTTGCATCACCAGAAGGTTGATGTTTGTTTTGTCATCGGTTATAACCGACGCATTGCTTTGGACCGATTGAAAGGTGTCTCGACTCAGCTGTTTAATATACATTTTGGACTTTTACCCTCTTTTCGAGGTCCGTCTCCGGTGTTTTGGCAGCTTAAGAAAGGAGGGGCTCATTTAGGGCTTTCCATCCATCGACTGGCAGATCAATTGGATCGTGGGGAGGTGTACTGGAAAAAAGAAATTCCCAACCTGCCACATTATAATCTTAGATATGTGTCTCAATTATTCAATCAGTTGTGTGTTGAGGGAGTGGCCTTTATCCTTCAGCGTTTGGCCAATCATCAGGCACTTATTGCAATTACTGACCAGTCGGCTGTATCGGATTATCAGAAGCGTCCCACCTTAAAAGATGTTTCTATCGACTGGACGCAAATGAAGGCGTCGGAAATCGTCGATTTAGTTAAAGCTTGTAATCCTTGGAATAAAGGGGCAATAACTTCTTTCAAAGGCCAAGAAGTGAAACTGATGGATGCCGTGATTGGAGGGATGAGTGCCGGGAAACCGGGTGAGATCACCGATTTAAGTGAAAAGTTGAGCATTGCAACGGTCGACGGAAAAACACTAGAGAGCTCTATGCTCTTTTTTATGGATGCTTATTGGAGCGTTCATCATTTGCAGTCGATGGGATTTCGAGTAGGGGACCGATTTGAAGCGTTGAGTTTTTGAGTTAGTGTAGAGGAATAGAGGTGTAGGTGGACAGAAAGGTGAGACGATAGAGATGTAAGATGATAAATGAATAATTAAAGCACAGACAAGAGATGGGATTTATTTTTGGAGTGATTCGTTTAGATCAAGGGCAGGTGAAAGAGCCCGAATTGCGCAGACTTTCTGAAGCTGTGGCATTTGAAGATTTTGAACATAAAATAGAGTTGATTGCTCATTATGGTGTAGGCTATTGTTGGAAACAAAATAGAGAGCCTGAAGCGAGTATTTATATAGACGACTGGGTTACGGTCGTGGGCAATGGACAGCTTTATAATCAGGGTCAAATTGGAGATTATGGCGCGGAGGTAGCGTTATCGGAGACGTTTGCTTCTGCTTATAAGAGAGATGGAGAACGATTTGTGGAGCATATCGATGGGGATTTTTCGGCCGTGATTATTGATCATCGGCTGCGAAAAGTTTTACTCTATCGTGATCACATCGGTACTCATTCTTTGTGTTACACCCTTAAAGATCGGATGCTTATTTTTGCTTCTCATGAGTTCGGTATGGTTAAATCTCGCCTCATCAAGACTGATCTTTCCGAAAAACGATTCATCAGCCGCCTTTCGCTTCATCATGCGCAAGACTATCAGCAGACCGCTTTCAATGAGATCTTAAGAGTGGTTCCCGGGCATTTGTTGTCCATCTCCGAGAAGAAAATAGAATCTTTAAAATATTGGTATCCTGAGAAAATCAAGCAGAACCGTTCGTTGACGTTAGAGGACTCTATTGCCACGTTACGTCGGTTGATGGTTCAAGCGGTTGCTAAACGGGTTAATCCTAAGAAGGTGATGGGGGCACACCTGAGTGGAGGGCTTGACTCTTCGGGGGTGACAGCGATTTTGGCTGATCTGGTGACCGATAAGGAACGGTTGACGACCTACTCTTGGACACCGGATGAGAAGAAGGAGGTTGAAGGAACCGATGAACGTCATTTGATTGATGATTTCGTCAGTGAAAAGGAGATCCGGGTACGTTATCGGCCAAATAGGCAGGAAGCTTTTAAGAATCTGATTTCGAGTCCGGAATTCGAGAATATGGAGGTCGAAGAAGCGGTGATGAAAATGGCTCAGGAGGATGGAACTGAACTGATTTTTAGTGGTTGGGGAGGAGATGAATTTGTCTCTTTAAGTACCCGAGGTGTATTTAATCATTTGGTACTCCGCTTTAAATGTCGTTCTCTTTATCAATGGTTGAAACGTTTTGGAGTCAGGCAGATGTTGGCGCGAACTCAAGGAGAAATTATGCCGTTAGTTCTACCATCGTTTCTTCTTAAAGGTCGGATTAATAAGAAAAAAAGGCTGTTGGGTTTATTTTATAAGTCATTTGTCTTGAAACATTTCATCTCTTTGGCCTTTTCTGATAGGAAATGTCCTTACGGCTGGGGAGGTAGGCGAAGGTTTATGATGAATTTATTGCACAATTATCATCTTCCTAGACGCATGGATTCATGGTTTATGTTTGGTGAGAAATATGGGATAGAATATAAATACCCTTTACTCGACAAGGAGTTGTTGGAATTCTGGTTCTCGATTCCGGTAGAATATACTTATCACCATTTTATTTCACGGTATTTGTATCGTGAAGCGATGAAGGGGATTCTTCCCGAGTATATTCGGCTAAGACCCGATAAACATGAAGAGTGTCTTGATCGTTTTGTTAAGCGTAGACGCATTCAATTCGTGGAAGATTGGATGCAGACGAAAGGGGTGACAAGTGATCACGAACGACTAAACTTTATCGATTGGGAATGTTTCGAAAAAGCTGTTGAACGCTTAAAAACGGCAAAAGATATTGAACAGTTTCTCTGCGTTAAGGAAATCTTGCGGCATCAAGAGTTTTGTCGTCATTACCTTTAAGGTCAATAACGGCTCAGTCTGAGGAGATTCAACTTTTTATTTTTTGTAGTATCTGAAGACTTGAATCAGTAAAAAGATATAGGTCACAATCGCAATACCCCAGATGATGGATAGATGCTGACTGAAAAACGCACTAAGATAAGTTCCCAGAAGGACGCCTATTGCAATAAGGCAAATCTTAAACAAAGCAAAGTCAACGATTGTAAAGTGTTGAACAGCTTTCATTAATTGTTGAATGAGGTTAGCCATAATCATTTGATTTTAAAGGTTTCATGATAATATATAACGCGGTTACAACGTATTTGTTTAGACGATGATAGGGAGAAGCCTACCGAACGGATATTGATCGTTGGTAGGCTTCTCCCTATGAAAGCCGTTTTCTTTTTATGAAATTTGGGGTTAATTATAACGAGTGAGGTTATAATCTTTTTAATCCTTTCAACTCTTGCTTGTCTTTTACCTCAATCAAGCTGATGGCATATCCTCCTCCGGGGGCAGCTTTGAGGGTTAGGCGACTCTTGGCGGTAATGATCCCTTTACGAATGACGTAAGCTTGAGGGTTCTTTTCGTAATGGGCCTCTTTAGCATCGGAATAGATGGTTGCGATATAGGTTTTGTCGCGATCCAGATAATCGAAAGTGAGTTTCGACAAGTGACCGTTTTCGTCGCTTGTATTTCCGACGAACCAGTTGTTCGTTCCTTTGGCTTTGCGAGCTACCGTGATATAGTCACCCGGTTCGGCCTCAAGGTAGCGACTATCGTCCCAGTCGACCGCTACATCTTTGATAAACTGAAAGGCATCCAGATGCTTCTCGTAGTTCTCGGGCAAGTCCGCTGCCATCTGTAGGGGACTGCACATGGTGAGGTACAATCCGAGCTGACGGGCAATGGTAGTTCGCGCATATGAGTGGTTGTCGGGGTTGACTTTCCAGATCTGTGTTTCGAAAATACCCGGGGTATAGTCCATCGGACCACCTTTCAGACGGGTGAATGGCAGGAGTGTGGTATGATCGGGGTTATTGCCGCCGAACGATTCGAACTCGGTACCGCGAGCCGATTCATTGCCAATTAAGTTGGGATAGGTACGGCATAGTCCGGTGGGGTGTATCGCTTCATGACCATTGACCATCAGACGATAATCGGCCGCTTTAGTGACGGCGTAGAGGTAGTGATTCACCATCCATTGTCCGAAGTGATGTTCGCCGCGGGGAAGGATGTTACCGACATACCCACTTTTTACGGCGGGATAATGGTGGTCGACCATAAACTGATAGGCTTTGTCCATCCGTCGCTCGTAGTTGCGTACCGACCCGGAGGTCTCATGATGCATAATCATCTTGATCTTTTTTGAAGCGGCATAGCGCTCGATTTCGTTCACATCAAAATCCGGATAAGGGGTCACAAAGTCGAAGACATTGTCTTTCTGGTTGCCAATCCAATCTTCCCAACCAATGTTCCAGCCTTCTACAAGCAATGCATCGAATCCATGAGCAGAGGCAAAGTCGATATAACGCTTCACATTGGCCGTGTTAGCCGCATGTTTACCACTAGGCTTGACCTCTGAATAATCGATCTGGTCGATTTTGATCGGTCCCGATTCGGTATAAGCCCAACTGCTTCTATTGGTGATCATCTCCCACCATACGCCCATGTACTTCATCGGTTTGATCCAAGACGTCTCTTTGAGCTTGCAAGGCTCGTTGAGATTAAGAATGAGGTTCGACGCCAAGATGTCGCGAGCATCATCGCTTACCATAATGGTACGCCAAGGCGACTGACAAGGGGTTTGCTGGTAACCTTTATTGCCGATGGCATCGGGGGTGAGGCACGATTCAAAGATCATATTCCGATCGTCGAGGGTTAGGCTGAGACACGAATAGTCGACCAAAGCCGCTTCGTGTAAGTTGAGGTACAGTCCCTCCTTGGTTTTCATCATGAGAGAGGTTTGTACGGTAGTGGCTGAGATCGGCGTTTGGGTGGCATTATCGCAGAACGCGCCATCCATCCGTTTCCTAATCTCGGAGAGGGGAGAGGTGACGATGCTGTATTCTTGAGTATCATAGTCGCCCGGTAGCCAGAAAGCGGTGTGGTCGCCCGTTAGGGCAAACTGTGTCCGTTCCTCTTTGATGGTGAAATAATTGAGGTTCTTTTGCAGGGGGAACTCGTAGCGGAACCCTAATCCGTCGTTATAGAGGCGAAAACGAATGAGGATGTGACGATCGGTTGAGGGTTGGTTGAGGGTAACAGCGAGTTCGTTGTAGTGGTTACGTATGGTTTTGGTTTCACCCCATACCGGTTCCCAAGTTTCGTCGAAGGTGGTTTGCCGGCTATCGGCCAGTACAAAGTCGTTGAGCAGACTGGGGACATTGACAAGCTCTAGGCCGAGTCGACTAGGTTTGATGACGGGTTGTTGTTTGTAGTGCAAGGCATAGCGTGGAACCCCGTTTTCGACGTTGAACGAGAGGAGCAGCTTGCCGTCGGGCGAATGGAGATCGATCGCCACAGCTTGAGAGGTGATGGCGATCAGCAGAGTGAAAAGAAAGAGTAATTTTTTCATATCATTTTTATCATTGATTAAAAGAACAAGACTGCCGCCTCTTTTGTTGAGAAAAAGACGGTAGTCCGATCTAAAATAGTACGGTTTAATTCAGTAGCTTAATTCAGTAGTTTAACTTAGTAGCTTACCTTAGTATCTTACCTCAGTGGTTTAATCTTTCAGATGTAACCTTTCAGATTTAACCTTTTATATTTAACCTTTCATGTTTAATATCCCGTGTTTTGTATGAGTTTGGTGTTTGCATTTATGGCCGATGTTGGGATTGGGAAGAGGGTGAAATGACTATCCACTTCCGGTACTAGCCCATGTGCCTTGGTAAATGTTCCAAAACGAATCATATCTTGTCGACGATGACCCTCCCAAGCCAATTCAAATCCTCTTTCATTATAAAGATCGGTCAGCGTGGGTTGTTGGCTTAAGGGCTGAAGTCCGGCGCGAGTTCTCACGGCATCGATCAATGGTTTGGCTAGATCTGCTTTATCGTTATGGATCAGACATTCTGCTTTCATCAGTAGTATGTCGGCATAGCGATAGATTGGGAAATCGTTTGAGGCTCCACCACTGTGAGCGGGAGCAGCAGGCCAGAACTTCTGATTTCTTGCCCCGGCATTCGGTGCAGCTCCCGGATTGTCGAGATTGTCGATGGCCAATGAATAATGGATAAATCCATCCTTTTGAGGGCCGAAAGGTTGACTGCCGTAACGGAACTGACGCTTGCGGATATCTTGATCATCGAACTTTTCGACATAGTCGCTCGGAACGACTGTACCATTCCATGCTCCAAATCCGAGTAGAAGCGTACCGTCATTTCCGCCAAAGCTTCGTACGGTGAAGATGTTTCGTCCGACGATGTCTACCTTGGTATAAATGGCTAAGATGGTTTCGTCATCGGGACAAACATCACCGAAAAGTTCGTAATATTTCGAACCTAACGGTTGCCGGCTATCTGCTTCACCCGAATGGAGGCTATATCCACCCTCGGCGACTTTATCGCAGGCTTTGAGACAATCGTCCCACATGGCTTTGCCGGTATAGACCTCGGCATTCAAATAGACCTTGGCCAAGAGAGCGTATCCGGCCCATTTGTTAAAACGACCGTAATAGTCGCCTCCTTTAGTGGCCGATAGCTGTTCGATGTTCGCTTTAAGCTCGTCGACAACGAAAGTGAACAACTCTTTTCGGTTCTTCTGTGGCATCTTGTCGACTGTGATGTTGTTGGTGGTGTAGAAGGGTACATGACCAAAATCGTCCATCAACAGATAATAGAAAAAGGCACGTAACACTTTGGCTTCGGAAATCTTTGAGGCTTCGGCATGCGACTTCTCAAGAAGATCGATCGCTAGATTCGCTCTAAAGACAGAGGCATAAAGCCAGTTCCACGTATTGGTAATGATACCGTGGTTTGGAAGGAACTTCCGGAGGTAGAGCTGAGAGAAGTCCAATTGCCAATCGCCGGTATTCCGATGAGGGACAACCTGTTCGTCAGACGACATGCAGTTTAGATCGTACCAGCCATTGTCTGCGCCGGCGTAACCCACACCGCCCCAATTGCCCGGAAGCTGTGAGTAGACATTGGCTAAGGCTACATCGGCTCCTGCCGGGGAGGCATAAAACTGATCGGAATCGTATTTATCGTAAACCTGTTCGTTTACATTGGTACACCCTTGTAAGCCGATCGCGGTCAAAAAGATTGCTGTGATTATTTTTTTCATTTTATTCGATTGTTTCTGGTTATTTAAAGAGAACGTTAATACCTATTGAGATGGAACGTGTGCGTGGATAGATACCATTGTCCGAACCGAATCCATTGCTTCCACTAAAGTTTAATTCCGGATCGAGTCCTTTGTATTTGGTGAACAAAGCCAAGTTGGTGGCAGTCACTGATAGGCGCAACCCGTCGATGCCTTTCATCTTTTTGGTATTGAAGCGATAACCGATAGTGATATTGTCTAAGCGAAGGAAATCACCATCTTCTAGCCAAAGATCTGAAGCATATTTAGAGGTGTATAGATCGGTCTCTGTTGCACTGTTTAATAGGTTCGACTTTCCTAAGTTCTCAAAGTAGCTGAAGTTTGCTCGTAGACTATTGTAGATCTTATTTCCTCCTGATCCACGGAATAGGATGGAAGCATCGAAGTTCTTATAACTCAATACCGGAGAGAAAGCATAGGTATAGGTGGGTAGTGCCGATCCTTCATAGAATCGATCGGGACTGGTGTTGCCGGTATCAATAGAACCATTCTTATCTCGATCGACGATGGTTTCTTCTTTATCGGCTGTCTTTCCCTCATGCTTGAGAATATAGAATGTGCCTACAGGTTTGCCTGCAATCAGATAACTGTTGGTTCCCCAAGGAACATTGATGGTGTTTAGAGGCACATTATCGATGCTTCCGTTAAGATTGACCACCTTATTCTTTAGCAAGGAGAGATTACCGTTGACCGATAGATGAAGATCATGACGTTCGATGAGTCGGACATTCAGATTCATATCGAGACCTTTATTGGAAAGGGTACCGACATTGGCCACGACACTGCCATAAGGGTATGGTGGTTGTGGTACGGTGTAGTTGAAGAGTAAATTCTTTGTTTGAGCACTATAAAGATCGACTGATCCTGACAGGCGACTGTTGAACAAGGCAAAGTCTAGTCCGATGTTGAACTGTTCACGCGTTTCCCATTTCAAATTACGATTACCGTTCTGTGTGATCGCATAGTTAGTGATCTGTTTTCCGCCAAAATAGGTTTGTCCGTTTGCGCCGACAAGATTGAGCGAACATTGAGGATAGAGCCCTTGCTGATTACCGGTGACACCATAACCGGCGCGAACTTTTAGACTATTCAAGAAGGTGATCGAACGCATGAACGATTCCTCGCTCAAAACCCAGGCTACTGAAGCCGATGGGAAGTTTCCCCATTTATGATCTTTTCCAAAGACAGAAGAGCCATCGCGTCGGATGCTGGCTGTGAACAGGTAACGGTTTAGATAAGAATAATTGAGACGTGCTAGGAAAGAGATCAATGTGCGGTCGTTCTTATACGAACTGATGTCGCCTGAGTTGATCTTGCTATAGTCGCCCAGTTGTAACGCATTGAACGTGGTGATATCATTGATGAATCCTTTCATCTGTGTGTAGTTGCCGTTGTACGTCTGTCTTTGCCATTCGTACACGGCTGTGGCATTGATGTTATGATGTCCTAGTGTCTTCTTGTAGAGGAGACTTACATCCATCAACTTTTCGTCGGTATGTGCATTATCGATGTTCGCAACCCCTTGATTGTCGATAGCGTAAGCTACAGTCGACTTTGATGGGAGATAATATCCGCTAGTGGCGTCTACCTTTCTCCAGCTACCGAACCAGCCGACTGTGAGGTCGTTTGTCACATTCAGATCGGCCTTGAAGCTTCCGAAGAAGTTGTTGGTGGTCTTTTCGTTGACCACTGTTTTGGCAACGGCATACGGATTGATGTATTGAAAGACATTGATGTCTGTAAAGTAGTTACCTTCTGCATCGAAGATTGGATCGGTTGGGCGGTTGACATAAGCATTACTGATCAGGTTTGATGAAAAAGCTGCGCGACCGATGCTTTGGGGACTTCCGATATTCTTCATGGTTGCCGCGTTTAAGTTGGCCGTCAGAGTTAGCCGATCATTTAAGGCTTTTTGTGTGGCTTGGAACCGTCCGATGTAGTTCTTATTGTTCGACCCGATGACGATTCCGTCTTGTAAAATGGCTGAGAGTGAAGTGCGATAATTGAAATGATCGGTCCCTCCGCTCATCGATAGGCTATGGTTTTGAGTATATCCGGTACGGGTTAACTCGTCGTACCAATCGGTACTTGCTCCATGATCGGCCGAAGACGGCACATTCCACCGTTTGCTTTGTGCTCTCCACTCGTCGGCATTCATCACGTCCAAGCGTTTGGCATTCATATCGATTGAGAATGTACCGTTATATTCAATATTGAAAGAGCCGGATTTACTTTTCTTTGTGGTCACCAAGATCACTCCTGCTGCCCCGCGCGATCCGTATATCGCTGTTGCTGAGGCATCTTTTAGGATGTCGAACGATGCGATTTCATTCGGAGGAAGCTGACTGAGCAAATCTAAATTGCCTTGAATACCATCGACCACCACTAGCGGGTCGCTACCACCGATGAGAGAAGTGATTCCTCGAACACGTACCGTAGGGGCAGTGCCAGGCTCGCTTCCGACCTGTGAGATCGATACGCCGGCCGATTTTCCTGCAATTTGTTGTAAGGGATTGGTCATTGCTCCTTTATTGAAATCGTCGTTGGAGATGGTGGCTACGGCGCCTGTGACATCCGATTTTCGTAACGAACCATAACCCACTACAACGACATCGGCCAACATCTGTTGATCTTCTTTCAAGATCACTTTTTTACCGATTTTATTGGCGGGTAGCTCGATGGTTTCATAACCGATAAAACTAAAACGGACTTTCGCTTGTTCTGAACTCACTTGCAGTGTAAAATTTCCATCGAGATCGGAAGTGACCCCATTGGTCGTCCCTACTTCAATAATGTTCACTGCCGGAAAGGTGGTGTTTTTCTCGTCGAAGATTTTGCCTTTAACTGTGTAGTGCCCTTGTGCTTGAATCGATACGGATACAAGCATAAAGAGGACGTTAAATAACAAAGGCAAGATTGCTTTTTTCATTGTACATCGTTTAATAGTTAATAGAAAATTCAACATCATGGCGATCGTTGAATGGTTGTTTTTATTTGATTCGATGGACAAATGTATGGCAATACGAAGGAGGCGAAAAGGAGGTGGACCCAGAATGTACGGTTATTGTGACGTTTGGTTTTGTTATCTATTTGTAGGAGAGGGTTTTGTGTTTCTTTATAGGGCTTGAAAAAGTACGCTTGTGTGACCTTCAAGTACGTTGATATGATCTTTAGAGACACTGATCTGACCTCCAAATACGCTGAATAGATCTTTCAGATGCCGTTATTGAATCGTTTTAAGTTTCTATCAACTGATAGCAAAGTTGACTTAACTAATGGAAAGTTTACTTTACCATTGGCGCAGTTGACTTAAATAATGGCGAAGTTTATTTAACCAATGGCGAAGTTTATTTAATTGGCGGCATAGTCTACTTAACCGATGGCAACGTGTCTTTACTCGATGACGCAGTTTGTTTAATCGATTCAGGAAGCTCTATTTCTTGAGCCCTCGTTCGAAGGCTCTTCGGCCCTCGAAGGAAAACCCATGAGCCCTCGAACGAGGGCTCAAAAAATGAAACTGGAACAGTGAATAAACGGCATTAATCGGTCGTTAATTGCCGCGCCTAATCGATTAATGACGGCTTATTAATGGAGTACGCAATCGTTGTGTTTAGTCCCATCCTATGGCACTGATTTTTTCCTCGAAAAGCTCGTTGTTGATGATCGATTTGTTCTTGACCTTTGTCTTATAATTCTTAACGGTCGAAACCGATAGATGGAGGAATTTAGCGATCTGCTCATTGCCGGTAATACCCAAGCGGATGAGTGCAAAGATACGAACTTCGGGAGGAAGCTGAGGTTGATCGCCACGTAGCTGAAGACGGTCTTCTTCAGCAAAGAGCGCATTATAGTGTACAACGAAGTTGGGGAATAGGCGGAGGAAGATTTGATCGAACAAGGTGAATAGATCTTTTCTTTCTTTTTCCAACTCTTCGGCATCGGCGAGCTGAATCAGTTCCTCAAATTTTCGGCTTTTGATGTGCTTGATCACTAACCGTTGAAACTCTTCCAGTTTTTCTAAATGTTGGGCATTTGTGGTAAAGAAATAACCGATATATTCATCTTTGATGCGATCGGCATCTTTAATCTTGTCGTTCGAGGCTAAAAGGGCTTTATTCTGTGCTGAGATTAAGACTTGGTCGGCTTTTAGCTTTTTCTTCTGACGTAAAATGATAAAAGAGGCCAACATGAAGAGAAGACCGAGCGTGGTGATGATGATGGCGAAGAGTAAGAGCTCGTTTTTTTGTTGTTTGACGATATTGAAGCGTTCGGTCTCGATGATGGGCAGGATATGTCCAATCTCAATCTTTCTGAATCGAGAATTATAAGAGTTGGCATCGCTCAGTGCTAAGCGAGAATAGGTGTAAGCACGTGATAGATCGCCTTTTCGGTAGAGTAGTTCTGCCAACTGACGAATGGCGGAGGTCTCTTTGGTGGCCGTTTGAAGATCGGCGATGGCTGCTGAGGCGAAATAGATGATGGCTTCATCGTCTTGTTGCTCCATGAGAAGACAGAAGCCTAGAATGGAGGAGACAATGGCTTGGGTATGCCGATCTAACGCTTTTACTTTTAGGGTTTCTTTGGCCAAGCGTATGGCTTTTTGATACTGTCCGTTGAGTTGATACCATTGGATCTGCGCAACGAGAAGTTCATCACTCTTTTGGGGATGAAGGGCTGTGAGCTTATCGTAATAGAGTAGGGCTTGTTGTTTGTAGCGACTCAGGAAAGGCTCTACTCCGGAGTAATTGGCCATATCGATATTGAGTGTAAATCGGAAGAGATAGAGTTTGATTAATGCATTTGTCGACAGTCCCTCGGGTGATATGGATTCGGATAGTTCGTCGGCTTCTTTAAATAATCCTGCCGACATGCAGCTGAATGCTAAAGCGATCTTGGAATCGGCAATGAGGTCTTGACGATCGGACTTCTGATAATCGGGTCCCTGATGATTGACTCCTTGATAATCGCGTCCCTGACGATCGCATCCCTGATGATCGGATTCTTGATTGAGTTTGCGCGCATATTCGAGCATTTGCCCTGCAAAGTAGTAGGCTGAATCGGACTGATAAGAGCGATAGGCTTGAAAAAGATCGGTATATAGTCGATAGTAAACCCTATTTGTGGGCTTATAGGCGTGTAATTGTTGCCGAAGCTTGGAGATCAACTCTTTTTTCTCGTTTTCATAAGACACTTTAATCTCTATTTGTTGGTCGAGAGCTTCCAACTGCTTCTGGTATATGCTTTGGTTATAACCGTTCTGGTTGGCATAAGCATGGAGTGGCAGTAACATGGTAAGCAGAACCATGATTAATGGGAATACGTTGATCAATTGGCGTGTTTTCATGAGATAAAGTGGCTTCATTCAGTTATATCGTATCATTCGGCCGACAAAGTTAACACTTTTTGTGAAATGTTTTTAAAGATGGCAAACTTTGAAGCCTTTTAACTCCGTGAACTTTTTTATATTTGCCTATCAATCCTTAACGAACAAGAGTACAATTATGGTGATAGACGAATTACTTCAGTTTAATCGGTCGTTTGTAGCGAATGGAGGATATAAGAAGTATGCCACAACAAAGTTTCCGGACAAAAAAATAGCTGTATTATCGTGTATGGACACACGGCTGACGGAGTTGTTGCCGGCTGCTATGGGACTTAAAAACGGTGATGTCAAGATCATCAAAAACGCGGGAGCGGTCATTTCACACCCGTTTGGGAGTGTGATCCGGAGTTTGCTCGTGGCTATTTATGAACTTGGTGTAGAGACCGTTCTTGTTGTGGCACATTCCGACTGCGGGGCTTGTCACATGAATAGTGAACAGATCATTGAGAAGATGAAACAGCGTGGGGTGCGTGCGGAGACCATCGATATGATGCGTTATTGCGGTATTGACTTTAATTCGTGGTTGGGCGGATTTGGACACGCCACCGAATCGGTAAAGGGAACGGTCGAGACGATCAAGAGTCATCCACTGATTCCGAAGGATATAGACGTTTATGGGTTTGTGATGGATTCATTGACGGGTGAGTTGACATTGGTGAAATAATTCGCATTCGAGGAGTCATTTAAATGCATTCTTAAGTTCTAGTTGCGCGAAAGTTTGTACTTTTGCCGCTTAGTATGAAAAAGGCTTTGCGAAATATGGGTCGTTGGTTGTTGGTAATATTATTTTTATATTACTATACGGCCAACACGTCTTTTATTCATACCCATATCTTTCAGACCTATTCGATCACACATTCGCATCCTTATATACCGGGTGGGCATCATACACATACCGGTGAAGAGCTGGAGACTGTTGCCTTGTTTAATGCTTTGGTCTTGTTCTTTTCTTCTCCATTGCTTTGGGCGGTAGGTCTTCTCATTTGCTTGTATGTGATTTATGTTTCTCGTCCAAACACTTTATTCGATCGCCGGATCTGTTTTCATTTTTTGCGTGCACCTCCCTGCTAACTTTCTAACATTTTTTTTCTTACAAGTTTTACCGGATGCTCGAGTGAGGATTCGGAATCGTTCATTTATATCTATCATATCTATCATATTTATCATATCTATCATAAAATAAAAAGACATGAAAAAGTTAGTAATACTGTGCCTTTCAGGTATGGTGTGTTTCTCGTGTACCCCATCAAAAACTGAAAAAGACGATCAGCAATTTGCAACGAGTGGGGACACGATCTTAGTGGAACAAAATTCGCCGATTGCTAAAAAAATAAAGATCATGAGAGTGACTGAAGAATTACATCAGACCACTTTCGCCACTTCGGGAGTCGTCAAGGCGATTCCTACAAATTATGCCGCGATTGCATCGCCGTTTAGCGGACGGATTGTACGGTCGTTTGTGCGACTGGGACAAAAGGTGAGAAAGGGAAGTCCGATCTTTGAGATCAGCTCTCCTGATTTCTTTGAGACGGGAAAGAATTATTATCAGGCTAAGCAGGAGATGAGTTTGGCTTTGAAAAGTTTGAAGAGAGAGAAAGATTTATTTGCCCATAAAGTGGGGGCTCAGAAAGAGGTTGAAGAGGCTGAGGTGAATTATGAGCTTAAGAAGAAGGATTATGAGAATGCTTTGGCTGCTTTGAAGGTGTTTCAGATCGATCCGGAGACGTTGGTCTTGGGGCGACCGCTGATTGTCCGCTCGCCGATCGATGGTGAGGTGGTGAGCAATAATATCGTTATGGGACAGTACATGAAAGACGATGCCGAACCGATAGCGCTTGTGGCCGATTTGAATAAGGTTTGGGTCGTTGCAAACGTGAAGGAGAAGGACTTGTCGCTCATTAATGCCCTTCAGAAGGTGCAAGTGGAATTGGTGGCGATGCCCGGAAAACAGTTGCCCGGGAAGATTTATCATGTCGGAGAGCTCTTGAATGAGGAGACGCGGGCCGTGGAGGTTCTGATTGAATGTGAGAATCAGAGTCGTCTGATGAAACCGGGTATGTATGGTACGGTGATGTTGACCGGAGATGCGGTACGTAGCATCTTGATCCCCACGTCGGCTATTCTGCAAGAGAAGGATCGTCAATCTGTCCTTTTGGCTTTAGGCAACGGACGTTATCTGAAACGGGAGATCACAACACTGATGACTGATGGTGATCGAACGGTGGTGGCTTCCGGGTTGCAGCCTGGTGAAGAGGTGGTGACTGATGGGGCGTTTTATTTTATTGAGGCACGTTGAGGAATGAACCGATGAGGAAATTAATGAATTTAGCGTTACATCGTCGGGGACTGATGTGCGTGGTGTTTTGTTTTTTAGCGGTTATTGGTTATTATTCTTGGACGCAATTGGCAGTGGATGCTTATCCGGATATTGCCGATACGACGGTGCAGATTGTGACGCAGGTGCCGGGATTGGCGGCTGAGGAGATCGAACAGCAGATCACGATCCCGATTGAGCATGCGGTGAACGGTTTGCCGGGGGTGAAGGTGATGCGAAGTAAGAATACTTTTGGACTGAGTACGGTGATCTTGGTCTTTGAGGATGGAACGGACGATTATTGGGCTCGACAACGGGTACAGGAACGGTTGGTGGATGTGGAATTGCCTTATGGGGCGGTGCCGGGATTGAATCCGCTGACTTCTCCTACGGGGGAGATTTTCCGTTATGTGATTGAAAGTGACAGTTTGAGTTTGCGGGAGATGACCGATTTGCATAAATGGGTCATTATTCCACGATTGAAGCAGGTCACCGGCGTGGCCGACGTGAGTAATTATGGGGGAATCACCACTCAATACCAGATTGAGATCGATCCTCGCAAGATGGAGGAGTACGGGCTTTCACTAGCCGATGTGACGGATAAGATTGAACACAATAATGTCAATTCAGGGGGGAGTATGCTTACTCGTGGTGATTTGAGTTATGTGGTCCGTGGCATCGGATTGGTCAAGGATTTGGACGATCTGGGAACGATTGTGCTGAAGACCGATCATGGCGTTCCGGTCTATTTGAATGATATCGGCAAACTGAAGTATGGGAGTCTTGAACGGAAGGGGGTGCTGGGTTTTGATGATGATTCTTGCCATTACTCCGATGGCGTCGAGGGGATTGTACAAATGCTCCGGGGACAAAATCCGTCGGTGGTTCTTGAGGGGGTGCATCAAGCGGTCGAGGAGTTGAATCGGGAGGTGCTGCCTAAGGGGACGCGGATTCACGCGTTCATGGATCGGACAAACTTGGTTGAGACGACTCTTCATACGGTTTCGCATACGTTGCTCGAGGGGATGATCTTGGTCGTTTTGGTGTTGATCGTCTTTTTGGGAAGTTGGCGAGGGGCCTTGTTGGTGGCATTGACTGTTCCTCTGGCTTTGCTCATCGCTTTTGTGTTGATGCATCTGACCAATATTCCGGCTAACTTGCTCTCGCTGGGGGCGGTCGACTTTGGTATTCTAGTCGATGGGGCGATTGTGATGATGGAGACCATTCTGAAGAAGCGGGAACGTCACCCGACGGAAAAGCTGAGTGAGGCTTCGTTGTTGGGACGTACGGCAGAGGTGGGACGTCCGATTTTGTTCTCGACGTTGATCATCATTACGGCTTATTTGCCGTTGTTTGCTTTCGAACATATCGAAAGTAAGTTGTTTACCCCGATGGCTTACACCGTAGGTTATGCGTTGCTAGGGGCTTTGGCCGTGGCGTTGTTCTTAATTCCGGGATTGGCTTATATGGCCTATCGTCAGCCTCGGAAGATTTATCATAACCGTTGGTTGGAGCGCTTGTCGACGGTTTATCATGCTCAGGTGGTTAAGATTTTAGATCGACACAAATTGGTCTTGTCGTCTTTGGCGGTCATTCTTCTTTTAGCAGGGGGACTGAGCGTTTTGGTGGGTAAGGATTTCTTGCCGCCGCTTGATGAGGGGGCGATTTGGATTCAGGTGCAATTGCCTCCGGGTATTTCTATCGAGAAATCGAAACAGATGGGCGAGGAGTTGCGTCGTGAAGTCTCGAAGTTCTCGGAAGTTTCGTATGTGATGACTCAAGTGGGACGGGATGATGAGGGGGCGGAGGCTTTCTCGTTGTCGCACGTAGAGTGTGCCGTGGGGTTGAAGCCTTATGATACTTGGGAGAGTGGACGAACGAAAGCGGAACTGATTGAAGCGATGAACGATTCGTTGAGTTGTCTGCCGGGCTATACGTATAGCTTCTCGCAACCGATCATTGATATGGTGATGGATCAGATTGCCGGAGCACATAGTGATTTGGCGATTAAGATTTATGGGGATCATTTGGATGAGACGCGAAGAGTGGCTGAGGAGGTTGAAAAAGTCATTAAGAACATTCCCGGTGCTGCCGATGTGGCTATCGATCAGGAACCTCCGATGCCTCAGCTTCAGATTGCGGTGAACCGTGAGCGGATGGCGCAGTACGGACTGAATGTGTCGGATGTGTCGGACTTGATCGAACTGGCTATCGGTGGTAAGGCAGTGTCGCAAATCTTTGTGGGGAGTAAGTCGTATGATGTGATTTGTCGCTTTAATGAAGAGAGTCGAAATACCCCCGATCGGATTGGCGGTCTGTTGCTGACTTCCGGTTCGGGAGCTAAAATCCCACTCAGTCAGGTGGCCGATGTGAAGATGACGACGGGAGCGAGTACGATTTCGAGAGAGATGAACAAACGTCACTTAACGGTGCATGTCAACCTTCGTGGAGTTGACCTGACCTCTTTCTTGAATCAAGCAAATCGGGCAATTGCGCATCAAGTGCGATACGATCATGAGGCGATTCATCTGAAATGGGCGGGACAGTTTGAGAATCAAAATCGTGCTTATGCGCGTTTGGGATTGGTGGTTCCGTTGGCTTTGGGACTGATGTTGCTCTTGTTGTTTGGCGCTTTAGGGCGTTTCAGACAGGCGGCATTGCTGATGTCTATTGTCCCCTTGGCTCTGTTTGGTGGCATGTTGGCGCTTAATGTACGAGGGATGACGTTGAACGTTTCTTCGGCGGTTGGGTTTATCGCGCTCATTGGAGTGGCTATTCAGAATGGGGTGATTATGATTTCGCATATTAATCAGTTACGTCTTCAAGGTAAAGGACTTAGAGAGGCCGTGATTATCGGAACACGTCATCGTTTTCGACCGATCTTGATGACGGCAACAGTGGCTATTCTTGGACTCTTTCCGGCTTCTTTGTCAACGGGAATTGGATCGGATGTGCAGCGACCTTTGGCTACGGTGATTGTCTATGGACTATTGTTTGCAACGATCATTACTTTATACATGTTGCCGTCGCTTTATTATCTAATGGAAAAACGAGTGGAAGAGCGGGAATGTGCTGCCAATCGTGAAAAGGATTTTTCTGAGCGTGATGAAACTGTTGGATGACACCACTTTGATAAAACTGTTTAATGAAATCGTTCGATGAAAAAGGCTTGATGAAAGAGGTTTGATAAAATGTCTTTGTTGAAAAACAATCATTAAGGACGTTTCGTTAAACTAATGTAGGTTCATAATTATAATTGACGTATGAAAAAATATAGTTTACTAATATTAGGTTTGACTTGTACCCTTTTGGTCCAAGGTCAAACGGTTTGTCCGCTGACTTATAGTCATTATTTGACACGGGTTGTTGAAGGAAATCTGGGTTATGCTTCTCAGAAACTGAATGTGAGTGCAGTCAAGGCTGATGTGGTGGCCGCTAAGGTTTTTAATGATCCTCAGCTGTCGTTTGAATATGCAAACAACCAAGATCGGACCCTGCAAATGGGACAGAGTTATGAGGTGGGACTCACGCAAACTTTATCGCTCGGTAAGCGTGGGGCAGTTATCCGCCTCAAACAAAGTGAAAGTGAGTGGACAGAGGCTTTGCTCGAAGATTATTTTCGTCATCTTCGGGCAGATGCAACGGTGGCTTACTATGAGGTCTTGATGAAAAAACAGCTATTGGCTGTCAAAAGAGATGCTTATCGTAGCATGCATGATTTGGCGGTGTCCGATAGCTTGCGGTTGCTCACCGGAAAGATCATGGAGGTTGAGGCTGCTCAATCAAGACTAGAAGCAGGGATCATGTATAATGAAGTTTTGCAGGCTGAAACGGAACTTAAAAATGGTTATGCTGCTTTAGATATGATGATGGGACGGATGTCGAATGATACGGTTTTTGTGCCTGAGGGGGAGCTAAAAGCGACGGAACGATTCTTTTCCTTAGATGAGTTGATGACTCACGCCATCGCTTATCGATCGGACCTTGTTGTTGCGCAGAAAAATACAGAGGTGGCTTATCGGGGAGTGATTGCAACTCGTAGAGAGCGAATGCCGGATGTGGATTTATCGGTAGCACTTGGCCATAACAATCAGGTGCGTAATATGGAGGCTCCGGCACCGAAATTTAATTCGGTTACGGTTGGCGTTGCTTTTCCTTTAAAGTTTTCGGCATTGAACCATGGGGCTGTTCGTGCTGCAAAATTCCGAGCTTTACAAGCGGAAACCGATTATCAGCAGGCTCGTTTGCAAGTGCGGACGGAGGTGATGAAGGCTTATTATCAGTTTCAATCCCTCTTTAAGCAGTTGAAACATTTTAAAAGCGGACTGCTCGAACAAGCAAAAGAGGTTTTAAAAGGCGAGATTTATAGTTATAATCGTGGGGAGATTGCTTTATTGGATGTTTTGAATGCTCAGCGCACGTTCGATGATGTTCGGGCTCAATATATTGAAACGTTGTATCAATATCATGTGGCTTTAGTTGAATTAGAATTTACTTCCGGTATCTGGGATATTGAATAGTAGACCGCTAAGAGAATCATATAGAGTTCCTCGTTTATCGATTAATTTGGTGTGAGAGTGTCTCTATTGGGTAGTATAAGAGTCGAGTTTCGCAAATTGAGGATTGGCGAAACTCGACTCTCGTATGTATAAAGTGTCCTATTTGGTCCGATGAATCCGACTGCTCTATGCTCCTTTGCTAATCGGGCTATTTTAAGATCTGGTTTTATCTCATTGGTCAATCAGAAAATCGAAATAAACCTTGTTGACCAAATCAAAAACCATTCATCTGAAGAACCACTGTTGGGATCAGCAGAATAAAACCCAGCAAAATGAGCATCAGCATAAACTTCCAAACCCATTTAAACCATTTGTCGTATGGGATACGGGCAATTCCCAACACTGCAATGAGAATGCCTGAGGTTGGGGTTATCATGTTGGTAAATCCGTCGCCAAATTGAAAGGCCATGACCGTGGCTTGTTTTGAAAGACCGATAATATCGGAAAATGGGGCCATAATAGGCATGGTAAGTGCAGCTTTAGCACTGCCTGAAGGGATCACAAGGTTGATCAAGGTTTGAATGACGTACATCACTCCGACTGTGGCTACATTTCCCAGGTCGGTCATTCCTTGTGCCATGCTGTGTAAGATGGTATCAATGATCATGCCTTCTTTGAGGATGACAATGATTCCTCCGGCCAATCCAACAACCATTGCTGCGGATAGGATGTCTTTGCTTCCTTCCATAAATAAACGTACCAGATCGTTTGGACTTTTATCGTTGGCTATACCCGAGGCTAATCCCAGACCAAAGAAGAGCGCTGAGATTTCCATGATATACCATCCGTAGCCCATGACCCCGACAATGAGGAAAAAGATTGTAAAGAAGAGTAGGTTTAAAATATAGATATGTACCGACTTCTTTAGTGCAAAGAACGATGTGATCAGAAAAAGAATTGAAAGCATCGGGAGGATGGGGAGATGCTCGATTTTTGCATTTCCAATGGTTAAGGTGGTGAGTGGATAGAAGGAACTGAATAGGCCAAGTAGAACGACAATAAAGTAGTAACTTTTCCAAGCCACTTTTGGGGTATAGAATTTAATTTCCAGGGTCTGGTCGGCATGTAGTTCCCGCCAATATTGATCTTCTTCGTATACCGGAGAGAGTTTTGGATTTCGCTTCACCCGATTGGCATAACGTAGGATATAGGTGAAACCAAAGAGGTTGATCACGATCCAGCAAAAGAGTCGATATTCAATGCCGGAGAAGAGAGGCAGACCAGCCAACCCTTGTGCAATGCCGATGGTGAAGGGGTTTAGAATAGCACCGGCAAAACCCAATCCTGCAGCTACAAAAACCATACAGACGCCTGTGATGGAGTCGTATCCCATCGTTATGGCCATTGGTACCAAGATGATAATAAAGGCGATAGTCTCTTCGCTCATGCCAAATACGGCTCCGAAAATACTAAAGAGGAGCATGATGGCCGTTATGATGAAGTTATTGACGCCAACCTTTCGTAGCAGAGGGTGTGATTCCATCTTTTTGGCCTTTCTAAGGAAACTCATCGTACCGATATCGAACGCTTTACTGTCGTTGACGATCCAAAAGGCTCCCCCAATGATGAGGATAAAGACAATAATATCGGCTTTGTCGACAAAACCTTTAAAAAAGGAAGCAAAGACTTGCCACGTTTGTGGCACACTTGGAACTTGTTGGAAAACAAGCGCTTTCTCTCCGAGTGCATCTGTTTGTTCGATATATTTTCCACCGGGAATGATCCAGGTGAGTGCAGCACAAAATAAAATGATATAAAAGATAATTACATAGGTATGGGGGATTTGTCTCTTTTTTGTCATGGTTATAAGGTTTGAAAAAATATTTAAAGGTCAAAAATACGAAATAATACGATATTTTATTTGTTTTTGAAGAGTTAAACCAAAAAGAGAATATAAATTTGTATCAAATTTATAGAAAAGGAATTTTTATTTAATTTGGCTTTATGAAAGTAAAAAAAGTCGCTTATACATTAGGGATATTTGTTCTTCTCATCTTTTTAGCGGAATGTTTCTCGCCTAAAGGTGTTTTTGGAACACAAAGTAAGGTTTCTTCTAATGATACGATAAAATCTATTGAACGACCTCGTTCTTTACTCACAGAACACGAACAAGTTTTTTGCCGCAAAGGGTATATGGTGTCCTATAATGCAGATCTTAAGGTACCCAATTGGGTGGCTTGGAAGCTCACTCCCGAGCGTTTGGTTGAACGTTGTAGTCGTACCAATCGCTTTTTACCGGACCCCGATTTGGATGATCCGGTAACGACAGACGATTATAAGAGAGCACATTTTGACCGAGGGCACATGTGTCCCGCAGGAGATAATCGATGGAATAAGAAGGCGATGGCAGAGAGCTTTTATATGACCAATATTTGTCCACAGAATCATAACCTGAATCGTGGGGATTGGAAGGAATTAGAGGAAGCTTGTCGCTCTTGGGCACGTCAAGAGGGTTCGATCTATGTGGTTTGTGGCCCTATCTTTTATAAAAAGGGGTATCGTTCGATCGGGAAACGTCATGTTGCCGTGCCTGATGCTTTCTTTAAAGTGATTGCGTCCCTCAATGGACGATCTAAGGCGATTGGATTTATCTATAAGAATGAATCCGGTAATCATCCGATGTTTTCGTATGCCTGTTCGGTTGATGAGGTTGAACAAAAAACTCAACTGGATTTCTTTCCGGAATTGCCCGATGAGGTTGAACATCGAATCGAATCGACTTATGATGCGAAAGCGTGGAAACTGAGTCTATAAGTTTCAACGGTGTCATTTTATAAGTCTTTGAGTAAGATTTGATTGGCTTTCTCATGAAAATGGTCCAACAATGAAGCAATGGTGCTCCACTCTTTATTGAATAATTTATCTTTGTCTACTTTGAAATTCTCGGAACCATGGGTTTCTAATCGTTCTAACAATAAGCCGAGAGTGATCTGAGAAGGATCCATGGCGGGTTGGTAACAAGTGCTTTCACTTTTCTGATCGGATACGATCTCGTTCACGAGATTTATGGTTTGCAGCTCTTGTATAATCTGATTGGTCAACCTCATCGGTAGCTGATATTTCTGTGTGATCTGTTCTGTGCTATATGGAGGTTTGTTTTCGACAAACTGCTTGACAATGCCCGATAAAACGAGTATGGATATAAACTTTCGATACCGTCGACTGATCTGTTGGGTGTCTCTGTTAAAACTGAAGAGATGAATGTTCTGTTTGGCATGAGTCAGCTCGGCACCGAATAGGCAGATGGTCCACGAAATTTGAAGCCAGATCAAGAATAAAGGTAAGGCGGCAAAGCTACCATAGACAGCATTGTAGCTTGATACCCAAATCTGACCGTGGATGTATAAGTATTGAAAGATTTGATAGAGCGACCCTGCTAGTAGACCTGAAATGAAAGCATGCTTGAATTTGATTGGCGTGTTGGGCATGAAGATGTAAAGTCCCGTAAACATCAGCCAAGTTATGGCAAAAGGAATCAGATGGATCAATGTTTTTACAACGGGACCTAGAAGCATGAAGTGTTCAAGCTTAACCACCGTTGTACTGATGAAAATAGACAATCCGCTTGAGGTGACTATAAAGATGGGCATAAGGAGCAACATTGAAAAATAGTCGGTCACTTTCCGAAACATCGAACGACCTTTCTTAACTTCCCAAATCTGATTAAAGGTATCCTCAATATTGCTAATTAAGTTTAGAATAGTCCACAGGAAAAGAATGAGCCCAACACCGATAAAGACGCCATTTTTTGTGTGACTCAAATATGAATCGACGAAATTTAATAGAGTATCAAGAGTTAACTTATCACCTGTAAAGAACGTTCTAATCACTTGTTCCAGATGTTCCGAAATTCCTAATCCTCGGGCTATGGCAAATAATAGCGCTAGCATGGGGACGATAGCGAGCAAGGTGCTATAAGTCAACGCGGCCGCTTTATTGGTGATTTGATTCTTTCTAAAACGATGAATGCTGAGATAGAACATCTTGACAATATAATAGAGCATGAACGTCCTTTTGGTGACCTCTTTTTCGGTGATTCGCCAAATATCATAACTTAAGAACTTCCAAATCTTAATGATATACTCTTTCATACGATACTTTAATAAGATTGACTGTTAGCCCTTGAAACGGTTGCTCCTTAGTGAGATAAGAAACGATGTATTGTCTTCTTTACGGGTTTTTCGATAAATTGTTCGTTCGAAAGATCAATAGACCCATTGTCTGGTAAAACATCTTTCTCTATATTGTAGATGTAGGACTGTGATCCCAATAGCCTTTTTATTTTTTTTCCAGTCTGTTTAGGTGTCGTTTCCTTAGAGGCGGTAGCCGACTCCGGAACCATACGGGCTACACTTTGAATAATCAAGGGGGAAGTGATCCCTATATTCAAGGCAAGTATGGCATTTACTTGTTCTGTTCCATACAAAATGGCCAATACGCCTCCAGAAAGAATGATTAAACCTGTTACTATCCAATAGGCAGGAGAACGTGCATATTCTGGGAGTTCTTTGCTTTCACGTATTCTGTACCATTTAAATAATTCTCCTAAAAAAGCACCGAAAATTCCACATAAGAAAACGGGCAGAAAACCATTGACAACCATTGATGATTCCATAACTTAAACTAAAATGATTTGTTATTATAACATCCTTTGAATGGTAATGGTTCGCTATTCTCTTTTTTACTTTGGTGTCATCTCATAAACTAAAAATATTGTGAAATTGATATTAATTTATGAAATTATATAAAAAAATAGTTGTTTTATTCCTGTTTGTATATCATAATTGCTACATTGTGTCCTGATCTATATTTGAAAGACAAAACTATTTATCCATTATTTTTATTATGATGCAGATTGTTAGATTGAGTGGTGAAAGCCCCGAGTTGTATCAGTTAGTTGCTCCCTTGGTGATGAATCCTTCTGTCATCAGTGCCAATAATAATTATCCGTTTAGAACCTCAAGCGATTTTGTCTGGTTTATTGCTGTTGAAGAGGAGTGTGTAAAAGGTTTTTTCCCAATAGAAAGACGAAATGGGAAGGGGATCATTAATAATTATTATGTTGCAGATAATCAAAAACAGAAAACGATGACTCTATTACTCGCTTCTGCGATTTATGAAATGCAGGATTGTAAAAATTTGATTTCAGTCACCCAAATACCGGATCGCCCTATTTTTGAGAAACACGGTTTTTCGGTGGTCAAGGAATGGAAACGCTATGTGAAGATGCAAAGATAGATCACGCTTTTCACTACGGCACCACAAATACGATAATACTATGATGAACAAAACAAATAGACCTCAAAATGTTTACGATCTTGCCCAAAAAAGATTAGACATTGTTTTTAAGGAGTTTGATAATATCTATGTCTCTTTTTCCGGAGGTAAAGATAGCGGGGTACTCCTAAATCTTTGCATTGACTATGTTCGTCGAAACAAACTGTCGACTCGGATTGGAGTGCTTCATCTCGATTATGAGGTGCAGTATAAAATGACTGTGGATTATGTTGACCGGATACTCGAGGATAATCGAGATATTTTAGAGGTTTATCGCGTGTGTGTACCCTTTAAGGTCGGGACGTGTACTTCCATGTATCAAGCTTTTTGGCGTCCTTGGGATGAGAGTAAGGAGGAGTTGTGGGTTAGAGAACGTCCGCCAGAAGCTCTGACGTCGGACTCTTTTCCATTTTTTAATGCTCAGATGTGGGATTATGAATTCCAATTACGCTTTGCAAAATGGTTTCACGACAAGCAGGATGCTGTTCGTACGTGTTGCTTGATAGGCATACGTACCCAAGAAAGTTTAAATCGTTGGAGGTGTATTCATGCCAATCGTCGGCAGTTTATGTACCATAAATATAAGTGGACTTCGAAGGTTGGAAATGATATTTATAATGTTTATCCGATCTACGATTGGAAGACAACCGATGTCTGGGTGGCCAATGGCAAGTTTAAGTGGGATTATAACTCTTTATATGATTTGTATTATCGCGCCGGAGTTAGTTTGGAGAAACAGCGTGTCGCTAGTCCGTTCATTAATGAAGGACAAGAGAGTTTATCACTTTATAAAGCCATTGATCCATATACTTGGGGAAAGATGATTGGCCGTGTGAATGGTGTTAATTTTGCCGGGCTGTATGGTAAAACGCATGCTATGGGGTGGCAATCCGTTAAGCTTCCAGAGGGGTATACATGGCGTGAGTTTATGTATTTCCTATTGTCGACACTTCCGGAACGAATACGTAGAAATTACCTTCAAAAGTTTACTGTAAGCGTGAACTTCTGGCGAAATAAAGGAGGATGTTTAGGGGAAGAGACCATCGAAAAGTTGATTAAGGCGGGAGTGCACATTATCGTCATGGATAAAACAAATTATAAGACCCAGAAGAAACCTGTTCGCATGGAGTATATTGAAGATATTAATATTCCTGAGTTTAGGGAGATACCGACTTATAAGCGGATGTGTATCTGTATCTTGAAGAACGATCATGCTTGTAAATATATGGGCTTTTCTCCCACTAAAGCAGAGATGGATCAACGACAGCTTGTTATGGAACAATATAAATTAATGATGTCATGAATGAAATTAAAAGTCCGGTGTATAACGTAAAAGCGGTGCCCGTTGAGAAAGTCTATGCCAATGACTACAATCCGAATGTCATGGCTCCTCCGGAAATGAAGCTTCTTGAACTTTCTATTTGGGAGGATGGATTTACGATGCCTTGTGTCTGTTATTATTCCGAGAAGGAGGATAAATATATCTTGGTCGATGGATTTCATCGTTATCAAATCTTGAAGAATTCGGAACGTCTTTTCTTGCGTGAAAAAGGATTACTTCCGGTCGTGGTTATCGATAAAGATTTGTCGTGTCGGATGAGTTCTACCATTCGTCATAATCGGGCTAGAGGTACGCATAGCATCGAGTTGATGTGCCATATTATTGCGGAGCTTGATAAGTCTGGAGTTTCCGATCAATGGATCATGAAAAATGTTGGAATGGATAGAGATGAATTGCTTCGACTTAAACAAATCTCTGGCTTAGCCGACTTGTTTGCAGATAAAGATTTCAGTCTCTCTGAATATCCGTAAATGTTTATTTTGTTGATTACTAGAGTGTTGGTCTGTTTTTGAATTCCATTCAGCTTTTTCTGAGGGCTGGTGAGTAGAATGCATTCTTCTTTGTTTTATCTTTTTTATGATTTTTGTATTCTTATTCATTATTTACATTAAAGTTAAATAAGTATACTCTATGCTTGTGTATTATAATAATATAATATATATTTGTATATATAAAAGAGTCTTAATATCTATAATCTGTATAGAACTTTATATGAAAAAAATCCTAGTAAGTGGGGGAGCTGGTTTTATAGGTTCTCATTTGTGCACACGCTTGATCAATGACGGTCACGAAGTCTTGTGTCTTGATAACTATTTTACCGGCTCAAAGAAAAACATAGAACATCTGATGGATAATCATCGATTTGAAATGATTCGTCATGATGTCATTTATCCCTACGCTGCTGAAGTTGACGAAATATATAATTTAGCTTGTCCGGCTTCTCCCATTCATTACCAACATGACGCTATACAGACGATTAAAACTTCTGTGATGGGAGCTGTCAATATGCTTGGTTTAGCTAGAAGGCTTAATGCTAAAATTCTTCAAGCTTCTACGAGCGAAGTCTATGGTGATCCAACTGTTCATCCTCAACCGGAGTCCTATTGGGGTAATGTTAATCCGATAGGCATACGTTCGTGTTACGACGAAGGGAAGAGATGTGCGGAAACGTTGTTCATGGATTATCATAGACAAAATGACGTGCGTATAAAAATTATTCGTATTTTTAATACTTATGGTCCTCGTATGTGCCCAAATGATGGAAGAGTTGTTTCTAATTTCATCATGCAAGCTTTAAAAAATGAGGATATAACGATTTATGGAGACGGACTTCAAACGCGTAGCTTTCAGTATATCGACGACCTGATTGATGGAATGCTTCGGATGATGAACTCTGCAGATGACTTTATCGGCCCGGTTAATATTGGTAACCCTAACGAGTTTACTATTTTAGATCTGGCCAAGAAGATCATCGAACTGACTCATTCTAAATCGCGAATCATTTTTAAACCATTACCTCACGATGATCCTAAACAAAGACAACCCGATATTAAGTTGGCTAAAGAAAAGTTAGGTTGGCAACCGACGATTCAGTTGGATGAAGGATTAGTGAGGATGATTGAGTTTTTCGAGAGAAATTGTGTATAATTGATTCTTATTTTTTAACTGTTATATTCCCCCTATAACATGGAAATGAAAGTAATCCCCCAAGAATATAAAATACTCATCGTTGATGATGTACTTTCAAATGTACTTCTTTTGAAAGTGCTTCTGACCGGAGAGAAGTATACCATTGTTACAGCTAATAATGGTAAACAGGCACTTGAACAAGTGGAAAAGGAAAAACCAGATTTGATACTGCTGGATGTGATGATGCCTGATATCAATGGAT
The DNA here is from genome assembly GCA_047975405.1 of Bacteroides sp. GTDB lineage: Bacteria > Bacteroidota > Bacteroidia > Bacteroidales > Bacteroidaceae > Bacteroides. Next base: position 132,108 of record JBKEDO010000045.1, read on the forward strand.
TCGAAGTGGCAAAGATTTTAAAAAGCCAATCGGAGACGTGCGAAATTCCAATTATCTTCTTAACGGCTTTAAATAGCACGCCTGATATCGTTAAAGGTTTTCAGACCGGAGGTAATGATTTTATATCTAAACCGTTTAATAAGGAAGAATTATTGATTCGTGTTAAACACCAAATCTCTTTAATCGCGGCTAAACGTTTTATTGTGGCTCAGACTGAGGAACTGCGTAAGACAATCATTGGACGTGATAAGCTTTATTCGGTTATTGCACATGACTTAAGATCTCCAATGGGGTCGATTAAGATGGTGCTTAATATGCTAACGATGAGCTTGCCTAAGGAAGTGATTGGTGAAGAGATGTTCGACTTGCTGAATACGGCCAATCAGACGACTGAGGAAGTTTTCGGACTTTTAGATAATTTGTTGAAGTGGACTAAAAGCCAGATTGGTCGTTTAAATGTGGTTTACCAAGATTATAATATTGTCGAGATGATCGAGGGTATCATTGAGATCTTTACTATGCTTGGTGAATTGAAGCAGATCAAGATCAGATTTACCGATCATGAAGATAAGGTTTTTGTACGAGCTGACATTGATATGATAAAAACAGTGTTGCGTAACTTGATCAGTAATGCGATTAAGTTTAGCCATGAACATTCGGAAATATGGATTGACTTGACCGTTGCAGATGGAAATGCTGTGGTTAGTGTGAAAGATTCCGGTTGTGGTATGGATGAGGATCAACAGAAAAAACTCCTTCATACGGATACTCATTTCAGTACTTTTGGAACAAATAATGAGGAAGGATCGGGACTGGGGTTATTGCTTTGTGTCGACTTTGTAGAAAAGAATGGAGGACGACTTTGGTTTGAATCGACAAAAGGAGAGGGATCGACGTTCTATTTTACAGTTCCATTGAAAGAATAAGATTTGTTTTTTATATATAGTAATAGCCGACTGTGTTCTTTAAGCACAGTCGGCTATTGTTCTTTTATCAATTATCTGTTTTCTATAAGAACCATTTTATGTCTTTCACTATTTTATTTTGACTTCACTTTGTGAAAAAGCACCGTATCTCGAAGAAAAAAGGACCGTACCTTGTCAGCAAAGCAATGTAACGAAAGCGTTATTGAAATAGGTATCTTTTATTTCAAAGTTAATATTTAGATATGCCTAAACCAACTCGTCCTTTATTCCCCAGCTTTTTTAGGATCAAAAATTGCTAGATACGCATGATTGTTACTATCGTTTGCAGATCCCTTTGTAGTCGCAATATTCGCACTTCTTGAGTTCTTGAGTTTGATCGAAAAGCTCGTCTTTACCGAAGATCTCTTGCAATAGCTTTTCTAGTTCAGCGCGAAACTCATCTTCGATCAAGGCAAAATTGTCAATCGGCACCTTGGGTTGTCTAGGTTCCCCCATCTCAATGACCGGAGAATAATCATCGGCTGCTGCACGATGGATGTAGAGTAGTGATGGAGCCACTTTAAGAGATTCTTGTCGGCAGACAATCGCTGCATACAAAAAAGTCTGGAAGATATAATTTGCTCTTTTTTCTGAGGAAATAAACAGATCGTTTAAGTTGGCTAGTGTCTTGGGCGTACCTCCAGTCTTGTAATCTACGATTCGTAAGATGCCGTCTTTGATGTCCATACGGTCAATTGTTCCACCCAATTTGAGCTGAATGGTTTGGCCGTCGACCTGGATCGTTGTCCATTCTTCGACCTTTTTTTCCATGCCGCGTAAGGTGAACGGCGCATAACGGATGTCGTTTCTGATGAGTTGTTTCAAGTAAGACAAGATGACCTCAGAGTTGATGAGCTGTATGCCATTATATTCGGGCTTTTCATCTTGAGGTACTTTGAACAAATGTTCTTTGAAGGCTCGATCAACGTAGTTTCTTAACTTCATCGGATCTTTCAATAGACGTTCCAAATCGTCCTTATTTACAACCTTATTGTGTACTGTTAGTTCGTCGTAAAGCCATTCGGCAGCTTGATGGAAGATCGTACCGAACTGAGCGGAATCAATTTCTGCACTCACTTCATTCGGCGCTTTAAGGTTGGCAACGTAATGGAAATAAAACTTCAATCGACAGTCTAAGTAGGTGTTAAGTGCCGACGGAGATAATAAACTTGCTTTGGAGTTAACCAGATGGTTATAGGTTCGATTTAATCGTTCAAGAACGGTGTCACTTTTTCTAATGCTGATCTCTGCTTTGTTTTGAGGCGATTGTCCGGCTTCTAGATATTCCCGTTGGATCTGATGAGGGCTCTCGAGTAAGAGTTGAAGCATGAAACGCGACCATTCACCACGATTCAAGCCGTCGGAAGCGGTGTTATACATCAAGGTGATGTTTTCAGCCCGTTGGATCAAACGATAAAAATAGTAAGCATAAACTGCATTTTTATGGTCGATCGTGGTCATTCCAAACGCTTTTCTGAGATTGTAGGGCACAAACGAGGAGTCGCTTCCTGCTTTAGGAAGTAGCCCTTCGTTGAGTGATAGCATGACGAGGTTGCGGAAATCGAGATTACGCGTTTCTAAGACACCCATGATCTGCAGGCCGATAGCCGGTTCTCCATGGAAGGGGATATTGATGCCTGAAAGGATCGTGTTGAGCAACTGGTTGAAGGTATCGATGCGAACCTCTAATTCTCCGTTTTCGGCCAATGAGGAGAGACGGTTGACAGTGAGGTAGCTCTTGAAGAGTGCTTCGCGATAGAGCTGATTGAAGATATCATCTTGCTCCGGAGTCGATCGGTAGAGCACCGAAATATCTGTTAACAGATCGGTGATGTAACTGCAGAGGTCGACTATTGTGATTTTGACTGGGGTGAATAATTTGGTTAGAAAGGCATCTCTTTTCAGTTCACTTGGTAGTGGATAGAATCGGTTTTTCTCTGTCAATTCTTTTTCCAGAGATTTGGCTTTCTCCGATAATAATTGGGTGTAAGGATGCTTAAGCACGGCTCTGACCGCATCGAACTGATAACGTCCGTCGTCTGTCTTGTAGCCTGCGGTTTGAAGATGGACAACCGATTTGATGAATTGATAAATAGGGGTTTGTGCTAAAGGAAATCCCATGGTGATATTCACGTTTTCAATCTGATCGGGAATGGAGTGTAGCACAGGAAGTAGGAGAGCCTCGTTGCAAAGCACAATGGCGTTTTCCTTCTCAGGTCCCGAGAGAGTGGTGCGTATCCATTCCGGAAGGAAGCGGGCTTGCGCATTCTCCGTCGGAGTAGAAATGTATCGAATGGTCTTAGGCTTATGGAAGTTATGGAAGATCTTTTCCGGTAGTTCATTGGGGAATTCCGAAAGGTTTCGCCTGATAAATTCTCCGGCTTCATGTTTCTGTTCGGTGAATTGGGTGTAGTAAGAGTCGTAGTCCCAATAAAACATCGCCTTGCCGTATTCTTGGATACGTTTAAAGAGTTGATGCTCGACTTTGTTGAGTACGTTGAACCCAACGAAAATATAGGTGTGATTGGTCAATGATTCAGCTGATTCCGCATTAATATGACTCACCGCATCACGATAGAGCATCCCTTCGTAGGCCATGCCTTTTTCCTCCAACGACGCTCTATAACGATGATAGATAGTTCCGAGCTTTTCCCACAAAGAGATAAAGCGATCTTTTAGTTCGGTGCGGCGTTCGACCGAGAAGTTGACGAAGAACTGACGAATGGCCTCTTCTTGTTCCTGATCGAGAAAATTGGGCGTATCGGCCAGTTCACGAAGAGCACTTAGATTGTCGAATAACTGATCGGCATTCACTAAGTTTTTATCGACATCGTCGAAGTCGTTGATTAATAATTCTCCCCAGAAGAAGAAGTCGTCTAATGTTTCCGTGCTTTGTGTCTCTTCACGAAAAATAGTATAGAGTTGGCAGATTAAGCCAATGGGATCGCCAACCTTTAATTTTGAGAATTGGCGAAAAAGTTCGCTGATGCTCAAACAAGCCGGTGCCCAAATAGGCTGTTCGGACTGTCCCGCCAGATGGTCGTTGAAAAACAGTCCGGCACGTTTATTGGGGAAAACGATTCTGACGGTCGACAGATCATTTCCTATCTTATTATAAAGGTCTTCTGCGACCCATTCTAAAAATGTTTTCATACTACTTTTTCTATCCGTTCTTCATCTACATACCATAAATAGCCGGTAATATGGCTATAGTTCATTTGTGCCAACAGCTCGATATACCCTTTGACTTGTTGGCTATGTTTCTTGTTGGGTTTACCAAATTTAAAGTCGACCACGATCACTTCGCTACCGTTCATCATGACACGGTCCGGTCGGCGGGTTTGAAGCATGCCGTTCTTTTTATAGATAATGGCACATTCATTAAACAGTTGCCACTTCCCCGAATACCACTCTTTGATGTGAGGTTGGGCGAAAGCTTTCTCGACCACCTGTCGCAAATCGTTCTCTTCTTCTTTCGAACGGATCACCCCTTCGAATAAGAGTTGCTCGATAGCCGATTCAATATCTTCTTCGGTGTCGATGGCCGAGAAAAGCGTATGGAGGAGCTGACCGCGATTGATCAGTCGACGATCGGACTCTTCTTCACTGATTCCCTTGATAAAATCGGCCGAACGGTTAGACTGTTGAAATTCGATCGTCGGGAAAATAGATTCCATTGTAACCTCTCGCTTCTCGGGAGTTGTGGTGAGTCGGTTGTTGGAGCGTTGTTCTTTTTTCTCCTCCGAAGGGCATAATTTTCCCGTTTGATAGCATTGTCCATCCCAATCGTTTTTTCCCTCTCGGCAGATCATAGGGAGCGCTGCGGATAGGAGTTCGGACATTGTGCCGTTTTGATTGGCTTTACTCCAGACGATCAGATTCTTTCCGGCACGGGTAAACGCGACGTAAAGCAGGTTTAGATTATCGACCCAAAGTTGAAGGCGTTCGTTGAGATAGGGCTTACGATAGATCGACTCGGCCATCTTTGAGGAGTAGTTGATCGGGAGGATTTCCAGATCACTGAATGGCTGGTCTTCGGGTACACACCAAACCAACTGATTATTGGTCTCATTCTCCAATTTCCAATCACAGAATGGCAGGAGTACGGTGTGAAATTCCAATCCTTTCGATTTGTGGATGGAGAAGATTCTGATGCCTTCTATTTCTCCACTTGGAACGGTTTTACTATACAGTGTCTCGTTCCAATAGGTTAAGAAATCATCGATGGATGAGGAGTGGCTATCCAAATAATTAGTGATAGCATCGAAAAAGGCAAAAAGATAAGCTTCCTGAGACTTCACTTGTTGAAGATCGAACAGATTGAACAACGTTTCTATCAACTCATAGAGCGGCATGAGTTTGAGTCGTTCCTGATCGGCGATGAACGGTTCGGGAAGGAACCGATTTAAGTCTCTTTCTAAAAGTAAATCTCCCCAGTTTGTTTCCTTCTGAAGGACATCTTGGTGATAATTGAAAACCAATTTGGCTTGTGAAGATCGATTTTCTGTATTGGACAGGTACTCTAAGGCGTTGATGATGAGGTTCACAGCCACCGATGCGTCGAGGCGGAAAGCTTCGTCCGATACGACTTTGTAGTGCATCACCTTGTCGAAGTAATCGGCAATGGGAGGGATGTTTTTGTTTTTTCGCACTAGAATAGCAATGTCGTTGAGTTTGATGCCCGACTCGATCAAGGTGGTGACTTCCTGACCTAAAGCTTCCAAGGTTTGCTCTTGATAGTTCTGCTCGTTGTTCGGTTCTAGAAAGCTAACTTGTACAAAGCCTTGTTGGGATGTTTTGGGCGATTCTTGTTCGACGTCATTGTAGGCTCGTACCAACTCTTCGCATTCTACGCCAAGCTCTTCGCGGTGTTTGGCGTTGAGGTAGTCGACTACCGCTGCGAAGATTCGATTGTTGAATTGAATGATATTTGTTTCGCTACGACGGTTGGTTTTCAACGTTTTTTCAACGATCGGGAAGTGCCCGATGCGGTGTCTCAATCCGTTTAGAATACCCCAATCTCCACTTCTCCAGCGATAAATGGACTGTTTTACATCGCCTACAATCAAACTGTTTTCTCCCTTCGAGAGACCTTCCAATAGCAGAAGTTTGAAGTTGTCCCATTGCATCTTACTGGTATCTTGAAACTCATCAATCATGATATTGCTGATGTTCGATCCAATCTTTTCGAATACGAAGGAGGAATCGCCATCCTTCACCAAATGATGAAGTAGGGCATTGGTGTCTGAGAGCAAGAAGCGGTTGTGAGCTTTATTGATGAGACGCACTTCTTCATCTATGCTCGCTAGTAACTGTACTTTATCGAGGTGTTGCAATGATAGACGGCAACTGTTGACAATCTTATTGTTTTTCGTGCGAAAGCGCTCGGCATCTTCGAGTAGCGGAATAAGCTTGGATTCTGCTAAATCGATAATCTCGTTCTTGCGTGTAGAGGTTTTGGTCGTCCAGTTTTCAGCATTGTCGAGGCATTTATCGACCGTGGCGTTTCTGATCTTATCGCTTAGATCACCGACTTTTAGTTTCCGGAAGTAACTTCCTATGCCTCTGCTTCCGCTTTTAAGATCGTCGGGTTGTAGAGCGTGACCGTCAAGTTCGTTCTCAAACTTCTCGGCAAAGTCAACCATTTGCTGTAATGCGGCTTTCTCGATCGATTTCAATTCCTTGCGGTAATTCGGAATGACTTCCGGTTGGTGTAGCTGCTCACGTAACCCTTCTCCTTTTTCGATATAACCTTCATCGAAGATGTTGCGGCTAAAATTTTTCACTTCATCGGATACATTCCAACGTTTATCTTCCGCGATACGGTCGTTGATGTAGTCGAGGAGCCATCCTAAAACAGGAGATGAGGTATTGAGCTTTTCGATCATACTGTCTACGGCATCACTCAAGACCTGCACATTGTCCAACTCTATATTTAGATTCGGACTGAGCTCTAATTCACGAGCTAGATTTCGCATGACAGTCTGAAAGAAGGAGTCGATAGTTTCTACACGAAACCGACTGTAATCGTGTAAGATGTTAGTTAGCGCGGTATGCGCCGATTGACGAATCTCTTCTTCCGATTTTCCCGTGTCTTCTTTGATCTTACTGATATAGGCTTCCGATGCTTTATCATTTATAGAAATGCCGTGTAGCTGACTGAGTATGCGCTCTTTCATTTCGGCTGTTGCTTTATTGGTGAAAGTAACGGCTAAAATCTGTCGGTAGGCTTTGGGATTGTTAATGAGCAGTTTGATATATTCGACTGCCAGAGTAAATGTTTTACCCGAGCCGGCTGAGGCCTTGTAGACTAGAAGTTCCATAAATGATTTTTACTTTAATGACACAAAGATACTTTTTTTTATCAGTTTGTTCGCTTTTAGCCTTTAAGATTATTGAATGGCTTTGGTGGAAAATGGTGATTGTTGAATGAGGTGGAATAAGTTCCTATGACTTGTTTGATAAGGTTTGTGTATACTCTTTCTTGCTCTCAGAGGGAGGTGATATGGGCCTGTAAATGCAAATGTATATTTGGATGTCATTTTGTATTTGATTGATAGATTGTTAAAGAATAGATGATATGATTTTATAGGATTAATGTATTTTTTTGACAGATTGATTGTTTTAGAACGACTTCATTGTATCTAAATACAAGAAATATTCGTTTTATTTGTTAATATGACAACCTTTTTATGTTTTATAGCACATTTTTGGTTTTACTTTTATTATATTTGCAACTTTGAATTTTAAATTACTGTAAAATAATCGATAACACAAGATAATAAAATGAGATTCAAACACATTTTACTTACAACTGCGGTGGCTGGTACTCTTCTTTGTGAAGCTGATACATTGCTATATGCCGGGAATGCTGTCCCTGGGGATTTCAGTTGGTTTAAGAAAAAAAAGAAAAAAGAGGTAAGTGATAGCATTAAGTCTCAAAAAGTTTACGACAAACTAGCAAATAAAGAAAATCTTCTTTATCAAGGCATGTTTAATGTTTATCGTAAATCTAACGATTTCTATTTTGAAATACCATTGTCTTTACTTGGACGAGATATGCTGGTGGTCAATAAATTGACACGTGTTCCTGCAGAATTGAATGAGGCCGGGGTGAATCGTGGTACAAATTATGAGAATCAGATGATCCGTTTCGAGTGGGATAAAAAAACGGATAAATTACTTGTTCGCCAAGGCAGACCGTTGCCATTGGCTCCGGCACAAGATGCTATCTCACGTTCCGTGTACGATAACTATATCTCTCCTCTGATTGCCGGTTTTAAAGTTGAAGCTTATAATAATGATTCGACAACAGCTGTGATCAAAGTGAACGATATCTACGACGGCACGGAGACGAGCATCAACAATGTCTTTACCAATATCAATTTGGGGACCTCTGCCATTAAGAATTTGTCTCGTATTTTGTCGGTCAAATCATTCTCGAATAATGTGGTTGCACAGTCGGAATTGACCACAAAGGTGACTGAAGGAACAACCACCATTCATGTCACGGTTGAGGTGAGTTCGTCTATTTTGCTTTTGCCTGAAACACCTATGATGGGTCGTTTGGATAATCCTCGCGTGGGCTACTTCACTAATCCGTTGCTTAGTTATAGCGATGGTCAGCAACGGGTCGAAAAGGATCAATTGATTACTCGCTGGCGTTTGGAACCAAAACCCGAGGATCGTGAGCGTTATTTGCGTGGGGAGCTGGTTGAGCCGGCAAAACCTATTGTATTCTATATTGAAAATTCAACGCCATACCGTTGGAGGAAATATATTAAACAAGGTATTGAAGATTGGCAAGTCGCCTTTGAACGTGCCGGTTTTAAAAACGCTATTGTAGCTAAAGAACTAACCGATTCGATGAATGTTGATTTGGACGACGTAAACTACTCTGTGCTGACTTATGCGGCTTCTGTTAAGGCTAACGCGATGGGTCCTTCTATCACCGACCCACGTTCCGGTGAAATCTTAGAAGCAGATATCATGTGGTGGCACAATGTGTTGAGCATGCTGAAAGAATGGATTACGGTTCAGACCGGAGTGATTCGTCCGGAGGCTCGTGGAATTAATATTCCGGATGAGATGATGGGGGATGCGATGCGTTTTGTCGCTTGTCATGAAGTGGGACATTCATTGGGACTTCGTCATAACATGATTGCATCATGGGCTTTCCCTACTGACTCTTTACGTTCTAAGACCTTCACGGATAAGATGAATACCACTTCATCATCAATCATGGATTATGCCCGTTTTAACTATGTGGCACAACCAGGTGATGGGGTGACAGCACTCTCTCCTCATATCGGTCCGTATGATATCTTTGCGATTGAATATGGCTATCGCTGGTATGGTGAACAAACACCGAAAGCCGAAAAGGATAAATTGTATGCGTTGTTGGAGAAACACAACTCACGCCTTTATAAATATAGTGAAGCGCAGGACGTGCGTGATGCGGTCGACCCACGCGCACAAAATGAAGATTTAGGTGACGATGGAATACGTTCATCACAGTTGGGTATTGCGAATCTAAAACGTATCATGCCGGAGATCATCAAGTGGACCACTACCGGTGAGAAGGGACAGACTTACGAGGAAGCTTCTCGGTTATATTATGCTGTGATTAATCAATGGAACAACTATCTATACCACGTTTTGGCCAATGTTGGAGGTATTTATCTAGAAAATACAACTGTAGGTGACGGACAGAAAACTTTCACTTTCGTTGAGAAGGAACGTCAACAAGCAGCGTTGAAGTTCTTGATTGATGAGGTGTTGACCTACCCGAAATGGTTATTCGATACAGAAGTGAGTGAATATACTTATTTACTTCGTAACACTCCACTTGGCGTAGTAGAGAATGCACCGACTTTAGTTCTAAAGAATGCTCAATCGTTCATCTTATGGGATTTATTGTCGAATAATCGTTTAATGAGAATGATTGAGAATGAATCGGTCAACGGGAAGAAAGCCTTTACAACGGTTGAACTGATGGATGGATTACATCGCAGTATTTTTGCAACGACCTTGCGTAACCAACTGCCTGATGTCTTAACTCGTTCTTTGCAGAAGAATTTTGTGGATGCTCTAATTACGGCTGCTGCCGAGAGCGAAGGGGTGAAGATCAATAAGAAACTGTATGCCGAACATCCGTTATTGGCTCAGTCTACTTTCCCACTTTGCAGTTGTAGTGATCATGCGCATCATGCTGCAGAAAATGTTGATCGGATGGGAGCACGTCGTGAACTTAATTTTTATGGTTCTCAACTTAATCGTATCTCTGATGCCATATCAGCCAAACGTGGTGAGTTGTTACGTATCAAGGAATTGTTGCAATCTCGTTTGGGAACTTCAGATGTGGCCGTGAAATACCATTATAAGGATATGATCCTCCGCATTAATACTGCGTTAGGTCTTAAATAATCGCCTGAAAGGGCATCTCTTTTTTAATCACTAAGTATTAATTATTTAATAGAATTGAATGAAAAGACAAATTTTGATCTTGCTGCTCCTATTAGGAGTGGTAACCACGACTTTTGCCAACAAACAGATACGAGGAGTGATACTCTCCTCTGAAGACAATCAGCCTTTGGTTGGTGCTTCTGTTTATGTGAGCTCTGGCGATTTGAAAAAAGTCGGGAGTAATCAAGCTTCATTAGGGGTGATTACCGACCTTGACGGAAAATTTACGATTTCGATACCTGATCAGGTGAATCGTGTTTTCTGTAGTTATGTCGGTTTTGATGCCCAAGAAGTGAAATTGATTTCAGGCAAGGCCCACTATGAGATTGTGATGAAACCTTCGGCTCAAATGCTTGATGCTGTCGTTGTCACCGGTTATCAAACGGTAGAACGACGTAAGTTGACCGCAGCGGTTTCTAAGATCGATCTTTCCGACCAGATGATTGGTGCGGTAAAGAGTGTCGATCAAGCATTGAACGGACAAATAGCCGGTCTTCGCGTGAGCAATCTTTCGGGAACACCGGGTGCACCGGCCAAGATTAGAATCCGTGGTACGGCTTCCTTGAATGGTACTCAAGATCCATTATGGGTGTTGGACGGTATTCCTTTGGAAGGGACCAATATCCCGAATATGGAGACACTGAAAGACATTGATAACATCGGTCAGACGGCTATTGCCGGTTTGAATCCCTCCGATATTGATAACATCACCGTGCTTAAAGATGCTGCTGCAACGGCCATTTATGGAGCTAGAGCTGCGAACGGGGTTATTGTCATTACCACAAAGAAAGGTAAAGCCGGCAAGCTGGTGATTAACTTCTCAACAAAGTTGACTTATTCGCCAAAGTATAATCTCGATCGTTTGAACTTGTTGAATAGTGATGAGAAAGTTGGTTTGGAGTTAGATTTATTGAAAACAGGTTATCCTTATCGTGCAGAGAAGGGAGAAGTTTATCGCGTGATCTCCGGCTTAAACCAGCTGGATGCCTTTAAGAACGGAGGATTTGATGCACTTTCTGATGAAGCTAAATCAAGGCTGAACAATTTACGTCAGACAAACACTGATTGGAGCGATATTCTGTTTCGCGATGCATTTACGCAAGAATATAACCTTTCTGTATCCGGTGGAGGAGAAAAGGCCACTTATTACACGTCGGTTGGTTATATGAAAGAGAATGGTAACATTCCTAACGTCTCAGCCGAACGTTTCAATATGGTCATGAAGACCTCTTATCAAGTGAATAAGCTCTTAAAAATTGGAGCTTCTTTGTTTGCTAACCGTCGTAAGAACTCCACTTACTTGCCGGATAGTGATGGTTGGACCAATCCGATGATCTATTCTTATTTGGCGAATCCTTATTTCCGTCCATTCGATGAAGATGGCAAATATTTGTACGATATCGATATTCAAAACGATAGCAATACCGATTTTGGATTTAACCCCTTTGAAGAACGCCGAAACACAACGAATCAGACCACGATTAATGGAGTCTCTTCGATCTTCGACGCTGAATTACGTTTCAACGATCAATTCAAGATCACTTCACAATTAGGTTTACAATTAGATCAACAGTCGATTGAACGTATAGCCGATGCTGAGACGTATGCGATGCGTTTAGAACGCACGAATCACCGTCAGAACGGAGTCACTTACTTGCCGGATGGTGGATTCCACAAGGCCAACGAAAACTCTGATTCGCAAATCACTTGGAAAGCTTTAGGAGAATATCGTGCGAACTATAACAACGTTCATGAGTTTGAAATCATGGCGGGTACCGAACTTCGTCGCACTTGGTCGGAGAAGCTTTACAGTGTAGGTTATGGTTTCGATCGGACCACTTTGACGACTAAACCGATTATCTTCCCGGAAGAAAGTAAAGCATTCCCTTTACATACGAAGGGTTTTGTTGAGAATGCTTATGTTTCTGCTTTCTCTACGTTCTCTTACTCTTTACTCAATAGATATACCTTTGGCGGAAGTATCCGTTTCGATGGATCCGACCTATTTGGTGTAGATGAAAAATACCGATATTTGCCTCTTTACTCCGTGAGTGGATTGTGGCGTACTTCTCAAGAACCATTCATGAAAGATGTGAAATGGGTGGACAATTTGGTTTTCCGTTTATCTTACGGTTTGCAAGGTAACATTGACAAGAATACCTCTCCTTTCTTATTGGGACGATACCGCATCGAGAATATATTACCTGGAGGTAGCGAACATATGATTGTTCCTAACAGTGCTCCAAACGACAAATTGCGTTGGGAAAAGACGCATTCGGTGAATGCCGGATTCGACTTTGCGGTATTGAATCAAGCCATTAATTTGAGCGTCGATTATTATTATCGTAAAGGAGTCGATTTGATCGGTATTCAGATGTTGCCTCTTGAAACTGGATTCGAATCGTCGAGTATCAACTGGGCCAGCTTGAGAAACGAAGGTGTTGAAGTGGCGTTAACGACACGCAACGTTCACACCAAAGAATTTATGTGGACAACGAACTTTAACTTTGCTTATAACAAGAATACCGTATTGAAAGAAGCGATTCGTGAAGATGCCATCTATCCGGGACGTGAAGGCTATCCGGTAGGAGCATTGTTTGCCTTGAAAACAGGAAGTCTCGATGCTGAAGGATATCCTCAGTTTGTCAATAAAGAAGGTAAAGAAGTTTCTGCAATGGAATTCTTTAAACTTCAAGAATGGGGATTCGGTGCGACCGATTTAACACCTAAAGAACGTCGTGAACTTTACACCTATGTGGGTACGGCCGATTGTCCTTATGCCGGAGGTTTTAACAATACCTTTACTTATAAGGCCTTTGAATTGGGTATTAACTTTAGCTTCGATTTTGGTGGTAAGGTACGTACTCGTCCAACTTATTCGATTGTCGACTTTGACAAAGGACGTAACTCTAACCGGGACATCTTAGATCGTTGGACGCCAGAGAATACAAATACAAAGTTCCCGGTATTGTTGAGTCAAGATATGAGATTAGATGAATATGTATGGTATTCTAATCAAGGAGATATTTATCGTAATCTAGATATCTGGATTAAGGACTTGAACTATGTGCGTTTGCAAAACATCCGTTTGGCTTACACGTTGCCTAGCAGTGTCAACCGTTTCCTTGGTCTCTCTTCGGGAACCGTGGCTTTGGAAGGACGTAACCTCTTTGTGATCAGTTCTGATTATAAGAACTTCATGGATCCGGAGAATATGTCTAATCCGTATGCTGCGCCTCTACCGAAGTCCGTTACTTTGAGTTTGAACTTGAATTTCTAATCTTATAGCATACAGATGATGAAAAAGAAATTAATTTTATTGATCAGTACCATATTCCTATTGGCTTCTTGCGATATGCTCGACATTAAACCGACAGGTATGGTTATTCCGACCACATTGACTGAATATCGAGCATTGCTATCAACGGCTTACAATACAGTTCCGGATGTAACGGGAATGGCGTGTTTCCGTTCGGATGAGATGTATATTAAAAATGACAGTTGGGAACTTAACCGTTATGGAAAGATCGAACGTTGGGATGATTACAGTGCTCGTGGTGAGACGACTTCATTTGAATGGAAGAATTTCTATACCGTGATGTTTACCGCTAACTATACGATTGAAAAGCGTGCTGAGATTACCGAAGGGTCGGCTGATGAGATCAACCAATTGATCGGGGAGTGTTATCTGCTTCGTGCCTATATGCACTTCAACTTGGCCAATCTTTACGGACAACCTTATACTCGTCCCGGCGCATTGGATAGTAAAGCTGTACCGTTGAAGCTGAATAGTGATATCAACGGCGTTTTGAAGCGCAATACGGTTCGTGAAGTGTTTGCGGCAGTATTGGCCGATATTGATGCTGCAGAAGCGTTGATCAACAAAGAGAGCTGGGAAACGAAATATTCTTATCGTTTTACCAAGTTGTCGGTACAAGCTCTTCGTGCACGTGTTTATCTTTACATGGGCGATTGGGAAAAAGCCTTAAAAGCGGCTGAAGCGGTGATGACGGTAAAGAACACGTTGGAAGATTTCAATGCCGAAGGTTATAAACTACCGAACCATTATCAATCGGTTGAGACCATCACTGCCTTAGAATTAGCAATGACGAATAACTATAATCAAGCAGCTTGTGCTTCGGCTCATTTATTGGGTTGTTATGCCGAAGGTGACTTACGTCGCGATGCTTATTTCAAAGCTCCTGATAAGAAAGGTGATCGTCATGCACAAAAAGCCGGAATGGATGATTTCCGTTGCTCGTTCCGTGTGGGTGAGTTGTATCTTACAGCCGCTGAATCTGCAGCAAACTTAGATCAGCTTCCTAAAGCAAAATCTCTTTTGTTGGGCTTGATGCAAAAGCGTTATACCCCCGAGAGCTTTGCCACTCGTTCTGCAGCAGTCAACGCCATGAACAAAGCCGATCTTATTCAAGAGGTATTGAACGAACGTGAGCGTGAATTGGCTTTTGAAGGTCATCGTTGGTTCGATCTTCGTCGTACCACACGTCCACGTCTTGAAAAGGTCTTGAAAGGTGAAACGTTTGTGTTGGATCAAGATGACAAACGATATACCTTATTGATTCCTCAAGAAGCGATTGAAGCCAATCCGGAATTGAATAACTAATGACTGA
>JBKEDO010000035.1:0-63869 GCA_047975405.1 Bacteroides sp.
ATACTGGTCTGTGGTTCCCGAATAAACCGTCAGGAACTGTCCCCCTCCACTTGACAGTTGGATCTCAAAATCTGTTTTTAGCTTGTTCTCGCGACTGAAAGCAATCTTGATCGCATCGATCTTAGTCCCGTTGGGAAGACTAAACGTGAGGTAGTCCCCTTTATTTCCTTCCCAAGCTGTATTCATATTCCCATCCACCACCAATCCGGTTTGTTCGGTATTGGTACTGGCACTGATAGGGGAAGTTGTGGCTACAGGAGCGGCGTTGGGGACTTGTCCGTAGGCGACTACGTTCAGTGATCCGTTTAAGCGAATATTTTCGGAAGAGGCTCCAACCATTAGTCTGAACTCACCGGGTTCAACCACCCATTTTAGGTGTTCGTTAAGTAGCTCGAGTGCTTTTCGGTCGATTGGGAAGGTGACGGTTTTACGTTCGCCCGGATTGAGGTGCACCCGTTCGAAACCGATCAGATTCTTCTCATAGGTCGTGACGCTGCTTAACACATCTTTGATGTAAAGTTGTACGACTTCATCGCCTGCTCGTTTGCCGGTATTCGTTATGGTACACGATAGGTCGACCGATTCGTTTTCGGTGATGACCGACTTAGAGAGTTTAAGATCTGAGTATGCAAATGTAGTATAGCTCAATCCGTAGCCAAAGGGATAGAGGGCACCATTGACGCGGGACATGTTTCCTTTTAATCCCATATTCTTGCCACCGTCTATCTGTGATGATGGTTTGCAAGGAAAGTTGAAAGGGATTTGTCCGACGCTTTTGGGGAACGTCACAGTCAGCTTACCGCCCGGATTGTAATCGCCAAATAACACTTCTGCTAAGGCTTCTCCACCTTTCGAACCGGGGTACCAAGCTTCTATGATCGATGGAATGAACTTGTCCGCCCAATTGATTGAGAGCGGACGACCGTTGATTAAGACGAGCACAACAGGCTTACCGGTGGCTTGTATGGCTTTCAACAAATGGAGCTGACGTCCGGGAAGATCTAGACTGCTACGTGATTTGTTCTCTCCGCAAGTGCGTTGACCGCCGCCTAGAACGACGATGGCGACATCCGATTGTTGAGCTTGTTGCACGGCTTTATCGATTTCCTGTTGCTCGATGGACGTTAGCGGCGTCTCTATAATCTCCGATTCCGGCCAGTTGGCATCCACTAAATCACATCCTTTGGTGTAAAGAACTTCGGTCTTCTCCCCTACTTTCTGGCGTATTCCTTCCAATACGGTGGTGACTTCAACGGCCAATGGACCGTAATGGGTCAGGGCGTATGAGGTCTCGTTGGCGTTCGGCCCACAAACGGCGATTCGTTTAATGGTGTTTTTATCCAAGGGGAGAAGCTGATCGTTGTTCTTTAATAAAACGATCGATTCTCTTGAGGCTTGCAAGGCTACTGCTTGATGAGCTTGGCTCTCCACTTCGATGTCGGCCTTCTTGAGATGACGTTGATAAGGGTCGTCGAATAGGCCGACCATGAACTTCACGCGAAGGATGTCGCGCACGCGATCATCTACGACTTGTTTGCTGATTCCTCCTTCGGCTATTAACTCGCGTAATGGCAGGACGAACGAATCCGGTGAGCGGAAGGTACAGCGTACGTTTAGTCCGGCTTCTACACTCTGACGTACCGATTCTTTCATATCTTTGGCTGTGCCGTGTTTGGTATAAAGATATTCCACGGCATCGCTATCCGAAACCACATATCCTTTGAATCCCATCTCACCCCGTAGTCTGGTGGTGAGCCAATAGTAACTGCTTTGAATGGGAAATCCATCATAGTCGTTATACGAACTCATCACGCCGAGCATCCCTGCTTCTTGGATCACTCGTTTGAAAGGGTAGGCGTGGATCATTTCGATTTCTCTTGGCGACATTTGAGGATCGACTCTAGCCATGCCCTCGCGTGCTCCTTTATTATTACTGTATGCTATAAAATGTTTGCCGGTAGCGGCGACTTGATGTTGGTGTTGTAAGCCTCGTACCATCTGAATTCCTAATTCAGCAACGAGATAGGGCGATTCACCATACACTTCTTCGTAACGGCCCCAACGTTGATCACGTCCGACATCGAGAATCGGGGCATAAACGTTGGTGTAACCCAAGACGCGTGCCTCACGACCGGTGATTTGGCCGACTTGCTGAATGAGCGATCGGTTCCATGTATGCCCTAAGCCGAGTTGTGTGGGAAAATTAGTGGCTTTGTAACTTTCAATTCCACGAATACCTTCATTGGTAAAATCGGTCGGTATACCTAACCGCGTCTCTTCTACAAAGAAACGTTGTACTTCATTTAAAGCCCAGGCGTGTCGGGAGGCAGGCCATACATTTTCGTTATTCGATGGCGGAAGTCCCCATTGTTGGAAACCGTTAAGATGTTCATCGATGGCTCCCATACCATCTTTCCA
Organism: Bacteroides sp.; assembly: GCA_047975405.1. GTDB lineage: Bacteria > Bacteroidota > Bacteroidia > Bacteroidales > Bacteroidaceae > Bacteroides. The sequence goes on from JBKEDO010000035.1 coordinate 2,419, forward strand.
AAGTTTCGTTTTCCATTCCGGTGTCGGTAGATCGTCTTTCAAAACTCGCTTGTAACCGTAAAGCGTTACCATCTGACAGGTCTTTTCTTGCCAAGACATTTGGGAGAGTAAATCTTCTATTCGCGCATCGATTGGTGCTGATGGATCTTCGTAAAGGTCTTTTTTACCGTTCTTATTGAAATCAATCCATCCTTTATGGTATATTTTACCTTTGGGTTGATAAAGTGTTAGGGGTTTTTTCGGAGAATTTCCCGAATGTCCTAGGCTTCCAATGCTCCCTAGACTTCCAACACTATAGCCCAAAAGGATTGAGGCTAAAATTAGTTTTTTCATAATGTTACTTTGTTATGCGGTTGAGTGTGTAAAAGTACATTTTATAACGTTAAACAGCTTGTATAAATTGTACAAAACAATGGACTTTATTATCCGATTGGGGGAGAAATGAAGAATAATCGCGTGCAAATACAATTGAAATGGAAAACTTTTTATACCTTTGTTGCCGAATACCAAGCATTGGTCGCATCTAATCGGGGTTGACTGGATTTGACAGCGGGCAGAAATGGTGGGTAAGCATGCAGTGCGTCGTTAATTGGCACTTTAATCTCAGTTTTCAAAATTTTATCTGGCGAAACTAATTACGCTCTTGCTGCTTAATCGAATCATAGTAGATTAGCTTAATCCGGGCACTAGGTGCCTAGACGAGACATCACTCGGAAGCTGTTGCTCCGAAGCATTCCGACTCAGTGGTGCAGTAACATCGGGGATAGTTGGTGTTGGCCTCACAATACCAATGAAACTTTAGAGGATAAGGTAAGAATTGATGGCTTTGGTTCTGTTCTTTCACGAAAATTTAGGCAAAGATAAGCATGTAGAAAGCTTATGATTTCCTCGTTTGGACGAGGGTTCGATTCCCTCCAGCTCCACTTTAAAGCAAATGAAAGCTCTGATTATCAGAGCTTTTTATTTTACCCTATCTCTTTACTCCCCCATCTTACTCCCCACCTGCATGTTCCTATATTTACGTTTCTTTGACTTAATCTCTCTCAAACGTTGTACTTTTGTATTCCATGAACGACCGGGTAACTGACATATCAAAGATGCTATCGGAGATGAACTCCAAACTCTCTTTGATGGAGCAAATCATCTCTGAACAAGGGGCTGAGATAAGCCGTCTTCATCGTATCATCAATCAGAAAGATAAAGAAATTCATATACTAAAGAAGCGCTTATCTAAATATGAAGAACCGTATAAAGATAGTCACAATAGTAGCGTTCCTCCTTCCCAAGAATCGCTTGCAGCCAAAGTCATCCGTCGGACACAGTCTTTGCGCAAGAAGTCGAATCGTAAAAATGGCGGTCAATTCGGACATCCCGGTTCTACTTTAGAAACGAGTACTTTTCCTGATTTTATCGAAGAACATAGATCTCATTATTGTGAGTGTTGTGGCAGTTCTTTGACGGGTGCTGATTCTGTTTGTACAGGGGTCTCCCAAGTCGTTGATATACCTTTACCCCGTCCCCAAGTAAAAGAGCATCGTTCTTTTAATGTGACTTGTTCTTGCGGTCACATTAATAAATGTCCACTCCCCAAAGAATGCAGTAAACGTATTTCATACGGCAACACGATTCAGTCTCTGGTAGCTTTTCTTAGCCATGTTCAATGTGTTTCATTCGAACGTATCTGTGAAATACTCAAAGAAATTTTCTCTTTGTCTATTAGTCAAGGTACAATTCGGAATATGCTTATTAAAATAGGGAATAAATCAAAAGTTGTTTGTGAAAAAATTCGTAGGCGGATAACCAAATCCAAAGTTGTTGGCGCTGATGAAACGGGATTATATGTCAATAATGTACTTGACTGGGCATGGATATTCCAAACGAATCAGATAACCTATCTATACCAAGACAAGTCTAGAGGAATGAAGGCTATAAACAAGCATTTTCCTGATGGGTTGCCCAATTCTATATTAGTTACAGATCGACATGGTAGCTATTTCAATATGGAAGTACAGAACCATCAAGTATGCATTGCGCATCTATTGAGGAACATTCAATACCTTACGGAACTTGATCTTAAGCAGGATTGGTCTAAAAGAATGAGTACACTTTTTAGAGAGGCCATACACATCCGTAAGACTACAAGCTTTGAGTTAATACCGGTAACCACTATAAAAGATAGATTGGACCGATTGCTAAATGAAAGCGTAGCGCATCTGCATGAGGATTTCCAGAAGTTCAAAAATGGTATCTTCAAATGCAAAGATTATCTCTTTACATTCCTGCAAAATCCGGATGTACCTTATGATAATAATGCCAGTGAAAGAGGAATTAGAAAAATAAAGGTAAAGCAAAAAGTCAGCAGATGTTTCCGTACAGAACAGGGCGCTGATACCTTTATGAGCGTTCATTCAGTTGCTGAAACCGCTAAAAAAACGGTAATTCTAAATACAAAGCTATTCTTGCTGTTCTTGAGCAGTGAGAAAGATCAATATGCTTTTATACCTGAGTAGTTACATAATGCGCAACGTGTGTTAAATAATATTAATTACATACAGTACGTATTGTTTATTTAAAATATTGATATATTTTCAAAATAATATAAAAACTACATAATATGGATAGTATACATGTAAGAAAATTGTCACCTTCAGAGTATCCTGCAGCAATGTTTTTGACATTTGAAGTATTTATTGAATTTGGTCAACCAGATTACAATGAAGAAGGTATTGACACATTTAAAAGTTTTATTACAAACACTGAATATCTAACACAACTTAATATATACGGGGCGATACATAATGACAATATTGTAGGTGTTATTGCCACAAAAAATATGGATAGTCACATTTCTTTATTTTTTGTACATAGAGATTTTCACAAAAAAGGAATAGGGCGTAAATTATTTGACACTATTAAGGAAAATAATAAAACGAAAAATATTACTGTAGACTCTTCGACATTTGCAGTTGAGGTATATCACAAATTAGGCTTCTTATCTAAAGGAAGTATTCAATTAAAAAATGGATTAAAATCGGTTCCGATGGAATATGATTGCCATTCACATTTATAAAATGGAATAAAAATACTTTTGATCAATAGTAAGGGAGAATGGTGAAGCCTATCAAGTTCACCAATCACGGCTCTTTCATTTAAAACCCTCATTTGCTTCTTGTTTTTGTTGGTAAAAGTGGTAAATTAGCGCACAGCGATACCGAAGCACCGCTTTCGGTGTTTCTTTTTATTGCTCATAATTAAATTTTTTGTAAGGCGGATTGCATAATCGACGGGATGTCGGATATGCTTTCCGCCTTGATTTTTGCTACGCAAAAATACGTATTATTTCTTTGATATACAATCGTTTGCCTGCTTATGTATAATAAAAGAAACACTTTCAATTTCCCCGTCGAAGCATCCTTTACCACTTAAAAGAGTTCGTTAGCTGTGTACCGGAATACCGCAGGACAACAAAGGGTAATTACAAGTACAAACTCAAAGATATTCTGCTGCTGGTCATATTGGCGCGTCTTAGCAAATGCATCACCCGTGCCGAAATCATTCAATTTGGTAAGCATAACCTTAAGCGTTTGCAGTCGATGGGTATCCTGCGTAAAGGAATCCCATCAGAGCCCACGCTCAGTCTGTGTTCAATAGTATTGACGATGAAACGATGGCCGGGTGTATGGCGACCTTTACGGAGTCATTCCGTCGGGAGGCAACACCCGCGGAGCAGGAAATTATCTGCATTGACGGTAAGGCGACCAGGGGTACGGAGTATGAGAACGGCCGTAATCCCGATATAGTGTCAGCTTATTCCTTTCATACCGGGCTGACCTTGGCAACGGACATATCTGCCGGCAGAAGAGCAATGAGATAAAGTCCGTTCCTAAGTTGTTGGACAAGATAGATATCCGAGGATGTATCGTGACGGCTGACGCCATGTCATTTCAAAAAACGATAATCGACAGGATACGGCAAAAGGGCGGGGACTTTGTCATTGAACTCAAGGCGAACCAAAGGTCATTACACTATGGTCTTGAAGACAAGATTAAAACCACTGTGCCAACGCAGACATATCATGAAGAACCAACACTGTCCCACGGGAGGATTGCGACAAGGATATGCCACATTTACCGGGGAGAAGGGCTCATCGCTGACAAGGAGAAATGGAACGGAAACCTGACGGTGATAGAGATACTGACCGAAACGGTCAAGAAGAGAGACGGGCAACACACATCCGAACAAAGACTTTACATCACAAGCCTCAATGCCGATGCAGTGGAATTGAACACGATAACAAGGAGACATTGGTCCATAGAGTGCCTGCATTGGGGACTTGACGGGAATCTCAAGCAAGACGACATAAAGCGAAAGTCTGAAAAATCAGCCAGAAATCTGGATACAATCCAGCGAATTGTATTGAATATCATTTCGGTTTGGAAAAACAGGAGAAAGAAAGTATCCGACAAGAAAAAAGGAATCGCCGAACTTCTCAGAGACATTGCAAATGGTTTTACACGGTTGCTACATTTTCTGGCTCAAAAATGAAAGAAATTAAGATTTGATATATTCATAACATATTGATTACCAGTAATGGAATTTGCACTCATGTCACACCGCCATGGGTAGGGGAATTGTACGTCTTATTTTACGGATAAATGAAAGAGCCGTGTTTCAATTGTGTCGGATTCATTTTATCTGGACTTTCTATGATATCAGACTTATATTGGTGAGTATCCCATTTTTCCATTTGCATTTTCTGTGTTTCGTCTGCTACCTCTATATACGGTTTCATACTTTCATAATCTGCGTGTCCGGTACAACTCATTACTACAGTCGGAGATATCCCTAAAGCTAATGAACAACAAACGAAAGTTCTACGTCCATCGTGACAGCTTATTGTTTCATAAAACTTATGGATTTCTTCATACCGTTGCGTACCTATAAAGTAGGTTTCAACTATCTCTCTATCTAAACCAGCCAACTCAGCGGCTTCTTTCAGGTAATCATTAAGTTTCTGATTCGAAGCAACAGGAAATATTGTACCGTTCTTGGAGTGATACCATGAATATTTATCTATAATCTTTTGAGCATTTTCTATTATAGGAACAGTAATTCTATCATTCGTTTTTTGAGTATACATCTCAATATTCCCATTTGAAATATGCGCTCTCTTTAATGCGCTTAAATCAGAATAACGTAAAGATGTAAATGCCATAAAGCAAAACATATCTCTAGCTCTATCTAAATACTCTTTACTTTTAGGAAATTGGAAAGATGCAAAATGGAGTAATTCTTTATATTTCAAAAAAGTCACTTCCTTTTTAGTCACAGTTAAGTTTACCTTATAACTGAATACTCCTTGCTCTACCGGATAACCATTGGCATCAATCCATCTAAGAAAAGACTTTAATATTCTGAATTGTTTTACAGTGGTACGATTACGATATCCATTTTTTACATACCATTTTTTAAGTTCTGTCATCTTATTCTTATCAAGTGTCGCTAGAGATATATTAGGATCACAGCTGTTTAAATGATTCCATGCTTGAACATATTTATGATGTACAGATTCACTCCAGCTTCTCTCTGTAGAGCAAACTTCTAAAAATTCATTGAAAATTTCACGAAAAGACTTTTCTCGCTATTGGATTATCTAGTACTACCTCTTCTTTTATTCGTCCCAGCTTCTCATTAACCAGTTCCTTCAATTCACTTTTGGTTGGCAACTGAGAATTTAAGCTGCATTCTATAAAAGACTCCTCGATGCACTCTAGAAATTGAGAAATACGATTGTTAATATCTCTAGCTACCATTGTCTTTTCACCAACTTTATGAGTCGTATTATACCTAGCTCTTTGGTTCTCTTTATCCCATTTGTCTGGATCGGCATTACAACCAACAGAAAAGCCAACTTCGTACTTTCGGTTATTCCATCTAACTCGGATCATAACTTGACCATTCTTATGTAGAAACGTTCTACAACTATGATTTATTTCTATCATGCGCATTATATTTATGAGTTATTTTTCAGCGAAGATAGAAATAAAAATCGTGGGGAGTAAGCCCTAATTCCTACTCCCCCCTTTTTTGAGCGTACAAGGTTTTATACGCTATTAAAAGATATGATTAATTATGTATATTGTTGATATATAGTAGTATACGTGTTTTGGTCGAAGCAGTTACGATCAAAGAAACAATTCCTCCAGCTCCACTTTTAACAAAAGCCAAGAGGCGAAAAAAGTAAGACAAGCCCTACAATATCAATATATTGTAGGGCTTTTTGGCTCTCAAAGGAGGACATCGAAAAGACATAGTTGGTACCCCAAAGTGTACCCCCTAATCTCAAAAAGCCCAAAAGGGGTACAGTTGTCTGAATTTGGCCGTGTGTCATCCGTTTATGGCAGTCAGTAAATTACTCATTCATTAATAGTTAGTAATAATTTTGCAACATTAAAAATGAGTTTATGAAAAGTATATTTAAAATTCTCTTCTACCTAAAAAGAGATAAAATCAAGAAAAATGGAAATGTCCCAATCTTTTGTAGAATAACAATTGATAAAGCGGCAACAAGATTCAACCATTCTATGAAGAGGCAGTAAAGTTGATTTATCGCATTATTCTAACTCCCTAGCCATTTATTTGGCTGCCCAGACTTCTATCTCAAGACTAATTTCAGGTAAGCCCAATGCTGTTATATATGCCACTGTCATCGATGGATCTTGTTTTACGAAGTATTTTTTCCATATTGCATCAAAATACTCCCAATCTATTTCTTTAATAGACCAAATATTAACTTTGATAACATCTTCAAATGATAGACCTTGACTATCAAGTAACTTTGCTATATTCTCAAAAGTATTATTTACCTGTGCATTAAAAGATTGAGGAATGACACCATTAGTATCTGTACCAATCTGCCCAGAAAAAGTGTACCAATTTGCATTTTGAGGTACAATCGTAACATGGGAATAGTTTCCAACTGGATGTGCTACTGATATAGGATTAAGTCGCGTGATTTTTTGAACCTTTGTCATATCTACTTACTATTTATTTTAATAAACTCATTATTCATTGGCACAAATGTACTATCACGGTTATTCATTTAATTGGATAAAACCGACACTCGCTATTTTATATGTTAGAATTAATGTCATCTTCATCTAGTATCTTGGGGAAATTTGGTAGTTGTTCGCTCATTTTCTGATGAAATAGACTAGGAGTAATTCCTGCAAACTCTTTAAACTCTCTATTAAAATGTGATTGGTCAAAGTATTCATTCTCCAAAGCAAGGTCTAAAATACTATCAAAGTGTGCCGTTTTTAATAAATTTAAGCTATTCTGAAAGCGCATAATTCTAGAATACATTTTGGGGTTCATACCAATATATTGATTGGCTAATCTTTCTAGTGAACGCTCAGATATCTTCATTTCCTCTTGCACTTCTTTCAAACTTTTACCACCTTGTAATAGATTTAAAGCCCATTTAGCATTTTGAGAAACAGAATACGACTGTAGTATTTGAGTTTGCAGAAAGTCCGATAAAGTTTCGACTATCTCATAGCTAGATTTAGCATCACTTAGCTGCTCCAAAATAGAGCTAGAAACGAGATCGTCTAACGGAATATTCAAATTTCTAAATTCTTTGGCATCAATTCCAAATAATGCCTTAAGAGCTATAGGCTCAAAGTAAGCACCAATAATTCTAAATGGTCCAGTCGCTTTATTTAATGAAAACTTTGTGAATTGACCATAAACATATAGTTGAGGTAGGGGATTCGAATTTGCGTCAATGAACGCATTGGAAGCGTCTTGGTATATCAATGAAGGCAATCCATCTGGGAGAATTTTAAAGACACTTACCTGAGAGGGTGGTTCATTCTCTTCAAATATCCAAAAGTACTTTACATACTCTTGCAGTATTCTATTAGGAGGTATTTGGAAATACATGTATATTCTAGAAAAACGGTCAGCTTCCCTTTTTTAGGACGGTAATTAATTAGACTGCTAAGTTAATAATTTTATTATCTATTTCGTACTTTATTCTGTATTCATTGGGTGACATGTCACCCAATGAATGGTGCGGACGACACTCATAATAGTCCTCCATCCACTTCTCGGTTATTTCTCTAACATCAGTTAGTGTTCTAAAGATATATGCATCTAACCCCTCTCTTCGATTGAATATTAGATTTAGGTTCATGATTTATCTAAAATGTTTGAAGAAAAAGACTCTATGATATAATGACGGTAGAGATTAATAATAACAGTCAAATTCTGTTTTGCTTTTATCTATTTTACTATACCTTTGTATTTGTTAATGTGTTATGATCCCTTTTCGATATTTATGTTTGGTGATATAAAGGTGTGAAAGTTTTGTCTTAATCTCTAATATTAATTTGATGCATATGATCTTAAATGGACGGACTATATTAATTGTTAACATAACTATTTTTTTAGGAAATCGGAGAAGGATTTGATCTCTAATTGAATAACAATATTATAGAATGGATACCTTTTAAACTTCTTTGAATACATGCAAAATAGACTTTATCTAATCAATTGAAAACATTAAAATGAAAACTAAATTAAAAGTAGTGCTTTCTTTGTGTCTTTTATGGGGAAGCATGGCACATGCACAACAACAACAACACGTCTTTTTATCGGAATCAGGTTGCGACCGTAAAGGTAACGGAACTCAAGAAAAACCATTCTATTCGTTGAATAAGGCCTTGGAGAATCGTTTGGGAACGTCTAAAGATACACTGTTCGTCGAGGTTGCTTCTGGTCGCTATTTTATGGATACTCCCTTGATTATAGATCGCGGAACAACACGCCCCGTTGTGATTCGTGCTCAAGGGAACGAAAAGCCACGGTTTATTGGAGGCGTCGCCTTAAAGAATTGGGAAAAATGTGACAACGGGATGTATCGAACCTTTATTCCTGCTGTATTAAAGTATGGATTTACTTTTGAACAGTTTTACGTTAACGGTAGCCGAAGAACGCTTGCGCGAACTCCCAACGAGGGTTTCTTTCGAGTGAAAGACGTTAAGGAGACAGTGCTCGAAAAAGGAAAACGTTCACCTCAGTTTGCGGTTCAGCGTATTGAATGCAATCGTTCGGATATGAGTTCTTTTATCGGATTATCGGAGAACGACTTGAAGAATTTGAAAGTTAGATTTTATCACCATTGGGATATTACACAGAAACCGATCTATTTTATGGAGTCTGATTCTGCAACTTTTTATTTATCGGGGCAGGGACTCAAACCTTGGAATCCGATTAATAAGGGAGCCCGATATTTTTTCTATGATTGTTTTAAAGCTTTGGATGCGCCCGGAGAATGGTTTTTAGATAGAGATTCAGGTTATTTATATTATTATCCTGTAGAAGGAGAAAATATGGAAACGGCTGAATGTATAGCACCCGCATTAAAACAATTGGTTGTTTTGAAAGGGAATGTGGATACTGCTGTAGAGAATATATCTTTCGAGGGATTGTCTTTCCAATACTCATCTTATATCATGCCGGCTAAGGGAAACGAACCCATGCAGGCTGCAGCAGCAATTGAAGCTGCTATCGAATTTGATTTTGTTCGTCAGATTTCTTTGACTGATTGCGAACTTATGCATACTGGAGCTTATGGCTTATGGATTCGTCGTGCCGCTTATCATAATAAAGTCGATCATTGTCTTTTGTCGGATTTAGGTGCAGGCGGTATTAAAATTGGTGAAACAGTTTTGCGTGAGGATAAACTGCCGGTGACTTCGTATAATGTGATTAATAATTCTATTATCACTGATGCCGGATCAGTGTTTCCTTGTGGGGTTGGTGTTTCAATGTTTCATACCGCTCATAACCGGGTGACTCATAATGAAATCTCTGATTTGCGTTATTCGGGTATTTCGGTGGGATGGATCTGGGGCTATAGCTTTAGTCCTTCAGTCGATAATCTTGTGGCTTACAATCATATTCATCATATTGGTTGGGGAGAATTGTCGGATATGGGTGCTGTTTATACTTTAGGAAAATCGGAGGGAACACGCATTGTTAATAATGTGATTCATGATGTTGTGTCGTATGATTACGGAGGTTGGGGTCTTTATACAGATGAAGGTTCGACCGGTGTTGAAATGAGTTCTAATCTGGTCTATCGATGCAAGAGTGGAGGGTTTCATCAGCATTATGGAGAAAATAATAAAATAGAAAATAACATATTTGCATTTGGACACTTCTTCCAATCGCAGATGACTCGTGTAGAAGATCATCTATCGTTTAGCTTTAAACACAATATTTTGGTGCAGGATAAGGGTGAAACTTTGGCTGGACCGTGGGATAAGGGGCATATAGATATGGATAATAATGCTTATTGGGCTTATGACGGTAAATTAAGTTTCAATAAGAAAAGCTTTGAGGAATGGAGACAGTTGAAAGATAAACATTCCGTTGTTCGTAATCCGATGTTCGTGGATCCTTATGCTGATGATTTTCATTTTCGCTCAAAAGCAGTGGCGAAAAAGATCGGTTTTGAACCATTTGACTATACCAAAGCCGGAGTTTATGGAAGTGAGAGTTGGAAAGATAAAGCCAGACTTTCGGAAGCTAAGAAAGAAGAGTTTAAGAAAGCAGTGAGTGAACGTCTGAAATAGGCTTTGCAATAGACGATATGGTCCGACCGCTTAGCAGATGGTGATGTCGTATCTGCTTTATAAAATAGTGACCCCTGAAAGTAGAATCTCAAACTTTCAGGGGTCACCTTTTTTGCCATTCCGATAAGATCGCTTATTTCTTTTTAAGCGATTTGTAAACCGGGATGAAGACTAATGCTCCTGATAGGACGAGCATAATCAGGGTCATGCCATCTATCCTTGCTGCTTTGGTGAGCACGAGGTAACATAGGGCTAACCAAAGGAGGCTGATACAAACAATTTGTGATTTGGATAATGGTTTTTTCATTGTTGTTCTTTCTTCTTTTTATCGACTATAGCATCAATAACGGCTACAGCGGTGATGTTGACAATATCGCGTACGGAACTTTCAAAGTCGGTAAAGTGGATCGGTTTATTTAATCCCATCTGTATCGGTCCGATGAGTTCTGTTTCCGGATTCATAGCCTGCAGAAGTTTATAACTTGAGTTTGCAGAGCTAAGATTAGGGAAGATCAAGGTATTCACTTCTTTGCCATATAAACGAGTAAACGGATATTTGCTATCACGTAGGGTTTTATCCATGGCAAAGTTTACTTGCATCTCGCCGTCTATGGCTAGATCCGGATAGATCTTTTGCAGATGATCAACGGCGTCGTGTACCTTTAGCGGACTTCCTTCATGGTCGGAGCCGAAGTTGGAGTAGCTGATCATGGCCATGGTCGGGATGTGGTTGAAAAAACGCACGGTCTGTTCGGCCAATTTAGCGATATCGATCAAGGTGGAAGTGTCCGGATGACGGTTGATTAAAGTATCGGCCAAGAAATAGGTTCCTTTCTTTGAGTTTAAGATGTGCATCGTTCCGAAGTGTTCGTAAGCCGGACGAATACCAATCACCTCTTTGGCTACTTTAATGGTATTGCTGTATTTAGTGTAAAGACCGGTAATAAAGGCATCTGCATCACCTGTCTCGACCATCATCATACCAAAATAGTTGCGCTCGAACATTTTATCGTTGGCTTCATCGTAGGTGGCTCCTTGACGAGCGCGTTTTTCTGCTAAGATGTGAGCATAACGTTCCCGACGTTCGGTTTCGCTATCATGACGTAAGTTAATGATCTCAATACCTTCGAGGCTTAAATCTAGCTCTTTGGCTAACTTCTCGATTCGTTCTTCGTTACCGAGCAGAATCGGGTGACAGATTCCTTCACCTTTGGCTTCAACAGCGGCTTTGAGCATGTTGGGATGACCACCCTCAGCAAAAACAACGCGTTGTGGATGACGACGAGCGGTATCGTAAAGTTGACGAGTCAGCTTACTTTCGTATCCCATGAGTTCACGCAGGTGAAGTTTGTAACCTTCCCAATCGGTGATGGGACAGCGAGCGACTCCGCTTTCCATAGCCGCTTGGGCTACAGCACAAGAAACTTCTGTGATGAGGCGTGGGTCGACAGGTTTCGGGATGAAATAGTCGGGACCGAAGCTAAAATTATTGACGTGATAAGCCTCATTTACGACATCGGGTACCGCTTGCTTAGCTAAATTTGCAATGGCATGTACGGCAGCTAACTTCATCTCTTCGTTGATTGCTTTAGCCTGAGTATCGAGGGCACCGCGGAAGATGTATGGGAAACCGATTACGTTATTAATTTGATTCGGATAATCGGAACGTCCTGTAGCCATCAATAGATCTGGACGAGCTGCTGTGGCTTCTTCGTAGGAGATTTCGGGAGTCGGATTGGCTAGAGCAAAGACAATTGGTGAGTCAGCCATACTTCTGACCATCTCTTGTGAGAGGACATTGCCTTTCGATAAACCAAGGAAGACATCTGCTCCTTCGATGGCTTCTTTAAGGGTGTGAATATCTGTACGAGAAGTTGCAAAGAACTGTTTTTGTTCGTTCAGATCGGTACGCGACTGGCTGATGACTCCCTTACTGTCGAGCATCACGATATTTTCTAATTTTGCACCTAAAGCGATGTAGAGTTTGGTACACGATACAGCTGAAGCTCCGGCGCCGTTGACCACAATTTTAACGTCTTCAATGCGTTTACCGGCTACTTCAAGGGCATTGATTAATCCTGCACTTGAAATGATGGCGGTACCATGTTGGTCGTCGTGCATCACCGGAATATCGAGTTCTTCTTTTAAACGACGTTCAATCTCAAAGCATTCAGGGGCTTTAATGTCTTCTAAGTTAATGCCACCAAATGTTGGGGCAATGGCTTTGACGGCTTGAATGAATCGTTCCGGATCTTTTTCGTCGAGTTCAATATCGAAAACATCGATGCCGGCGTATATTTTGAAAAGCAAACCTTTACCTTCCATGACCGGTTTGCCACCGAGTGCACCGATATCTCCTAATCCAAGAACGGCTGTTCCGTTGGAAATCACAGCAACTAAATTACCTTTTGCGGTATATTTATAGGCATCTTGTGGGTTCTTCTCAATTTCCAAACAGGGTTCAGCAACTCCCGGTGAGTAGGCTAATGATAAATCGGTTTGTGTACGATAGGGTTTGGTTGGAATAACTTCAATCTTACCCGGCTTACCTTGTGAGTGGTATAGTAATGCTACTTCTTTGGTTACTTTTGCCATGGTTTTTCTGTTTTTTAGTGTTTTTAATTTTAAATCAATGCAAAACTAATAAAATTAACGATAAATTAAAATAGACTACATTGATTTAAGATTAAATTGTTATTTTAATAATGCTAAGCATTTAATGCTTGCTCAATATCCGCAATTAAATCATCCGCGTTTTCGATCCCTACGGAGAGTCGGATGAGGTCGGGCTGTACGCCGGCTTCTAACAATTGCTCATCACTCATCTGGCGATGGGTATGACTAGCCGGATGGAGAACACAAGTACGTGCATCGGCTACATGAGTAACGATAGCAATGAGGTTCAGCGCATCCATGAATTGAATGGAAGTTTCTCTGCCCCCTTTAAGTCCGAACGAAATGACTCCGCAGGAGCCGTTGGGCAAATATTTCTGAGCGAGATGATAATACTTATTATCGGGTAGGCCGGAATAATTAACCCAAGCAACTTTTTCGTGTTGCGATAAATATTCGGCTATTTTTTGTGCATTGCGGCAATGTTGCGGCATACGCAGATGTAAGGTCTCTAAACCTAGATTAAGAAGAAAGGCATTTTGTGGACTTTGGGTACTTCCTAAGTCGCGCATGAGTTGTGCAGTTGCTTTGGTGATATAAGCCATTTTCCCGAAAGCGTGACTATAAGTCAGCCCGTGATACGATTCGTCCGGAGTGCAAAGTCCTGGAAATTTATCTGCATGTGCTTCCCAATCGAAGTTTCCACTATCGACGATACAGCCACCTAGACTAGTGGCATGTCCATCCATATATTTCGTGGTCGAATGAATCACAATGTCTGCTCCCCACTCAAATGGGCGACAGTTGATTGGAGTCGGGAAAGTATTGTCTATAATGAGAGGAACACCATGTTGGTGTGCCATACGAGCGAACTTCTCAATATCGAGAACTTCTAACGATGGGTTTGAGATGGTTTCGCCAAACAAGAGTTTGGTGTTTGGGCGAAAGGCCGTAGCGATGTCTTCTTCTGGAGCATCGGGGTTGACAAAAGTCACTTCGATGCCGAGTTTCTTCATGGTGACACTAAACAAGTTGTGTGTACCTCCATATATCGCTGATGAGCAGACGAAATGGTCTCCGGCCTGACAGATATTGAAAATTGCGTAAAAGTTGGCGGCCTGACCGCTTGAGGTTAGCATGGCTGCTACGCCGCCTTCGAGCGCACAAATCTTTGAAGCAACGGCTTCATTTGTTGGATTCTGCAACCGTGTATAGAAGTAACCGGTCTCTTCAAGATCGAATAGGCGAGCCATTTGTTCACTGGTATCGTACTTAAAGGTTGTACTTTGATAAATAGGTAATACACGTGGCTCTCCTTTTTTAGGAGTCCATCCGGCTTGTACGCACAATGTTTCTGGTTTGACTTGTTTTGCCATTGCGATATTGTTTTTTAGTGTTTTAGAGTCAAAAGTATAATTAACCCCACAAAAGTAGGGAAAAAAATGTAATTTTGTCCGACGAAATAGTGAAATGATCATCCTTTAAACAGATTCCCAATCTATTATGAATAATAAACGTTATCTATTTTTTTGCTTAGCTCTCATATGTTTCTTCTCTGCTTCATTCGCCCAACAGAAAGCCCAACCGAAGGCAGGCGATGGGGTTTCTACTTTTTTGTTGCGTTATAATCGTTCTCCCAAGAAATATTATCAAGATTTCATGGAGTTGAATAAATCGAAATTAACTAAAGATGGAGGGTTGAAACTTGGTGTGACTTACCTTATCCCTCCGGCTAAGTCGGATAAGGAAACCTCTTCTTTGAGCAAAAATAGCAAAAATAAGTCAGATAAGAAAGACGATAGTTCGCGAAAAGGGAAATCGATACCGAGAAAGAGTCATGTCGACGAACCGCTTTTTGGCCCGTCGAACCGGAAGTTTAAAGTGGCATCCAGACGATTGGAAGGAGCCTGCTTCTATGTGGTCAGTGGACATGGAGGCCCTGATCCCGGAGCGATAGGACGTGCGGGGAAATATGAACTTCATGAAGATGAATATGCCTATGATATTGCCTTGCGTCTAGCCTATTTTTTAATGCAGGAAGGTGCCGAAGTACGTATCATTATTCAAGATGAAAAAGATGGTATTCGAAATGAATCGTACCTCACCAATAGTAAACGAGAAACGTGCATGGGAGAACCGATTCCTTTAAATCAAGTGCAACGTTTGAAGCAACGTTGTGCGGCGATCAATGCCAGCTATCGAAAAGATCGAAAGAACTACAATTATTGTCGTGCGATTTTCCTCCATGTGGATAGCCGTAGTAAGGGTAAGCAAACGGATGTGTTCTTTTATCATTCGAATCGTAAATCGGAAAGTAAAGGTTTGGCTTATACGATGAAAGACCTTTTTGAATCGAAATACGACAAGCATCAACCGAACAGAGGATTTACAGGTACGGTCGGTCCACGTAATTTATTTGTACTCTCTAATACGACTCCGGCTTCTGTTTTTGTAGAACTTGGAAACATCCAAAATGAGTTTGATCAGCGGCGATTGGTGATGAATTCTAATCGACAGGCTTTAGCGAAGTGGTTGATGGAAGGATTCTTAAAAGATTTTTCAAAGAAAAAATAAGCTTTCTGTGAACAATACCAGATAGCACTTGTTATATAGTTGTAAAAATACCTGAGCGAATTGTATGTATGTGAATATTTATGATTAGTACATATACTGTTTTTATGGTATAGACAGGTAAGATTGCATAGTAGTTTTGTCGTGTTTTATTTTGTGTTTGTGTTGTGACGGTACTCCGATGGGAATCGAGGTACCGTTTTATTTTTAGTCATTCCACAAATTCATTTGTCGCAACTCGTGCAGGCAAGTCTCAATGTTCTCGGGGGTACCGGTATGCTTGCCATTATCGTCCGAGAGTTTCACGCACTCTTTCCATTCTTGATGACCATTCATCTTACACTGCGAAAGTTTCATGACAATATTCGAAGGCTTGAATCCGGTATCGTTGGTCAGGTTTGTGCCGATACCGAAGCCACAGCGTATTTTGCCTTCACAATACTGTTTGATCTGAACCGCTTTCTCAAAATCCAATCCGTTACTAAAGATGATAGTCTTGGTGGTCGGATCGATGCCAAACGATTGGTAGCGGTCGATTAGCTTATCGATAAATTGATATTCATTTCCTGAGTCACATCGTACGCCGTCGAAAAGTTTAGCTTGTTTTCGACTGAGGTTAGTAAGGAACATGTCTGAGGTGTAGGTGTCGGAGAGGGCAATGCCTAAATCTCCATCGTATACGTTTACCCAGTTCTCGAGCGCCATATAATTGGCATGTTTGTAGCCGAATTGCGCGCCATGAAACATAAACCATTCGTGAGGATGGGTACCCATCATCTTGATTTGGTATTTCAGAGCGAAATAACAGTTTGACGTGCCGGTGCAGAAGGGAGCTTCTTGTTTTAAGGTCTTGATCACAACGTCCTGCACATCGAATGAAAAGCGTCGGCGAGTGCCGAACTCAGAGAACGACAGATGATGGAGATTCGATAAATGGATTTTCTCGATCAACTTTGATTCCACCGCTTTCAGGTCGGCCCTATGTTGGTGGTAACGATTACGTACTTCCGAGATTAGGGCCAAAAGAGGAACTTCATAAAGAGTTGCTTTATAGAGTAGGTCGGTGACTTCGAGATGCAAATGATGGTTCTCGTCGAGCGATAGGGCAATCTTTTCAGGATTAAAACGGAAGGAAGAAAGCCATTCCCAATAAACACGTGGTACAAACCGACAGTTGGTGATCATGTAGTTCATCTCTTCTTCGCTGAGGCATAGGGTCGATAATCGATCGATTTCGCTTTTTAATTCTTCAAGAAACGCCTCCGAATAAATGGTTTCGTCCCGGTCGGTGAAGCTGAAAGTACCTATAGCATTAGGGAAGAGTTTAATATATGCATATGAGGTCGTGAACTTATATAAGTCTGTATCGAGTATGGTATGAATCATAATTCTTTCTTTTTTTCTAACGGTAAATGGTGCAAATTTACGACTTCTAATTTAAATAATCATGATTTGTACGGAATAACCGTTTTCCTTTTGTTGAGTGATGGATTGGATTTTTGGGCAAAAAAATGTAATTTTGCAGCGGCTATGGTATTAGCCTTGAACCGCTGCATAAGCTGATGATACCTACGTAATATGTGTATTCAATCATATATCAGCTTATTATATGTCTATATCACTTTTTATCAACTCCTTTAATCTTATTTTTTTTAGTCTTGCTATTAAGCTTGTGTCTGACATGAGCCGGGTTTCTCTTTCTTTTTATGGAGGGGAGTACTTACGGTCAAGAGGCGGTATTCTCTTTTTTTAATGAACATGAATAATTGAGGTAAATAAATCATGAATGAAACGACTATAATGTGTGGGCTTGACTTTGGAACGTCGAACTCCGTGATCTCTTTGGTCGATCGATCGACCGGTCGGGAATTATATACTTACGATGATCGATCGATTTTGTATTTTCCTGAAACGAACGATCTGACCTATTATGTGGGTAAGGAAGCCCAAGAGCATTATGTGAAAGAGGGGATGAGAGGCCGGTTGCTGAAATCGGTTAAGACTCTTTTGAAGCAAGATAAATTTTTATTTACTTGGATTTGTGGAAAGCGGGTAACGCCCGACCAGTTGGCGATGTTTATCATTAAGCATATGAAGGAGAAGGCGGAGGCGTTTTTAGGTTCATCGATCACCGAAGTGGTGTTAGGGCGACCGGCTATTTTTTCAGAAGATGCCGCTCAAGAAGCGATTGCCGTAAAGCGGTTGATGATGGCTGCACGGGCTGCCGGATTTACTTCTGTGCGCCTGCAATTGGAACCAATTGCGGCTGCTTTTAGCTACGAGATGCAACTGAGTCGTCCCGAACGGGTTTTGGTGGCCGACTTTGGTGGGGGTACTTCCGATTTTACCATCATGAACCTTTCACCCGAAGGGCGTAAGAAGGGCGACCGTATCGATGATATTGTTGGAAATAGTGGAGTTTATATCGGGGGAGATCTTTTTGATTCGGAACTGATGTGGCATAAGGTTACCCCTCATCTGGGACGTGGAGTCACTTATCGCTCTTACGATAAAGAGATTGAGATCCCTTTGGCTATTTTCCACGAGTTGAAGCGTTGGGAACGTAGCTTTTTGTTGAAAGGGAGTAAATCGCGTTCATCACTCGATAGTTATTATTTTCATTCGGGGAATCACCCGTTGATTGATAATCTACGGACGTTGATCGATCAGAATTATACTTACTCGTTGTTTAAAAGTATCGAGCAGAGTAAGATGGGGCTCTCGGATGGAGAAACGTCACGCCTAACATTCGTTCAGCCGGATCTAAGAGTCGAAGATGTGGTGGAGCGTCACCACTTTGGCGAGATGATCGCTCGGCATATTGAGGAGATTGACCGTTGTATGGTAAGCCTATTTGAGAAGACAGGGGTGACTTTCGATGAGATCGATTCGGTGTTTATCACTGGTGGTAGTAGTTTTGTGCATCCTGTCCGACAGTTACTCTACGATCGTTTTACAACAGATCGGGTTCGTCTAGGTGATGCCTTTAATAGCGTGGCCTATGGATTAGCACTCAACTGATGAGGATCGTTTGAATTAAAAGGGTCATTTCCATACTCAGTTGTGAGCGTAAGAAATGACCCTTTTAATTTATTAGATTGTGAGTATGCTATTATTCGAATGCAAACTTGCAGCGACAAACGACTTCGCCTGCCTCTTTCCTAATCTCAATATAGAAGGCTTGCGTACCGATCTCTTCTTTGTAAAACAGTAGACGATCGCCATACGACGATTCTGCAGCATAAGCAATTTCCAGTCGTTTGAGTTCATGATGATCGAACATCTCCAGAGGCACCATGTTCAGGGCATGTTCAATGTATTTGATGCTGTTAACATGGCCGTTGATGTCGAGATCGGAGTACATCACTTTGTGCTCGAAACAAGGCACGATGCTTTTAATTCTTACTCGTCCTTGTCGTGTATCCATTGGGTTGGCAAGGTCGTACACACAGTCGGTTAGTTTACTGCCGTGAAACTCTGCTAAGTTGACCGATTCACGTTTGGCCGTGTCGATCATGGCCCAGACAGAGTGTGCACGGCCGGTGGTGTGACCTTGATTGTTGATTAACTCATATTCCCGGTCAAGAAAAGAATTGTAAATTTTATTGACCCACGTCTTTAATAAGAAAACTTCATTCTTGCGAATCGGTTCGGCAAAATCGACTACCAAACGGGAGATCACCCAAGTATAGGTTTGCCCGTTATATTCCCCGATACCTAGTCCCCGTTCGCGGGCATGT
This sequence comes from Bacteroides sp., assembly GCA_047975405.1. GTDB lineage: Bacteria > Bacteroidota > Bacteroidia > Bacteroidales > Bacteroidaceae > Bacteroides. The sequence goes on from JBKEDO010000035.1 coordinate 21,989, forward strand.
AGGTTAGAACAGTTTAACAAATGATTTCCTAATGTGGTCATCGACAGTTTGCCGGTGAAGTCGGAGTGGAAGTCCTCTACGATAAAAGGATAAGTTCCTATTTTCAGCTCACTACTCATTCGATCGTTTTAATTCTATATATGGTTATGTTATATTCCCCGGAATGAAAGGTGGACCATTAGTCTCAACGTTCATTTCCGGGGAACTCTTTCAAAAGAAAACAGTTTAAAGGGCTAAAGAGTTTTTGGACGACAAAGTTATGATAAGACTTCTTCTTTTCCAAGAATCTCTTTTAATGCTTTTCTGAGTTGTTGTGTGGTGGCCGACTCTGGACGATATTCCACTATGGTTTGTCCATTGACCATTGCCTCTACCATTTCACGGTCGAACGGCAAACAAGCCACAATGGGGAGTTGCTGCGCCTTACACCAAGCCATGATCTTTTCAACGTAAGCTTCATTGAGGGTACATTTATTGATGATAACCGACAGAGGGATCGAGAAATGACGCACGACTTCAACAGTACGTTGCAAATCCGACCATCCCGATTGTGACGGTTCGGTCACTACCACCACTTTGTCGACTCCGGTGATCGTAGAGAGCACCGGACAACCGATGCCTGGAGGACCGTCGAGAATGGTGATCTCTTGTGGATTGCCTCCGTGATGTTGTTTGTTCAGTTCGCGTAAGCGGCCGACCATCTTACCGGAGTTTTCTTCACCGGGCGCTAAACGACCATAGATCATGCTGCCATATCGGAATGTTCCGCGGTAAATGCGGCTTTTGTCATCAGGAATAAGTTCGATGGCTTGTGAGGGACAGATCCGATAGCAAAGTGCACATCCCTCGCAGGCTATTTCATCGATCGTGAACTGCTTATCTTCGAGCGTAATGGCGTCAAAACGACAAAGCTCCATGCACTGCCCGCATGCCGAACAACGGCTTTGGTCGATCGTGGCATGTTTGCCCGACACAAAGACTTGTTCTTCTTCATGTGAAGGATCGAAGATCAGATAGAGGTTTGAAGCATCGACATCACAATCTACAGCGTGTACTTGTGGAATCAAGGAGAGAAAGGCGGCGCTGATGCTTGACTTTCCGGTGCCTCCTTTTCCGCTGATTATTGCTATTTCCATATCGTCTCTAATTTATTGGCCAAAGCCATGAATCTGTTATAAGTCGGCTGATGTCGGTCGACCACCATCTCCCCATCGGCATAAAGTTTTGCAATGGTTTCATCGAATGGGATCTCAGACAATAGCTCGAAGTGATGAGCATCAAGATATTGGTAAACTTGAGTGTCTCCCAATCCGGCTCGGTTGACAATCACTCCAAACGGTTTCTTCAATTCTTGAAGTGTTTCGATGGCTTGCCGGAGGTCGCTCAAGCCAAAAGGTGTTGGCTCGGTGACTAGAATGACATAGTCGGCTTTACTTACCGTCTGGATGAAGGGGCACGATGTACCCGGAGGGGAATCATAGATCACATGATTTACCGATGGTGGATAGGATGCTGAAGTCACCGCTTTCACTAATGGAACCGATGAGGCGTGACCGGGTTGCATACGTCCTTCCAAGAGAGAAAGTTCTTGGTTATGGCGATACCAAGTCACCTTTCCGGCTATAGTCTCACCGTCGATAATCGCTCCCGACGGACAAGCTACACGGCAGGCACCGCATCCGTGGCATAAATCATTTAGCAATCGGATATAGTGTGACTCTTTCAAGATGAAGATTGCATGATACGTACAATAGTCTGCACATTTTCCACAAAACAGGCATTGACTCGGATTGATTTGAGGCCGATATTCAGTAACGGTCTGCTCGTCGGCCAGCTCTTTAGTAAAATAGGCGAGTGCATTCGGCACTTCCGTATCGCAGTCGGCCAAGATGCACTTTACTCCTAATTTTTGAAAGGTTTGGAAAAGGTTGACCGAAACAAAAGTCTTCCCCGTTCCTCCTTTTCCGCTGGCTACGGCAATTCTCATTTGTGGTTACAGCTATTATTTCCAACCACCAAGGTTTGTTGAATGAAATCGTGAACCAGCTCTTCGGGAGCCTTGAACGGAGCACCAACGATCACTTCTACTTGTTCTTTAGCAAAAAGATCTCTGGCCTTTTGTCCCATACCACCTGCAATGACCGTTTTCACGCCATGCTGAGCGACCCATGCCGGATATAAGCCCGGTTCGTGTGCCGGAGGAACAATCATAGTACTATCGGTGATGCTTCCTTCAGTAATGGTAGCCATATAGAATGCTTCACAATGTCCGAAGTGAGCACATAATTTACCGTTCTCGGTTGGGATTGCAATTTTTACAGTCATCTTATTCTTGATTTAATGGAGTTAATGCGATAACCTCGCTAATTGTTTTTTCTTCTTTTAGGATAATCATCCGGATATTCAGATCAGTCAGTAGTGATTTAATCTTAAATCCAAATTCGCCGGATACGACTTTCTCGGCACCAAGTGAAGCCACTAATCGTACCGAAGCAGGACCGGCGCCCTCTTCGGCCTGTTTATTTGGATTCTCTACAAATTCCGTTGTTCCGGTTGCTGTATCGTGAACAGCAAAGTATGCACAACGTCCAAAACGGCTATCGACGTTGCTTTCCAGATCATTGCCTGTGGATGATATGATTATTTTCATCAGATTAAAAATTATATGAGTTTAACTTGTTCAGGTTATTAGTGATGCCTCCTTTTTTGGCATCTTCGTCTGCCGCAACAGGTTTGTTCGGATGAATCGAAAGGAGATGCCTCTTCCCGTTGGGCTTGCTCTTTTTCAATCTCTTCGATCTCTTCGCTACCACAAAGTTCGCATCGCTCGATTTTCTCATCCGGGTTTCTCTTGTTGAAATAGCAACCACATGAGTTGCAGAATAGCCATTCGTCATCAAGCGTCACTTTACCTCCTTCGATGATGACTTTCCGTCCTTCGACCATTGCCAAAGCCATCTTTTCACGTGCCGAACTATAAATACGTGTGAGGGTAGGACGAGAGACGCCCATGAGTGTAGACGCTTCAAGATGATTGAGTTTCTCGTAGTCGCATAATCTTAAACTTTCATATTCTTCATAGAATAGAAAGACGGCCTCACGCCGTTTGTTGTTTCCCGAATAACCATAAGGGGTGAATCCGGAAATGGCCGGTATACCTTGTATTTTGCGTATTCTTTTTGGTCTTGCCATGCGGTTTGACGTTTAATGTTTGCGCAAATATAATGAACTTATGTTCATAATTCAAAGTAAAGTCGAAACTTTAACAATTGAAGGTTTTCGTCAAACGACTCTAATGATTAGAAAGACAACCTCCGCTCATTGGCCGTAAACCATCTTTGACTGGTTATTAGAGGGGGAATAAAAAAAGATCTCCCTTTATTCTTTCAGTCCGTTAGAAAACGGTTTAAGGATAAAGGGAGAAATCTTCAACCGATCGAGAGAAAGTCGATCGGGACGAATTCTTTTATTTACATCTCGCAGAGAGATAAAGTAGATAAATCACACAAAGGATGAGTACCGAAAGGCTTGCCGTTTGATTGAACTGATCGGCAATCACTCCCATAATTGGCGCAATGAGTGCGCCACCCGATACGCCCATGATCATTAATGCTGAAATCTCGTTATTCTTTTCGGGCTGATGTTGCAACGCATTGGCGAAGATGATTGAGAAGACGTTAGAACAGGTAAATCCAATGATGAAGATCAGAGCCAGCACGATCTGCGTTTGCTCTATGAAAAGCAATCCGACGAAAGCAGCTAGAGCGATGATCATGTTGACCTTTAGGAATTTTCCTCCGGCGATGCGGGCCAGAAGAATTGCTCCGACCAATGTACCCCCTGTTCTCGCTGCAAAGTAGAGGCTACTGCCTAAACCCGCTTGTGCCAACTCCATCTGTGTCTTTTCGATTAAGAGTTTGGGGATCGTGGTGTTAATGCCGACGTCGATGCCTACAATCAGCAAGATACCGATGAAGAGAAGAGTGATTTGTGGGTCGCGTAGAAGAGCCAGTGTGCTGCTAAACGTCGACACTTGCGTTTTGCTTTTAGTCGCTGGAATGCTTAAAAAGATCCATAATGCACTGAGTAATGTTACTATGGCGTAAATCATGAAGACGAGTCGCCAATTGCCCGTGTATAGAGCAGCCGCCCCGACTAAGATCGGGCCGAGGAACGATGAAATCGCTTTGATGAACTGTCCCCAAGTCAAGATACTAGTCAGCTGTTCGCCACGAACCACCGAGGCTACCATCGGGTTGAGAGCCACTTGCAGCATGGTGTTGCTGATGCCCAATAAACCGAAAGTCAGGAGTGCAATCGGGTAATTGTAGGCTACCACCGGTAGAATCATGGCCAATAACGTTAGTCCCATAGCCGCAAGAACGGCATTACGCTTCCCATATTTATCCATCAAAAGTCCGGTAGGGATAGAGCAAACGGCAAACCAAACAAAGACCATCATTGGCAAGATGTTGGCAAAAGAGTCGGAGAGGTTGAAATCCACCTTCACGTAATTGGTGGCGATTCCCACCAAGTCGACAAAGCCCATCACAAAGAATCCGACGAGGATGGGAAAGAGTTTATTGTGTTTCATGTGTCTTTATAAATTAGAGGTGTGATAAAGCAAAGACATAAGCACCCAAAGCGATCGAACGGTTAGCCCCTTGCTTAGAGGTGATCACTCCGATACGTTTCATGGGGTCGTAGCTGACGGTCTTGCTAGAGTGTGGGACTGCTATGGTGCGACATTCGCCTTTTGCAAATTCGTTCCAGATCTCTTCATCATCGAGGTTATAAGCTTTCGATTGTAAGCGGGCAAAGCGACTGCCGTCGAACATGCCCAGCTGACTGTTCAGCTCTCGAACCAATCCCGGAAGGATATATTTCGAAGCTCCCGATAATCCTCCGCCTACACTCACGATCCCATCGATCAGTGTGACGGCTGAGGCTAAAGCATCACCGGCCATCTCACCCAGTTCGTCGAAGCTTAGGCGAGCTGCTTCACGGTTGCCCGGTCGCAGACCTTCTGCAATCTCGTAAATCTCTTTAGGGGAGTAGTCCGTTTCATCGCCCGACCGTTCTCGGTAAACGCGTTTCACGGCCCGAATGCTGACACTCTCTTCGATGATCATCTCCGGATATTTTTTGTTTCGGAAACACCAGATATCCCCTCCCGAGGCATTATCGCCTATTAACAGTCGGTTGTTAAGCACAACGCCGCAGCCGAATCCGGTACCGAAGGTCACGCCAATCAAGTTATGGTAACGCTTGTGACTTCCCATCTGCTTCAATCGCCCGTTGATCTCGGGCAGTGCTCCTGTGAGCGCCTCTCCATAGGCAAACAGATCGCCGTCGTTGTTAATAAATACGGGTAAGCCAAAAGTCTCTTCCAACAGTGGACCGATGGGAATTCCTCCTCTGAAACAAGGGAAGTTCGGCAGATCACCGATAATTCCGTTGGGGTAGTCGGCCGGTCCGGGGAAGGCAAAGCTGATAGCCACCGCAGGATCGGTGAGCTGTGTTTGTACCCGATGGAAGCCATCGATCAGCTGAGATAGGCAAGTCTCTAAGTTGTGCGGGCAAGCCGATAACTGGATGGGAGTGACGATTTCTTTTCCTCCTTGCATGGCCGAGAATACGAAGTTTGTTCCCCCCGCGTCTAAAGTCATGACGATTCTTTGATCAGTTGTGTAATTCATAAGGGCTAAATTTAAGCGTTAAATCGAACAAAAGCTTTAATGGTACCACATTTTTTCCCTTCCGACACGCCGTAAGGACGAATGGTATAACTTCCTACCGATGCCGGAATGATAAAGGTTTCTGCATAGTGTACCACGAATGGTTCGAATGCACCCGTCGGACTTTCGACGATGGCTTCATCCCCTTCCACGAGGTTGAACACATTCACTCCATTGTTTGTTTGGTGAGGCACTGTCTTTGTAAACCAATGGCGACGGGTTTCGATGAACTCATTTTCGTGGAGTCCCGTACGCTCTTCTTGCCAGCCGTCTCCTTCGGCGATCGGTTCGATCACGTTAATAAACTCTTTACGGATGCGTTCGGTCTGTCGTTCCCATTGGATGACTTGAGCCCCATGTTTGATATTAATCGGGCGGGGGAGTCCGTCGAGTCCGAGTCGTCCCCAGTCGTACAACTTAAAGGTAAAGATACTTGGAGTCGCACTGATCTCTAAAACCATGGCTCCGGCACCCGAACAGTGAATGGTGCCGTTAGGAATCAAATAATGGTCGTGCTTCTTTGCGGGCCATTGATTGACAAACCGTTCGGCATCAAACGGATCACCGGTGTTTTGTGAATGATGGAGTGCTTCAATCATCTCCTTGGGATTCACTCCCGTCTTCAAACCTAAATAGACGGTTGCCCCTTCCTCGGCATCGAGGAGGTAATAACTCTCATCTTGGGTATAGTAAATGCCGAAGGTATCGCGGATGTATTGAGTGGTCGGGTGTACTTGTAAGCTCAAGTTACCGCCTCCCATGGTATCTAGGAAGTCGAACCTTATGGGGAAATCTTCACCGAAACGCGACTCTACCGGAGCACCGAGCAGGGCACGAGTCTGGTAGAACACCACATTGTTCGATGGCAGTTCGAACAACTCTCCTTGTACGTTAAGGTATAGACTGTTCTCTTCGGGTACACAGTCGAAGCACCAACCGTAGTTCGATTGCGACGGATCGAGGTCGCACACCTCTTTCATCCACTGTCCTCCCCATGGAGCGGGATCGAAAAATGGTACGACACGGAAGGGTTGGTGAGCAGTGCGTTCCAATCCCTGTCGCATGGTATCACCATCAATCATCTTCGGCTCGCCTTTGGTGTGCGTGTCGATGAAATAGTCGGCTATCGGAAGTAGTTGCTTCTTAAGCTCATCACAAACATTCCAGTCGATGAAATAGCCTCGTTTGTAGTGGATCGATGGTGCATCCTCTCGGTTGTTGACTCCCAATCCATGAATCTCTTGGCGACGGAAGCGTTGTTGGATCTCCCATCGTGCCAAGTCGATGTAAATCACTAAATCGGCTTGCTCGACCAGATACCCCGCACCTGAACCATAGATCAAGCAGTGAGCCGGTTGCTGATGTAGTTCTTCACGGAATCGGTCGACCTTGGTGGAGTTAAAGAAATCCTTAAACGTGAACGGTGCCCGTCGCCCGAAGAGACGGTCGTCCGTCAGCCACGGATAAGTCATCCCCTCAATCTCCGCCTCACTCTTGTAAAGGGTGGCAGCATTGAGCGTCTGTTCAAAGTGCAAGGTTTGAAGTTGTTCTTCGACTTCCTCCAAGTGTGTGCCTTGGTAGCACTCTACCACACAGACGAATTTCTGTCCGGCAAAGGCTTGGCGTCGTTCGTTGATGGTTTGTAAGATCGCCTCCCATCCTTTAATCAGTGGTCCGTCGACTTTAATCGACGGGTATTTGTCGTAATTGCTTTTTCGCATCATCATATTCTCATTCTGTTTTACGACAAAAGTAGAGACATTGTTCAAGGTGTGAGCCGTATTTTTCTCCAATTTAGTTGCATTATCTTCTGATTCCTCTTAATTTTGTCTCATCAAGCATCCAGATAGGTACGGCCGTACTTTCTTCAGCTCTTTGTGAGGGGGTGACTTATGCAGATTAAATCCAACCGTTTGGTTATGATAAAGATAAAAGAGGGATTTCGGGGTGAGCGACTCTTGTCTCTGCCCGATGATTTGATTAAGAAGTACAGTCGGCATCCGCTGATTAGTCCGCTTTATGTTCGGAAAATAGGATTTTTTCCCAGAGTGAAGTACCATTATGTACAGAAAGATAAGGGAGCCGATTATCTGATGCTGATCTATTGCACAGCCGGAAGAGGATGGTATCAACTCGGTCATAAACGGTACACGGTCGAGGCTCACCAGTTCGTTGTTCTTCCACGAAACCAAGCGTATGCCTTCGGGGCGGATGCTAACGATCCATGGAGCATCTATTGGTTACATTTCGACGGGCAGTTGGCCGAACAATTCCAAACGCCCACGGCTCAACCGGTCTCTATCCTTCCCGGATTACAGTCCCGTTTGCAGGATCGACTCGATTTGTTCGAAGAGATTTACAGCAACTTCTCGATGGCCTACATCAAGGAATATATGATTCAGGCTTCCATGTGTCTTTTCCCTTTTTTGTCGTCGTTTATCTATGTCGAACAGTTTCGTCATTATAAACTTCTACAAGTTCAAGAACTCACCTTTTCGATGCGCGTCATCAGCTATATGCAAGAGAACATCGGCAGTAACCTATCGCTGGAACAGTTAGCCCGGAACTTCAACTATTCCTCCTCTCATTTTTCGGCTTTGTTCCAGAAAGAGACGGGCGTTTCTCCGATCAACTATTACATCCAACTCAAGATTCAGCGGGCGTGTCAGTATATCGAGCTGACCAACCTGAAATTGTTTGAGATTGCCGAGAAAGTCGGTTTCGACGAACCGGCTTACTTTACCCGGATCTTTACCAAGGTGATGGGATTGTCGCCATCCGAATATCGGGCGAAAGAGGTCTCGAAAGCGTTGAAGAAAGAGTAGGAACGGTTTGAAGGATACGGTAAAAAAGTATTGGGGAATACAGTCGGAACCGCTGAAACAGATCTCAATCCTATAAAACAGATCTCAATCTTAGAAATAAGAAACTGTTTTTGAAATTATTGAAAAACGATTAAGCAGAAAGAGGGAGCAATTGCTCCCTCTTTCTGCTTATTACATATGATCGCGTACCTATCTAAATTACCGAGAGTAGTTATCTTTCGGCTGACTGCTTCGTTTGATGTTCAGCGTTCCGCCGGTAGTGATCTCTTTAAACCCGATGCGCGGGGTGGTGAGTTGGCGACCGTTTAACCGGTAATTGTCGACGTAGATCTTCTCCGGTGTGGTGGGCGAAGAATTTATCGTGAAGCTCTTTCCACGATAATAATCGGGATTTAAGCGGATCACGATCTTATCGAATAGGGGACTGCCTAAAGCAAACGAGGGTGTTTCGTCGCTCAACCCTTTGATGTCGAACAATCCCAGAGAAGAGATGACATACCATGCACCGAGCTGACCTTGGTCTTCGTCTTGTCCGTAGCCATACCCATGAATACCGTCGGTTCCATAAAATGAATTCAAGATGGCTCTCACCCACTTCTGACTGAGTGAGGGGCGTTCGGCTTCGTTGAACAACCAAGAGGTATGCAGACAAGGCTGGTTACCGTGATTGTAGAGTGTCTTGAGTCCGGCAAAGGCGCCGACTTCTGTTCCTCCGCTGAAGATCAGCTTTTCCGAAATGGTGAAGATGCTGTCCAATCGCGCACTGAATGTCTCCCGGCCAACTTTGTCGATCATGGAATGAATGTCGTGAGGGACGTAGAACGTGTATTGCCAGGCGTTGCCTTCTTGAAAACCACGCCAGACCTCCATCGGATCGAACTTATCGATGAAACGACCGTCGGCCATTTTCGGACGGATAAAGTGAGTGGTAGGATCGTATAACCGTTCCCAACCTTTCGATAAACGAAGGAGTTCCTTGTAATCGCTGTTTTGCTGACGTTGTTTGGCCCATTGAGCCACCGCCCAAGCGCTGAACGAATATTCTAAGGTGTGTGAGGCCGAGAACATATAGCCTTCGGCGGGACCTTCGCCTTGGTCTTGATGAGGGACATAGCCGTAGCGGATAAAGCGATCGGTGTCGATCTTGCCGGCTCCGAAAGGACGGTTATGCCCGTCGAGTTCATTTTTGAGACAAGCCTCATAACCGGTTTCCAGATCGAAGTCGCGGATGCCACATTGGTAAGCTCCGGCAATGATCACACTCAGCAAGTTGGTTCCAACGCCCGAGACATAACGACTGCAAGCCAGTCCGTCGCCCAACCATCCCGAGTCTTTGTAGACTTGGAGGTGACTGCTCACATAGTCGGAGTAGTATTCCGGATAGGCCAATGCCCACACTTGAGTTAAGTTCCATTGCGCGCCCCATGCGGCATCGGTATTATAAAGGTGATGAACGACCCGACCATGCTTTACGGGAAGTTGTCCCACACTACCGTCGTGTTTCGGATAAGCACCGTTCACATCGCTTGCCAATCCTCGTCCCAGAAGAGCGTGGTAAAGACTCGTGTAAAACTTTACTTTATCGGCTTTGATGGGCGTTTCCACGTGCAGTCGTCCAAACAACTCTTCCCATTTCTCGTGCGAGCGCTGACGAGCCTGATCGAAGGTGAGCCGTTCGGCTTCCGCTTTTAAGTTTGCCAACGCATTGGCCGTGGAAGTGTAAGATAATCCAATTTTTGCGGTGACTTGTTCTCCTGCTTTAGTCGCAAAGGTGAGATAGAGTCCCGCTCCCGGTCCGGTGATCTTCGTCTTTCCGCTTTGAGCTGTTGCCCCGTTGAATGTGCCATAAGCGGTGGGGCGTTTATCCACTTGTGCATAGAAGAACATCTTAACACTGGCTCCCGGTTGGTACTTCTTTACATATTCCGGTTCGGTTTCTACCCAACCTTCAAGATCGCCATTGGCTAGCAGCTCCACCGAAGCATCTTTCACCGCTCCGCTTTCGCCTTGGCGCGATCCAATGTCGAAGAGCAGGTGACTCGCGTCATTTTTCGGATAAGTAAAGCGTTGAAAGGCCACTCGTTCGGTGGCCGTGACTTCCGCCTTGATGCCATAATCTTCAAGATCGACGGCATAATAACCGGCAGTTACCGTTTCCAGCGAATGCTGAAAAGCCGACCGATAACCGTCGTGAGTGGTCGACTTGACATCGCCCGGAACGGTCTTCAGTGTGCCGGTGGTTGGCATGAGCGACACACCTCCCACTTGAAACTCGTGAAAACAAGGGAAGCCCTCGATCGAGGTGTCACGATAGTCGTAACCCGTTGCCTCCCAGCCGGAAGCATTCCCGAGGTGACCGTTGGTCGACGGTCCGGGTTTGGCCATTCCGAAGGGATAAGCACCCGGAGCAAAGTGAAACCAGCGACAATGTGCCGTACCGATGCGCGGCTCTACGTACGATGAATAAGTGGTTTGAGAAACCTTGGTGGGCGAGGAGGCTTCGACCGATGCGGTGAAGGCGATAAACAGCCATCCAAGTATGAAAAGTCTTTTGATCATATCAAAGGTGTTTTTAGAAGTTTAGAAGGTTACAAATATAAACTCTTTCTGTAAAAGTACGGTTGACTTAATAACTGATTTCTTTGCATTATCTTCCGATCGGTGGGAGGTGAAGTGGTCTTCTCTTCTTTCGTAAGAAAGTATAAGTAAATCGTAGAATATTTTGGCAGAAGGCTGGAGTGTAGCCCCTATTTTTGCAGTACTGAAATACAATCTATACTTAAAAAAACAAAGGTATGAAGAAACTTATCGGTTTATTGGGGCTGACTTTCCTGCTCACGGTTGCGGTTTATGCGACCGATGGCGGTCGTTGTCCGTCCGACTATGTCACTAAGATTTTAAATAATACGTTGATGAATCGGGTGGATTCGATGGCTCGAAAGGTTGTCGCAACCGGTTTTAATGCGGGAGATGGCTATGGCGAGGTTTGGATACGCGACTATAATACGTTCATCGAACTCTCTATGGAGGTCATGCCCGATGAGGTGATCCGTCACAACTTAAACACTTTCTTTCATTTTCAAGGGCCGACCGGAGATGTGGTCGACGGTTTTATTCCCATTAAACAAGCGAATGGCGGCTATAAATACCGCATGTCGAAAGACGAGCCTCGTTACGCGGCACATAAAAATACGGTAGAGACCGATCACGAGACGTCGTTGGTGCAAGCTATTTATAAATATGTGAAGAAAAGCGGGAACACTCGTTATCTGAACCAGAAGATTGCGGGTAAGACGGTTTACGAGCGCATGGAATGGGCATTGGATTATCTGATGAAGGAAAAGATGAACGAGAAATATGGCTTGATCATCGGAGCGACAACAGCCGACTGGGGCGATGTGCAGCCGGAACATCTCTGGGGGGTTGAGATCGACGAGAATACCCATTATGCCATCGACATCTACGACAATGCCATGTTGGTGTTGGCCTTGAACGATTTTATCGAACTCTCTACCGATCGGGCTAAGATCGAGAAGTGGAGCGCGGTGAGAGAGACGTTGAAAACCAATATCCGCAAACATCTGTGGGATAGTGAACGTCAGAAGTTCATCCCTCACATTTACTTGAATGGTTCGCCTTTTCCTGAGAACTTCGATGAGAATAAGATTTACTACCACGGCGGAACGGCTGTAGCCATCGAAGCGGGACTCTTGTCGCAGGCGGAGATTGCTCATGCCAATCGGCGTATGCTCGAGAATATGGCTAAGGCTCATGCGCAGACCATCGGGTTGACGCTCTATCCGACTTATCCTGCCGGTTCGTTTAAAGGAGTGGGGATGTATCCTTACGGTTACCAGAACGGTGGCGACTGGACTTGGTTTGGTGCTCGTATGATCCAGACGTTGGTGAATCATGGCTTTATCGCTGAGGCGTACGATGAGTTACAACCGATGCTGGCGCGGGTGATCGAGAATAATGGGTTCTACGAATGGTACACTCCGGCCGGTGAACCGATGGGTTCTGGTACGTTCCGAGGCGAAGCCGGTGTACTTTATAAGGCGATTGCGTTGTTAAAAGGTTGGGCTAAACAAGAGTTGGCTCAGTGCATCACTAACGACCGGTCGTTGGCTTTTGTCGACAGTCTGGCCCGTCGGGTTATCGACAACGGACTGAATGCCGGTAGCGGATATTCGCAAGTTTGGGCACGCGACATGAATACATTTATCGAAACCGCTTGTGAGGAGTTCGATGCGAAGGTGTTGCGCGGTGCTATCTTGTTATTTTTTCGTATGCAGCAGCCCAATAACGAGATGATCGATGGCTATGTGTTGAAGAAAGATTTTACTTGGCACGATGATACCCCATACTACTCGTCTTTAGCTCCGGGACATGTTGGCTTTAAGAATACGGTAGAAACCGATCAGGAGAGCTCGTTGATTCAGTTGGTTTACAAATATATTCAGAAGACGGGCGATCGTAAGATTCTGCAAACGAAGATCGGTGGTCGTAAGGTGATTGACCGCATGGCGGATATGATCGACTACTTGATGAAAGAACGTTACAGTGAGACGTACGGATTGATCTATGGTGCGATGACGGCCGACTGGGGTGATGTGCAGCCGAAGGATGATTTCGGATGCGACATGAATGAATTGTCGACTCCGGCTATTGATGTGTATGATAATGCGATGTTGATCTTGGCACTCGATGCCATGAAAGCCATGGATCAGGTGGGTTCACGTGTGACGCGTTGGGACGAATTGAGAAACCGTTTGGCGAAAAATGTCCGTCAACACTTATGGGATGCCAAACGTCAGAAGTTTATCCCTCATCTTTATTTAAAGGAATCGCCGATCCCCGAAGGATTCGACGAGAATACCATTCATTATCATGGTGGAACGGCTGTGGCCATTGAAGCGGGATTGCTTACCAAAGACGAGATTGCCGTGGTGAATGCTCAGATGGTGGAGAACGTACGTTTGTCGGGTATGCCGAGTATTGGCCTGACTCTCTATCCGGTCTATCCGGAAGGCTTTTTCCATGGGGGAATGGCTAAACCGTATGTCTATCAGAATGGCGGCGACTGGACGTGGTTTGGTGGACGCATGATTCAACAACTCATTGCTCATGGTTTTGTAGCTGAGGCTTACGACGAGGTGCGTCCGATGATTGATCGTGTAGTGGCTAACAAAGGATTCTATGAATGGTACGGTCAAGGTAATGTGCCTTCAGGTAGCGGTAGCTTCAAAGGTTCTGCCGGGGTTCTAGCCAAAGCGATCGAGCTTTTCAGAACTTGGGCAAAACAAAACTAAAAACGTGATCCTCCTAGGAGTTGTATTTTCGAATTTATCTGCCATCTGTCACCTTTTTGGTGGTAATGATCAGATAATGAAATAAATAAAGTGTTGCAGATACCCGTTGCAGATGGGTGGTAGATCAGTTTGCTGCCACCTCCCTGCAACGGGTCTTTTTTTTATACTAATGTCCTTTGTTTAAGATGATGAGTGCTGCAATAACTCCCGGTACCCATCCGGCAAGGGTTAGCAACAAGACGATGAGGAACGATCCGCAGCCCTTGTCGATAACGGCCAATGGCGGAAAAATGATCGAAAGAATAACTCTGAATATAGACATATGTTCTGTTTTTGGATGATATTAATCGCAAAAATAGAAAAAAAATCGACATTCCGCTATAGCCTAGTCACACAATATACCGTTCCGCGGCGCGTCCTTTTCGACGGCACTTTATGTTTCTGCAAAAGACGTCCAAAGACACTCACGCGCTTTGGGGAGAGCGGTATGGCGCTTCCTTTTTTCATCTCTCCCAGAATCTCGGCAGGCGACAGCCATTCTCCTGACTCATTTTCCTTGGCCGGTTGGAAGAAGTGATAGAACAACTGCTCTTCGGGAGTGACTTGCTCGAACTCGCGATTGCTTTCTGCAATTAAGCGCTCCTCTTCTTGGTCGAACCAATATCGCTCGCCATTCATCAGTTCCTCCAAGGCTTGTGCATAAAGCTGATTATGGTTGATGCTCCGTGACGTATCGATCACGTCTATCACTTCAATACAGATAAACCGCCGACTGCCGGTCGGGTCGGTGAGTAGATCTTTCTGATTGCTTGTTGCGATGAACGACGCGTAACGAGGCATCTCGAGCACGGCACTGCCATAGAGTTTACGAACGTTCAACACCGGCTTCTGTAAGATGTGTTTTAGAAAACCTTGTTGCGTGGCACTCACTTGGTCGAACTCGTCGATGTTGATCAATGCAAATCGGTTTAAGTAACGCTCTGCATCTTGCTTACGCGAGAAGTCGATGCTGTCGGTGTAATACTCTCGTATGGAGGGCGGTAGCAGATTCCGACAGAAGGTGGACTTGTGGGTGCCCTGACCGCCCACCAACAAGGGCGACACGCTGTTGGCAAAGTTCTTATTCAGGCCTTGCCAGTGAGCCACCATATTCAGCAGCCAACGGTGAAAGAGCTTCGGCCAATGTGGGTTGTTGCACGGCACCCTTTGCGCCAACGCTTCGATGCGCTCTTTTCCATCCCATTCGGGCAGGGTACACATGAACTCCTCGAGTGGACGGAACATCGGTACGCGATTGGAATAGACATAACGGCTCACATCTTTATCCCACAGTGGGATGCCCTCGGCTTGCGCATCCAAGGCAATGCTGTTGAGTATCCGCTTGTCGACCGGCCGAAACCGAAAGCAGAACGACGACCGTTCCCGATATTCCACCTCGCCAACTTGCGCGTTATAGCGGAACTCGTATCGCCTTTTCATGAACTCATCGGTTTGTAACGACAACCACTGATCGTTGTTGATCTCTTTCTGTTTGCCAAATCCCCTCTTTGGTCGGTAGGCATTGGCAAAGATCTCGCGAACGGCCAGCTTGTGCATTTTGTGATAACAATAGGAGATGGCTCGTATCACGGCCTCTTCCTCCGGAATACCTTTTTGGAAGCAGTTCACGGCCAATTGCATAACCAGTCGTTCGGTCTCATCCCGTTCTCGTTGCTCGTACGATCTGGCTTGCTCTTGCAGCTCGGCTTGCTCTTGCAGTCTGATCTGTTCGTCCGACATCTTTTCCGTCTCGCTTTCTAACCGATCTTGTTCTTTTTGTTTGGCTAGGTCGAAAAAGGTCTGATGTAAGGCGTTCTCAAACATCACGATGATATTATCGCTTTCATTCAGTAACGCACTAGCCCGTTGGAAGACCGATTTCTTCTGCTGTACCGTTTCCCGATAAGTGGGCTCGTCGGGCATGGCAGTAGGCTGTGCCAAATAGAACGGTTTAGAATCGGGGCGATACTTTACTTCCGGGTCGTACGACAATCTTGAATACTGATCCAGTCGAGGTTCCTTGAGTTGGATCTCGAACGGTACTTGTGGCTGATAATACTTCACGGCTAGTCGGTAAGCATGAGCGTGAAACATCTCGGCCTCCTCTATTGTGGTGGGCAATGTCTCGTCGGGACGTGCAAAGGTGGTCCAGATCTTCACGGTATGTGCGCTCGATCCCATGAAGAGACAGCGCGTCTGAGGCACTTCCCAAGCGCGTTGTTTCACTAGATCGATCTCCTCTTTTCCCGTAAGAGGGCCAACGGTTAATTCCACAATTCCGTTATAGTTCTTCATCTGTTGCCCGTCGCTTGTCCGACCGAACTCTGCTGCCGGTATAATTCTAGTGAGCTTCTTGGAGTAGTCGTACGACTCGTATGGCAAGATTTCTCTGAGTTCTTCCCGGAAAGCAGAAACCGGTTGTTGTTTGGTTTCGCATTTAATTCTCTCAAGGAGTTGTTCTAGAGATATGGTGCTTAAAGCCGGTTCTCCCTCTTTTTCCCTTAATTTAGTGATTTTCATGTTCTTTTATTTTTCGTTAAACGACTGTGTCTGTCCTTTTATTTTTTGCTAAACGACCGTGTCTGTTCTTTTATTTGAAGTCAAATGGCCCGTTGTGATATTGGCCCGCTCGACTTTGAGACTGTCTACCACTCGGTTTCATCGGTCGGCAAATGCGTTTCACGGGTTGGCAAATAATTCTCATGCCGTCGAAAGTTGAGTTTCTTGTGGATGTAAAAATATTGTCTTGCTTAGAAACTGTAGGTTTCCTAGAAGGAAACTAGAGTTTCGTCCGTATGAAAGTCTATTTTCGTTAGTTTGAAACTTCGAAGAAGACGGTTCTAAATTGATTTTTTTTACCTTTAGATTTGGTTTTCAGGGATTGAATTTGGGCTTCTGGAGTCTAAAAAAGGTGGCAGATCAATCGATCTACCACCATCTGCAACAGGATCTGTCACCAGGGTTAATGAAATGATAATCAGTTATCTATATACCATTGGTGGCACCGTTGCAGATCAATCGGGAAAAATATCTAGGTAGACGTATTTCTGGGAAGGGTATTCTGTTTACCAGAGATATTCTTTTGTATATTCATCATAAATCGGTTCTTTCTCAACCCCCTTTTCTTTAAAGACTCTTCGGATAAAGTCTTGATCTATGGGTAATAGTCCGATCTCATTGCGATAGATACGATAGTATTTTGTTTTACCAAAATGACAAATGAGTCTATCTCTTATGGTGTCTACTTTTTTATAAACAATATTATCGAATAAATGTTTTAGACCCCAGGCGACTTTAACTTTTTCGTTCGACTGGAAAGCCGGACAAAGGCTTAAATCTTCGGGGATGCGGAGTGGGTTAATAATTAAAACAGAATAATCATCTTTAGTCTCTTTTGTAGCGGCAAGGTGATGTAGGCATTGGTCAGCCTTCGGACATTGAGCGTTGAAACAGCGTGAAAAGTTGTAGGGCGCAAACGATTTTATTGCATTCTTTTCCATGATTATTTAAAAGGTTTAACTCTGTCTGCAAATGTACAAAGTTTTGTTTTTAAATGGAAAAGGTTTTTAAATAATTTTTTGAGAAAAAATATTTAATCGTTTTGTAGCTTGCGCAATCCTTTAATGGCTAAGCCCAATAGAACTAAAATCACGAGACAGGAACCATAGGCTTGTTCCTTGATTAGAGCAATGAATGCCGGGGCTATGAGTAGCGTGGATAGGCAAAAGATTGTTATTGCGGTTCTCTTTTTCATGCGTGGTGGGCGGTTTATGTTATTTCTTTTCTTTGGTATATTGACTTTTACTGATTTAGGTACACCGTTTTTATTCTCTTAGTCTGAAAAGATAGACCGTTTTGTTCTTCCTATCCTGATATCGTAGATACCTTTAATCTTTTATCTGTTGAAAACTAGATAGTTATTTTCTTGCTACACTGAATTGGTTTACACCGTTCGATAATTCTGCTGGTCTCATCTTTGGGATCGCTTGGGGAGTTTCTTTTTGTATTTGGATATTCTAAAATGAGCGATCCTTTATTACTCCTCCGATGCATCAGCACCATTGGCTTTTTATCCTCTTCGCCTTTGTCTATTTTAACTTTGGTTATTCTCATGATAAATTTGATTGACGATTATAAATTTGATCAAAAATAAGGAATAAAAAGAAATATAAAGTGGTTTTTGAGCTTAAAAGCAAAATGATTTTTTGGCGCTTTTATGTTAAACATTAATATGAGATAATAATTGGGACAACACTTTGTCGTCATAAGGCCATTTTGTTTAGAGTCGTTTTTTAATCTAGATTTTTTTTCTATTTAGTTAATGGCTTGCAAACGTTGAATTAATCGATGATCTTTGTTTTATGTTTATTGTTTTCGATGTTTATTTATTAAAAATAATAAATTTATTATTCAACTTTTTTATTTTACTATTGTTGTATTACATTATAATTCATTTTTATTTCTGTGAAATATTTTTTTTGAAATAAAAAATAGATATTTGACTTATTGCTTTTTATTTATTTGTTTTATATCTTATTTTGATGCTTATTTTGATGCATTGACAAATTCTTGTCTTAAATTATCTCTAAATTTATGCAACGTGATTCTAATGTTGTTTGTTCGTAATTTTTTTATTGTATATGATTTAATGTTGTAATATAAATATGATTTTATTTTAGCTATAGGATTAATAAGGTTCTCGTTCTATAGTGGCATTTGTATTCAGAACCTGTTATTTAAATCTACAAAATCTTATGAAAAAAAACGTGCTTTTAATTGTTCTGATTAGTCTTTTAGGCTTTTCATCTTGTCAACAAGATGACGACATTGATTTGAGTGTTTCAGAGTCATCACTGGATTTACCAAAAGCTGCTTCTGAAAATAGAATTAGTATTACAACTAATTCTGATTCGTGGAATGCGTTCTCTAATGTAGAGTGGATTTCAACTGAGGAAGAAAATGAGGAATTGATCGTTACCGTAACGGAAAACAACACGACACAGGACCGTATCGGTAAGGTTGTGGTGATTGCCGGAGAGATGACGCAGACTATTGATATTCATCAAGCTGCTTCCGACGTTACGATCGTAACTTTGCCTGATCAGCTGGATATAGACCAGTGGGGAGGAACGTATCAGTTTGATGTTGATGCAAATACACACGACTGGACTATCTCGTCCGATGTGGATTGGGTCAAACTGACTCCAAAACAGTTTAAGGGAGAAGTGGTTGTTGAGGTTGCTGAAAATACCGAAAGACTTTCAAGAGTTGCGACTCTTAGCCTTACCGGTGGCTCAACGGTCAAGCAATTCTTGATTAAGCAAGATGGAATCATGTTCTTTATCTTCCCATGTTTGGACTTTGGATCTAACGGGATTGCCATTAAGAATTTTGAATTGGCTCGTCGGAGTGACTTGGTTAAACAACCGGATGGATTATTTAATGCGGATCAATGGATGTACCAAACGAAGAGTAAAGCTTTTGATGTGATTACTTATCAGATTCCTGCAGCCGGCTTAGCTAAAGTGATTTTGTTTGCGGCTAACCAAGATATTCTTACCACTGAGTTGGACAATTACAAAACGTTCTTATTGGATAATGGCTATACTGAAAAAACGACAAATGTTTTTGTTAATCCTGAAAAGAATACTGAGGCTGCCATTCATCCTGAAGCCCAAGATCCACAAATCATCTTCTCGTTTGTTCCGACTCAACCACAAGCTTATCCTACATTTAGTGCATTCCCTTATGGATTTGAGAATTTCAATGGGCTAGAAGCTGATGTCAGGGCTTATGAAGCTGCCAATAATGGAACGTTTAATGATACGAAATCAAGTATTGACCCGGCGGAAGACAGTAATTTCTTGTTCTTTGACGTGGCTAATAGTGAAGCGGTCGCTAGAGCTTATTTTATTAATAATGCTGACCCGAAGGTTGTTTCTGAAACGGCTCAATATTTTAAAGATTGGTCGAAAGGTTTCTTCCAATCTAATGGACAATATTATGTAACAAATGAGTTTTCTGCTTTATTGGAAAAAGAAGGTTTTGAATTTTCTAACCCATATAAGGATTGGTTGGTGTATAAGAATGCTGCAAAGAAATTGACGATGGTGGTTAGGGTTGCAAAATATACCGATTTTGATTACCCTGTTCTTGATCTGCACATTTTCCAAACTTCTGAGGCTTCATCTGCTTCGGTTTGGTTCGAAAGAAGAGCAAAGAAGTCTTTGAAAACCGAAAAGATTACGCTGTCTCGTTATGGACGCTTTCTTAAATAATGGGTCATAGATGAGTTGTTGAGTAAAATGCCTCGACACGATTTGTTTGAGGCATTTTATTCTTGTGTTTTGTTAATCTTAATGTTGTGTATATGAAAAAAAAATATGTGATGCTTTTCTTGTCCGGAATGTTCCTTTTCGGATGTAATGAAAATGAGACTGAACCACTGATACAAGAGGATCACGTGGTTAAAGATATTGGTTGTGAACCGGGAATTATTCGTGTAAGGCTTACTCGAGAGCTCGGAGATCATTTAGTGGTTGATCACCAAAATGCACAGGTACGAAGTGGCATTAATACGATTGATTCTTATCTGAAAGAGATTGGCGCAACTCGCATGGAGAGGGTTTTCCCTAATGCCGGGCAGTTTGAAGAGAGAACGCGTAAGGAAGGTCTGCATCTCTGGTATGATATTGTTTTTGATCGGTCGAAACCTGTGACGAGGGTCGCTAACGATATGGAGAATATCAAGGGGGTTGATTATGTCGAGAAGATTTATAACCCTTATTTACCTCCTTGCCGGGTCTGGCGTGCTGAGGGAACAACGGCCACGCGGGCCAATACGATGCCTTTTGATGACCCGAAGCTCTCTTTGCAATGGCATTATAAGAATTTTGGAACGTTTTATAAGGCTGTTGCCGGTGCGGATATTAACCTTTTTGAGGCTTGGAAGCAAGAAACCGGTAAGCCGAATGTGATTGTTTCGGTGGTTGATGGCGGTATTGATATCACTCATGAGGATTTGAAAGAAAATATCTATGTCAATCAGGCTGAGCTTCATGGTGAGGCAGGCGTGGATGATGATCAGAATGGATATATCGATGATGTTTATGGGTATAATTTCTGTGATAGTTCTCCGAAGATTCTTCCTGATGATCATGGAACACATGTTGCCGGAACGGTAGCTGCCCGAAATAATAATGGTATTGGGGTTTGCGGTGTTGCCGGTGGTGACGGAACGTCGGGCAGCGGGGTGCGACTGATGAGTTGTCAGATCTTCGTTGAAAAAAGGAGTGGCGGTAGTGCCACGGCGATTAAGTATGGCGCTGATAATGGAGCGGTGATTAGTCAGAATTCCTGGGGATATAATTATCCGGGACCGTCGACTATCCCTGCTTCCGAGAAAGCTGCTATCGACTACTTTATTAAATATGCGGGTTGTGATAATGATGGAAAACAGTTGCCTAATTCTCCGATGAAGGGAGGCGTGGTGATTTTTGCTGCCGGAAATGATGATCAGGATTATCGGTCTTATCCTTCGGCTTATGCTCCGGTGGTTTCTGTTTCGGCTATGGCACCCGATTTTAAGAAGGCTTGGTATACGAATCGGGGGGACTGGATTACACTGATGGCTCCCGGTGGGGATGAGTTTTATTCTAAAGGCATGGTCTATAGTACGACTCCCGGAAATACTTATGGGTATATGCAGGGAACTTCTATGGCGTGTCCTCACGTTTCGGGTATTGCAGCTCTTATCGTGTCTAAATTTGGTCATCAGGGCTTTACGAACGAAGATCTGAAGAATCGGTTGACGACTTCTTTTTTACCTCATGATATTGACGTGATAAATCCTCAATATAAAGGTCGATTGGGTAAAGGGTATATCGATGCCAATAAAGCGTTGGCTGTTAATGCTCAGAAAGCACCCGCACAGGTTGCTGATGTGGAAAAGACGGCTAGCTTTGTTTACTTAGATTTGTCTTGGAAGGCTGTTGCCGATGAAGACGACCAGACCGCTTCTCTATATAAGGTTTATTACTCAACGAGTGAGTTAAATGCCGGTAATTATCAATCGGCTTCGGTTAAGGTGGTCGATGGTTTTATATATAAGCCGGGCGATTTGATCTCTTTTAGACTGACGGATCTAAAAATGAATACCAATTATTACTTGGCTTTCGTCGCTGAGGATAGATGGGGATTGGCTTCTGCTCCTACGTTTGTAACGGCAAAGACAAACGAGAATCATCTTCCGATATTGACTCTGGAGGGGGATGAAAATATTCGAATTACCGGCAGTGAGGCTGCTCAAATTAAAGTGTTGATCAATGAACCGGATGGACAGAATTGGAATTATTCAGTGGTAGGCAAGACAACTGGCGTTACGATCTCAAAAGTGACCGGTGGTCTTCTCTTGAAGATTTTGGCATCGAATGCTTATGGACACTATTCGTTTGATTTGAATGTGACGGATGAACTGATGGGCAAAACAACGGTCACCATTAATTATGAGATTTATGAGAATCATCCCCCTCAGTTAATCAAAAAGGTCGATCAGCTGTTTATTCCTCTCAATAAACAGGTGGTACTTAATTTGAGTGATTATTTCAAGGATGAGGATGGACAGCCTTTGACTTATAAGATCGAACGATCCGGTAGCTCTAGTATAAAGGCGGCGCTTCAAGGCGATCAACTGTCGATCAATGCACTTAAACTGGGTGGAACGCAGATCACGGTGGCGGCATACGATACCCAAGATAAAAATGTCAGAACAACTGTCAAAGTGATGGTGGTGACGAACGATCTGGTCTATACGGCTTATCCGATACCGGCGACTAAGGTGTTGAATGTGAGACTGAATGATGAGGTTCAAGATGCGGTGATCACGGTTTATAATATCATGGGAAATCCGGTACTGAAGAAGGTGGTACATGTTCAAGACGGGAATCGGTTGGTAGCTTTGGCTGTTTCCGGTTTACCTCCATCAACGTATGTGTTGAATGTTGAATCGAATGGGAAGTTGTATAAACAAACTTTTATTAAAAAATAAATTGATCTGACTATGTTGAAGAAAATATTTATGTTGATGGTCTCTTTGGGCTGCACGTATTGGGTGTGTGCACAAGAGAGTCGTTATCTCCCTTTTCTTGAGATAAACCCCGATGTTAGAGCGGCTGCTATGGGGAATTCCACGATGGGGGAAGCTAGAGGAATGTATCTTTACTCTAATCCGACTTCTTTACTGAATGAGGAGTGTACTAAGAGAATCTATTCTTCTTATACTTTTGCTTTTTTGCCTAAGATTAATGATGATCGGGAGCGCTATCATGCTTTCTCAGCAGGTCTTCGTTTGTTTGATAGGCATGCTTTAATGGTGGGATTTCGTTATATCGGCGGATTATCTGTGAATGCGGTCGATGCTAACGGTAATCCTCAATCGGCCATCAAACCGAACGATTGGTCTATTGATCTGGCTTATGCTTTTAAGTTCAACGATCGATGGTCGGCTTATTTAGGTGGAAGTTTTATTCAGTCAAAATTGGATAAATCCTCTTATCTGATGGGAGCTAATGGTGGGGTTTATTACAAGAGTCAATGTAATCGCTGTCATCGTGCTTCTTATACCCTTGGTTTGGGATTTAACAATATCGGTGGGGCAACGATGAAAGCTAAAGGAATTAGTGACTTGAAGATGCCGGGATCGGTAAGTGCCGGAGGATCGATGGCGCTTCCTTTTAATAAGAATCATCGTTTGAACGCGACGTTGTCTACCCGCTATTTTATGATCCCCTCGTCGGCTGCGACGCTGACCACAAGCTTGGGATTAGAATATGAACTGTTTAATCGAGTGGCTTTTCGTACCGGATATTTTATGGATGGGGATGTCTCGGCTAATAACTATTTTTCTATGGGAGTTGGTTTGAGATGTAAGTTTGGTAGTATTGATGCGGCTTATGCCATGAAGAAAAACAAAGATTTTAATGTTATCCGATTGGGGGTCTCTTTCCAGATGTAACCTGATTTGTGAGTGATGGACTCGTTTGAGTCATTGATTGAATCCCCATGAACAACCGAGTGATACCGGTGCTTATGGGGATTCGCCTGTTTTTAAGATTGAAATCTGTTCGAGTATACTCGACTAGCTCGTGGATTTATAGATTTATTGCAAACTGAACTTTGTCGTTTGTAGCGATTCGCTATTGGTCCCGATCATTACTTGGAAGTCGCCCGGTTCGCAAACGAAATCGAGATTGCCGTTGTAGAACTTGAGCATCTCGCTATCGATGGTGAAGGTGATTTCTTTTGACTCTCCTGCTTTGAGGGTGATCTTTTGGAAACCTTTCAACTCTTTGACCGGACGCGTGATGGAGCCAACTTCATCTTTTAAGTAGAGCTGAACGACTTCGGTACCTGCACATGGACCGCTGTTGGTCACGGTGACTGTGGCGGTGAGGCTCTGGTTGATGTTCATGGTCTGCGCGCTCAGGGTGATGGGGCTATACTCGAAAGTGGTGTAGCTTAATCCGTATCCGAAAGGATATAGAGGGGTGTTGCTGACATCCAGATAATTGCTTCTGAACTTCTCGAAGCTTTTTCCAAGTAAAGGGCGTCCGGTGTTTTTGTGAGCATAGAACAAAGGCACTTGTCCCACGTTTCTTGGAAATGAGGTGGTGAGTTTTCCCGAAGGGTTCACGTCTCCAAAGAGGACGTCACCAATGGCATAAGCGGCTTCTGTTCCACCAAACCAAGCATTGAGGATGGCCGGAACGTTCTCCGATTCCCAAGATAGAACTAATGGGCGACCGGTGAAAAGAACGAGTACAACGGGTTTACCGGTTTTCAACAAGGCTTGGAGAAGCTCTCTCTGAGCATCGGGCAGCTCGAGGTTGGTACGCGAACTTGACTCGCCACTCATCTCTGACGATTCGCCGAGTGCGGCAATGATGACGTCGGATTGTTGGGCTACGGCAAGTGCCTCTTTCAAGAGATCGTCTGAGCTGCGTTGGTCGCGGCCTAGGGAACGACCGAATAGGGTTGCGCGTTCTTCGTATGCGGCGTCGTGCATCAGGTTACTGCCTTTGGCATAGACGATGTCGGCTTTCTTGCCAACGACACTTTTCAAGCCTGCAATGAGGGTAGCGGCACTGTTTTCACGGGCTGCAATGCTCCAAGTGCCGACCATGTTCGAACTGGTGTTGGCCAACGGACCGACCACGGCGATTTTACCTTGTTTCTTCAGAGGGAGTAGGTGTTGATCGTTCTTGAGCAACACGCAACTTTCAGCAGCAATTTGTCGCGCGAAGTCGCGGTGTTCTTTGGTGAAGACCGATTTGGCACGACGTTTAGGATCGCAGTACTTATAGGGGTCCTTGAAGAGACCGAGTTTGTACTTGGCTTCAAGGATGCGGCGACAAGCTTGGTTGATGTAATCGACCGATAATTCACCGCGTTCTACCGCTTCTTGAAGGTATTTGGTGAAGCAGTCGCTTACCATATCCATATCGATACCTGCTTTGAGGGCTTGCCGGGTGACTTGCTCCATGTTACCGATGCCGTGGGCTACCATTTCGGGGATTCCGGTATAGTCGGTGACTACAAAACCGTTGAAGCCCCATTGGGTACGTAGGACGTCGGTCATCAACCAGCGACTTCCGGTAGCGGGGACGCCATCGACATCGTTGAAGGAAGCCATCACACTACCTGCTCCGGCATCGACTGCAGCTTTATAAGGCATCATGTATTCGTTGAACATGCGAATGCGACTCATGTCGACGCTGTTGTAGTCACGTCCGGCTTCGGGAGCACCGTAGAGGGCGAAGTGTTTGACGCAGGCGAGGATGGCATCTTTACGGGTGAGATCGTCGGTTTGGTAACCTTCGACCATCGCTTTGGCTATTTGTGAACCGAGGTAGGAGTCTTCGCCGCTACCTTCGGCAACGCGTCCCCAACGAGCATCGTGACTGATGTCGACCATCGGACTGAAGGTCCACCCGATACCGTCGGCAGTGGCTTCTATAGCGGCGATGCGTGCGGTCTTCTTTATGGCTTCGAGGTTCCATGAACACGATAGCCCCAAAGGAATCGGAAAGACGGTTTCGTAGCCGTGAATCACGTCCATACCGAAGATCAACGGTATGCCGAGGCGGCTTTTCTTTACGGCTGCTTCTTGGATGGCTCTGATGCGGTCGACGCCTTTGAGGTTGAGCAGACCGCCGATCTCGCCTTTCTCGAAGCGAACGGGAGAAACGTCGCTACTAGCTTCGCCGGTTACGACATCACCGGCACCCGGTAGGTTGAGCTGACCGATTTTTTCTTTGAGGGTCATGCGACTCATGAGTTGGTCGATAAAGGTTTTCATCTCTTTATCGCTATCAGCATAGGCATGTATGCTGATCAGACAAATCAGTGCGATTAGAATCTTTTTCATACAATCGTTTAGTATCATTAGTTATTAATTGAATTTCTGGTTTTTTTATGTTTTAGCTTGTTGAGTGCTTTTTGCTTTAGTTTTCCTTTTCCTTTAGTCCTTTATTTCTTTAAGACTGATGGCATAACCGCCACCGGGGGCACAGTGGATGGAAAGCTGACTCTTGGAAGTGACCTTTTTCTGTTCGATGGTGTAGAGCATCGGACGTTTGGCGTAATCGGCCTTGCGATGATCTTTGTAGAGGGTTGCCATATAGCTCTTCTTAGGGTCTAAGAAGTCTAGCTTTATCGTGGAGGTGCGGGCTTGGGCGTTAACCGAGCAGCCAACGTACCAGTCGTTGCTGTGCTTGTCGCATCGGGCGATGGTGACGAAAGCTCCGGGTTCGGCTTCGAGGACGACCGTACGTTTCCAGTCGACCGGAACGTCTTTGATGAACTGGAAGGCGTCGGGATGTTTCATATAGTTCTCGGGCAGATCGGCTGCCATCTGGAAGGGTGAGTAGAGCACGACATAGAGAGCGAGTTGTTTGGCTAGAGTGCTACTCAACGTCTTCCGACAGTTGGCGTCGTAGGCACTGAAGTCGAGTTGGAAGATGCCGGGGGTATAGTCCATCGGACCGCCAACCAACCGGGTGAAGGGGAGGATGGTGGTGTGATCGGGACGGTTGAAGGCAAAGGCTTCGTACTCGGTGCCGCGACCGGACTCGCAAGCCAAGAAGTTGGGATAGGTACGATGAAGTCCTGTGGGGTGAGCCGACTCGTGTATGTTGATCATGATGTGGTGTTTTGCCGTTTCTTCGATGGTGTGTAGCACATGGTTGACGAACGTTTGTCCGTAGTGGTATTCTCCGGCAGGGAGAAGGCGACCGACATAGCCGGTTTTGACACTCGGATAGCCATAGGTGTTCATCAACCGGTAGGCTTCTGGCATGTGTCGTTCGTAGTTCATGATCGATCCTGAAGTTTCGTGGTGCATGATGAGGCCGACATGTTGTTGTTGGGCATGGCGACTGATGGTGGAAAGATCGAAGTCGGGGTAGGGGGTGACAAAGTCGAACACTTTCTCTTTTTGATGATCGAACCAGTCCTCCCACCCGATGTTCCAACCTTCGATGAGTAGGCCGTCGAACCGATGGTGTGCGGCAAAGTCGATCGCTTTTACCACGTCCGCGGTGTTGGCTCCGTGGCGACCGTTAGGAGTGGCCCGTTGATAATCGAACTGATCGATCTTGAGGTTCCGAGGGTCGCAATAGTTCCAGGTCTTTCCATTGGGGACGAACATGTGCCACCATATTCCCATATATTTCATGGGCTTAATCCAATCGGTCGTGGCTAGCTTACAAGGTTCGTTCAGATTGAGAATGAGTCTTGATAGAAGGATACCTTTGGCATCCGGAGTGGCGATGATGGTACGCCAAGGGGTTTGAAAAGGGGTTTGTAGGCGTCCTTTATGGCCTTGCGGATCGGGGGTGAGATGACTCTGGAAACGATATTGCCCATCGGTTTGCGAGAGGGTCAGTGCCATTGCCGGATAGTCGATCAGTGCCGCTTCGTGAATGTTGAGGTACCACCCATTAGCCTTTTTTAGGAGCAAAGGGGTTTGTACGCTATGGTCGTTGATGAGGGTCGTCGAGGTGAGGTCTCGTTTGGCCTTCTGTAGGGTGTCGGGCAAAGCGGAAAGGGACGAGATCTGATATACAAACTCGTTGGAGTCGTAATCACCCGGTATCCAATAGGCTTTGGCGTCTTCGGTAATATTAAAGGCGGTTTGCTCTTCTTGGATACGGAAATGTGTTAATGAGGGCTGATCGGGGAATTCATATCGGAACCCGAGACCGTCGTTGTAGAGTCTGAAACGAATGTTCAGACTGCGTTTTTGTGGGGTGCTCTCTTGAAGGGCAACCCATAGTTCATTGTAATGGTTGGTGATGGTCTGTTCTTCGCCCCATACCGGTTGCCATTGTTCGTTGAAGGTGTGGGTGGTGTGACGAATGCACACAAAGTTGGTGGTTAGGTCGGGGAGACCGTCTAGCTTAAAACCGAGCTGACTTTTTCCGATGAGTGTGGTGGGTCCGCTTTTGAGCTCATAATAGGGGGTGCCTTGATCGAGCATGAACTGAAGAGTCAGCTTCTTATCGGGTGAGAAAAGAGTCTGAGAGTGCCCTTCATAGGCAATGGATAGGAGGATGAAAAAAAGTAATAAAAGAGGCTTTATTCTCATGGTTTATCGGTTTGATAGGGTATAAGAAGGGCTGTGTTAGTTAGGCTCATAAAGCCTAACTGACACTACAGTAGAGTCTTAGCGGGATGAAAGTGTATGAGTGATTTAAACCTTTGATGTCGCTAACACAGCCTATTCTTAATGGTTGTTTTACTCTAAAATGAAACGGGTTTGATTGGTGGTGGTACTCGATCCGCCCACATAAACCGTGAACTCTCCCGGTTCGGAGTCTTTAACGAGCTGAGCGTTATAGAACGAGAGGAGGTCGTTGGTTATGGTGAAGTCGACTTTTACGGTTTCACCGGCTTTGATGGCGACTTTCTTAAACCCTTTGAGCTCTTTCACCGGGCGACTGACCGAAGCGACCATATCGCGAAGGTAGAGTTGGACGATTTCTTCACCATCTCTCTGCCCGGTGTTGGTTACGGCTACTGAGACCACTAATGATCCATCTTTACGCATGGTCGGCTGACTCAAGCTGGGTGGCGCATAGCTAAATGTGGTGTAGCTTAATCCGTATCCGAACGGATAGAGTGGTGTGTTCGGTGAATCGAGATAGCGCGAGGTGAATCGCTCTTGGGTCTCGGGACGTCCCGTCATCAAGTAGTTGTAGTAAATGGGAATCTGACCCACCGAACGAGGGAAGCTCATAGTGAGCTTTCCCGATGGATTTTTATCACCGCTCACAACATCGGCAATGGCTGGTCCGGCCATACTTCCCAGATGCCAAACCTCGAGAATGGCTTGGAACGCTTGCTCTTCTTCGGTGATCACCATCGGGCGACCGTTGTGCAAGAGTAGGACCATTGGCTTACCGATTTGACGTACTTCTGCTATAAAGTCTCTTTGGATCTTTGATAACCGAATATCGGTTTTGCTTGCGGCTTCGCCACTTTCAAATTCTTGTTCTCCCATGCACATCAC
The DNA here is from genome assembly GCA_047975405.1 of Bacteroides sp. Classification (GTDB taxonomy): domain Bacteria; phylum Bacteroidota; class Bacteroidia; order Bacteroidales; family Bacteroidaceae; genus Bacteroides. The sequence goes on from JBKEDO010000035.1 coordinate 51,471, forward strand.
AACTACGTCGGCTTGTCGTGCAGCTGTCAACGCTTCCGGAAATCTCGAACGATCGTCGCCTTCGTAAGGACAACCTTCGGCAACTAGAAGGCGACTGTTGGGAAATTCTTTGGCAAAGGCTTCGTGGATAGGGGTAACGGTCTCTTCACGTCCTCCGGTATGCCATGTGCCGAGTTGATTTCTCTTATTGGTCGCCATTGGGCCGACAAGCGCAATGGTGCGGGTTGACTTCGACAGAGGAAGGAGGTTGTTCTCGTTTTTCAATAGAACAATGCTGCTTTTGGCGACGTCATGTGAGGCTTTGAAAAAAATCGGATGCTTCAAGGTGGACTTTGCCCGTAGGGTGTCACAATAGCGATAAGGGTCGTCGAACAGACCGAGTTTATATTTCATTTCGAGAACCTTGCGACAAGCACGGTCGATCTCTTTCTCGGAGATCGCTCCTTTCTTGAGGTTCGATTTGGAATAGTTCATGAAAATATTCGATTGCATGTCCATGTCGACTCCGGCGCGTATCGATTGTGCTCCGGCATCGGCCGAATCTTTCGCCGTACCGTGGTTGAGAAGTTCGTAGATCCCGGTATAGTCGGTAACAATCATTCCTTTAAACCCCCATTCTTTACGGAGCAGATCGGTCAGCAACCATTGGTTTGATGTGGCCGGAACACCGTTGATGTCGTTGAATGAAGCCATGATGGTTTGACAACCTTCGTCAATGGCAGCTTTGTAAGGCGGCAGGTAGAACTCTCGGAGTTGACGTTCGCTCATATCGACAGAGTTATAGTCTCTTCCGGCAACCGGAGCACCGTAGGCTGCGAAATGTTTCACGCAAGCCAATAGGGTGGTGGTATCTTTTAAGTCGTGCCCTTGTATGCCTCGAACTTGTGCGCGAGCAATAGCCGATCCTAGGAAGGTATCTTCACCTGCTCCTTCGGCTACGCGTCCCCAACGCGGGTCTCTAGCGATGTCGACCATTGGAGCAAAAGCCCAATTTAGTCCGTCGGCAGCAGCCTCGGTAGCCATGGAACGTGCGGCGAGTTCGATCTTTGTCGTATCCCATGAACAGGCCATAGCAAGAGGTGTGGGGAAGGTGGTGCGATAGCCATGAATGACATCGTAGCCAAAAATAAGTGGGATGTGCAGACGAGAGTGATCGACAACCTCTTTTTGCATACGATAGATAAAGTCGGCAGTCAGTGCATTAAACACACCGCCTACTTCTCCTTTTTTGGCTTGTTCGATGAAGTTGTTGTTCGAGATCGGACCGGTCACATCCCAATAGCTTGAGAAAAGTACGGTCTGTCCAATCTTCTCTTCCAGAGTCATCTTCGACATCAGATCTGAGATGAAGTGATTCATCTTTTGATCGGAGTCGGCCGTTAGGTCTGTGGTCGACTTGCAGCCGAACGTGATCCCGACAGTGGTTAGAAGGAGAGTGATCGGTATGATTTTATTTATTTTCATGATTTTCTTGTTTCTCTATTTCCTTATTTAATATGAGGCGAGGTAAAACCAAGCTTTCTCAATCCGGAGATTATCTCTTCATTTCTCATAAAGGTGTTCCACAATAAATTGGAACGGTAGTTTTCCATCATCACGACAATCGGCCCTTGATCGATGGCCAAATAACTCTTGTAGACTTGCTTTTCGGCACTGACTCCTAAATTGATGGAATCGTAGAAGCCGTAAGGACCAAAGAGTTGGCTACCTAGCTCTCTATAGAAGTATTTTAAGACCTGCATACATTCGTTCGGAGCATAAGGGATCGATGAAAGAGCGGCTGTTGGTGAAATAGTGCCGTTATCGTTGTTACCCGGTGCATGTGCCAGATATCCAACTACAGGACAATCGGAAGCGGTTAAGCCCCAGAAGTTTTCTGAGTATCCTTGATGTTTTTTAGGATTCTCGATGCAGTAAGCTCGGTTGATCAAGACATGATTCTTGTTTTGTTCGAAATAGTTGTCACAAAAATCGTCTTTCAGATTTCGAGGATCTAATCCCAAGAAGGAGTAATGGGTGAAGAAAAGCGGACCACCTTTCTCGGAATCGTTACCCAAAGGTAAAGTGATGCCGTAGTAGCTTCTTCCATTTTTGATTCCACCGTTGTTGCAATATCCATTGGTGTAAGTTTCTTTATCGATGGGATAAGTGGGGGATGAGGCTGCCAAAACGTAAACAATAAGTCCTTCATTCCAACCGCTGATGCCCATATTCATCTCGAAACCGTACTCTTTCGACCAATGCCAGAAGAGTTTCTTTTGTCCTTGGGTATAATAATTCCATTCTACTCCTCTCCAGATCTGATCGATATCGGCTGCTAGTTTCTTTTCAGCATCCGATGAACTTGGCGTATTGAAATAAGCTTTAGCCGTTAAAAGGCCCTGCATGAGGAAAGCGGTTTCTACCAAGTCACCACCATTATCTTTGGGGCTAAAAGGCTTCACTTTGCCTGTACTTCCATAGTACCAATGGGCATAAGCCCCGTGAAAGCGATCGGCTGTGGTTAGGAAGTCGGTCATCGTTCGGATATACTCATAGGCTTGTTGGCGGGTAATGTATTGGCGTTCGGCTCCGGCAATGAGAGCCATGATACCAAATCCTGTACCTCCGGTAGTGACCACATCAAGATCGGCGGGAATATTGCTTCTCTCTCTAGCGAGTTTACAAGTCGGATGCGCAAAGTCGTAGAAGTATTTTAAGGTGGTAGATTGAACTTTATCTAAAAGTTGGTCATCGGTCATCAACATCAGCTTGACGGTTTGTTGATCTCTTTTGGCTTCGTAGCTGTGCGGGTATCCTCCTTGTCCGGTGATTCGGTAAGTAATTAAGTCGTTGTCTTGAACTTTCTCGATTTGGTCGGTATAAGGGGTGGTCTTGATTCCTGATGCTATTTTTTCAAATTCACCATTATTGATGGAGCGCCAAAGATCTAAAGAGGCAGTGTTCGATGAACTCCAGTTTAGGGTAACGGTCGTGCCTGAAGCATTGAGGGTGAATGATGGAATTTCTTCAACAACTGGTGCGTCACTGGCGTTCTTATCGCAACTGAATGAAAAAAGACTCAAAATGCAAACTAATATGTAATTCATTATTTTCATGGGTGTGTGGTGTTAATGGTTTTACTACTATTTATCGAGCAAAGATGGGAAAAAAAATATCATATGACTCGATAAATAATAGTAAATTAATTTCTCACGCGACTCTGTGATTAATTATAACCAGGGTTTTGAGTCAAAGCGCCTTCGCTCTTGTCGATTTCCGACTGTGGAATAGGGAACAACTCGTGCTTGCCGACAACAAAGCCCGGAATGACATCCTTGGCAATACCCCAACGTACAAGATCGTAAAAGCGTTCAAACTCCATGGCTAACTCGAACTTGCGCTCTTTGCGTATCGCCTGACGAAGTTCGTTCTGAACGCGTGTGGTGACTTTCGGAAGAAGGGAGCTATTACCATTGCGTGCGCGATTTCTAACCATCTCTAGTTTTGCTAAAGCTTCAGTGATATTGGCTTCGTCGCCAAGTTCGCAACAAGCTTCAGCATAGATTAATAGGATGTCGGAGTATCGGATGAGACGAATATTCTTCCAGTTACCGTAGTCATATTTTGAGCGACCGTATTTAGCAACTTCTTCTTTCTTAACGTATGCTTTCTTGTTAAAGAACGGGTGACTGCTTGGATCGGCATTCATCACTTCTCCTTCGAGAGTTTCGCCATTGGCGATCACCGTGGTGGATTTACGTGGATCATGCTCGGCATCGAAATCATTCACTAACGACTGACTAGGGCCATTAAATCCCCAACCTAAGTCGGGTGTACCGCGGAAACCTTGCATCTGTGAGAACATCGATCCCATATAGATTTTAAGAGACGGTTTTTGTTCGCAGTTGACTTCCAAAATAGATTCCGGACCGAACTCTGATTCTTCATCGAAGATTTTATCATAAGGAGTCGACAGATCGTTATCTCCCGAACTGATGATCATTTGAGCATAATCTTTTGCTTTTTGCCAGTTTTTCTCATAAAGATAGGTCTTAGCAATGATAGCTAATGCAGCATTTTTAGTGGCGCGACCTCCATTACCTGAAGCGACAAGTGCAGCTCTTGTGGGTAAGAATGGGATGGCAGCTTCAAGATCTTGGATGTAGCGCGACCGGACCTCGTTGATATTCATACGAGTGGGTAAGGCTTCACCTTCCGCAAGGATGTGATCCAAATAAGGAACATCGCCAAAGGCTTGGGTCAGGCGATAGTACATCAATGCTCTGATGAACAGCACTTCTGCCTTGTATTGTGCTTTTTTAGGATGATCGTCCGGCAATTGACCGATAAAGAGCATCGCTTCGTGAGCGGTGTAAATGGTTGAGTAGCAAATGCCATAGAAGCCGTTGAGTAAACCATTCGACGGGTTATAAGTCATTTGTTCAAAAGCGATAACATCGCCACCACCATCGGAAGGGTTACTCCCTTTGGCACCTTCGGGTGTGGTATAGTTGTGCATTGCAAATACAGGCCATAGGTTGTTCCAATCTTTAGAAGCACCGTAGGCTTGTTGTATTTTGCCTTCAGCTAAAATTGCTTGGTCTAAGTTGCTTTCCGGCATGTTTTGTTCGTGCCAGCGTCCCTTAGGATAGCGATCTAGAAAACTGTCTGAACAGGATGAGAAAGCTAATCCTATTAAAAGTGTTGAGGATAATATTATTTTTTTCATGTGTTTTACAAATTAAAAGTTAAACGATACGCCTGCTGTGTAAGTTGCCGGAATTGGATAGGTTCCGCCGTTGTCAATGCCGCCGTTTAGGATGCCACCACCAACTTCCGGAGTAAATCCGGTATTCTTCTTGAAGGTGTATAAGTTTTGTGCGTTGACGTAAACACGTATGTTCGATACATTCCATTTTAACAGAAGACTTTTAGGCAAAGTATAACCGAGTTGTAGACCTCGAACTCTAAAATAAGACCCGTCTTCGATTAAGTTGGTTGATGATAAGAAATTATTCGATCTTGAATAGTTTAAGATAGGCTCTTTGGTTGAAGTTCCTTCTCCGTGCCATCTGTTCATCTGACTTTCATAGAAATTGAACTGAGTGAACGATGGGAGTTTTTTCGTATTCATGATCTTATTGCCGGCCACGCCGTTAAAGTCGACTGAGAAGTCGAACCCTTTATAAGCCATGTTTAAGTTCAAACCGTAAGTGAATGTAGGGATCGGCGAACCGATAAACTGACGATCTTTGTCATTGATTTTTTTGTCACCATTAAGGTCGGCATATCGAATATCCCCTGGTTTAGAACTCCATGAAGTTGCATAGGTGTTTTGGTAATCATTAACCTCTTGTTCGTTTTGGAAGATACCGTCTTGTACATAGCCATAGAATGAACCGACAGGATGTCCAACTGATGTTCTGTGATAATCTCCGGTAATGATATCAGCGTCTTTGTTTCCTAACGATAGAACTTCGTTCTTTAAAGTTGCTCCATTAACACTGATGCCATAGCTAAAATCGTTGATACGATCGTTCCAACCTAACATGAATTCGAAACCGCTATTTTTGATGGAACCTGCATTGGTAATGGCGTATCCGTTACCGACAGTAACCGATGGAGCTACTTTAGCCAACAAATCTTTAGTGGTTTTGGTGTAATAACCTAAATCTGCACTGAGGCGGTTGTCAAAGAATTTTCCTTCAATTCCAAGATCGATTCCGGTCATGATCTCCCAATGAATGTTTTTGTCTACTTCATATTCTGCAATAGGAATGTAGTAGGTCTTTCCATCAACGGTAACTTGTCGACCTCTCGGATTAATGGTTGGTAACCAAAGGTAGTTTCCGATCTTATCGTTACCTAGACGACCCCAGCTCGCTTTTAATTTTAAAAAGTCGATTTTATCTTTTAGACTGCTCATAAAGGCTTCTTCCGAGATGACCCATCCTAGACCAACAGAAGGGAAATATCCCCAACGGTGTTTGGGCGAAAACTTAGAAGAACCATCGGCACGGAATGTCGCAGTCAGCAAATAACGGTCTTGATAAGCGTAGTTCACGCGAGCTAAATATGAAATAAAAGATTCCTCACCAAAGAAATCATTGTTTTTTTTGTTGCCTTCTGCACCTTGGTTAAGCATCCAGAACTCTTTTGGGACAATATTCATGTCTTTTCCACCGATTGTATCGGCTGAAGCGTCAAACCCTTTTTCTCTTTTTAAGTAAGCCGTGTAACCCACTGTTGCATTGATGCGATGCCCTTTAATCTGTTTCTTGTAGTCTAAAAGGAAGTCTGCTTGATATTTTTCATATTCAGCGGTAGCGCGACTCAAAGAATTAACTTCTCGTTTTTGTGAAGAAATTGAAGTTGAGTTGTTGACATTGTATTTTGGCGAAAAACGGCTATTCATATTGATGCCTAGATCGGTATAACCTACAGCCTTAAATTGGAAATCTTTCCAAAAATTAAATTCGAGATAGGCATTACCAACACCTCTATATCCGTAGCTTTCGTCTACTCCTTTATTAAGTTCCATAGTGGCTACCGGATTACCTAAGTCTTTTTGAATGTTAGGTGATGGAGTATATTTGCTTCCGGGGTTCTCTGGATCGATATCACTTTCCGGAGCATAAGGAGAGTAGTTTGGAATAGCTCTGACAGCTTCCCAAACGTTAGCCGATTGTCCCGATTTACTCCAACGGCTTAAGTTGAAGTTAGAACCGATTTTAATGGATTTGTTGACCTTGTAGTCTACCGCATAACGAAGGTTGTAGCGATTGTAATTATCGTATTTTACCACACCGTCTTGATAAAAATAGCCTAATGAGAAAACACTAGATACTTTTTCCGATGCACTTGATAAAGACAGGGAGTGACTAGTGATTGCGGCTGGACGTAAAATGTGAGATAACCAGTCGGTTCCTTTTCCTTGAAGTTCGCCGTGCCAAGCTTGATAAGGATGTTCAGTCGTTGCTTGGTTTTTAAGAAGTTCGTTGTAAAGTTCGCTAAATTGATCGGCATTGGTTAGTTTTACTCGATCGTTTTGCCCAACATATTGAACGCCACCATAGCCATCGTAAGAAACGGATAGGCGACCTTCCTTAGCTCTCTTCGTGGTGATAATGATAACGCCATTCGCTCCTTGTACACCAAAGATGGATAAAGATGACGGGTCTTTCAAGACTTCTATTGAGGTAATATCGTTAGAACTTAAGAAGTCGATGTTATCGGTCAACATACCGTCGACAACAAACAATGGATTTGTACCCGATTGGATGGTACCTACACCACGTAAACGGATCGTTGGACTACCACCTGCCGAACCGGTATTGGTGATCATTAAGCTAGGAATCTTTCCTTGTAAAGCTTTTACCGGGCTATAGTCCGGTGATAACTTAAGATCTTCACCTTTTACCGAAACAATCGAACCGGTGAGGTCGCGCTTGCGTGCTGTACCGTATCCCACAACAACGACGTCTTCGAGTCTCATGACGTCTGATTCTAAGGTCAAGTTGAAGGTTCCGGATTGTTCGACGGTTACAGTTTTGCTTTTCATCCCAATGGATGAGAAGGTCAATATGCTTCCTTTTTTAAGATTAGATAAGGAATAATGTCCTGTAATGTCTGTTACAGTTCCACCCGTTGTGCCTTTCACTAGAATAGTTACACCAATTAATCCCTCTCCGGATTCTTTGTCGGTTACCGTACCTTTTACTGATAACCCACTATTTTGTGCAGAAACACAAATAAAGCCAAAGAGCAATAGTAGTGTGGTAATAAATGTAATTTTTTTCATAATAAAATTTTTAAGTAAACATAAAAAACACTGCTTGATCAATCTGAAAACTCGGTTGATCTCGAGCGATTATGATCACAAAAATATTTAGGTTTAAGTGGCTTGCCAAGCCTTGGAGATAGACAAAAGTATATCATCCGTTTATTGTTTTTTATAGAGCACATCATTTATATATCAATGGTGTTTAATTATTTGATTATTAATAATATAGGTATATTATTTTTTCTGCTTTTTTTCTAATAATCCCGCCTCAGTAAAGCTAGGATGTGGATATGAAATAGATAAAGATAAGTATAATAGTTGGCGATTCTTATTTTATTATTTAATATTGTATTCGAATCAATTTTAAGGAGATTCATTTATTAATCAAGGTTTCCTCTATGAAGAAAAACACATTGTTTCTTTTTTTCTTATTCTTCTCTTTCTGTGTACATGCCAATGATTTTTTTTGGTATAACATTTCTAATTATGGTGTTCGTGAGTATTCTGGCGATATTCAGAATTGGGGAGGTTGTATTGATCAAGAAAATGATTTGATCTATATTGCCAACAATTCTGGGCTATTAAGTTTCGATGGAAATAACTGGATGTTGAATGCTTTGCCACAGCAGCAGAATCTTAGAGCAGTTCATAAAGTAGGCAATAGAATCTATACGGCTGGCGATAATTGCATAGGGTATTGGATAAAAAATGAAGATGGGACTTTATCTTATACATCTTTAGAGGCACTAATTGATCATTCAATGATATCGGAAGATAGTTATTGGAGCATAGCTGATGATGGTCGGTTTGTCTATTTCCAGAGTTTCTCTCAAATTCTTCAATATGATGGTTCTTCTTTTAAACAAATCTCTAAAGATTGCCATATGCTGCTTCAACAATGTGGTAAGGATGTTTTTGTACATCGATTATTCGGCGGAATTTTTCAACTAAAGAATGGAGCTTTTCAGGAGTTTGTGCCGGCGATTTACCTAAAAGATCAAGAGATGAAGTTTTTCTTGAAAATAGGAAAAGATCGATATCTGTTTGGTACGAATGTTGGACGAATCTATCTTAAAGAGTCTAAAGACCAAGTACCTAAAGAGTGGATTTATGATTCGACTTTATTGAAACCTTATGTGATGGATTGTGGTGCGTTAATTTCAAACGATCGTTTGGCTATAGGAACATTGGGAGGTGGAATATTTATTTATGATTTGAATGGAAAGTTACTTGAGAAAATAGATAGATATGACCAATTGAAAAATAACACGGTGCACCGACTGCTCTATTATCGTAATAATTTATGGGCAACGTTGGATAACGGCATCTCGAATATACAAGTTAATCCGTTAATGAGGCTCTGGAAATCGAGTAATGACATCGGTAACTTTCATACAGCATGCTTTTATAAAGGGCACTATTATATTGGAACGAACGAGGGACTTTTTGTTAATGAAGGATTCAATCAAGTCTTATCTAAAATTGGAGATTTAGGAGAAGTGATGTCTTTTAAAGCGGTTAAGGGCGACTTGTTATGTGGTACGAATAGGGGATGTTATCGATTGAATAAAGGAAATTGGGAATGGATTGCCCCTATTAAGGGTATTTATCACTTTGAGTATGTGGCTGACAATGGGAAAGAATATTTAGTCGCTTGTACTTATCTTTATATCACGTTCTTTGAATATATCAATGGGCAATGGCGATTGCACAGTCAAGTGGCTAATTTAACAAATACCTTTGAACAAATCATGTCCGAGAGCATTCGCTTATTGTGGGCTATTCATCCTCAAAAAGGAATCTTTAAGGTTCGTGTTGATGAAAAGCTTGAGAAAGCTGATGAGATTGTCCAATACAAAGATCGTCCGGGATTGACAGACTACCGTCGGATTAGTATTCAACGTATTGATGGAATTACTTATTTCTTTTCTCCGGAAGGGGTGTATAACTACTCTCCGGATACGGATCAATTTGTGTTGAATAACAAGTTGACTCGCGATTTGAGTGCAGCTAAAGGGTTTAATTGGGTGGCTCATGCTAAAGATAATGAATATTGGGTGTGCAGAGGACATGAACTATTCCTTTATCGAATAACTTTAAATGGTGCTGTAGAGATCGGACGAGAATCGTTCTCTAACTATAATCTGACTCAGTTAAAAAATAAAGTGTATGTTAGTCATTTAAGGGATGATCTCTATCTGTTTTCATCAGTAGACGGCGTTGTGTCTGTGAATGCAGCTCTTATCAAGAAAGCAAAGCATTACTCTGATAAGCCTATTCGCTTGTCGATGGTTTCATATTATATGAATGGTAAGTGGGAACATGCGTCGTTAGATGAGGAAAATCAAATAAATATCCCTTATAATGCTACAAATGTTCGGTTTATGGTAGCTCAGCCCATTTCTACAAGTTCTAATTTGTTGAAATTTAAGTTGGAAAATGGTGATGAAAATACCTGGAGTGATTGGGTCAAAAATGGAACGATTGAGTTTAGTAAACTTTTAGCAGGTGAGCATCATCTTGTGATTCAAGATTTTTGGGGAAATAAAAAGACCTTGAAGATTAATGTGTTCTTACCTTTCTATTTATCGAGAATAGCGCTTGTTTTATATATTCTTTTATTGTTGTTCGTTGTGTTTATGCTGACCAGAAAGCGTTACCAAAGGAAAAAAGAGAAAATGATGAGACAATATCAGTTGGAACAGCATTTGAAAGATGAACAAATCGTCAAATTGACTAACGAGAAGCTTAAGGAAACCATAAATGCTCAAAAAAATGAGATTAATAATAAGTTGCGTGCAATTTCTCAAAAACAGGAATTGCTACTTGCCATTTCTGATGAACTAGATCGACAAAAAGAGTTTTTAGGGGATCGCTATCCTCGAAATCTATACGATAAACTTAAGAAGATTGTTTCAAGAGGGATGAGTTTAGATAAAGATTTTATCTTGTTTCAGAATTATTATCAAGAGGTTAATCGAGATTTCTTGGTCTTCTTAAAATCTATACATCCGGAATTGTCTTCACAAGATCTTAAATTCTGTTGTCTGATCCGTTCTAACTTATCGACCAAAGATATTGCTGCGGTTTTGAACATTACTCAGAAAAGTGTTGAACTTAAACGATATCGTTTAAAGCGTAAGTTGGATCTTGAGGGATCATTGTCCGATTATTTATTGGGGGTCATGCCTTAATTGACGCTTTCTGATTGCTCCCTTTTTTCTTTTGAGGTATTGCTTAAATAAAGATAGAAAAAGCTTGTTGGAATAGAAAGTATTACTACTTTTGTGTGCCGTTTTGATAAGGCTATTTGTTGTCTTAATTTAATCATACTATGGAAAAAAATAAGCAGTCTGTGGTTTATGCCGGAGTGGCTGTGTTGAGTTGGTCTACAGTGGCTACAGCGTTTAAAATTGCGTTAAAGCATCTGACTCATTTTGAGATGATTCTAATAGCTAGTTGCACGGCTTTACTGATCTTTACTTGTCTCCTGACTTGTCAACGAAAATGGCATTTAGTACGGGAGTTGTCTCCTAAACTGTGGCTATATTTTGCAGTCATTGGGCTTATTAATCCTGTTTCTTATTATTTGGTTTTATTTAAAGCTTATAATCTTCTTCCTGCTCAAGTGGCTCAACCTATTAGCTATGCTTGGCCAATCGTACTTTTAGTCCTTCTAGCCATCTTTGGGCATCAACCCATTCCTCCTAAAAAATATTTTGGTATGTTTTTGTCTTTAGTTGGTGTGGCGTTTATTAGTATGGGAGGAAGTTTTAATGGCAAAGTGATCGGTGTTGAAGGGTTACTATTAGCCGGATTGAGTGCTTTTCTTTGGGCTAGCTATTGGCTGATTAGTAATCGGAATGAAAGTATTGATTCAAGCGTGAGTCTGTTTATGAGTTTTTTGTTTGGCGCTTCTTATTTATTGATTGGAGCATTGTTTGTTGGCGTTCATATTGGTTCATCTACTGCACTGGTTTCTGGGATATACATCGGATGTTTCGAGATTGGAATTCCTTTTATCTTCTTTGGACTAGCAATGCGAACAACGACTAATCCGGCTTTAATTAATCAAATGTGTTATTTTGCTCCCTTCTTATCCCTTTTCTTTATTTCTATTGTTTTAGGAGAAGAAATTGTATTCACCACATATATTGGTTTGGGTTTAATTGTTTTTGGTATTATTTATAATCAGTATTTTGTGAAGACGCCTTTGCATCGGAAAAAACTAAAATTACGATAGCTCTTCGGTTGGAGACGATTTGGCATCGGCTGACGTGTTCAAGAAATTCTTCCTTATCAATGGTTCCTTTCGCAACCACGCGAGGATAAAGCGGTTGTTCCTCGCCGGTTTGTTTAACATCTCCCGAAGGGTAAAGGTCAAATAAACACTCATTTCTTTTCTTGTTTTTATAGTTCGATTAAATGGTTGGTTCACTAAAGCTAGTGTATTCCGTCGCAAGGGGTAAGTCGTTGGGATGCGATGGCTTATTAGTTTGCCTATAGGTGTTCTTTTGTTCGCCTATAGGCAAACTTTTGTCCGCCTATGGTGTTTCTTTCGTTCGCCTATAGGCAAACGATTAAACATTTCCTAACAAAATTACTAAAGACTGCGAATAAAAGCAATAGATGAA
>JBKEDO010000023.1:0-62641 GCA_047975405.1 Bacteroides sp.
CGATTGGTTGCCCGTTGTTGCTGTTCATAGTTCCCTGCAAACTGATATGAAACGCCTTTGGGTAAAGTCAGCTGTCCTGATCGGAGTTGATCTTTAATGATTTTGTCTGCTTCTTTCACCACATCCACTTCGGCTTTATCGGCCAATTTGTCGAAAATGACATAACCCAAAAGGAAGGTGTTTTCACTTTGAATCATTTGCGCTCCCTTCGAATAACCAATGTCGACCAGTTCGCTTAACGGCACTTGAGTACCGTTACTGATGGGCACAAGCAGCTGCTTTAATTCTTCGGGTTGATCACGTAACTCTCGAGCATAGCGAAGACGTATGGAAAAGCGTTCCCGTCCTTCCACAGTACGGGTCAGAGGCATGCCGCCTACTGCTGCGCTAAGCACTTCCTGAAGATCGGAAACGCTCACGCCATAACGCCCCATCTTTTCACGGTTTAACTTGATCTCAAGATAGGGTGCACCAACGGCACGATCGTAGAAGACCGATGATGGAATGATGGACGGTATCTCTTTAAGGGCTTTCTCCAAGGCTTTTCCCCCTTGCTCGATATCTTCTAGCGTTGGACCGTAGACCTTGATGCCCATTGGTGCTCGCATTCCTGTTGAAAGCATCACTAATCGGGCTTCGATCGGTTGGAGCTTTGGAGCAGACGTTAGTCCGGGGATGTGGGTGACGTTAACGATCTCTTGCCAAATATCATTGGTCGTTTTGATCTCCGGTCGCCATTGCCTGAAGTAGTTACCACGCTGATCTTCTATCAGACTATCTTTGGGAATCAATCGGAAACCTTGTTCGGGACTATAAGTCTTTCCGCTTTTTAGAATAAACTCGTCATCCTTATTGACCTTAAATCGCATGCGATGCCCGTTGTCGTCAAGTATAAATTCAGAACGGTAATTAATGGTGTTCTCAAACATCTGTATCGGAGCCGGGTCGAGAGCAGAATTGACGCGTCCCCATTTTCCGACGGCCGTCTCAATCTCCGGTATGGCTTTCAGTCGTTTGTCTAAGGTCTTGACATACTCTAAATTCTGCTCGACCCCGGTATGCGGCATACTGGTCGGCATCAATAAGAAGGAGCCCTCATTAAGCGTCGGCATAAATTCCTGACCAACATTTCGCCAAATGAGAAAACCAGAGATGATCGTAATCACGGGGATCAGCATGAACTTCCAACGATTGGCCAAGCACCAACGTAAGATTTTCTCATAGAAGATCACCAAGGTCCAGAGTAGGATTAGAATCAGCCCTACCGCGATCGATACGAATAGGAAGTTCATCGGTAATCCTTCTTGCGGGCCAACGGGTAGCCATTCTGTGGCCAAATAGTAGATGGCAATAAATAGGGTGATTCCGATATTGATATAGTTGTTCATCTGTGCCTTCTTATAGTAAGGCGCTAATAAATTGTTTAGTCCGATGGCGGTCAGCCCTAGAGCAGGGATGCTGGCATAGATTATCGACAAACTTAGTCCTAATAGGATGAGTAACACGTTGATCCCTTTTTTTATCGGATTGAAGTTGATGCGTATCGAGAAGATGAGGTGCGCCAAAGTAGGAAGCAAGATGATGCCGAGTATGAATGTGGCCGCAAGTGCATAAGTCTTGGTAAAGGCTAAAGGACTAAACATCTTTCCTTCTTGAGCTTGCAAAGCAAACACGGGAATGAAACTGACAATGGTGGTTAGCATGGCGGTGACAATGGCCCCCGAGACTTCACTGGTCGCATTATAAATGAGCAGGCGCAGAGCTTTTCCTTTTCTGATGGTTTTGTTCTCCGGCATTTCCATGTGCCGAATGATGTTCTCAACAAACACAACCCCTACATCGACCATCACTCCGATAGCAATGGCAATGCCCGATAGAGCGACAATATTCGCATCGACATGGGTATATCGCATGAGAATAAAGGTCGTCAATACCGCTATTGGAAGCATACCGGCAATGATCACAGACGCTCGCAGATTAAAGACTAAAACGATAATGACAATGATACAGATTAAGATCTCATGAGATAGGCTCGTCTCTAGTGTCCCTATCGTTTCTTTGATCAATGTGGTTCGGTCATAAAAGGGGACAATACTCACCTTAGAGGTTGTTCCATCGGATAAAGTCTTTTGCGGGAGACTCGCCTCTATATCCTTGATCTTTTGTTTAACGTTGTCGATGACGGCTAGTGGATTGGAACCGTATCGGGCAACCACAACTCCGCCTACCGCTTCAACTCCTTCTTTGTCGAGTCCACCTCGACGGGTGGCCGGTCCTACATTGACGTAGGCAATATCGCCGATTCTTATGGGGACGTTGTTGCGAACGGCAACCACTGAATGCTCTATATCTGCAATGTTCTTCACATAGCCCAATCCTCGTATGAGATATTCCACTTTGTTGATCTCTAGAGTCTCTGCACCAATATCCAGATTGCTCTTTTTTATCGCATTCATCACGTCCATGATTGAAAGGTTTGAACGATATAGAGCTTCCGGTTTTAGCTCGATCTGGTATTCTTTTACAAAGCCCCCAACAGAGCCGATCTCGGAAACACCTTCTGCCGATGAAAGCGTATACTTTACGTAGAAGTCTTGTATGGTACGCAATTCTTCGGGACTCCATCCTCCGTTTGGGCGACCGGTCTTAGGGTTTCTGCCTTCTAGAGTGTACCAATAGATTTGTCCTAAAGCGGTAGCATCGGGACCTAGTGCCGGTTGTACACCATCGGGCAAGGTGCCTGAAGGAAGTGAGTTTAGCTTTTCCAGAATGCGCGAACGACTCCAGTAAAACTCAATATTGTCACTAAAAATGACATAAATGAAGGACATGCCAAACATGGATGTACTGCGGATGGTTTTGACTCCCGGAATTCCAAGTAAGGCTGTGGTTAGAGGATAGGTGATCTGATCTTGTACATCTTTCGGTGATCGGCCCATCCATTCGGTAGCTATAATCTGTTGATTGTCGCCCGTGTCCGGTATGGCGTCAACAGGCACCGGATCACGTGGGATGAGAGTGGTGTTCCAACTGAATGGAGCGGTTGATATTCCCCAGAGAACGAGTAATGCAAACAATAAAAGGGTGATGACTCTGTTTTCTAAGAAATAGCGTATAATTCGGTTAATCATCTATGGTGTGATTTTAATGATTGACTATTTTTATGAGAATATAATTAGTGAACAGCCTATATCGATTAATTGTTTACACCCTCGCTTTACTTTTTCCTATTGTAGGATAAAGTAACGCTTTGAATAAGATGCAACAAATTGCCCGACTGTAGATGGAGTCGGTGATATATGCCCAAAGAGACCGAGATGTGGCTTGGGCTAAATGAGAAAAGTGCAATGGTGAACATACAATGACGGAGCACGCCATTGTGGAGGGTCGACAATTACGAACGACTTCTGATCTGAAAGGTCTTGAAAATGAATAATTTCACTCCATAAGAAAGGGAGCAGATCGATCGATGCCGGATTGAACTGGAAATCTGTATCCGAGAAGTGTTGCTGATCAATTGCAAGTTTTGCTGTGATTTGTTGATTACTGCAGCAATGGGAGTCTAGTCCGGAAGCACCGGAATCACAGCATGGTTTAGGAGAAGAAACCCAGCTGACTTCAGCGAGATGGCCCATGCAATAATGCATGTTTACCGTTATTCCAATCGAAATAACCGTATACACTAAGGCCAAGAATATGAGTAATGGTTTCTTCATCTGTTATTAACTTTTATTGATCTAAAAGTAAATGCGACATACAAATAACTGATATTACTTTGCAATTGTCAATTTAGAACTCTTCTTTTTTGGTTTTTTTTCGAATAACCACTCACTTATAAACGTTCTTTAAGATTCTTGGGAGAATTCCGCTTGACTGAAGAAGAGAGTGTTTACGCCTTTAGGTTTCTATGTCGTGGAGGAACGATGAAAGGGTATTGGGAGGCGGATGGAGGAATCGTGGGAGATGGATGGAAAGAGTTGTTGGAGGCTCGTGGAAAGAGCTGTTGGAACTTCGTGGGGAGGGTTGTGAGAGGCTAGTGGGAAGGGGCGTAGAAGCTTTGTGGAAGAGGTAATGGAAACCCGGTGGGCAGTCCGGCGGAAAAGGAGGTGAGGAGTTTTGTGGTAAACCTCAAGGCGTTTTATGATAAACCTCAAGAGCAGATTTAGCCCATTGCTTTTTGCAACTTTCTCATTGCTTTTTGCGATTTCCTAAGTGGCATTAATGGCTGTTGAAGTTCGTTTAATCGTTTTGAACGTTCCATTTGTTGAGCCCTCGTTCGAGGGCTGAAGAGCCTTCGAACGAAAACCCATGGGCCCTCGAACGAGGGCCGAAGAGCCCACATTCGAGGGCTCAACAAAAGGAGTGTTATAAACGACTAATGACGCTTCGGCAACGACTCATTCTGCGGGCATAGCAATAAATTGTATACTCTCGGATTTTATCTGAAACGTTTAAACCCCGCCATTGTAGCGTTTAAACTTCGCCATGACTCTTGCGACTGACGGGAATAGGCTCATGACCGATGGTTCGGCCTGATGATCATTAGAGAGAAATAGGGGTGTTTTCGGTCTTTGATCTCTTTTAAATCGGTGGTATGGTAATGTTGATCTGTTCCTACGTTTTCAAAATAGTAATAGTCGTATTCCGGATGATCCGTTAGAAGTCGGTTAACCTCGCCTTGGCATTGTGAGAGTTTCATAATGACGATTACGATGCCGCTTTGAAGGTATTGACTTAACTCTTGGTGGGTAATGATTCCCGGAACAACCATCAATCGTTCTTCTTGTTGCACGATATGCAGACCGGCTGAAGCCCCCGAAGCAATGAAAGCAGGTATACCGGCAATCTGGGTGACTGATATTTGTTCTTCTGAGAGTTTATCGAGTATGCTATGGATCGAAGAGTAGAATCCAACATCTCCTTCTGCAACGATACTGACGCGTTTACCTGCCTTGTGAAAGTCTACTGACCGGAGGTAAACTTCATGGTAAGCCTCAAAAGCGAGTTTGCGGTTCTTGCTCATCGGCAAATGGAAGGTGCGGATTTGTTCGTCAGACAGCTCCAGAGCTTTTAAGATGGCTTTCGAACGGGAAAGTTCGCTACCGTCCGACTTTCGTGTGGATGGGCAAAAGATGATCTCCGATTCTTGTAGTTGCTTATAAGCTTTGAGAGTTATTAACTCCGGATCTCCGGGGCCCAAAGAGATAAATTGTATAGGGAATGTGTTTGACATCTTTTATTGTTTTATTCTCTGTTTTTACAGTTGGCAAAGATAGCTGTTTTGCTGGAATTTGCTATCTTTGCTCACTGTAATAATGGCTTAATCGATAGATCTCATGATAAAATATTCTCGTCTTGTTTTATTCGTCTCAATCCTGTTTTTGTTTGGATGTCAGCCCAAGAATAAACAAACGTCCAAGACTCATTCTACAACGGCAACGATGGATACAGCCCAAGTTGATGTTCGGTATGCAACAGGGTTTAAGGTGCGTTACCAATCGGGTACTTGTTTGCTTGATATTCAGGATCCACAAAAGGAACATGCGACGACTTATCATTTTGCATTAGTGCAGCGTGGATTGAAGGCCGACTCTGTTCCGAAAGGATATACCGTGATTGAAGTTCCTTTGCGGCGTACCATCTGTATGACCTCACTCCAGCTTTCCAATTTTATAGAGCTAAAGGCTTTGGATGTTGTATCGGGAGTTACCAGTGCCCGACATCTCTTTAATAAAGAAATGAAGAAGCGCTTGAAAGAGGGACAAACCGTCAAAATCGGTATAGAAGGTAATTTTGATCATGAGGTGATCATGAGCGTTAATCCGGATGTGATTTTCATCTCGCCGTTTAAACGTGGAGGCTATGATGCCATGCGTGAGATTGGGATTCCTTTGATTCCACATCTGGGGTATAAGGAGATGACTCCGTTGGGTCAGGCTGAATGGATTAAGTTTATCGGATTGTTTACCGGAAAAGCTCAGGAAGCGAACGACCGGTTTACTCAAATCGAACGCCGTTATAATGAGCTAAAAGCGCTTGTTGCGGAGGTCAAGAAACGACCGGTTGTCTTTAGTGGAGAGATGAGAGGAGGAAATTGGTATATGGTGGGTGGAAAAAGCTTCTTGGCTCAGTTGTTCCGTGATGCCGGTGCCGATTATTTCTTGAAGGATGATCCACGCTCCGGTGGGTTTACGCTCGATTACGAAGTGGTTTATAGTCGTGCGGCTAACGCAGATTATTGGCGTATTGTGAATAGCTATGATGGCGATTTCTCTTATCAAGCCTTGAAAGACGAAGATCTTCGTTATGCCGATTTTAGAGCATTCAAGCAGAAAGGTGTTATTTATTGCAATATGCGTGAAAAGCCATTCTATGAAAGCATGCCAATGCATCCGGAACAGATCTTGGCCGATTTTATAAAAGTCTTTCATCCCGATTGTCTGCCGGACTACAGTCCAACGTTTTATGAACAATTAAAGTAAACCTGTCTATGAGAAGAACGGTGCTGTTTTTAGTCGTATTATCAGCTATTTTAGTCCTTTTTATTTTAAATCTGTTGCTTGGTTCGGTTGCGATTCCTTTCGATGCGATATGGGATATCCTTTTCGGAAAATCGGCCGTTTCACCGATCTGGGAAAATATCATTTGGAAATCTCGTCTGCCTCAATCCCTTACGGCACTGTTTGCCGGTGCGGCCTTGTCGATTAGTGGGCTTCAGATGCAAACGGTTTTTCGTAACCCCTTGGCCGGTCCGTCGGTATTGGGTATTAGTTCGGGAGCTAGCTTAGGTGTCGCTTTTGTCGTTTTATTATCCGGTAGTATCGGGCAGGTGGCACTCAGTCAGATTGGCTATATGGGCGAAGTGGCGATCTCGATTGCAGCAATCGTCGGGGCGCTTTCGGTGATGGCTCTTATTGTTTATGTGTCTCAGAAGGTAAAGGGAAATGTGACGCTATTGATTATTGGCGTGATGATTGGTTATGTCGCCAATGCCATTATTGGCGTTTTAAAATATTTCAGTGTAGAAGAAGATATCCGTTCGTATGTGATCTGGGGCCTTGGAAGTTTTTCTCGCGTCTCAGGCGATCAGGTGATGTTGTTTGTTTGTTTGATGTCGGTTTTGATCCCCTTATCGTTCTTGTTAATTAAAACCATGAACTTGATGTTGCTGGGGGATGGATATGCCCGCAACTTGGGACTGAATATTAAGCGGGCTCGTTTCTGGGTCATCTCCTGTTCCGGTGTGTTGGTGGCTGTGGTTACAGCCTATTGCGGGCCGATCATGTTTATCGGGTTGGCTGTACCTCATCTTTGTCGCGCTATTTTTCGTTCGTCCGATCATCGTATATTAATGCCGGCTTCATTGTTGATGGGAGCGGCCTTGGCTCTGTTCTGCAATCTGATAGCACGGATGCCGGGATTTGAAGGAGCATTGCCGGTCAACTCGGTCACCGCTTTAGTGGGGGCTCCGGTTGTGGCTTCGGTGCTTTTTAACAAACGGAAGAATGAAATGAATGAATGATACCATGAAAAAGAGAACGATTGAATTACAACAGCTGGTTATCGGTTATCAAGCAAAGCCTGATAATAAGATTGTGGCTCGATATATTGATGCCGAGATTAATGAAGGCGAACTGACTTGTCTACTTGGAGCCAATGGCGTCGGGAAATCGACGTTATTGCGAACGCTCTCTGCTTTTCAAGAGAAGCTGGGTGGAGAGATTATCATTAAGGGAAAACCCATCAGAGCCTATACCGATAAACAGTTGGCTAAGGTGATTAGTGTGGTTCTGACCGAGAAGTGTGACATCCGAAACATGAGTGTGACCGAGCTGATTGGGCTTGGACGCAGTCCGTATACAGGCTTCTGGGGCATGCTTGGAAAAACCGATCGCGAAGAGGTGGCTAAAGCCATTGCATTGGTGAAGATTGAACATCTGGCTCAACGAATGGTGCATACCTTAAGCGATGGTGAACGACAGAAGGTGATGATTGCAAAGGCTTTGGCGCAAGATACGCCGATTATCTATTTGGATGAGCCAACGGCTTTTCTCGATTTTCCAAGTAAGGTGGAGATGATGAAGTTGCTTCATCAGTTAAGCCGTGAGACTCAGAAAACAATTTTCTTATCGACACATGATTTAGAGCTGGCTTTACAGATTGCCGATAAGATTTGGTTAATGGATAAGAGAAATGGGATTTGCATCGGAACCCCTGAAGATCTTTCTCTCGACGGTAGTTTGAGTCGCTTTTTTGCTCATAAAGGCATCTTATTTGATCGGGAAACTGGACTTTTTCGAGTGGAAAACGATTATGTCGCTTCTGTGCAGATGGTTGGACATGGACAGAAATTTGCCATGGCTCGTAAAGCTTTGCAGCGAAATGGCATTTTAGGTGGACGGCAAATTGAGTCGGCTGTCGTGATTGAAACTGGAAACTTGAACGACGATGGTTCGTTTATTATTCAAGTCCCCGGTCAAAAGCCTTTGGCTGTTTATTCTATTGATGAACTGCTGGATCAGATTAAGTCTCTGGTTCAACATTCTCCTCATTTGGTGAGGAATGGTTCTGCGTGTAACAATGCCCATCCTCGTGAATGAGAATTACCTCAAGTTTCCCGCAAGGGAGTAGAGGGGAGCAGACCTCATCACATCGTTTGATGAGTAGATCGCAAAAGAGGGACAACCGATCGGAAGGAATCAGCTCCCAGAGTTCACGAGCCATATTGAGGCGGTCGATCTGGTCCAGAAGCTCCGGACTACTCTCTATTTCAGTGAGCAGGTGACGAACAAAGGCTTTATTCATCACGACTTTTTTACTATGGGTGTCTAAATATCCTTCGGCCAACTTAATGGCTTTGCCGATCATAATACCAAGGCTGACCTTTTCTATCGCTAGTTCGTTGGCTAGTTTCAGACTTTCACCGATAAAGTTTCCATAATGAATGAAGGCTTGTGCCGGTAGGTTAGGGTATAAACCTTTAACATATCGTTCGCTTTTAGCTCCGGAATTTAGGACAAGATGAGTGGTGCCGATTGCTTTGGCTACTTCCATCTCTTTCTTTATGGAATGGATAAAAGCTTCCGATGAGAAAGGACGAACGATGCCTGAAGTACCGATAATTGATAGTCCATCGATAATTCCTAAACGGGGATTGAAGGTGCGTTGAGCGATCTCCTTTCCCTTGGGTACTTCTATGCAAACTTCGATCCGATGTTCGTAGAGTGCATATTGCTCTATTAATGGCCAGAGATTTTCTTTAATCATTCGCTGTGGCGTCTGGTTGATTGCAGAGCTTCCGATAGGCAAACCGAGGCCGGGTAGGGTAACGGTTCCCACACCTTCGCCCCCTTTAATGGTGATGATCTCCTCCCGTTTAGCGATTTGTCCTTCTGCCTTGATCGGATGAAGACTGACAGTCGACTGTATGGCTAGTCCATTGGTTATATCCGGATCATCTCCTGCTTCTTTTATCACTGTGCACGTCATTCCTCCATTTTCGGTGCGTGTTATGGCTTGAATAGGCATTCCCATCTCTTCTCCATTGGGTAGAGTAAAGGTAACGGTTGTGGAGCGTTCTTCCGAGAGTAAAGCTTGAAGAGCGGCTTTGGTGGCTGCCGTGGCACAAGCTCCGGTTGTATATCCGATGTGTAAAGGAAAGAAAGTCGGAAGGTGTTGTTCGATGGCTTTTCGAAGTCCGTATTCTCCGTAGACGGTATAAAAGTGCTGCGGGAGTAGGGGACGTTTGATCACAAAAATGAGAAGGTTCTTCTCTTGCGCAGCCTCTATCTTTTCGGAGAAACCTCCGCTAAGGCCACTCTCTTTGGTTAGGATGGCCTGAGGTTGAAGTTCGTCTAAGAGCTTCTGTTCATCATGCGGATGGGTATAGAAACAAAGACGATTTTGAGGAAAACCTTCTTGTTGAGCCAAATCTAGAGATCCTTGGCGTTGAAGGATTCTAAAATGACACTCAGGGTGTTTGCTCCAATAGGGCTTTAGCTTTCCAATGGTTTGTACGCCTGTGAGTGCCAATAGGCGATCGACTTTTTTCTGTTCGAGTTGTTTAATGGCCTCTTCGTAGCTGTCGCACCAGATCAGACGTTCATCTCTTGGTGGGTAGATTCGTTCTAAACGGACGACCGGTATAGATAGAGCTTGGGCGGTTTCACTGACCACTTGGTGTAGGTGGACGGCAAACGGATGCGCCGCATCTATGAGCAGGCGAATGTTGTGCTGTTCGCAGAAGGTTTTCATCTGTGTGGCATCCATCCCCCCACGGATGGGGATGCCGCTCGACGAAACAACGTGTTGATCCGTACCTTTGGTTGAGTAATAAAACGGTTGGTTGGACTGGTCGACGACCTGAACTGCCAACCGTCCTTCTGTTGTGCCACCAAGAATCAAGATCATGAGCGGAAGAGGTGTTTAAAGTCTTTGTCGTACAACTTCGATACTCCTTCACGATTGTCGATGGCTTCTCCAACTACAATCATGGTGGTCAACGTTAGCTGATTCTCTTTGACGATCTGGGCTAGATTCTTCAGGACTCCACGATAAATCCGTTGATCCTTCCATGTGAGATGATAGCATGCGGCTACCGGGGTTTCGGGAGGATAGGCCTTGAGTAGGTCGTCTTGGACCTGATCGACAATACTTGCACTGAGGAAGATGCACATCGTGCTTTGTGAACGGGCTAGTAGATGTAGCTTCTCTTTTTCCGGCATTGGTGTACGTCCTTCTCCTCGAGTTAAAATGATGGTTTGCACACGTTCGGGGATGGTGAACTGCGAACGGAGTGCGGCGGCTGCAGCTTGAAACGATGAGATTCCCGGCGTGATGTGATAACTCATTTGGTAATGATCGAAAAAGTTCATCTGCTCTTCGATAGCCCCATAGATGCATGGGTCGCCTGTATGTAAACGGACCACAAATCCTCCACGGTCATAGAATCTTTTCATAAGCTCGAACTGTTCTTCCAGATTCATTGAAGCTGAACTTCTGACTGTGGCTCCTTTCTTGGCGCATAGGGTCAGTTCACGAGGGACTAGGCTTCCGGCATAAAGAATTAAATCGGCTTTTTCAAGGAACTGCCGACCTCTTACCGATATTAGATCCGAATCTCCGGGGCCGGCTCCGACGATCTCGATATGGCCTTGTCTTATGGCTGCTTTATCGAGAGAAGCGGCAATGGTATAGTTTTCGCCTTTGGTCTTTTTAAGGATGAGTTCGTGACTCCCCGATGAGAGTAGGGAAGCTGCTTCACTGACACTTGGAGTGCCCATGTGTTTCTGTACGATTTCACTAGGAGTCGGAACTTCTATTTGACTGAGTGCTTCCGCCTCATATAGCTTTAGTTCATGACTCTGTTGTAACACCTTGATAACCGGTTCATTTTTTTTTGCCACAATGGTACTGATGGTCTTGATGGCTTCCGGATATAGCCCATGAGTCTTTAAATCAGTGAAAGCATGAGCGATGACCTCTTCAACAGGGCCTGCTTGGTGGGCCAATCCCATGCCGATATGTAGAACCTTGGGGATAAATTGCAAGGTAGGGGGCTGTGGCGTTTCTAATCGATAGGGTGACACCGCCAGTAGCAGCTCGTATTTGTTGTAATCAAGATCTTCAGAACGATAGAAAATGGTTACGTGTTCAGGGCAGGTTTGTTCAAGTCGCTCTGTCCCTTCGTCACGAATGTCCAATAATAGTGCCGTTGGCTTTTTGTTCACAAATAAAGCGATGATCTGATTAAGGGTATATTCTGATTTCGGCAAGTGAACTGTCCACTGATAAGCCTCTGCCAGAAGATCGAGTGCCCATAAGTTGGTACAGTCGCTTTGAGTGGTGACGACCGGTTCTGCGCCAAGGGCTTGAGCGGCTTTTTTCGTCCATTCGTTTGCTTTGCCGATATGGCCCGATAAAACAGAAATCACATGCTTCCCGGTGCTATCGATGCAGATAACTCCCGGATCGGTATGTTTGTCCTCTATGAAGGGAGCGATACTGCGTACACAGATTCCCATGGCTCCTATAAAGAAGAATATATCGGTGTGGTGGAAAGTCTGACTCAGAAAATGATTCAGGTTTTCAATCCGGTGACAACCTTCTAGGCTTTTGGTAGAATAGAGTGCTATCTCTTTAAATTCCTTTTGCAATTGTTGTGCAACGGGAAGTCCTTGTTCTGATATGACGATAATTGATTGACTCATAATGTTTGTAATGGGGTATTTATTGTAGCTTGTAGAATCTCAATGGGGTTGAATTCATTGATGCGGATTTGGGTACTCGGACCGGTTTGTAACTGACAATGTTCAACGGCTTCTAAGAATTGAGCTTTGCTCTCGGCCGAAACGGCATTGAAGACAATTACTCCGCCTGGTCTTAAGACTTCACAAATGCGTCGAATGATGGCTTTTAAAGCCCCACCATGGCCACCAATAAAGACGGCATCCGGTTGCGGGTAACCCGAAAGATCAACTTCTAAAAAGTTGCCGATAACAGTTTCTATTCCCGGGGTTCCGAAACGGCGGCTGTTGGCTTTCATTAGGGCTTCACCTTCGGGACGAATCTCGAATGACGTGACGCAAAGATGCGGAAATTGAAGTTTAGCTTCGATCGAAACGGAGCCGGTGCAAAATCCTACATCCCAAAACGACTGACGTTGGTATAAGCTTAAAGTACTTAAAGTGACGAGCCGTATGGGGGCTTTGGTTATCATTTTACTTCGGCCGTCTAGTAGATCGAATTGTTCATCGGGTATCCCGAAGAGTCGTCTCGATGGCTCTTCCGGTCTTTTTCGGACCAATAGGATGTTGTTGGGATGAGTGAACGTTAGAGACTGGGTGTCTTCTAAATCTATTGATCGGATACGTTCTTTCGTCGGATGCCCCAAATGTTCTCCCACCGTCATGCTATATTCAGTATATCCATATTCTATCATGCGCTGAGCGATGGCTTGAGGCGTTTTCGACCGATCGGTCAGTAAGCCGATCTTGGGAGCTTGTTCTATTAAAGCCCGATCGAATTCATGCCATGGGCGTCCGGTTAAAGAAACCACACGCATGTCGTCGTACCCTATTTGTAGTCGATGGGCCAAAACTTGTAATGAGTTGAAGAAGGGGAAGATTTGTAATTCAGCTTCAGGCAAACGTTTTTTAATCGTATTGGCGAAGCCGAAAAAGAGAGGGTCGCCTGAAGCAAATACAACAATCTCTTTTTGCCCTTCATAAGCTTTAAAGACGTTCTCTAAAGGAACGACAATATCTATCCAAATAGCATCTTGAGGAAGAAGGTGAGCAATCAACTCATGGTGTCTGATACCTCCTGAAAAGACGCGAGCGGAATGAATCTGTTGCAACACCTCTTTAGATAACGACTGATTGACGTCATCATTTAATCCAATCAAGATAAAACGGGTGGGTTGTTCCTTTTTCGTTTGACAATCAGACATCTCTTCCAGGTTTTAGTTGATCCGCATCGTTATAACAGAGAATGGCGTTGACCAAGGTTGCAGCGAGGTTACTTCCTCCTTTTCGTCCTTCGATGATCAACTTTGGAATGGATAGGAAAGGTTTGGCCATATGCTTCGATTCCTCGACATGAACAAAGCCAACAGGTGCGGCAATAATCCCTCCCGGCGTGGCTTTTTTCTTGCGAGTTAAGGTACACAATTCGATAAGAGCTGTCGGAGCGTTTCCAAAAACGAATAAGGCCTTCGGATGTTCTTCTACCGCTAGACGGATGCCGGCTTGTGTACGGGTTATTTTTTTTGTTGAGGCTAATTCGGGCACTCGATCATCGTGTAGGTAACATTTAACCGTAAGCCCGAGTCGTTCCAAGGCCCCTTTACGTATGCCTGAAGCGGCCATGGTGACATCGGTAATGATGGTGTCAATCTCTCCGGCTACAATTTTCTTGTAGAGATTGGCTACCGCATTCTCGTCGACGTGTAGCAGTTGTTCCATCTCGAAATCGGCTGTGGTGTGTATCGCATGTAAGAGCGCCCACTTCCGATCGAGTGGGATTGCTCGATCTTTAAGTTGTGATTCGATCGTACGGAAACTCTCTATCATGATACTTTGACCAATAGGATGATGTTCAGATTGGGACGTTTTGTAATAGCCTCTGGGGGTAATGAATGTCTCATTCCATTGATACGACTGTGAATTTCCAATGAGTACGACCGTGAACATATCAATCTCCTCCGGATCAAAGTATTCAAGGGTGGTGAGTACGCGTTGTTCTTCTTCTCTTCCGGCTTGTCGGACATAACCGACGGGGGTTTGAGGCGAACGTCTTTCGTTGAGAAAGATCTCCTTAAGGCGATAGAGCTGCCAATATCGTCCTTCACTCTTGGGATTATAGATTGCTGTTACAAAGTCAGCCTGCGCCGCTGCAAAGATACGTTTTTCAATGATGACCCATGGAGTCATCAAATCGGAGAGTGAGATGACACAGAAGTCGTGTCCAATAGGGGCCCCGAGTAGAGAAGCCGCCTTTTGAAAAGCACTGATTCCCGGTAGAGTGATTAGATCCAACTCAACTCCTTTTTCGCGTTTCATTTCATGAATCAGAGGTGCCATGCCGTAGATTCCGGCGTCTCCCGAACTGATAACACAAACCGTATGCCCTTTCATGGCATATTCGAAGGCCTGTTCAGCACGCTCTCTTTCGCGCTTCATGCCGGTGTCAATGCAGATCGTCTCCTCATTAATAATCGTACTTATAAACTTAAAATAATAGTTGTAGCCTATGACCACATCGGCTTCCTTTAAGGCTGCTAATACCGAAGGCGTAATGTCCGATTGACTTCCCGGACCGATGCCGGCTATGATGATTTTAGGTGCTTTCATTCTATTGCGTTTGATAGATTCTTTACAAATATAAGGATTAATTTAATGAGTCGCTTGATAAACCCCGTCGTTTTTGTCGACGATTATACTTCTTAGTTTTCCGTCTAAGATATCTGATACCCAGTACAACACCACTCAGTGAGACCATTGTACCGCCAATTAGTAAGACCCATAGGATACCTTTGCGAAGCTGAGGAGAAGAATTCAATCCTTGGATGCGGAGGCGATGAAGGGCGGTGTATGTCCAATATTTAATGCGACCGTTTTGGTTGGTGTATTTCACTTCTCCGGTCTTGGGATGAATATAATAGCAACTCTGGTCATGGTCGTCCACTTCTATTTTCCATACGGGTAATAGTGCTTTGTTTTTATACATCCGACTCATATCTCGATAATATGTCTCGAACTGATGGAGTTGGGTTACCGTAAACTTAGCTTGAGGAGAATGAATGGGCTGTATCGCTCTGAGAACTTCATTACGGGTGAGTTCTAAAGGATGAAATTCACCGCCGAACCACCTAAATTGTTGCCGTCCTTTGTGCATTGAAATCTCATAAAAATCAACGGTGCCGAGTCGCTTCCACTTCAACTCTTTGATGCCTTTGATTTGTTTAACGAGCACTCTATAATCCCCCATTTTCTCCGGATTGAGAGGCTGTTCATTCAGATAATCCATCGGGCTTTTCTTGAGCTCCGTCCGGCTGATCCATTGAGGAACTTCTGCTAATGACATCATTCCGCTAAAGCAAAAAGTGAGTACGGTTACTCCAAAGATAATCCCTGTGACATAATGCCAATGATGCCATTTTTTCTTGTAAGGAGAAAATGATCCTGGTCTTTTTCGAGTATTGCGCCAGACCTCGAATCCCATCCACAATCCGGCTAAGAGCATAAAACATCCTAATGCGGATAATCCAATAACCACTCGACTCCAGAGCGTCGCATCTTGTCGAAGCCACGTAAAGTAAACCCAATGTGGAATAGCTCCTAGCCAAGCCCAGATTCTGGCTTCTTTGGTTGTGAACTGCAAAGGTTCACCGCTTTGCGAACCGATATAAAGTTGATGTTGTTCGGGATCGTTAAAGTGAAACTTATAAATAGGAAATTCTTTTTTAAAAGCTCCAAACGGGATCCATTGATCAAGTTTATACAAGGTGTCGATACGTTCAATAGGTGATGCGCACCATCGTTTGGCCATAGCCAGAACATCGTTTGCATCAATCATGGGTAGGGAGTCGCCGTTCATTGCCGGTATGGTGTATTGGTTGTTGGTCGTCTCAATATAAAAGATGGCTTTTTCAAGCGGGCAACTTAAGGTGATTTGGGTGATTTGCTCTCCGGCAGGTACACGCCGGAGAATGGAGTCAATAGGCGAAAGTGAATCGGCCATTAAGGTCTCGAATTTCTGTATCTTCTTCTCTGTGGTTAGCTTAGGAAATGAATGATACATCATCACAAAAGCTGACAGAAACCAGACTAAAAAAAGAGCGCTGAGTAGAGTGCCCAATAGCCGATGAGTCGTATAGATAAAATTAGTCAGTTTCTTTCGCATAACGTGCTTTCTTATCAATAATATCAATCATTCGGTTTTTGAGGATAAAATTGATGTGTGAAACAAAGAGCTGTTGGATCTCCGCGATTTCTCCCATTCCTTCTAGAATGACTTTGACTTGATAACCGTCTTTTTCTAAGGCTTCTTTCCATTCGACGGCGATATCATTGGCGGCATGATCGCCGGCAACAAACATAAAAGGAATTAAGGTGATTCGCTTCTCTTTGTTCCGGTGCAGCATCTTCAACAGGTCATCAAAGGTTGGGTATCCTTCAATGGTGCCCACGTGAATACGTGCATACCCTTTTGCCTTAAACATATAGTCGACCATGGCATAAGTTGCCGTCGCCGGAGTATAAGTGCCATGACCTACAAGAACCAATTGACCTTTCTCCTGATGTCGTTTAGCAATACTCTCTACGACCTCTTCTACATCCTGAGCAGAGTAAAGTAGGGGATTTCCGATACGAATTTCTTTAAAGAAGTCCGAGACTTTAGCGACATCTCGTCTCAGGGATTCCATTTCTATTCCTTCAATGATGTTTGTACTTTGTACGATGATATGAGTATATCCTTCACCACGTAGTTTCAGCAAGGCTTCAATCGGTGCATCTTTTGAGATACCACGCGCTTTGAGGCGACGCATTACGATACGCGAGGTGTAGGCTTCTCTGACTTCTAAGTTCGGGTAAGTCATTTTGACCTGACTATTGATGGCATCGATGGTCTTTCCTCTAGTCTCATCAAAGGTGGTCCCAAAGTGTACCATCAGTATGGCAGCTTTATCACCTTTTGATAAAGTGGACAAGAAATCTGAGGCCTCAAAATTTGTTTTCTCCGAACCGATGAGGTTCAGAGAAAACGATAAAAGTAAGAAGGATAGGAGGACTCTCATAATTACTTATTTAATTTTAGTGTTAGGCTAACATAGGCTGTACGTCCCGGTGATAAGAGAGCATAATTGACCCCATAAGGGCGCTCGTCTATCTTATTTAGAAGATTGTTTATTCCGGCACCCAACTCCATATCCAAATGTTTTAATCCCGTAAACGTATGCTTGGTGTTTAAATTCCAGATGCCATATCCGGGGGCATCACCATAGCTGTGACCGGGATGAAAACGTTTGCTTTGAAAGCGACCGTTAAGGTTCAGATTAAGCTGGTAATTGTTCCAGTTATGAGTATAATTTCCAGCCACTGTACCAGTGTGGCGGATCGAACGTGGTACATTATCCCAGACCTCATCTATTTTGTTTCGTGCATAGGCATACGCGTAATTCCCGGAGAGAGAGAATCCTTTGAAAAGTTTGGCTAGGGCATTGATCTCAAATCCTTTAATTAAACCTTTGTCGGCATTTGTGTATGATTTGAGTTGGTCTAAGACTTGAATTTCTGATTCTGAAATCCCAGCTGCTCTAGCTTGGTTAAGTATTGCATTTACTTGCTCTTGTGGGAGAACCGAAAATGGAGTGGTTACACTTGAAATCATATTAGAAATTTGGTTGATGTAACCTGTGGCCGATAAGCTAAGCCAATTGGCGTTATATTCTACATTCAAAGAAACGTATTGACTATGTTCCGGTTTTAAATGAGTGTTGCCTAATGTGATGGTTTTCGTGCGATTGAGTAAATAGTAAAGTTCATCCAATCCTGGTGCACGATAACCGGCTGAATAGGTGCCTCGAACGTTGATCGGTCCATTGGAATACATTAAAGCTAATTTGGGGCTTAGTCGGCCTTTAGCCGTTTCATGATAATCGTATCTTGCTCCGGCTATGGTTTTGAAGTGATCGGCTAGTTTCATTTCGTGTTGTACGTATCCGGCTAAGGTATAAACGGCCTTATCAACTCCGGCAGATGGACGATCTAAACTTTCTGAGCGATAATCGAGACCAAATACCGTTTGGCTATTGTCGAAAAAGCTGAATATCCCTTTGGCTTCTGCTTCATAGAAACGTTGAGTCTTCACTTTGTTATAGTCTCCAACTTCATAATTCTTCGCTTTAGGTATACGAATATATTTATAGTTTTGCAGGTAGTTATCGTTAACCAAATCGAGTGTAATAGACGATTTTTTGCTCAATAGATAACGTCCTCCAACCCCTACATTGTACGATTCATAGTGTAAGTCGTAGTCGGAACTGCCGTAAACGGTCGACTCGGCGACCGGACGATCCGTTAATTTCCAATAATATCCTCCATTGGCATATAGCGAGAGCTTATCGGTTGGGCGGTAAGTGAACTTTTGGTTGATCAAGTTCGAATGGAAACCGGTGGACATGAGTCCTACCGTAGGAACTAACGAAATATTGCCTTTTCGGTCGGCGGAATAGGCTTCATCATTCGTACGCCAACTGTCACTTTGATCGTGCTTGTAAGTGGTGTATGAACCGAACTTCTCGTTAGCAATATTGGCGTTAACCGATTGTGTGAATTGTCCGTAGCCTTCGTATCGAGTGGAAGAGCTAACTTGCATTACATTTTTAGGTTCATCAGTGATGATATTAATCACTCCGGCAATGGCATCCGATCCGTAAAGTGATGAACCAGCTCCATTGAGTATCTCAATACGTTTCACTCGACTTAAATCGATACGTGACAAGTCGATATTGTTAGCGACATCGCCAATCAGCTTTCGTCCGTTAATTAGAATGAGCACGTATTTATTCGACAATCCGTTCATCATTAAATAAGAACCCATACTGTTGGTTGAAAATGAAAGTGAAGGTACAAGCATGGTCATTGCTTGTTGAAAGTCTGTGATTCCGGCTTTTTTAATGTCGGCTGCAGTCACAACTGAAACGGGAGCCGGTGTGCTTTTTAAGCGTTGATGAGTACCTGTACCGGTAACTACAATAGGGTTTAAGTCGACCGTTAACTCTTGGTTGGTTGTTGTCGGGTGCTGTGCCATTACTCCCAAAGCAGCATAACCTCCTAATAAGGCTGCTACTAAGCATCTTTTTCTCATGGATGTTTTTTGATAAATGTTAATAAATACCCTCCTGACCCCGGGATGGCTTGATTATTTGCTTTGTGTAGGCAGGTTTCCTGACTTATTCTGTTGAAAGAGATAACCTTCCCGTTAATGACTAAAATTAACAGTGGTAAGCAGAACTTCTTTCAACTGCTCCATCTTTTGAAGAAATAGAAATTACAGTAGCGGGCACTGTTTCGGTCTCTCACCGAATTCCCTTTTATCTGTTATATGGAAAATATAACAGATCACCTAAACGCCGCCAAAGATAGTAAATCTGTTGAATAGTAAAAATCTGTTTGATAAAAAAGGAACAATAATTGTCTAATTCATAGATATACTGATTTAAAAAAGTATGTTCTGTGGTATACTTATGAATTGCAGATTGTGCTAGCCTCTATTAATGGGAAGTCTGATCAAATTTCAATGGAATTTTCGCCAATATACTGGGCCTTTTCTGCTAAAAGGAGTAACGTCTATGTAACTTCTTTGTGCTTTTATAATGATTTACAAATTAGTTGGTTAACACTGTTTTTATGTTTTTGGGAAAAAATGTAAATAACACCTTATTACGGGATTTTCTTGTTTTTTCTTTCAAAAGCGTTTATTTTTGGCCTTTAATTAAGAAATAGTAACCTGAAATCCCTGATGATGAGTCTGGAAGAATCACGCAAAAAAAGGAAGTTTGAGCAATTTTTTATTCAGACTTATCCGAAGGTCAAAGCTTTCGCATGTAAGATTTTACATTCGGAGGAGGATGCGGAAGATATTGCGCAAGATATATTCGTCAAATTATGGGATAATACTCAACTTTGGGAGAGTAAAGAAACATGGGATAGCTACATTTACGTAATGACTCGTAATCATATTTACAACTTTCTTAAGCATAAATCTATCGAACTTAACTATCAGGAAAGATGCACAAAAGAGGATTGCTTCTCTTCTGAGTTTGATATTCACGACCAGCTTCATGCTAAAGAACTTCAACTTCTAATAAAGTTGACATTAGATAATATGCCCGAACAACGAAAAAAGGTTTTTACTATGAGCCGGAAAGACGGCATGAGTAACCAAGAAATCGCTGATCAATTACAACTTTCTATTCGTACAGTCGAACGACATCTCTATTTGGCTCTGCAAGATCTGAAAAAAAACATTTTAATTGTATTTCTTATAACTTTGATTGCGTAGTGAGCTAACCTTCATTGTTTATATAGTATAGGGCTATCAATAGTTCCTTTTTATCTCTTTTATATAATTATGAAAAACATTGATTTTGGTTATGTGGCTGTACAGCCTTCTATTTTCTTTTCAAAGACTATCAACTGTCAATCGGTTGATTACGTATATTCTAGTTTTACTGGATTAATGCCACTTCCAAGGATATCATCATAATCTTTGATTTGCTTTATGCGCTTTCTCTGATAATATATATGTTCCTTCTTATAGCTAAGGACTATAATGAACTCATTTACCAATGTAACTTAATACTATTATGATAAAAATAAATTCTAGATTATTACTATTAACATCTTCACTTGGTGCCACTTCTGTTTTAATGGCTCAACAAACGGCAGCTCCTAATATCATTTTGATTATGGCTGATGATTTAGGCTGGGGAGATGTTGGTTTTAATGGTAATACTTCTATAAAGACCCCTTGTTTAGACCGATTAGCTTCAGAAGGAGTTGTTTTCGAGCAATTTTATTCAGCGGCACCATTATCGTCTCCGACTCGTGCTAGTGTGCTCACGGGAAGGAATGCTTATCGTATGGGCGTATTTGCTCCTAATGTGGGAATCTTACGTCCGGAAGAGAAAACATTACCGGAGATTTTAAAAGAAAACGGATATACTACTGGACATTTTGGAAAATGGCATTTAGGGACTCTAACTTGTGAAGAAAGAGATGCCAATCGAGGTCGACCCGAAAACAAACATTTACTTAATCCACCGGCGGAACATGGATATGATGATGGGTTTGTTACTGAATCTAAGGTACCAAGCTACGATCCAATGTTTGCACCATTATCTAACGATGGACGTTTTTGGGATTATTTATCTGAACATGATGCTCGAAAAGAGTATGGCACATTTTATTGGGATATAAATGGCAAGAAGGTTGTGGATGGGTTAAATGGTGATGACAGTCGAGTAGTAATAGATCGCGTGGTTCCTTTTATAGATCGTGCCTTGAAACAAGGGAAGCCTTTTCTAACTACAGTTTGGTTTCATACTCCTCATCTACCTTGTGTTGCGGGACCTGAATATGCGTCTATGTACGAGGGGTTGTCGCTAGAGGAAAGAAATTATTATGGTTGTATTACGGCTATGGACGATCAAATCGAACGTCTAGTTCAATTTCTAAAACTAAAAGGCGCATATGAGAATACAATCTTGTTTTTTTGTAGCGATAATGGTCCAGAGTTGCGAACCCCTGGTAATGCAGGCCAGTTTAAAGGGGAAAAGCGCTCTTTATATGAAGGAGGTATTCGGGTTCCTGCTTTTATGATAGGAGGAAAAAAGGCTTTGACAGATAAAGTTAAACAACCTTGTAGTACATCTGATTATCTGCCGACTATACTAGATCTAGTTGGAATTAAAAATACGAATCCAGATCAACTGGATGGGGAATCTTTTACTCCATTTTTATATTCAAAAAATGCTTCTCGAAATAAACCACTTGTCTTTTGTTCCGGTAAGCAAGGAGCAGTGGTTACTTCTACCTATAAGTTATATTATAACGAAGGCAAATATGAATTGTATGATTTGAAGCAAGATCCTATGGAACAACTTGATATTAGTGCTTCCCATTCTGATGAAGTAAAGAAATTGTCTGATTATTTACATCAGGAGTTATCGGCATATCGTCGTTCATTTGAAGGAGAGGAATATGGAAAAACTTCGGTGAACCGGATGAATCAAAAGTGGGAGGGAATCTTTGAAAAGTAAAGGTGAGCGTCTTTGTTTTATTGAGTCATGATCTAAATTTATTTAAAGTATGAAAAGATCTTTATTCTTCTTGTTTAGTCTTTTATTCTGGGTTTCAAACTCAGAAGGAAAGGTGAAATTGTCGAGTGTTCTAGGCAACCATATGGTTCTTCAACAGCACTCTTTGGTGAAACTTAGCGGACGTGCTGATTTAAATACTACAGTGAAAATTATCACGTCGTGGGATAATAAGACTTATTTAGCTTCAGTAGAGAAAGATGGAACATGGAATGTGGAGGTGGTTACTCAAGTAGCAGGCGGTCCATATACCATTACATTCAATGATGGAGATCTACTTACTTTATGTGATATTTATCTAGGAGAAGTGTGGTTATGTTCTGGACAATCTAATATGGCTATGCCAATGAAGGGATTTGGAGCACAACCTGTATTTCAATCAAATGAGGTTATAGCTAATGTAGACGAGCGGTTACCGATACGTTTGTTTACTGTGGAACGTGCTGCTTCGAAAACGTGTTTGGATGAATGTAAAGGCGATTGGAAACTTCATACCTCTGAGAATGTGGCTGATTTTAGTGCAACGGCTTATTTCTTTGGGTATCAGCTGTATCGTTCATTACATGTTCCTATCGGTTTGATACAAACATCGTGGGGTGGCTCTAAAATTGAATCATGGATGTCACCTGAAAGTCTAGATATCTATCCGGAAATCTCTAGGAAACATTTAATGGACAATGTTACACCGGAGCAACCTCATCGATTGGCTTCCATGCTTTACAATGCAATGCTATATCCTTTGAAAGATGTTTGTTTTAAAGGATGGATATGGTATCAAGGTGAAGCTAATCGAAATGACGCTGATCTGTATCAGAAGTTACTCTGTACGTTTGTAGAGGACTGGCGTACTTTATTTAAAAAGAAAGATCTCCCTTTTTATTATGTTCAAATAGCCCCTTTCGACTATAAAGAGAAACCTTTGTCAGGGGCATTATTACGTGAAGCTCAGTTTAATTGTGAGAAGAAAATCCCTCATTCCGGAATGACTGTTTTGATGGATGCAGGTGATTCGGCTTGTATTCATCCGGCTCATAAGCAAAAAGCCGGAGAACGTTTAGCTTATTGGGCCTTGTCAAAGACCTATGAGAAAAAAGCTATTGGTGCAGCTTCTCCGCGATATGTCTCAAAACAAATCAACGGAAGCAAAGTTACGCTCTTCTTTGAAAACACATTTTTGGGATTAACATCTTACGGAGAAACATTGTCTTGTTTTGAAGTAGCAGGTGAAGATGGTGTTTATTATCAGGCAGAAGCTAGAATCGTAAATAAATCATCTGTTGAGGTTTGGAGTAAAAAGGTCGTTTGTCCAGCTGCGGTACGATATGCCTTTAAGGATTATGTGAAAGGTGATTTGTACGGTACAAACGGATTGCCGGTTTCTTCCTTCAGAACAGAACCTCACTTTTAGTTTGTGGTGTTTTGATAACCTGATTGAAACGAAGTATTTATATTGTTGATTTTAAAAACTATGGAAAAGTATCTTTTGCCAATGTTGGGGCTATGTATGGGGAGTGAATGCATTCATGCTTCTGGTCCTCAAAATCGTATGAACATCATTTTGATAATGGCCGATGACTTCGGTTATGAATGTATTGGAGCAAATGGTGGCAATTATCATACACCTCATATTAACAGACTTGCCGAAGAAGGTATACGGTTTGAGTCTTGTCATTCCAATCCGCTCAGTACTCCGAGCCGGGTGCAGTTGATGACCGGCAAATACAATGTTCGCAATTATGTTGCTTTTGGAGAGTTGGATAGAAGTGAAACTACATTTGCCAATGTCTTGAAAGATGCCGGATATGCAACATGCATTGCTGGTAAGTGGCAATTAGGTAAAGAGAAAGATTCTCCCAAGCATTTTGGGTTTGATCGTTCTTGTCTATGGCAACAGACGGCAAATGCGGTAGATGACCAAGGACGAGACACGCGTTATGCGACTCCGGTTATGGATATAAATGGTGAAACCGTTGAATATCCTCAAGGTAAATTTGGTCCCGATGTGTCCTGCGATTTTGTGTTAGATTTCATTCGTGAGCATAAAGAGTCCCCTTTTTTCGTTTACTATCCGATGGCATTGACACATTGCCCATTTGTCTCTACACCCGATTCAGAAGAATGGCTCCCACTGCGTTCTTCCACTTATAAAGGGAATTCAGTACACTTTCCCGATATGGTGGAATACACTGATAAGTTGGTTGGACGTGTCCTAAAGCAATTGGATGAATTGCACCTTAGAGATAATACCCTCATCATTTTCACGGGTGATAACGGAACAGATAGTCCCGTGGTTTCTATGTTAAATGGGAAACCCTATCCCGGAGGCAAAGGAAAAACGATCGATTCCGGAACCCATGTGCCATTGATTGTATCTTGTCCGAAAGGTGAAACGGAAACCGTTAATGATCGATTGATCGATTTTACAGATTTTCTGCCGACTTTGTGTGATGTTGCCGGAATAGAATGTCCTGCAGATTCAAAGATAGATGGAAACAGTTTCTATCCTCAATTGTACGGGAAAAAGTCAGGGGCAAGAGAGTGGATTTACTGTTGGTATGCTCCACGACAAGTGTTTGACGAAAAAGCGACGGTTTTTGCACGCAATAGGAAATATAAACTCTATCGGACAGGAGAATTCTATGACGTAGAAAATGATTTTTATGAAAAATATTCTATTGCAGAACAAACTATGACTAAAAAGCAAAAGAAAATATTTAGAGCTTTGCGAGCGGTTATTAACGGATATGAAGACGTTGCAAAGAAAAAAAGATAAAATCTTAAACAAAAAGATGTTTCTTGTTGAGTAAATTTAGTTGCTTAGTTGTCTTTTAAATATATAAAGAAAAAAAGATGAAAGATTATATCAGACAGATTATCCGAGTATTCACAAGCTCTTCTCATAATGAAGCCATTAAAAGAGAAGTGCACCAATGGCTAGTATCCCCTGAACATGCTGAAGAGAAAGAGGCAGCATTGCATGATTTATGGGTAGAAACTGAAGGCCAACCGAGCAAGGATATGCGTAAATCGCTGGAAGCTGTTTATCGCAAGACTGGTGTTGCTTCTTCTCAAAATAAACAACGTTATTCCTTGAAGTTTATGCGATATGCTGCAACTGTAGCACTTTTAGTCGCATCTGTATCTGTCACATACTTTATAACGAAAGCCGAGTATTCAGAGGTTGCTATGGTCGAAAACTATACGCGCTTTGGTGAGGTGCTTACTATAAAATTGCCGGATGGTAGTGAAGTACAGACAAATTCGGGTACCTTATTACTCTATCCTGAGAAATTTACAGGAGATACTCGTACAGTTTTTTTATTGGGTGAGGCTAATTTTAAAGTAAAACCTAATCCGGAAAAGCCTTTTATTGTTCGCTCTAATACGATGTCTGTCACAGCTTTGGGAACTGAATTCAACGTGTCTTCATATTCTGAAAGAAATGAAATCGTAGCGACTCTGATTGAAGGGAAAGTTAAAGTGGTTTGTGGTGCTGATGGGAAAAATTATATTCTGCATCCGGGACAGCAAGTCTCTTATTTGAAAAATTCTGGACAAAGTCGTTTAAATAATGCTGAAGTAGAGGATGTGATCGCTTGGCAAAGAGGCGTGCTAGTCTTTCGAAGTGTAACCGTGCAAGAAATGATTACAACCTTACAACGAAAGTATAATGTTACAATAGAATATCACGAAGATCGTTTTAATGATGATAAATATAACTTCCGTTTTTCAGAAAAGGCTACTCTTCAAGAAGTACTTGGCATCATGAAGGAAATTGTCGGAGATTTTGAATATTCCATTCATGGGAATTACTATAAGATAAAATAATATCATGAAATAAATATTTGTTTAACCTTTTATAAAAACGCTTGAAAACATGAAAAAAAGTATCCGGAAAAAGGTGGCCGCCTAATCCCGGATATGAAATAAAACTTTTTTTTAGTATACACAAATACTATCATTCGCAAAATTCTAATATGTGTTTAACACTAAAAACTTCACAAAAATATGAATATATATCGATTTAAATCTAAAATTATAACATTATTTTGCTGTTTGTTGATTACTCAGACAGTCCTTTTTGCACAAACGAATAAGAAAGTCACGATAAAGCGAGACAAAATTTCCTTAAAAGAGGCGTTGATTGAGGTTGAAAAGCAAGCTCAGATCTCGGTGGCATACAATGAATCTCAATTGGGAGCCAGTAAAGTCATCTCTTTAAATGTAAATAACCTACCATTAGAAAAAACTCTTGATCAAATCTTAAAAGGAACAGGTTTCTCTTATAAAATTCAGGGAAATCAAGTGTTGATTATTTCAGAAAAAAAGCAATCCTCCAAAACAAAAAAAGTCACAGGTAAAGTTTTGGATAACGAAAAAGAACCTTTAATAGGTGTAAATATTGTTGTAAAAGGCAAGCCTGATGTCGGTACTATAACAAACATTGATGGAAACTTTAGCTTAGAAGTAGCTTCTGGTGATGTCCTTGATATCTCTTATGTCGGTTATACTTCTCAACTTGTAAAGATCACAAATGACAATATCTATAATATTCAGTTAGATACAGATGCAAAATTGTTGGATGAAGTTGTTGTAACTGCATTAGGTATCAAGCGTAAATCAAAAGCTTTAGGATACAATTTGACTGAAGTAAAATCGGATGAGATTACTACAGTTAAAGACGCAAACTTTGTAAACTCCTTGACCGGTAAAGTAGCCGGACTACAAATCAATAGCAGTTCTTCTGGTATTGGTGGTTCTACAAAGGTTGTAATGCGTGGTACTAAATCTATTAGCAAGAGCAATAATGTATTGTATGTTGTTGATGGTGTACCATTGAATAATACCAATGGTGGAGAAGCTAGTCAAGGTTTCTATTCTGCTGCTCCCAAAGGAGAGGGTATTGCAGATTTTAACCCGGAAGATATTGAAAGCATGTCTGTCTTAACTGGACCTGCGGCTGCAGCTCTTTATGGTAGCAATGCAGCTAATGGAGCTATTTTGATTACAACTAAAAAAGGTGCAGCCGGTAAAGCAAAAATCACATTCTCGCAAAATGCCGATTTTTCCACCCCGTTTGTTACTCCACGTTTTCAGAATACTTATGGTAATAAGCCAAGTGAGTTCTCTAGTTGGGGAGATAAATTAGAAACCCCAACGTCATACAATCCATTGAACTTTTTTCAAACCGGTTATAATACCACTACTGCTTTGTCGATTTCATTAGGAAATGAAAAAAATCAGACGTTTGCTTCTGTATCTACAACACAAGCCGAAGGTATCGTTCCTAATAATGAATATCAACGTCATAACTTCTCGGTTCGTAATACCTCTAGCTTCTTTCAAGATAAAATGTCATTAGACATGGGATTTAGCTATATTATTCAGAAAGATCAGAACATGCTTGCGCAAGGACAATACTTTAATCCGATTGTTCCTTTATATCTATTCCCTCGTGGAGAAGATTTCACTCCTTACCGTATGTATGAAGACTTTGATGAAGGTCGTCAGTTGATGACACAACATTGGCCTTACGGTGAACAGGGATTGAGTATGCAGAATCCTTATTGGATCACGAACCGCAACATGTTTAACAACGACCGTGATCGTTATATGGCAAATGCCGGATTGAAATATAAAGTGTTTGACTGGATGGATATTAGTGGACGTGTCCGTATTGATAATGCGGTGACTCGTAATATGAAGAAACTTTATGCGAGTACAACGGCCAAATTGTCTCAGGAAAAAGGATATTATGGCGATCGTAAAGTAGTCGATAAACAATTATATGCTGACTTCTTGATTAATATCAATAAGCGCTTTCATGATTTCGATTTGACGGCTAATATTGGTTCAAGTATCCAAAACGTAAGTGTGGACGAAGTGGGAGCTGAAGGCCAGTTGAGTATGATTCCTAACTTCTTTGCTTTACACAATGTCGATTTGGGGGCTAATAACTCTCGTCTGAAACAAGACGGATGGGAAGAGCAAACACAATCTGTTTTTGCTAGTGCTGAGTTGGGTTGGAAAAGTATGCTTTATTTGAGTGCTACGGCTCGTAACGATTGGTCTTCTGCGCTGGTAAATACAAAAACTCCTTCCTTCTTTTATCCTTCTGTAGGGCTTTCCGGAGTAATTACAGAGATGATAAAAATGCCGGAATGGTTGACTTTTTGGAAAGTAAGAGCATCTTATAGTTCGGTTGGTAATGCTCCTTCACGCTATTTAACAGTTCCGTCTTTTGGATATGATCCTAGTGGCAATTTCGAAACGAATACACATATGCCTGTTCCGGAATTACATCCTGAACGTACCAAGTCATTTGAAATTGGAACCAATGCTAAATTTTTTAATGGTCGTTTAGGCTTAGATTTTACTTACTATAAATCGAATACTTATAACCAGACTTTTGAGGCGAAAGCTTCTGCTTCTTCTGGCTATTCTACATTCTTCATCCAAGCCGGTGACATTGCTAACTGGGGTATTGAAGCCATGCTTTCTTACGATCAAAATTTCGGTAAGTTGAATTGGAATTCACAGTTGACCTTTAGTATGAACCGTAATGAGGTTAAAGAATTGGTACGCAACTATCCTGATCCTTATACTGGTGCACTCTTAAATATTCCAAGTTTGGAGGTCTCTAAGTTTGGTAGTTACCGTATGATTATAGAAGAAGGTGGGTCGATGGGTGACCTTTATGTTTCAAATCGTTTGCGTGAAGATGGTTCGGGATTTATTTATGTAGATCCGGATACCAACCAATTGCAAACTGTTGAAGATATTCAGAAAGTTGGTAATGCCAATCCTGACTTTAACTTTGGTTTCCGCAATAGCTTCTCATGGAAAGGATTCAATTTAGGTTTCTTATTAACTGCGCGTGTCGGCGGCGAGGTAATGTCGGCTACACAAGCTAAGTTAGATGCTTATGGGGTATCTGAGCAATCAGCCTTAGCACGCGATAATGGTGGCGTACCGGTTAACTTTGGAAAGCTCGATTCAAAATATTTCTATGAATATGTTGGAGGAGGCGATACCGGAATGCTTTCTAATTATGTATATAGTGCGACTAATATACGCCTTCAAGAACTTAACTTTGGCTACAATTTGCCACAAAAATGGTTCAATGATAAATTGAATATGACGGTTTCTTTGATTGGCCGTAATCTTTGGATGATTTATAATAAAGCGCCATTCGACCCAGAAAGTATTGCTTTTACCGGTACTTATTTCCAAGGGCTGGATTATTTTATGCAACCTAGTTTGAAAAATGTTGGATTTAGCTTAAGAATACAATTCTAAAAAATACTATTATGAAAAACTATATATTAAATATTGGAAAAGGACTACTTTTAACCAGCCTTGCTTTCTTAACGGCATGTACTGGTATGCTCGGCGATAATATTCCTCCTTATGAAGCCACAGATGATATTTTAGAAGGCGACAATGTAAAGGTTGGAGCTTTCTTCCCTCAGTTGCAGCGTAATGTGATTTCTACACATAATAACCAATTTCAATTATCGCAAAATTTGGTTGGTGACCTCTATTCCGGCTATATGGCTATCCCTACAGCTTTCAATAGCAATTTCAATAACTCAACTTATTTCTTTCAAGATGGTTGGTTGAACAGCCCTTTTGAGAAGGTATACACTCAAGCAGTTGGTGCTTACCTAGAGATTAAGAAAAAGGTGAATGCCGATGAAAATTCCCATGTTTATCAATGGGCACAGATCTTGAAAATTGCTTCTATGCAACGTTTTACAGATATGTGGGGGCCATTACCTTATACTAAAGTTGGCAGCGGTGCTATGACTACCCCTTACGACAGCCAAGAAGAGATCTATATGGCATTTTTTGATGAATTAGATAAAGCAATAGAGGTCTTAACGAAATTTACTTTAACCAATGCCGGTTCTAAGCCTATGGCTCAGTATGATTTGGTTTATGGAGGCGACTATACAAAATGGGTTAAATTTGCCAACTCATTGCGCTTGCGTTTAGCAATGCGCTTAGCTTATGTTCGTCCTGACGTAGCACAAGTTCAAGCTGAAAAATCAATTGCTCACCCGATTGGTGTAATCACTTCTAATGATGA
The DNA here is from genome assembly GCA_047975405.1 of Bacteroides sp. Taxonomy (GTDB): domain Bacteria; phylum Bacteroidota; class Bacteroidia; order Bacteroidales; family Bacteroidaceae; genus Bacteroides. The sequence continues at coordinate 30,477 of JBKEDO010000023.1, forward strand.
TAATGCAGGGGTGAAGACAGTAGGAGCTAATGCCGTTGTTAATCAGTTGTACACGATGTGGGCTAGTTATAACGATATCCGTATGGGTGCTTCTATTTGGTCTGTTCTAACAGGATACGAAGATCCTCGTTTGGATAAGATGTTTACTCAAGGCACAGTAAATGGTAATACGGGTTATTTTGCTCTTCGTACAGGCATCACTTTGGATAGTAATAAAGAACCTCGTTTAGGTTATGCTTCTCCTAATGTGCAGATTGATGATCCTATTGTTTGGATGAATGCTGCTGAAGTTGCTTTCTTAAAAGCTGAAGGTGCTTTACGTGGGTGGAATATGGGAGGTGCTACTCCGAATAGCGCTTATGAAGAAGGAGTTCGCCTTTCGTTTAATGAATGGGGAGCAAGTGGAGCAGATAGTTATTTGAGCGATGGTGTGAAGATAGCAGCTAACTATACTGATCCATTGAAATCTTCTAATAATATTAATGCAGTTAGTAATGTCACCATTGCTTGGCAAGAGGGAGACACTAATAATAAAAAGTTAGAACGTATCATTACTCAAAAATGGATTGCTATGTTCCCGAACGGGCAAGAGGCTTGGAGTGAATTCCGTCGTACTGGTTATCCTAAACTTTTCCCAGTTGCTGTAAATTACAGTGCTGGTACAGTCGATACTAATATTCAGATTCGCCGATTACCTTTTGCTAAATCAGAATATTCGTTGAATGAAACAAATCTTCTGAAAGCAATTGAATTATTAGGTGGACCGGATACCGGAGGTACTCGTCTATGGTGGGATGTAGAAAACAAGTCTTTAAACTAAATTAGAAGCCGATTTTATGAAAAATATATTAAGAACGATTGGTTTGATGTTTGGTGTTGTCATGCTTTTACAGTCTTGTGAAGATTGGACAGAAACCGAAGCGAATGTAATACAAGATCTGAATGGAACGCCTAAGTCGGCGGAATACTACGAAAACCTAAGAGCATACAAAAAGAGCGATCACCAAGTTGCTTTTGGTTGGTTTGGCTTTTGGAATGGTGGTACGTCAACATCTGCACGTGGTGCATTACGTAGTGTACCTGATAGTATGGATATTGTCTCTATTTGGGGAGGAACAAAATACAATCTGAGCCAAACTCATATTGATGATATGCGATATGTACAAGAGATAAAGGGAACAAAAGTCTTGTTTACTATTTTTGCACACGAAATACCTGAGCCTTTTGACGCTACAAAAGAGGGGATAGAGGCATATGCAAGCGCTTTATCTGATTCTGTTTATAAATATGGATATGATGGTTTAGATTTGGACTATGAGCCAGGATTTGGAGGAACAGGTCCATTGGTTTCTGGATCTGGACATATGGATAATATGGAGATTTTTGTAAGAAAACTTAGTGAGCGCTTAGGCCCTGCATCAGGTACTGATAAATATTTGGTGATAGACGGTGTTCCTTATCATCTTAATCCAGGATTATCGCAACTGTTTAATTATGGAATCGTACAAGCATATCGTTGTACTTCTTACAGCAATTTACAATCTCGATTCAATAGTGCCTATGATAATGGTTGGAAACCAGAACAGTATATCTTTACAGAGGACTTTGAAAGCGGATGGAAGACTGGAGGTGTGACTTATAGGGATGAAGAAAGTCGTACCATGCCTTCACTATTTGGAATGGCTTATTTTCAACCGACTCAAGGGAAAAAAGCGGGATGCGGAGTATACCATATGGAATATGAGTACGCTCATAACCCTGAATATAAATTTATGCGTCAAGCCATTCAGATCATGAATCCGGCAAACCCTAACAACTAAAAACAAAGAAAAGAATGAAAACGAATATAAAATTGATAGCTATGGCTGCAATAGCATGTTTAACGGCATGCCAGCCTGAATATAGTGTAATTGATAATGGCGTTTTTTTAACCGATGCACGCACATCACCTGCAAAAAAGATTGTGATTGATAATACTGGCGCAAGTACGGTGATATCTGCACGTTTGGGAGCGGCACTCGGAAGTGATGTGACTGTGGAATATGGTACTGATAAGGAAGCCTTAGAGGCCTATAATAAGAAAAATGGAACAGATTATCAATTGCTTCCGGAGAGCTTTTATAGCTTCTCAGAACAAAAAACAACCATTAAATCAGGTGAAATTGCATCAAATCCGATAGATCTGAATGTAAAACCGTTTGATGAAACAGTTGACCCAAGCAAGAAATATGCGATACCTGTTGGTATAGTAAATGCTAGTGGAGCTCAAAAGTTGCCATCTGCTTCTTCTCTAATTGTGTTGTTAGATCAAATTGTGGTAACAACTGTTCCTTATCTTAATGCAGGAAATTATATCTTGACAGAACTTGAAACTCCTTTTGAAGCGGGGCAATGGACCTTGGAATGGAATTTGAAGATGGATGTGTTCAATAGAAATAATGTAACGCAATGGAATATAACCGATGCTAATAATGCAACCAATATCTATTCTCGTTTTGGTGATGTGACTTGTCCGCAAAATCAATTCCAGGCGAAAGTTGGTGCTAATAAGCCTCAGAGTGTAACTGCTTTTACTGCAGGTAAATGGTATCATTTAGCTTTCACATACGATGGTACCAACCTACGTTTTTATGTTGATGGTGAATTAGATTTTATCACACCTCACGCTATTCCTGGAGAAATATTCACATTTAGAAAATTTCAGTTTGCTAATCTTAAAGCATCTTATGGTTTAAAAGGACATATCAGTGAACTTCGTGTTTGGTCTGTAGCTCGTAGTCAAGCTGAAATTTCTAATAATATGTATATTGTATCGCCTGAATCTGAGGGATTAGAAGTTTATTGGAAATGTAACGAAGGCAGTGGACTTGTGATTAAAGATCATTCCGGACACGGCAGAGATGGAACTCTTGCATATGAAGCGACTTGGAAAGAGGGTGTCCGTTTCCCTGATGACGGAAAATAAAGTTTAGAGTATTTGATAATAAATGAGGATGCACTTCACTGGACATCCTCATTTATTTAATCATCTTTTTCGCCTTTAATCATTATTGCCGTATCTTTGAGAAAATATTAATATAGCACCTATTTATTTTATAAACCTTATATCCTGTTAAACCATAAATAAAGAAAAACAACTATGAGAAGAGTAATTAGAACCGGAATTAGAACCGGAATGTTATGCTTATCTGTGGCGTTATCATCTTGTACGACCAATCACCAAATTACGCACGAATATATTTTTGAAGCCCAACCTGTCGACCTACAAGTCAAACCTATTCAAGGCAGTTATGAAGTCAATGGTGCGTCGGCTTTGCAAGTGGCTAAACACTTCACTTGGGGTGGTTCGGTTACAAAAGCAGAAGATGGCAAATACTACATGATATATTCTGCACCGGAAACCGGAGTATATCCCTTTACAAATGCTTGGGTTTTTGGCTCTAAGTTAGGTTTAGCAGTTTCCGAACGACCGGACGGCGATTTTCGCCAACTAGGCTTTTTCTATAATCAAGATGGCTTTGCATCCGACACATCCTCTTGGGATGCACAAAGCGCTTCAAATCCACATGTACGTAAATTTGGCGATACTTATTACCTCTATTATGCTGCAACAGTTGATCCGGGTAATGAAAATGTCTCTTCAAAAACCGATACTTTACCTCGCAGAGACCGCATGCAGCAGAATCAGAAGATCGGTGTGATCACATTTCAATCTTTTCCGGATTTGTTGAAAGGAAAATTCACGCATTCCGATCGCCCTTTGCTTGAGGCTCGTACTCGCGTGAAGCCGGATAATGTATTAGCTCCTTCTCCAGCCGGCACTCAACCCAAACCCGATAATTTAATTGTGGTTAACCCTGCTGTTGTTTATCGTCCGACAGATGGTAAATATTTGCTTTTCTTTAAAGGAAATATATACGATCCGCATTGGCGTGGAGTCCATGGAGTGGCTATTGGCGATAAGCCGGATGGTCCGTTTGTTGCCCTAGACGAGCCGGTATTCCACTTAGACGGAGTAGAAGGTAAGTTGTCTGCCGAAGACCCTTATGTCTGGTATCATCAACGTGATAAATGTTTCTATGCCGTATTTAAAGATTTTAATGGTAACTTTACAAAAGGAGAACCTTGTCTAGCTATAATGTATTCGGAGGATGGCATAAAGTGGCAGTTGCCTAAGCATTCTTTATTCATGAAGAGAGAGTTGGTTTTAGAGAATGGAGATACAGTAAAAGTCAGCCGTTTGGAACGTCCACAATTGTTGTTAAACGAAGAAGGAGATCCCGAAGTATTATATGCGGCGTGTTCCATCGATAATGTGAATCCGAAGATCGACGGAGGTTCTTTTAATGTGCAAGTCCGAATTAAGACGATGAAAGCTCCAGTAGAAAAACAATAATATGTTTTTTGAGGGGATATAGAAGGAATGATAATTTGTTTATATAAGAAATAAAATGAGACACAAAGTAATCTTAAGTTTAATTGGTGGAGCCGTTTGGGCAAATAACGTACAGGCTCAAGAGCAACCACCGTTGAATATCGTCTTAATCAATTTGGACGATGCCGGGAATGGTGATTTCTCTTTCAAGGGAGCTATTGATTATCAAACTCCTCATATTGATCAATTGGCTGCTGAGGGAATGTCTATGACCAATTTTTATGCCATTCAACCTATTAGTGGGGCTTCCAGAGCCGGATTGATGACAGGCTGCTATCCAAACCGAATAGGGTTTGCCTATGCTCCCAATCCTAATAGCAAGATCGGTATTAGCGATAAAGAAGAAACCATTGCCGAACTGTTGAAGGCCAAAGGATATGCAACGGCTATTTTTGGCAAATGGCATTTAGGAGATGCAAAGAAATTCTTGCCGCTTCAACATGGCTTCGACGAGTATTACGGTTTGCCTTATTCGAATGATATGTGGCCATACCACCCTCAATATAAATTCCCGGATTTACCACTGATCGAAGGCAATAAGGTGATCGGCTATAATACCGATCAATCTAAGCTGACGACCGATTATACCACTCATGCCGTTGATTTCATTCAGCGGAAAACGAAGGAGGCAACTCCATTCTTTTTATACTTAGCCCATTCTATGCCTCATGTTCCCTTGGCTGTTTCCGATAAGTTCAAAGGAAAGAGTGCACAAGGCTTGTATGGCGATGTGATGATGGAACTGGACTGGAGTGTCGGAGAAATCATTAAAACACTGAAAGAGACCGGAGTTGAAGATCGTACCTTGGTGATCTTAACTTCCGATAACGGACCTTGGGCCAATTATGGTAATCATGCCGGGTCGTCCGGAGGACTTCGTGAAGCCAAAGCAACGACGTTCAATGGCGGAATGCGAGTGCCTTGTTTGTTCTATTGGAAAGGTACAATCGCTCCGGGGAAGATCTGTAACGACCTGATGTCGAATATCGATATCTTACCGACGCTGACTGAGTTGACCGGAGCTCCTCAACCTAAATTAAAGACCGATGGTTTAAGTATGGTTCCTATCCTTAAGGGAGAACATAAAGGGGCTATTCGTGAATCGTTGTGTTTGTACTATCATAAAAACTCCATGGAGGCTGTGACCGACGGACGATATAAGCTGATTTTTCCCCACAAATACGTTTCATACGAGACTAATGTCCCGGGCAATGACGGTCGTCCGGGTGAGTTAGGCAAAAAAGAAATTACGAGCTGCGAGTTGTACGATTTGCGTCGTGATCCGGGAGAACGGGTTAATGTGATCAGTCAGCATCCCGATATCGTGGAGAAACTCAGTAAGATAGCTAATGATTACAGAGAAGAACTGGGGGACGATCTGACAGGAAAGGAAGGAAAGAATCGTCGAGAACCTGGCAAAGTGGAAAATTAAATATAATTTGAATACAAAATAGATATGATAAGGGTACTTATAGGTTTGTTTATGGTCTTTTCACAGGGGTGCGGATATGCTCCTCCTGTGAAAGAGTCCTTGTGTGCACAAGTTCCGTCGCCTGTATCTGTGCAAGTCGAAAAAGGAAAACCTTTTATGATCAATCAGAATACTGAGATTATTTATCCGGTAGGAAAGACTGAATTATTAAATGGCACTTATCTGGTGATGTCGGAAATAGAAAAGCAGATTGGGGTAACTTTCAAAACAATTGCCGATTCCAAAGGAACAACCGCAAAAGGAACAACCGCAAACCGAATGATCTATCGGTATGACCCAACTCTAAAGGCCGAAGCTTTCCGCTTGAGTGTGAATGCCGATAGCGTCGTGGTGGTCGCAAAAGATGCAGCCGGCTTCTTCTATGGTGCTCAAAGTCTGTTTCATGCTCTTCTTCAACAAAAGCAGAAACCTTATCTGCTTCCTGCCATTCAGATAGAAGATCATCCAGAGATGGCTTATCGTGGAGCCATGCTCGATGTGAGTCGTCACTTTTTCTCAGTCGGACAAGTGAAGCGGTTCATCGACTTATTGGCGATGCATCGGTTGAATTATTTCCACTGGCATCTGACCGACGACCAAGGGTGGCGTATTGAGATTAAAAAATATCCTGAACTCACTCGCGTAGGCGCTTGGCGAGGTAAAGATAAAAATCGTTATGGTGGATTTTATACCCAAGAAGAAATAAAAGAGGTGGTAGCCTATGCCGCGAAGCGGTCTATCACCATTATTCCTGAGATTGACCTACCGGGACATACCACGGCGGCTTTGGCGGCTTATCCGCAATTGGCTTGTGTGAAGAGACCTTATGAAGTCTCATTGGAATCCGGTGGGGTTCACAAGGATGTGGTTTGCCTAGGGCAGGAGTTCTCGTGGCAGTTTGCCAAAGACGTTCTGAAAGAGGTGGCCGACTTATTCCCTTCATCTTATCTTCATATTGGTGGCGATGAAGTGCCGAGAGATCGTTGGAAAGCTTGTTCGCGTTGTCAAGACGCCATTCGTCAATATGGACTAAAGGAGACGGATGGACATTCTCCGGAGGATCTACTTCAGGGAAAATTCAACGAACAGATGGCTCTTTATCTAAAAGGACTGGGTAAAAAGATGATTGGTTGGGATGAGGTGCTTTCTGACCAGATTGATCCGAAAACCGTGATTATGTCATGGCGAGGATTAGGGCGTGGGGTACAAGCCATGAAAAAAGGTCATCCGGTGATTTTCTCGTCGAACGGACATTTCTATTTAAACAATTACCAGTCGTCCGATATGGGATCAGAGCCTAAAGCTACCGGGGGATTGGTGTTAATGCAGAAACTCTATGAGGCAGAATTGATGGTTCCTGAGACAACTGATCAGCAACGCCAGTTGGCACTCGGAGCAGAGATCTGTTTGTGGACATCTTATGTTCCGGATGATGAAACATTAGATTATATGATGTTGCCTCGATTGGCTGCTTTTTCAGAGTTTGCTTGGAGTGGTAGCCGAAGAGGACGTTATGTCGATTTCCTTGAACGTCTTCCTATTATGATCGATTTGTATCGGAAATTAGGATATAACTATGCTTCTCATTTCTTTGAGATCAAAGATGGATATCAGCTTGATCAAGCTAACAAACGCTTGGAAGTAACGCTAAAAGGTTTGGAAGGTACTGATATTTATTATACTTTAGACGGCCGTAAGCCAACTCTGAATTCGAAGAAGTATACTGCTCCGTTTTTTGTGGCTAAAGATGCCGATCTGCGTGCCATTGCTTATACTCCTTCGGGACTTTGTAGCGATGTGTTGAAAAAATCGATCCGTATCAACAAAGCTACGTTTGCCGATATTCGGTTGCTGACCTCACCTTCAGAACGATATGCCGGTGATAACGGTAAGGTTCTAGTCGATGGAGTTCGTAGCTCGGCCTTCCACACTACAGGCATGTGGGTGGGTTATAACCCCAATCCTATGGAAGCAGTGATCGACTTGGGGAATGAGCAGTTGGTAAAGCAGGTTCGTCTCTCTTCGTTGACCGATATGAGTTCCTATATCATGGGAATAGAACGCGTAGACGTTGAAATCTCTATTGATGGTAAGAACTTTAAACAGGTCTCTACGCGATCGTTCGAGGCTCCGGAGGCTACAATGGAAGGAAAGCGGCTTGATAACCTAGAATTAAATTTTTTGGAGATACCGGCTCGTTATGTTATAGTTCGGGCTTATGGCTTTAAAGCTTTACCTGAAGGACATTCGGGAGCAGGACATTCTCCGTTCTTGTTTGTCGATGAAATAGAAATAAACTAATACACAAATATGAAACATTTAAAAACATGGATCTCTGCCTCTCTGGCGTTCACTGTCTTTTGTGGATTTCAGAAGAAGCCTGAGTCTCCCAATATCTTATTCATCTTGGTGGATGATATGCAGAGTGATGCGATTGCAGCTCTTGGTAATAATAATGTCTATACTCCGAACATTGACGGCTTGATTGCTCAAGGAGTGACATTCACCCGAACCTATACCAATGGTGCATTGTGTGGAGCGTTGTCGATGCCTAGTCGTGCGATGTTGATGACAGGTAGGGGAGTCTTCGGAGTTCAGAGCGATGGAATGAAAATACCTCAAGCTCATACCACTCTTCCTGAACATTTGAAAGCGAATGGCTATGAAACGTTTGCTACCGGAAAGTGGCATTCGGATAAGGCTTCTTTCGCTCGTTCTTTTTCTGATGGTGAGAACATCTTTTTCGGAGGAATGCATCCTTATGAAATGAATGGTCATTGTTCTTCACATTTGAAACATTTTGACCCTACGGGTAAGTACGATTCTCCATCTTTTATCGGAAAAGAGTTCTCCTCTAAAATGTTTGCTGATGCTGCGATTGACTTTTTGAAGAGTCGGGGCGGACACGATCAGCCATTTATGGCTTATGTGGCCTTTACTTCTCCTCACGATCCTCGCAACCAATTGCCTAACTATGGTAAAAAATATGTGGCGAACGAACTGGCATTGCCTAGCAACTTCCTTCCCGAACATCCGTTCGACAATGGTGAACTTGCTATTCGCGATGAACAGATCCTTCCACCGCCTCGTACGGGAGAACAGATGCAGAATGAACTGGCTCTCTATTATGGCATGGTGAGTGAGGTCGATCTACAGATCGGACGAGTGCTTCAAGCTCTTGACGAGATAGGCGAACGCGATAATACGATTATTGTCTTTGCTTCCGATAACGGTTTGGCCATGGGGCAAAACGGCTTGTTGGGCAAGCAAAGTTTGTATGAGCATAGCATCGGCGTACCGATGTTGATTATCGATCCACGAGCTAAAAAAGCTCCAAGAAAGACGGAAGCTTTATGTTACCTATACGATATTTATCCAACCCTTTGTGATCTTGCCGGATTGAAAACACCATCTTCTGTGACGGGACGTTCTTTGAAACCGGTGTTGGACGGAAAAACAAATAAGCATCGGAAAGATATCTTTTTGGCTTACTCTAATCAGCAGAGAGCATTGGTGACAGCAGATTATAAATATATCATCTACAATGTGAATGGCAAGATCACTGAGCAATTGTTCGACTTGCGAAAAGACTCGGGAGAACTCGTGAATTTGGTCGATCGGAAACCTAAAAAGGCTGCTGCTTATAAGTCGTTGTTAGCTCAGAGGATGAAAGAGAACAAAGACTTTTGTGATTTGAGTCAACCGCTTTGGTGGAAAGACGGACATAAGCTGACTTGGAATGAACTGATAAAACTTTACATCTTTGAATAATGAGAATCGATATTAAAAAAGTCTGTATCGGACTGCTACCTTTAGCTTCGGCAAACTTGACAACAGTCGACGCAGCTGTTCCTCAAAAAGAGGGAAAACGTCCCAATATCTTATTTATATTGAGTGACGACCATACGTCTCAGACCTGGGGCATATATGGTGGGGCGTTGCAAAATTATGTTCAGAATCAAAACATTCGTCGTTTGGCCAACGAAGGCGTTGTGCTCGATAATTGCTTTTGTACAAACTCTATATCGACGCCGAGTCGTGCGGCCATCCTTACCGGACGATATAGCCACCATAATGGAGTATATACGTTATCCGACACCTTAGATACCTCGTTGCCTACCATAGCCAAAGTGTTACAAGAGGCCGGTTATCATACGGGACTAGTGGGTAAGTGGCATTTAAAGTCGCAGCCACAAGGGTTCGACTATTATTCTGTTTTTCACGATCAGGGAGAATATCGTGATCCGACGTTTAAGAACAGTGACCAACCTTGGCCGGGACAGCGAAACTTTGGGGAGCGTTTGCATGGATTCTCGACGGATATTGTGACTCAAAAGGCTATTGACTGGATGAAACAACAAGATAAGGACCAGCCGTTCATGATGTGTTGCCATTTTAAGGCGACGCATGAGCCATACGACTTTCCGGAGAGAATGCGACACCTTTACGACGGAGTCACATTCCCCGAACCGGAGAACCTTATGGATTGGGGACCTGAGACAACTGGACGGACGTTCCAAGGACAACCTCTTGAGGAGATGATCCGTCGTTGGGAAACGGCTTCTGCCGATCCTGATAAATGGTGGTGTCGTTATCCGGAATTGCCGTTCTCGACTAAGGGAATGAGCAAGGTGGCTGCTCGTAAAGCTGCTTATCAAAAGTTGATGCGCGACTACCTCCGTTGCGCAGCTACGGTGGATGATAATATTGGAAAGTTGATGAGTGCTCTCGATGAGATGGGCATTGCCGACAATACGATTGTGGTTTATGTAGCCGATCAGGGCTACTTCTTAGGCGAGCATGGCTTTTTTGATAAACGTATGTTTTATGAAGAAGCGGCTAGAATGCCTTTTGTGATCCGCTATCCTCATGAATTGCCTAAGGGTAAGCGGTTGAATGATCTTGTTTTGAATGTGGATTTTGCACAAACGTTGGCCGACTTTGCAGGGGTTGACGGTCCCGACGGCTCTCAAGGACGAAGCTTCAGAAGCAACCTTCGTGGTGAGACACCAAAGGATTGGCGAAAGAGCATTTATTATCGCTATTGGACTCAGCATAAAGAGCGCCCGGCTCACATTGGAGTGAGAAACGATCGTTATAAATTGATCTTCTTATATGGCGATAAACTGAACATGACAGGATCATCGGATTACGTTTCCGAACCGGCATGGGAGTTTTACGATTTGAAGAAAGATCCTAAAGAAAATCATAATGCTTATCACGATAAGGCTTATGCCGACGTGATTAAAGAGATGAAAAAAGAGATGTTACGTCTGCGTCAGGAAGTTGGCGATACAGACGAACGTGTTGGTGGAATGATTAAAACAGTCAACTAACACATTCCGCTGACGGACAACGAATCTAGCGTTTGGGGTTAACAGCTGGCTGGCAGACCGATAGGGAGAAGTCTCTCTCTATTGGTCTGCCTTTTTTTGATCGATTTTTACGATTGGTTCTGACCTTTTCGTTCCATCATTCTTCTATTTTCATTTATTTATTCCGACATTTTCGTTAAGTTTGTCCACCGAAGTAGAAACCTAATCGTATTTCGAACGACATGACTGTAAAAAAACGATCTCATTTTCTCATTGCCGCCCCAACTTCCGGTAGCGGGAAGACCACCATCTGTCGCGGCTTGATGGAGCTGTTTACCGCTGAAGGCTATCGGGTACAACCGTTTAAGTGCGGACCCGATTATATCGACACTAAATATCACGAACAGGCTTGTGGACGTCCATCGATCAACCTCGATACGTTCATGGCGACTCAGCCTCACGTGTCCGATCTCTTCCGCCGCCATTCGGCAGAAGCCGATGTGAGTGTGGTGGAGGGAATGATGGGATTGTTCGACGGATACGACCGACAGAAAGGTTCATCGGCGGAGATTGCCGTTTTGCTCGATATCCCGGTTGTCCTCGTGGTCGATGCAAAGTCGTCGGCTTATTCCACAGCTGCATTGATCAGTGGGTTTCGCGACTTTAACCCGAAATTACGCTTGGTCGGTGTGATCTTTAATAAGGTCGGCGGACAGAAACATGCACGCCTATTGGAGGAGGTCTGCGACGATTTGAACCTGCATTATCTGGGAGCTCTGTTTAGAAATCCTGATTTAAATATGGATTCACGCTATTTAGGACTCGACTTTCAAGCGTCGTCGCCCCATCAACTGAAGACATTTGCCGATGCGGTGCGCCGGGATTTGCTTTGGGAAAAATTGTTGGAGGTGACAGGCGTTTCTAGTGTATTGGAGGAAGAAATCTCCGAAGGATCTGAGAGGAAGCCTTTCTGTGAACCAGAAGGCTCGATTCAATCTCCTTTGGACTCGCCAACGTTATCGGACTCACCGGCTTTATCCGATTTGGAGACTGTAGCGGGGCATCATATTGCCGTGGCGCGTAATGCCGAGTCATTCTCGTTTATCTATGCTGAACATTTGGACGTGCTGTCTCGTCTGGGGCGAGTCTCTTTCTTCGATCCCGAGGTGGACGTGGAGTTGCCGGAAGCGATCGACCTGCTTTACCTTCCGGGAGGGTATCCCGAGAAACAAGCGGAACGGTTATCCCAAAACCATTCGTTGATGGAAGCCATCAGGCGATATACCAAGGGTGGGGGACGTGTGATTGCCGAATGTGGGGGAATGATCTATCTCTCACAGGGGATCAAAACGCCTGAGAAAACGTTTCCGATGGTGGGGCTCTTTCCCTTTACCATCGATCATACGCCCGAGGGGCGTCAGTTGACGTTGGGCTATCGGCAGTTCGACTATCATGGATTGAAGTTGAGCGGACATGAGTTCCATTATACGCAGATTGTGAAAGAGGACGCTAAGTGTTGTCCCACCATTGCTCAAGTTCGCAATGCCAAAGGTGAACCGGTTGACACCGGGCTATTTAGAGTGCAAAATGTGATTGCAAGTTATACTCACTTCTATTGGGGTGAGATGGATCTATTCAAATTGTTTTAAGATGAGACGAATTTATACCCGAACCGGTGATGAAGGAACGACCGGTATTCATGGAGGCGAGCGAGTACTGAAAGATGATATTCGCATTGAAGCCAACGGGACGATCGACGAACTGAATGCGGTGATAGGCATTGTCCGTTCGTTATTACCTCCGGAGCACGACTGGCAGTTGTTGCTACAAACCATTCAAACCGAATTGATGGTTGTGATGAGCCATGTGGCTACACCGTCGGCCATACGTGCGGCCAATCCGAACGTGTTGTCGGACGATCTGCCCACTCGTTGCGAACAAGCCATGGACGAGATGATGATGCAGCTCACCGATAATGGCTATTTCATCTTGCCGGGTGGAACTCCTTTGGCAGCGCAGTTGCAGTTTGCCCGTACGGTGGCCCGTCGTGCTGAGCGACGGTTGTGGACGCTTCATCGGGCCGACGAACTTCCGATGGTGATCTTGACGCTATTCAACCGACTATCCGACCTTTTCTTTGTGATGGCTCGTGTCGAGCTTCAGCAACAGGAATGGCCCGAAGAGCGCTGGCAAGCTTTCGCTTATAAGCGAAAATAGAAACTTTGATTCAACAACCCTTCGTTATAGCATATGATAATATGCTATAACGTCGATTTCAAACAGAGTGTAAAAGTACTTCCTTTATCTATTTCACTCTCAACGGTCAAATATCCATTATGTGCCTCTACAAAATCACGTGAAATAGATAATCCCAGGCCGCTACCTTGAACTTTGGTACCCGGTACTCGAAAATAATGATCAAAAATACTATTATGATAACGTGGGTCAATGCCACGTCCGAAATCTCTAACAAAGAGTTTAACTTCTCCATTTTCCGATTGAGATGCACCAATAATAACGCGTCCATTTTCATGCGAATAGCGGATTGCATTCGATAATAGATTAGTCAACACCCAGGCTATTTTTTCGCTATCGACAAATAGCTTTCCGATCTTGTTTTCGGGATATTCTACTTCGATTTGAATGTTAAATTTCTCCGCTTGTACTCGGTTAGCTTTAATCGCATACTCTATGAGCTCAATTGGTTTGGTCACTTTAGGCTTAAGTTGTAATTTCCCAGATTCGACTTGAGTCATGTTCAGTAATTCACCTATAATACGTAATAATCTTTCGCTATTATCTTTTATGCTATTAGCCAAATCGATTTGTTCTGAATTTAAGGTGCCAATACGTTTATCCTCGAGTAATTGTAAACTCATTAAAATAGTAGATATCGGGGTCTTTAATTCGTGAGAGATGGTTGAAATGAATGTCGTTTTTGCCGAATCTAATTCTTTAAATTCTGTGATATTCTTCAACAAAATTACATCTCCTTTCTTTTCTGGAGTTTTACCATCCGACCGAAATTGATTAATCTCTATGTATTTTACCTGAAAATAACTTTCTTTGTTATCGGCATAGATCTTTAAGGGCTCTTTCTGCTCAATCTTTTGACTACTAAAATCTAAAAGTCCCCGAATTAATCTTCTGAGTAAATCGTTGCGTAAAGAAAGTTCGTGAGCCGGTTGATTGACAATATCTTCGCGTTTTAGATTAAGTACGTTCAACGCTTCATCATTAATGAATAAAATTATCTTTTCATTATTCAATCCGATAATTGGTTCATTGATGCTATTGATCACTGTCTCCATATATTTTTTTCCAGCCATCATTTCAGATAATGTACTAGCATGGTACTGGGCTAATCGTTGAGCCATGCGATTAAAGTTTCTCGATACTTCTGAAAATTCTTCACTACCATCAAGTTGTAGACGGACATTATAGTTGTGGTTTGCTATTTCTTGGATACTATTAATCATTATTTTGATCGGTTGATCAATAGATGCCGGTAAGCGTAACAAAAAAATAACTCCGACGATAATACAGATTATCCCCACTAATGTTACAGAGATTAGTGCTCTATTAAGCCCATAATTTGCAGCAATCGTGTTAGGATAAGCTGCCGTTAAGATTTGCATATTGACGATTGATAATATCACTAAAACAATAATCATTAGGACCAAAATGGCGATGCAAAGGGTGATTTTTCTTTTGATGTTCATGATACAACCTAATTTTTAAGCAAGTATAATCAAATCTATATTCATTTGTGCTATAGATGATAAAAAAAAACGATATTTTTTTAATTGAAAAAAGGCCGTCCTAAAGTTAAAGTTAGGATGTCCTAAACAAATCACAGTGATTTGTTGCTCTTTGCATATTTTTACAATCATGTCTAAAACATCTGGGGATTTAACTTTGAGGATGTTGCTTCCTAGCTGAGTGGCAAGCTCGAAGTGATTAATCAAATGACGTTGTGCTGCTAACTGAATTTTATCGCTGCTTTCATTAGGAGTTTGCACATATAAAGTTGTGAATGTTGTATTGTATCGGCTAGCCAATCGATAAGCTTTTCTAATGACTCGTCTTGGTGAGTTTTCTTTACTGCTGATACAGGCCAATATTTTCTCGTGACGAATCCCGACATCACTTGGTGTGATTTCGCTTTCTACTTTCTTTTCGACCCTAAATGCAACTTCTTTTAAGGCTAATTCTCTTAATTGTAGAATATTCTCGGTTTTGAAGAAGTGGTTTAGCGCTGATTGAATTTTGTCTGTTCGATAAATTTTACCGGCTTTTAAGCGACTGATTAATTCATCGGAGGTTAAGTCGATGTTTACAACCTCGTCGGCTTCTTGAAGGACATTGTCAGGTATTCGTTCTTTGACCTCAATGCCGGTTATTCTTTTAACTTCTTCATTTAGACTTTCAATATGCTGAATATTGACAGCCGATAAGACATTGATGCCGGCATCCAACAGCTCCATTACGTCTTGCCAGCGCTTGGCATTTCTACTACCCTCAATATTGGTGTGAGCCAACTCATCTACAATGACTAGCTCGGGGTGATTTTGCAGGATTGCGTCTAAATCCATTTCTTCTAGCTCCTTGCCCTTGTAAAATACTTTCTTGCGCGGAATAATAGGTACTCCGGTGATCAGTTGTTCGGTCCCTTGTCGGGCATGAGTTTCGATGAAGCCAATGCGTACATCGACTCCATCTGCAATCATCTCATGAGCATCTTGCAACATTCTATAGCTTTTGCCTACTCCGGCAATCATTCCGATGTAGATTTTAAATCTTCCTCGTTTTGAACGTTTAATGAGATCGAGGAAATAATGAGCGTTTCGTCCTTCTTCTGTTGTTGTCATTTTTTTTTGTTTACTTTTATGAGGGCGTTTTTTAAGCTAATATGGTGATGCATTTTTCTGAGCTTCATCTATTGCCATGTTTAATCGGACAATGTTTACTTTTTGAGGTCCCAAAAAACCAAATAGAGGCTGCTCAATAGCATGTTTGACAATTGAGTATATATAAGTCTCGCTTAATCCTCTGGCTTGAGCGACGCGTCTTACCTGAACGAAAGCTGCTTCTGGCGAAATATTGGGGTCTAATCCGGAACCACTTGAAGTAACTAGTTCGGCCGGAATATCTTTTCTTGTAAGATAGGGGTGATAAACTAAAAAAGAATCAATATGTTGCTTGATTTCTTTTAAATAGGCTTTATCTGTCGCCCCTTTATTGCTACCACCTGATGATGTGCCGTCATATCCGTATCCGGCGTGAGATGGACGTCCCCAAAAATAAATATTTTTATTAAAGAATTGTCCCGCATTTGTCATGCCGATTTGTTGGCTTTTAGAGTAAATTGTTTCGGCTTCTCCTTTATTGGGAGTTGCAAATCGAGCAATCAACCATAATATTAGAACATAACAAAGTGTGAAGAAAATGCAAAACGTTAAAGTAATGCGGATTGATCTAATTATATTTTTCATATCCATAATTGAATTTAGAGAAATAAGCCTAGTATAATATCTATAATTTTTATGCCGATAAATGGTATAATCATTCCACCTAAACCATAAATAAGCAAGTTACGCCTCAATAAAACCGATGCTCCAATAGGTCGATATTTTACTCCTTTTAGGGCGAGTGGTATTAATAATGGAATAATAATTGCGTTAAAGATGATCGCCGAAAGGATTGCGCTTTCAGGGGTACGTAGTTGCATGATATTAAGAGCAGCCAATTGTGGTATGTATGCCATAAATAATGCTGGTACGATGGCGAAATATTTGGCAACGTCATTGGCTATAGAGAATGTTGTTAATGTTCCACGAGTCATAAGTAGTTGTTTCCCAATTTCTACAATTTCAATGAGTTTAGTTGGATCATTATCTAAATCGACCATGTTGCCAGCTTCTTTAGCTGCTTGCGTTCCACTGTTCATGGCTACACCAACATCGGCTTGGGCTAATGCTGGGGCATCGTTCGTCCCGTCGCCCATCATCGCGACCAATTTCCCAAATTGTTGTTCTCGTTTGATATATTCCATTTTATCTTCCGGTTTGGCTTCGGCTATAAAGTCATCAACTCCAGCCTTGTTGGCGATATATTTTGCTGTTAAAGGGTTGTCTCCGGTCACCATTACTGTTTTAACCCCCATTTTTCTTAGTCGTTCAAAACGTTCTTGAATGCCTGGTTTGATGATATCTTGCAGTTCTATTACTCCTGCTACCGATCGATTAACCATTACAACAAGGGGAGTACCTCCATTACTGGTAATGGCATTGATGTGATTTTCCACTTCATTAGGAAATTCATTGCCCGACTTAACGACTATTGTTCGAATGGCTTCATAAGCCCCTTTCCTGATCTCTGTACCATCTTTAAGGTTAATTCCAGAACATTTTGTTTCTGCAGAGAATCGAATCATTTGTGAATGGTCTGTTGATAGATGGTGCACTCGGAATCCCAGCTGGCGTCCTAGGTCAATGATCGAGCGTCCTTCTGGAGTTTCATCGGATACGGAAGAGAGCATGCAAACTTCTATAAACTGATCCCGGTGAAAATTTATCATTGGGTAAAAAGCAGTTGCTCGACGATTACCAATTGTGATTGTACCGGTCTTATCTAGCAATAATGTGTCAATATCACCTGCTGTTTCGACTGCTCTTCCCGATTTAGTGATTACATTTGCTCTTAGAGCTCGGTCCATTCCTGCAATCCCGATTGCAGATAGCAGTCCTCCGATTGTTGTTGGTATAAGGCAAACAAACAAAGAGAGTAGGGATGCGATGGTGATTTGTGCACCCACATAATCGGCTAAGGGTTTTAATGTAATGCAAACAATGATGAACACTAATGTAAAGGTTGCAAGTAGAATGGTTAAAGCGATTTCATTAGGCGTTTTTTGTCGGGAAGTACCTTCGACCAACAAAATCATTTTATCCAAGAAACTCTCGCCCGGTTGTGCTGTTACTCTTACGGTAATCGAATCGGATAAAACTTTGGTTCCTCCTGTCACTGAGGTCTTATCGCCTCCTGCTTCGCGAATGACCGGGGCTGATTCACCTGTTATCGCACTTTCATCGATTGAAGCGAGTCCTTCAATAATTTCTCCGTCGGCTGGAATTAAATCACCAGCTTCGCAAAAAAATAAATCGTTCTTTTTTAGCTCAGAACTGCTGACTAACTCAACTTCTCCATGTATGATTCTTTTTGAAGGTGTCTCTTCACGTGTTTTACGAAGACTATCGGCCTGCGCTTTACCACGAGCTTCAGCTATTGCTTCAGCAAAATTGGCAAATAATAGAGTGATGAATAGTACAATAAAAACTAAAAGATTATATCCAAATGATCCTTGTGATTTTTCAAAAATTGAATAGATGGTAACTATTGCCATGATGGCAATGCACACTTCGACCAGAAACATGATTGGGTTTTTTATCATGTATTTAGGGTGAAGCTTAATGATCGATTCTTTTAAACTTTCCAGTATTTGTTCCTTTTTAAAGAAGGATACTGATGAATTATTCTTCATTATAAAATGGTTTTAAACGAATTCTTGTATGTTAAAATGATGATAAACTTAAATGTTCAGATAGAGTACTCAATGCTTGGATAGGAAAGAATGCTAAAGCTGCAATAATAAAAATAACGACGAAAGTCATCATCGAAAACGTTAGAGTATCGGTGCGTAATGTACCTGCCGATTCCGGAATGAATTTCTTATTAGCCATTAATCCGACAATGGCGACTTGTCCGATAATTGGCAAGAAACGTCCGAGAAGTAAAACGATTCCAGTCGAGTAGTTCCAAAACCAAGTGTTGTCGTTTAGTCCTTCAAACCCGGATCCGTTATTTGCTGCAGAGGAGGTGAACTCGTATAAAACCTCGCTTAATCCGTGAAAACCGGCATTGTGAGTCCATCCTCCTTCTGCATTGACAAACGACTGATTGTTATTCATTAGAAAAACAGCTAAGGCAGTACCGCTGAGGATGAGTAACGGATGGAGTAAAGCCACTATCGATGCAATTTTCATTTCCCGAGCTTCGATCTTCTTTCCGAGAAATTCCGGTGTACGTCCGACCATGAGTCCGCTAATAAAAACAGTGATAATCATAAATGTAAAATAGTTCATCCAACCAACTCCAACTCCTCCAAACCAAGTATTGATTTGCATATTAAGCATTTGTATTAATCCGGATGTTGGCATCATTGAGTCGTGCATTCCATTAATTGATCCATTGGAGGTCGCAGTTGTAGTTACACTCCACAAAGCGGTTGCAGCAGCTCCAATCCGTACTTCCTTTCCCTCCATAGCGCCATTATTTTGAGAGAGACCTAGTGCTGTTAGACGAGGATTCCCTTTTATTTCTTGGTTGATTGAAAAGAAAGCTCCCGTCAGATAAGCTGTAAGCATTACTCCGTAGATGCAATAGGCTAATCGCTTTCTGCTGGTGTAAAATCCAAAAGCTAGTACCATAGCCATTGGGATGATAATAATGGCGCAACATTCGGCCATATTAGTTAGGTAAGTTGGATTCTCTAATGGGTGTGAAGAGTTGCTACCAAAGAATCCGCCTCCGTTGGTTCCTAATTGTTTGATGGCAACAATGGCTGCGGTTGGACCTTGTGAGATTTCTTGCGAACGTCCTTCTAATGTGTTGATATGTTGCTTGCCATGAAAGGTCATAGGAGTTCCTTCCACGATTAAGATTAGTCCCAAAACGAGAGAAAGAGGGAATAAGATACGTGTGCAACTTTTGACGAGATAGTTCCAAAAATTTCCCATCGTTGCGGTTTGCTTTTTAGAAAAAGCCTCCA
Organism: Bacteroides sp.; assembly: GCA_047975405.1. GTDB lineage: Bacteria > Bacteroidota > Bacteroidia > Bacteroidales > Bacteroidaceae > Bacteroides. The sequence continues at coordinate 50,528 of JBKEDO010000023.1, forward strand.
TAATACCTGCCATAACAGCCATTCCGGTCGCTGCTGTCATAAATTGCAAGAACATAATTACAAATAGTTGTGTAAAATAGGTTAATCCTGTTTCACCACTATAATGTTGTAGATTACAGTTTACTAGAAAACTGATCGCTGTGTTAAAAGCTTGATCGATCGATTGTCCGCTGTTGTTATCGGGGTTTAAAGGCAAATGACCCTGCAATAAAAGAAGAGTAATTGCCCAAATGAGCCAAACCAAATTAACTGTAAGCAATGTCCTAAGAAATTTTTTCCAATTCATTTTTTCTTGGGGATTAATGCCTGACAGTTTGAATATCCAACGCTCAATAGGATTCATAAAATCGAATGGATTTTTATCTCCTTTGTAAACTTTAGAAATTAGTTTTCCAAGAGGGAAACTAATTGATATCATTAAGATTACTTGAAAAACTACACCTAAAATTTCTGTATTCATTTTGATATTAATCGATTAAAACTTATCAGGTTTGATAAGCACTATAACTAAATAAACAAAGGCTATGAGCCCAATAAAAAATAAACTTAGAAACATTTCGACCTCCTCATATTTTTTCAAACCAATTGATGACCTTATAAAATAATTGGAAACAAATAACGATGCTTAATGCAAAAATTAAGTCTTGAGTAAAATCATTCATCTTTTTTTTAATTTTTAATTTTATTTTGATAATGCTAAAAGCATGCCAAATCTGATAGAAAGATGTAATGAGCTTATTTATAGTGTTATTGCTTATACCATATTTTTGCACATATTAAAAGACCCTTCCAAAATGAAAGGGTCTTTATATCAAAATGAAAATATGTCAAGATGTAAATGAGAATTGAGGATGAAAAAGTCAGATTTGATAGTCTTCTATTTTTCTATATAGAGTTGTAAGCCCAATCTTTAGTAAGCGAGCTGCTTCTGTTTTGTTTCCATTGGTGTGTTGAAGGACTCTGATAATGTGTCGTTTTTCTATTTGGCTTAATTCAAACTCTAATAAATCTCTATCTATTGGTTTATTGGTTCTGATTGTTTGTAGCTCTAAAGGTAAATCTGATAATGTTAAAATCTGGTCACAAACCACCAAACTTCGTTCTATCACATTACGAAGTTCCCTAATGTTCCCCCTCCATTCCGCTCCTTGTAATGCTGATAAGTAGTCCGGGGTTATTGAAACTACTTTTTTGTGAAATTTTCTAGAAAAAAAAGTAATAAATTCTTTCGCTAATGGAACAATATCTTCTCTTCGATCTCTCAGAGGAGGTAAATGAATAGAAAAAACCGATAATCTATAATATAAATCTTCACGAAAGGTCCCGAGTTCAATTTCTTTTTTTAGATCTCTATTGGTTGCCGATATAATGCGTACATTGACTTTCTTGGGCTTGGTATCGCCTATTTTGATATATTCGCCAGTCTCAAGTATCCGTAGGAGCTTGGCTTGTAATTCAAAAGCCATTTCCCCTATTTCATCCAGAAAAAGAGTGCCTTTATCTGCCACTTCAAATAAGCCTCTTTTATCTTTTATTGCACCGGTAAATGATCCAGCTTTGTGCCCAAATAGTTCGCTCTCTAACAAGTCTTTACTAAATGCCGAACAGTTGATGGCCATGAAGGTTTCATTTTGGCGTGTGCCGCTGGTGTGAATTGCTTGGGCAAAAAGTTCTTTCCCAGTTCCCGTTTCACCGGTAATTAGAACGGTAATATCGGTGGCGGAAACCTTTTGTGCTAGGTCAACGGCATGTTGCATCTGTTTTGATTGAGTCTGAATGCTTTGAAAGGTATATAATGGTGAGCCTTCTATTTTTGTAATTCCCATTTTTTTTTCACGAACCTGTGCCATGGCTCGGGCAATTAGAGGGATAATCTTTCGATTATCATCTCCTTTGGTGATATAATCGAAAGCTCCACTTTTAATAGCTTGTACTCCATCGGGAATGTTACCGTAAGCCGTTAATAGAATGATCTCGGTATTCGGACATTTTTGTTTTAAAGTTTTTATAAGATCAATCCCGTTCCCATCTGGAAGAAAAACATCACAAAGGATAACGTCTGGATCCTTAATCTCTAGTTGCTTAAACCCAGATTGACAATCGGAGGCTTGTAAGACGTTATATCCTTCTAATTCTAGCATACGTGAAAGCAAGTGACGTATCTGTTGTTCGTCGTCTATAATGAGTATATTATCCATTGATTCTGTAAAATTATACACTAAAAATCATTTTAGGACTTATCTTTGAGATGATTCTTGTTTTATTTCCTTTTTTTTGCATAAAAAGAATACTTTTTTGAATTGAAAATACAAATGTATAGTTTATATTAATAGGTTTTCTTTAAAAATGAAAATATTTACATTTTTGTGATTTTCATGAAAAGAAACTTTGGTTATATTTTAGAGTTCTTGTACTTTTAGCTTTAAAATGATTATTGAATGGATTGTGATGTATCCTCTATCCTTAAGAATAGCACTATTCTTGAAAAAACCTGTTAAATCTAAAATCTTGAAAAATATGCGTTTGAATTCTTTTTTGTCGAAATTGTATTCCGGTTTTCTGATCCATCTACATTTCTTTTATAAAGTGGCGATGAGCCTTGTGATTTCAGCATTTATTGTTTTTGGACAACCCCGTCATCGTGGTTCGGAGGAGATAAAAACGGGGCAGACTGTTGAAAAGGCATTTTCGCTGACGGACGTTCAGCAACTCTTTCCGGAAGCCAGGAGCTACACTCCTCTTTCTTCTTCCGAAGCGGACGTTTGGTGCGGTGATGATAAACTGGGCAAGGTGTTGGTCAGCACTCCGGCAGCCGATAGTATTGTGGGCTTTGCCTCTTCGACACCCTTGTTGATTGGGGTCAGTCCCGAGAGGCGAGTGGTTGGCGTTGAACTTCTTCCTAATCAGGAATCTGAAAATTTCATTCAGTGGATCGTTGGCGAAGGATTGTTGGAGAGTTGGGACGGATGTTCTCTCGATGAAGCCATCCATCGTAACGTGGATGCCATATCCGGGGCAACGATGAGTTCCGGTGCCATCATTCAGACGTTTAACTATACTGTTCAGCAAGCCCTTGGAGCAGAGATCACGACCGATAAGGCGTTGACCATTGATTATAAGTTCATTTTGGGTGTGCTCCTGCTCATCCTAGCGTTGTTGCAGTTCTTCTTCCCGAAGACGTTCCGCCCTTATCGTCTCTACCTCCAACTGTCGACGATTGGTATTTTAGGGTTCTGGTTGGGTACTTTTCTTTCGACTGTCTCGATGGTGAATTGGGTCACTAACGGGATTCAATGGGGTACACAGCTTCTGTTGATCTTGATCCTCATAGTCTCTATTGCCTTACCGTTGTTTACTCGGAAAGCGTTCTATTGTTCTTATCTCTGTCCGTATGGTGCGGCGCAAGATGTGATGGGAAAACTCTCTAAACGACGACTGAAATTGCCGTTGAAGGTGAAAAAGGTGCTTTCTAAGACTCGTGAAACGATTTTTGCGCTGCTCATTGTGCTCTTGTTGGTAGGCGTCTCGTTCGACCTGACTCATATCGAGCCGTTCAGTGCCTTTTTGATCACCACAGCTTCTGTACCTGTCATTGTATTGGCGGTAACCTTCCTCCTGTTGTCGATTGTTCTGCCTCGCCCGTGGTGCAACTACTGTTGTCCGACCGGGCAGTTCTTAGAGCTTATTCGTCGAACGAGGCCGAATCGGAAAAAATAAATCAAAAGATCACGATGGTTTAGAAAGGAGAGGTTAGTGGTAATCCGCTGAACTTCTCCTTTCTGTATTTTCCGGGCATCATGCCAAACTTGCGTTTAAAGAGCTTATTCAGATGACTCAAATCCGTGAACCCTAAATCGAGTGCAATATTTTCGAGCGATAAGTTGCTGTGAGTGATTCTATTCTCAGCTAGAAGTAACTTATAGTTGATCAGATAGCTTTGTAGGTTCTCTCCGGTGTGCTTTTTAAAGAAGATGCCGACATAGTTTTTAGATAGACCGAAGCGTTTGCCGATGGCCTCCAGGGAGACTTTCTTACTATCATACACATTATGTCGGATATATGTCAGCAGTTCACTGATCTCATTTTTTGGCTGACTCTGGTTGATGCCGGCCGAACGATAGCTGTAGCATAAGTTTCGAGCGATGATGCTGATTAGGCTATTCATCGTTTCGGTGATGATATCCGATGAATAACAACGGGGTTGATGGTATTCGGATATGATAATACGATATAATGACATCACTAAATCTCGATCGTTATGAGTGAATCTTATAGGCCCCGGAATCTGATTAGGTAGCGTGATGATCGACTCTATTCGCTCCATCCAATGCCTCTGTCCCAAATCTGCTTTATCCTTTTTGAAAATTAACTCGGTGAATTTAAAGAAGCAAAAGCCAGTCTTTTGAGTGATGTGGAACTGATGATAGTCTTCCGGGGAAAGCAGAAAGACGTCTCCGGCTTGATAGTCGAATGTGACGTCATTTATGGTGTGTTGTCCTTTACCTTCGAAGATGAAGATTACTTCGTAATAATTATGTTTGTGAACCGGATGATTCCATTCTTCAGCTTCAAACTCAATGATGGTGAAGGGGGTGTATTGCTTATAACGTTCCATGGCGCTTCTTTATAAGAGAACTGTTTTCGACAAAGATATGTTTTGTGGTGAGATCTTTTTTCTGTCGTTTATTTTTTTATCATTTATTCTCTTTTTTAAAACCTGGACTGTATCTATTTACTGTAAAACCATTGAATTATACCTAAATTCCTTTTTGTAATGAGGATATCTTTGCCTCAATAAAAAAGTAAGAATATGAAATCAAAATTATTAGTTGTTTTTCTCTTTTGTGTGGTTGCCATAATGCCGCAAAAGATGTGGTCGAAAGAAGAAGTTGCCAATAAACAATGGCCCAACGGCGCCAACTTAGTGATCAGTTTTTCTATGCAGTTTGAAACCGGCGGTCAGCCGGAGGGAGCAGAGAGTCCTTTTTCGGGGAGTCCATTACCTAAGGGAACTCCCGATTTGCCGGCTGAGAGTTGGTTTCGCTATGGAGCCAACGAGGGGATTGGTCGGATGCTCGACTTGTGGGATCGTTATGGCATCAAGGTGACTTCCCATGTGGTTGGTGATGCTGCTCGTCGATATCCCGATTTAGCTCGTGAGATCGCTAAACGCGGACATGAAATTGCCGGACATGGAATTTCTTGGAGCAACCAGTGGGATAAGTCGTATGCCGAAGAGTTGGCTTTTGTTCGTGAAGGCGTCGATGTTGTCCGTGAAATTACCGGCCAGCGGGCTGTCGGCTATAATTGTAACTGGCTCAGACGTAGTACCAACACCTTGAAAGTCTTGCAAGATCTTGATTTCCTTTATCATATTGACGATGTGAGTCGTGATGAGCCTTTTATCACCCTTGTTCGCGGGAAGAAGTTTGTGGTGATGCCGTATACTCTTCGCAACAATGACATTGTTTGTGTAGAAGGTAAACACTGGTCGCCCGATCAGTTTTTGGCACAACTTAAAGCCGAGTTCGACCAACTTTATCTAGAGGGACAGAACAAACGACGGATGATGTCCGTTAGTTTACACGATCGTATTGGTGGTACACCGGCTATGGTGCAGGTGATCAGTGAGTTTATCGAGTACGCTAAGCAGCATTCAGGGGTAGTCTTTATGCGTAAAGACGAGATTGCCCGAATGATTAAAGACGATCCTCACACACCGATCGATGAATCGGAATCGAAGTATAATAATTAAAAAAAACAAAAGTATGAGAAAAGAAGAAATATTGGCTGCTTATCAGTTTCGTCACGCTTGTAAAGAGTTCGATCCAACGAAACAGATCTCTGATGATGATTTTCGTTTCATTTTAGAAACGGGACGCCTCTCCCCAAGTTCCTTGGGACTTGAGCCTTGGCATTTTTTAGTGATTCAGAAGCCGGAACTACGTGAACGACTCAAAGAGCGGGCATGGGGAGCCACACTTAAATTGGAAACAGCCAGTCACTTTGTGGTCTGTCTGTCGATGAAGGCTCCTTTGATCCGTTTTGATGCTCCATATGTTGAGGATTTCATGAGACGGGTTCAGAAACTTCCCGAAGAGGGCATTAAGGCTAGAATCGGATTCTTTGAAACGTTTCAGAAGGAGGATTTTCAGTTAACTAGCGACCGGGCATTGTTCGATTGGGCGGCTAAACAGAGTTATATTGCTTTAGGGAACATGATGACTGCTGCGGCACTTATTGGAATTGACTCTTGCCCGATTGAGGGATTTCATTCGGCTACATCCGAAGCGATCCTAGCGGAGGAACTTGGAATCGATTTCTCTCAATATGGCATCGCTTATATGGTGGCTTTTGGTTATCGTAAGAGTGATCCGGGAGAAAAAACTCGTCGCCCGATGGAGGAACTGGTGAGTTGGTATTAAGGTCTAACTAAAAAAGGAGGAAAAGATGAAAGATATTACGACTAAGCAATGGGCTTACTTTTTACTTCGGCTGACGGTAGGTGTGAATTTCTTTGGACACGGTTTGGTACGTTTGCCAAAGATCGGTGGGTTTAGAGATTGGATGGTTGAACTGTTTAATGGTTCTTTACTCCCAACTTCTCTGGTTTCGGCTTTTGCGACGGCATTGCCGGTTTTGGAATTCTCGGTAGGACTATTGATGATTTTAGGTTGGTTTACCAAACAGGCCTTGTCGGGAGCGGCACTGCTGATTTGTGCACTAATCTGGGGATCTTGCCTAATTGAAAAGTGGGATATGGCTGGCGGTCAGATGCTGTATGCTTTGATACTGTTTGTGCTTTTGTTTTATGTCGAACACAATCGCCTATCGATCGATCAATGGGGGAGGAGGACTAAATGATGCCATCTGTATCTCATTTGTTTGAGCCTTATTCTTTAATGAGGGCTCAGTTGAAAAATCGTTTTGTAATGGCACCTATGACTCGCTCGCGGAGTACCGATCCGGGAGGTGTGGCAAACGAGTTGATGGCCTTGTATTATACTCAGCGAGCTTCGGCGGGGCTGATTATTTCCGAAGCGACTCAGATCTCTCTTCAGGGACAAGGATATGCCCGTACACCGGGTATCTATTCTCCTGAACAGGTCGAAGGATGGAAGCAGGTAACCAAGGCGGTACATGAAGCCGGAGGGCATATCGTTCTCCAGTTGTGGCATGTGGGGCGGGTTTCCAGTGCAAAGGTGAACGGTTTGGTTCCGCTTGCGCCTTCGTCTATATCGGCCAAGGATACGAGTGTTTATGTTTTCGATGGAGCGCCCGGAGGTGATGCAATCTTCGTGCCGGTCGACCAGCCTCGTGAGATGACTTTAGATGATATCCGTCGGACGGTTAAGGATTTTGCACTAGCGGCACAACAAGCTATCGAGGCCGGATTTGATGGCGTTGAGATTCATGGCGCAAATGGCTATCTCATCGATCAGTTTCTGCGCTCTAACTGTAATCGGAGGACCGATGAATATGGAGGCTCGGCAGAGCGTCGTTTACGTTTTCTTACTGAGGTCACGACTGCGGTTGTTGAAGCCGTTGGTGCCGAACGTGTGGGCGTGCGTCTGTCACCTTATATTCGATTCAAGGATATGGATGATCCTGATATTTTGGATACGATCATGTTGGCAGCTGCCGAGTTAGATCGACTAGGAGTGGCTTATCTTCATCTTTGTGAAGCCGATTGGGATGATGCGCCTCAGATACCGATAGATTTCCGTCGGCATCTTCGAACATTATTCCGAGGAACTATTATTGCGACAGGTAATAAAACGCCTCATGAGGGTTCGGATCTCATAGCAGATGGCTGGGTTGACCTGATCGGGTTTGGCCGGAAATTTATTTCCAATCCGGATTATCCTGAACGAGTGAAGAATGGGTATCCTGTGAATGAAAATCTTCAAACGCGCAAACTTTTTGGTGGTGGCACTGCTGAAGGGTATAGCGATTATTTGCCTTACGTGGTTTAAACTTGAAACTAAGTTTGTAATTGAATGGTTTAGCTGACGGTTTAATCCATTGTTGATCGACCGATTGTGTTATTTGTTTAGTACAATCGGTCGATTTTTGTTTGTAATTTCCTGCTACAAGGCTCTGATGAGCTGTCTCTTGAAAGAGTGATACTCTATTGGCGAGGCTTTGTCGCTGAAATTTCGTCGGTTAAGTTTTGTCGGCGAAATCTTGTTACTGATGTTTTGTTGGCGGTGTCATTGGTTAGTAGATGTTGGCAATTTATTTTCGTGCCGCACTGTTGCAATCCCGTGGTGCACTGTCGTGTTTTTGTATCGCATTGTCCTAATTCAGCCCCGCATTGCCAGATTCTAGTAGCGCATGGTCGCGTTTTTGTCGGGCGTTTCCTCGCTTTTGCGGGTCATTGCTATCTGTTCATCATTTACGAGGGAATCGGTCGAGCGTTATTCCTGCTTTTTTATTCTGGATCGCTTATTTTCTGAGTAAAAAATTTGACTTTATGTTTCCAATGCTGTAACTTTGAATATTGTTAAACTATTTTTTATAGTCATAGAACTATTCTTTTTAGTTTTTTAACTATAAAAGTTAGTTTATAAACTATAAATTCTAGTTATTTGTGGCATAAACTTATTGATATGAAGAAATTAACGCAGAAAGAAGAAGAAATTATGGGCTTTTTTTGGGAGAAAGGGCCTTTGTTCGTGAGGGAAATTGTTGATTTCTACGATGACCCTAAGCCGCATTTTAATACCTTGTCTACCATCGTGAGGGGGCTAGAAGAAAAGAAATTTATTTCACACGAGAACTTTGGCAAGACCTATCGCTATTATGCCACGGTGACCGAAGACGACTTTCGTAAAGTGACTCTGAAGGGGGTCATTAGCAAGTATTTTAATAACTCTTATTTAAGCGCGGTTTCGTCGTTGGTCAAAGAGGAGCAAATCTCTTTGAGCGACTTGAAGAAGCTGATCGAAGAGGTGGAGCAGTCGGAGTCGTGATGACCGAATGATAGTGACGAACGGCATCTCCGTTCAATAACGAACACCACCACCGTCCAATAGCGAATGCCGTCTCCGTTCAATAACGAATGGCAAACTCGAATGGTGAACTCGAATAGTAAACTCGAATGGTAAATCCGATGAAAATCTAATGAAAAAACGACCTATGATGAAAAACTGTTTAATTCTGATGACTTTCCTAATGCTGGCTATAGCCGGATTCGGCAAGAATAAGAAAGTCGTCAATTCGCCTTATTTCGAATCTCGTAACAATAACCGACTAGAGATTGGTCGGGTAACACTTTATCCCGATTCTACGGTACTTCACGTTCAGATTTACGGTGAGCCCGGTCATGAAGTGGACATCCTGTCGTCTGCCACAATCGAAGCGGACGGGCGTCTTTTTCCATTGCTCTCAAAGAGCGGGTTTGCTCCCAAGGGGTATACGCGTGTGCCGGCCAGTGGCTGTTTAAATGGTCGCCTGATCTTTAAACCTATTCCGTTGCAAACCACTAAGATGAACTTTTCGGAAGGAGGGGACGACGGTTGGGCGGTTTATGGCGTGCGATTGGATGGTTATTGGCCTAAGGTGACGGTCCCTGAGGAGTGGACGACGACTCCGGATGATCGCTCTCGTCCGTTGCCTGCTGCCGTGACTCAATTTGGAAAAGCCCAATTCAAAGGGCGCATCTTTGGTTTGCCTCGAGGCTCTACCCCGATAACGGTAGGGTATGTCATGAGCGATTGGGTGTGTTGGCGGTTTGCTCCTCAACCCATTCCGGTGGCTTCGGACGGTTCTTTCTCGGTCGATGTCGATCTGATGACTCCTGGCATTAAGCAGTTTAAGCTGGGTAATAGTGTTTTGCGTGTTTTTCTGGTGCCCGGTGGAAAGGTAGAGGTGGCGGTCGACTGGTCCTCGCTGACTTTGGCGCAGACGCATCTGTTTAAGAAAGAGATGGCTAAACAGCGGAAGGTCTGGTTTAAAGGCGATTATGCGCAGTTGAACACCGATCTGAACCAAACGGGGTATCATTTCAACTTATTGGATGAGGTGAGCAATATTGGCGTGATGTCGACGGTGGACTTGAAGAAGGCGTTCTTGAGTTATTATGCCAAGACTAGAAAGCGGTTGCTGAAAGATCGAAAGATTAGTGATCCGTTCCGCCAACTGATGTTGCTCGATCTGAGTGCAACCACCTTTTCAGGTATCTATTCTGCGAAATATATCATTGGCTATTCGCCTATACAACGAGGGCAGAAGCGGGGCGATCTGACGACTCCCGAAGGTTATTACGACGATCTGTTGAAGCTCGATTCACTCTCTTCTCCGGCTCTTATGTTTTGTGATCATTACAAATCGGTGGCAGAAGCCTTTATGAAACATAAGCTTGATGAACGCCCCATACCGGCATTGTGGAACGATTTTCAGCGCATCCGAACAATCGGTCGCTCGGTTTCACAGATCAAGCCGCTGACCGACGCGCAATGGCTCACCCTCGATAGTGTGGAGACTCAAGCGATTAAAGACTACGTCTTGACAGTCAACCAACGGAATGTGGAACAACTGCGGTTGGCAACGTTGAGCGACAGTACGACGGTCGTGCAGCTCGATTCGGCCTTGCGTGGTGAAGAGCTCTTGCCGGCACTCTTGAAAGATTATCGTGGTAAGGTGGTGTTGGTCGATCTTTGGGCAACATGGTGCGGCCCTTGTAGGCGAGCGATGCAAAGCATGGCGCCGATCAAGGAGGCGTTGAAGGACAAAGACGTGATCTATCTCTTTGTGACGGGTGAGACCTCTCCCGAAGGACAATGGCGTCTGGCTATTCCAAAGATTCACGGTGTGCATTATCGGCTGACGAGCGATCAGTGGAGCGACTTGTGTACCCGCTACGATTTCCTCGGTATTCCGGCTTATCTCGTCATCAATCGCTCCGGTGAGGTGGTGTATAAGAAGATCGGCTTTCCGGGAGTTGAAGAGATGAAAAAAGAGTTGTTAAATGCTTTAAATCAATAATTTTATGGGCCTTTTCTTTGCTTATGTCTTAAAATCGGCAGTCTGTCTTTCTGCATTCTATCTGTTTCATCGTTGGTTGTTGAGTCGTGACACGTTTCATCGATTCAATCGTTGGGCACTCTTGAGTGTCTTAGCGCTCTCACTGCTTCTTCCGGTACTGAAGGTTTCTTTCTTTCAGCCAACGGAGATTCACCGGACGGTGTTGACTATTGAGGAGCTGCTGATGATGGCCGACTTGTTTGGAACATCTGGGGAGGTGGCGACAACGGCAACGGAATCGGCCTTTCCATGGGTAGAAGGATTAGTTCTCCTCTATTTCATCGGTGTGGCGGTCTTTGTGACTCGTTTCGTCTGGTCGTTGACGCAGATCTTGCTTCTACTAAAACGGTGCGAGAAACGTCGACTAGAGCATGGAATAACGCTCTATCTGCACGACGAAAAGATTGCTCCGTTTAGCTGGATGAAGGCCATTGTCTTGTCGCGTACCGATTTCGAAGAGAGTGGGCGTGAGATCTTGATTCATGAACAGGCTCATATTGCCAAGAGACATTCGCTCGACCTCTTGTTGGCTGATGGTTGTATCTGTGTGCAATGGTTCAATCCGGGAGCTTGGTTGTTAAAGCGGGAACTTCAGAATATTCATGAGTATCAGGCCGATGAGCAGGTGCTTAATGAAGGCGTAAATATAAAAAAATATCAACTATTATTAATAAAAAAAGCTGTCGGCACAAGGCTCTACTCTATGGCCAACAGCTTTAATCACAGTAAACTTAAAAAACGTATCACTATGATGTCAAAAGAAAAATCCAGCCCTTGGGCACGGTTGAAGTACCTTTATGTACTTCCTTTAGTTTCAATTGCCGTAACGGCTTTCGCACGACCGGAAGTAGCGGAAACGCTGAACGATCTTTCAACGCTCAAAGTTACAACTTTAAATGAGATGATCGAACAACCACAAGTTAAAATCTCAGAAACGGTGGTTAAAGACACAGTAAAGGTTCAACGGAAACGGACAGAGAAAGTTGTAACTCAGCTTCCGGATGAAATGCCACGATTCGAAGGTGGGCCATCGGCTTTGATGGAATTTATTCATTCTAACTTCAAGCGTCCGGAAAATAAAGAGTA
>JBKEDO010000098.1:0-5431 GCA_047975405.1 Bacteroides sp.
ATCCCTGAGATGAAGAGCAACGGAACGGAGGTGAAGACAAAGATCAACATACACGTTTCGCGGTTCCGAATAGCGATTGATGCCGTCATCGCAAAGAAAATGCAGGCGGCTAGATAAGGCACGATAAACAGAGCCAGATCGGTGGGCTGAGCAATCTGATTGAGACTGAACAATCGAGGAACGACACACAATACATAAACCGAAACAAGGGTGTAGACCATAAAATAGCTTAACCCTTTACCTAAGACAATACGTAACGTTCCATTATAATGCCGATTGATCGGTACGAGATCCTTAAAACGATTGTTTTCACGAGCCGTACCTGCAGCTAAACCAATACCTAGCAGGAGGGTCTGTTGGATGATCAAAATCAATACGGCCGGAATGAGGAATGCTGCAAATCCGTTGGTCGGGTTGAACAGAGCCACATCCTCATATTCTATCGGATAGGCCGTGAGTTCATCCTGGCGATTCGTGGTATTGCCTGCGCGCATCACTTTAATCTCCTTATTCATCTCTAGCGATACAGCGGTATTGGCTATTAATATCGCTTTATAATATAACAATCCACTCATGTCACAATAGATGCTGACCTGAGTTTGCTTGCCGGTATTCAGACTGTGACTGAAATTGGCCGGAACGTACATGATACCATAGGCTTCCCGGTCTTTCATGGCTTGTTTGGCTTCTTCCATATCACTACAATACGCCACGATCTTGACGTCGGCGGTCGCGTCCACTTTGCGTAGATAATCGCGACTTAACGTTGATCGTGATTGATCGACCACCACGGTCGGTACTTCACGTATCACCTCATTGTTATAGATGAAACTATAAAGCAAGGGATAAAATAGTGGTACGATAATGAAAAAGATCAGTACCCCTTGATCGCGGAAGGTGGTTCGGAATTCTCGTTTCCAGATATAAAACAAGTCGTTAAAGCCTTCTACGATTTTATCTTTCAATTTTATATCTTTCATATTAAGGAATGTATTTATAATAAATCAAGGCTTCTTTCAGGCGATGAACCACAAAGAACGGGAGCATCATAAAAATGAGTAAAGCCATGTAGTTAGGCCATGAATAAGCCATACTGTATCCATTAAGTGCCTGATCGACGTAGATCAAGAAATAGTGGCGTAGCGGGAACAGGTTGCTTAAAGCTTGGAGGATGGGGTGCATAGCCATCACCGGGAATGTAAATCCGGAGATCGAGAATGAGATCACTCCCCAAAGCGATGCAAAACTCAATCCGAGTCGCAAGGTCGGCAAAGTACCGATCATCACGATACCGCAACATTGTGAAGCCAAAACCAAACAAAGGGTAGCCAATAACATTGGGGCTATTCCGCTATTGCAAGGGAAATGCAAAAAGCCGTACAAGTAAACATTATAGAAGATACCCATAAGGAAGAAAATGGCCGTTTGCGGCAATAGCTTCCCGGCTAAAGCAATATAGATGGAGTTGTTACTTAGACGTAACCACTCGCGTGCCGTTCGATCTTTGATTTCTACACCGATGGAGTAGACGGTAATCATGAAAATCATGAGCATTAATATGCCCGGGATGATCGTGTTACAGAGGTACACCGAGTAGTTCAGCCAAGGATTATTTAACGGATGCGTATCGATAACGATAGGCTGTAGAAAAGCCATCGCTTGATCTTCGGTCGCCCCTTTGGCGTATAACACTGAGCGTGCCGCAGCTCCTGAAGCGAGCTCACCCATCATCTTCATGTCGCGAAACAATAGAGAACCGGCAATCAGATAAGAGTTGTTGGTATAGAAAGAGATCTTGGGCTGACGCTGACTTTGTGCCTTTTCTGATAACCCTTTGGGAAGATAGAAGAAACCGTAGATCTCTCCTTTTTGTACGGCCTGTCGAGCTTCCGACACACTATTGTAGTGTGCCACGACGCCTGTCTGTGAAAAGGCATCGAGGTTGCGTACGGCACTTCGGGAAACGGTGCTTTGGTCTAAGTCGACAACCCCTGCCGGTAGATTCTGTGGTAACCCCGAATCCATCAGCGTGGTGAAGAAGAGATAGCAAAACAAGGGCGCGATCACCATACAGAATAGGTAAAGCGGTCGCGAGACCATGCGTCGACTTTCTCTCTTCATGACCTGCCAAAGCAGACTATATTTTGTTTTCTTTTCGTTCATCTTATTTCTTAATGATCACTGACATACCCGGACGAAGGTTGGCTACTTTTTCTATTGGAGACGCCTTGACTTCAAAGGTCTTCAAGTCGAACTGTCCCGTTGTTTTAGTGGCTTTCCAAGCCGCATAAGTACCTAGATCTTTGAGGTAATAGACTTTTAGTTTGACGCTTTGGTTGTTCAACGCCGGTACGATGGCTTCGAACTCTGCCCCCATGGTTAAGCTCTGAAGCAAATCTTCACGAACATTGAAGGTGATCCACATCTCATCGAGTTGGGCAATATTCATGATTGGCGCGCCTGTTCCTACAAGTTCGCCGACTTTAGGGAAAATCTCCGAAACCTCACCTGCAGCTTGAGCGATCAGATAAGTTTCCTTGATATACGACTCAACTTCGGCTACAGCTCCTTTGGCACGGTTGACTAGTGCCTCTGCCGCCATCTTGTCTTCACGCTCAGCTCCATTCTTAGCCATGGTGTATTGAGCTTTCGCTGCTTTCTCGGTGGCGATAGCTGCATCCCGCTGTGCGGTCACCTCGTCGAACTTCTGTGCGGGAAGTACCCCTTGATCGAATAAATTCTTCACTCGTTTATATGATTTCTCGGCAATCGTTACTCCTGCACGTGATTTTTGCCACATCTCGTAGGCTGCCTGAATCTGTTCTTGACGGGCACCCTTGATGGCTTTTAAATTTTGTGCTTGAGCAGCCGACTCTGCCGCGCGCGCTTGTTCCATCTTAGCCATCACTTCCGGAGCTTCCAAAATGGCGAGGGTGTCGCCGGCATTAACCTTTTGTCCCTCTTTAACGCGAAACTCTAAAATACGTCCGGGAACTTTACTCGATACTCTGTATTCGTTCACTTCGGCTTGTCCTTGAATAATTTCAGGGCCTTTGCGAAGCATGAAAAAACCGACAACCGCCACGATGGCGATAACTCCTAACAGGGTTAGGAAGGCAAGTAACATATTGCTGTTTTGTGATTTAGTTGAAGACATATCGTTTATAATTTTAATTTTCGATGAATGTAATGAATGAGTTTGAATAAGGTTTATCGAAGCGTACCTAACGACTTTTGTAGGTAGAGCTCGGTCAACTTAACGTCGATTTGCGCATCGATCTTTTCCGACTGAGCTGAAAGCCAAACGGTTTGTGCTTCCAAAACATTGCTCGTAGCAATGACGCCTTCTTTAAAGCCTAGAGTGGCATAACGTAGATTCTCGTCCGCCTTTTCCATGTTTTTGGTCGACATGGTGAGCTTTTTCATCGCTTCTTTAACTTTGAATGAGGCTTGGTTGACTTGCAGTTCTACTTTTTCTCTAACATCTGCCAGACGATATTCTGCCATGCGAGCTTCTGCCTTTGCAGCTTTTACTTTATAGTTTCCTTCACCCCAATGCCAGATTGGAACTTGTAAAACGACACCGACATTCCACGTGCCTTTGAATTTATTCTCAAATCCGTTGAACATCGAAGGGTTCGTCATCATATAGTTGCCAACCAAAGCCAATGATGGGAGGTGTTCAGCGCGTGTGACATTCACCTTCTGATGATAGATCTGTGTAGCTAATTGCAAACTTTTGATTTCGGGACGATTGGCATAAGCTGTAGCCATATCGAAGCCGTTATCTATCGCTGCGAGAGGAAGCTGATCCATGTTCTCGTCAGCCAAAGTGATGGGTAAGCTGAGGTCGATTCCACAAATCTGGCAAAGTAACATCTTAGCTAGGCTTAACCCATCTTCTACCTTAGTGAGGGTCATCTCGGCCTCGTTAACCTTTACTCTCACCGACAATCCATCGGCTTTTGTGGCTACTCCTTCGGCAATCATCTTCTCTACATCGTTATCCAACTGTTGCAACAGTTTCAGATAGCCTTCGGCCAATTTCTTTTTGGAAGCCAATGAAACGACTTGCCAGTAGGCCTGATCGGTGCTTAAGATGACCTCTTGCAACCCATTGTGATGTTGCTGGCGGGCCAACTCTTCGGCATATTTGGTGATTTTGTTGTAAGCTCTGATTTTTCCTCCCATGTAGAGCGGTTGGGTCAAAGTTAGCGTACCGGCGTATACGTTGCGGGTGTCTGTGCGGAACGCGTCGACGATGGAACTGCCCATTTGGTTCATACCGGGAACCATAGCGCCGACTGCTCCTCCGAGTGAAGAGATGAGGGGAGCAAGTTCCGGGTGTTGTTGTACGATGGCTGTAGCCGCTTGTTGTACGCTACCGCCAATGGTAGTGCCTAATCCCGAAAGAGCAGCTTTCTGGTCGTTGTTGAGTATCGAAAGTTCTTTCTGATTTCTCATATACGTTCCCGTTGCCGAAATATTAGGCAGGTAGTTCGTAAAGGCAGCTTTGCGTTCATAGCGTGCCGCTGTGATTTTCTCATTGCTGATGAGCAATTCCTTATTGTTGGCAAGTGCTAATGCACGGCAACTATCTAAGCTTAAAACATTTTGTGCTTTTGTTGAAAAGTTTAGGCTTAAAAGAAGGATTAGAACGAACAATTTTTTCATTGCATCTTGCATATTGATAGGATTATAATATTGATTTTTTAATCTCTGATTCAACTGATTTATTTTTCCTTTTTTAGAAGTTTATTTCCTCTGTTGATTTTGTAAATGATTGCATAAACAACGATGCAAAATTAAGCCCTTTCTTCGAAAGCGCAAAGTCTTTTTGTTTTTTTAAGTTCTTCTTTTCACTCGCTTTCTTTGGCATAGGCTGTTCCTGCTCTTTTTTCGAACCTTGTTAATACTGATCTAGGGTTATCAGGCTCCAGTAACTTAATAATCACCTTCTCCTGAAGTTGTTTTTTCGATAATGATCTGTCACCTGTCGCAGATTGATTCTAAGTGTTTGATATTCAGGTTTAATCGTGCGTTGCAGATCGGTTGCAGATCGGTGCAAGATCAATGATCTATCACCTTATCGACCTGTGTTTCTCTGACAATGACCAAGGTCTTCTATCATTTATTCAAAGGGCGGATTTCTGTTTTCAAGCGGTGAAACTCCAAATTCTACAGCTTGCCCTTTTAGTTTCCTCTTTTGGAAAAATATTTTCAAACGTTGAAACTGAAAGTTTGTCCGTTTGAAAATTCTTTTTCGTTAGGATGAAACTAGAGATTAGTGTCTTATCCTGGAAATGGTTGACGTTTTATATTCTCTAGACGGTATTTAGTTGCAAATATTATTTATTATCAATAAATCAGGTTGCCTCATTCGTTTATTAAGTCTGAATCAGGTTGACCTTTTTTAGCATACGTACTAAAT
>JBKEDO010000109.1:0-44112 GCA_047975405.1 Bacteroides sp.
ATCACGCTTTACGTTCTTTCACGTCTGTAGCAGCTTCCACAACGTTAATAACGTAATCACCTAATTTCTCGCATTCACCGATAATATCCATATAATAGACTCCCATTTGATAATCATATTCCTTGTTGTTCACATCAAGGATATTCTGATTCTTCAATTGATTACGGTAATTATTAATCTCCGCTTCGATATTATATGATTTATTGATATCCAAGCCCTTATGATCATCTTTTTCTACCACTGAAATCATTTGAGCCAAAGCATCGTTAGTCAGCTTCATCATTAAGTGAATATGATCGAACTGCTTGTCCGTGAATTGGAAATTAGCTTGACGCTTACGATTGATGGTACGTGCCAAATTATAGCAACTATCGCCGATACTCTCGATCTCAGTCACCTCTCGCAACATGGCTCTAATCTGCAGTTTGCTTTCTGAGCTCAAACGTCCTTCAGAGACTTGATTGAGATAATTAGCAATTTCGATTTCCATATTATCGCTAATATTCTCATATTTCTCTATTCGGCTAAATAGCTTATTAAAGTCATCATCTTTCTCCGTATGCAACAAATCTTGCACCATACCATACATCCGATGGGTGCGTTCAGCAAACAAATGAATCTCTTTACTCGCCTGAAGAATAGACAATTCAGCTGTAGACAACATACCTCCGGCAATAAATCGCAAACGAGGTTCTTCTTCTTCTTCTTTTTTCTTGCGAATAAGTGTACAAACGGTCCGTTCAATCAATTTCACAAACCAAATCATGATTAAGACGTTGCAAATATTAAATACCGTATGGAAAGCCGACAGTTTAAATGATACTGCCACTTCCGGCGAACTTGCCATATACGTATCGACAAACCATGAAATCGCATTAGTAAACGGATAGAATAAGATGAGTGCCCAACAAACGCCAAACACATTAAAAATGAAATGCGCCAAAGCCGCTCTACGAGCTGAAGTATTAGCTGTTAAAGCAGCTAAGTTAGCCGTAATGGTGGTTCCGATATTCTCTCCCATAACCAAAGCGACTGCCAACTCAAAAGGTATCCAATTCATTGAACACATAATCAGAGTAATAGCCATCGTTGCACTAGAAGATTGCACAACGACTGTCACTACAGTACCAAGCAATAAAAACAACAGAATAGAAAGATACCCCATGTCGGTATAATTCTGAATGAAAGCAAGCATTTGAGGATTTTGAGCCAAATCAGGAACATTTTCCTTTAAAAAGGCTAAGCCCATAAATAAGAAAGAGAAACCAAAGATAAATTCGCCGAAAGATTTGCGCGTGCTTTTGCTAGAGAAGATGAGAGGAATGCCTAAGCCTAATAGAGGAAGAGCGAACATTGAGATGTCGACTTTAAAGCCGAAGAGAGAAATGATCCATGCCGTAACCGTTGTACCGATATTGGCTCCCATAATGACGCTTATGGATTGCGATAATGTTAATAAGCCGGCATTGACAAAACTGACGACCATCACTGTTGTTGCGGACGAAGATTGGATGAGTGCTGTGATTAACACACCGGTCAGTACCCCTGTCACCCGATTGGTGGTCATTGCAGTCAAAATACCTCGTAGCCTGTCACCCGCGACCTTTTGTAAGCCTTCGCTCATAATCTTCATTCCATAGAGGAAAAGCCCTAAAGAACCAATGAGCTTTAAAAAATCATAAAAAGAATAGTCCATTTATAATATGTTTAATGGTTGTTTGTTCTCTAACATTTTTAATGATATATTTATCTCATATTCATTCAAAATTCATTTAGTTATGATAGAGACTGTGCAAATTTGCTGCAAAAATAATAATATTTATAAAGAATTCCCTATCGGAAGCTCACTTTTGGATATTTATAAAGGATTTAATCTGGATTTACCCTTCCAAGTGGTTAGCGCAAAGGTAAATAACCGCACCGAAGGTTTAATGTTCAAGGTCTATAACAATAAGGATGTAGAATTTCTTGATGTGCGCGATCCCTCTGGGATGCGAACCTACGTTCGTTCGTTATGTTTCGTATTATATAAAGCTGTGAACGAGCTTTTTCCTCAAGGGAAACTGTTCGTGGAACACCCTGTTTCTAAAGGTTACTTTTGCAATTTGAAATTAGGTCGCCCGATCACACTCGAAGATGTCACACGCATCAAACAACGCATGAAAGAGATCATTGCCGAGAATATTCCTTTCCGTCGATTCGAATGTCACACCACTCAAGCAGTCAGAATTTTCAGCGAAAGGGGAATGGACGACAAAGTAAAGCTCTTAGAATCATCCGGTTCACTTTACACCTATTATTATATGTTGGGGGACACAGTCGACTGTTATTATGGGAGTTTGTTACCCTCAACCGGTTATATCAACGTGTTCGATATCATTAAATATTACGACGGATTGCTCTTAAGAATCCCCAACAAGTTCGATCCAAGCGAACCGGATGAAGTCATCAAACAAGAAAAAATGCTCGATGTCTTCAAAGAATATTTTAATTGGAGTTACATCATGAACATGAGCAATGTCGGCGATTTCAACATCGCTTGTGAGGAGGGACATGCTACTAGTCTAATTAACGTAGCTGAGGCCTTGCAAGAGAAGAAGATCGCTCAAATAGCCGACACCATCTATTGTCGCCAGCAAAACGGTGACCGCATCAAGCTCGTATTAATTTCCGGACCTTCTTCTTCTGGAAAAACCACTTTCAGCAAGCGCCTATCCATTCAGTTAATGACGAACGGCCTGCGTCCGTACCCCATTTCACTCGACAATTATTTCGTCGATCGGGAACAGACTCCTCGAGATGAAAACGGAAACTACGATTATGAATCATTGTATGCCCTAGATCTAGAATTGTTCAACAAACAACTACTTGCTTTACTCGATGGTGAGGAAGTGGAAATTCCACGATTCAACTTCAGTACCGGAAGAAAAGAATTTAACGGCGATAAGCTGAAAATCGACAGCCACACCATTCTTATTCTGGAAGGTATTCATGCCTTGAATCCGGAGCTAACCCCACAGATCCCTGCCATCAACAAGTTTAATGTTTATGTTTCGGCATTGACCACCATCTCACTCGACGACCATAACTGGATTCCAACGACCGACAATCGTCTACTGCGCCGGATCATCCGGGATTACAACTATAGAGGTTACTCGGCGCGTGAAACCATCTCGCGTTGGGCAAGCGTGCGTACAGGGGAGGAAAAATGGATCTTCCCTTATCAAGAAAATGCCGACGTCATGTTCAATTCAGCCTTATTATTCGAACTAGCAGCACTACGTCTACACCTTGAACCCATCTTGATGAGCGTACCACGCAATTGCCCCGAATACAGCGAGGCCTACCGACTATTGAAGTTTATTCAATATTTCACACCAATACGTGATAATGAAATACCACCGACTTCTTTATTAAGAGAATTCTTAGGCGGAAGTAGCTTCAACTATTAATTGAAAAATCTTATCTTTGTAGATAAACTTAAAAAAAATCAAACACTATGTTTAGTAAAGAAACGTATATTGAACGCAGAGCTGCATTAAAGAAAAAATGTGGTTCCGGCGTGTTGTTGTTTTTAGGAAATGAGGAATGTGGCTTAAATTACGCCGACAATACGTTCCGCTATCGTCAAGACTCAACTTTCCTCTATTATTTTGGAATCTCTTCACCGGGACTCTCTGCTATTATTGATATTGATGAGGACAAAGAAATCATCTTTGGTGATGAATTAAGCATCGACTATATTGTATGGATGGGTATCCAACCAACGCTGGAAGAGAAAGCCCAGCAAGTGGGTATCATGCAGACTCAGCCAGCAAATGAGGTGATCGGTTATTTGAAACAATGTCGTGCACAAGGACGAGACGTTCATTTTCTCCCTCCTTATCGTCCGGAACATAAACTTAAACTCATGGATTGGCTCGGATTGATGCCCAATCAACAAGAGGGTTCTGTGCCATTTATCCGTGCAGTCGTCGCCCAACGGAATTATAAAACCGACGAAGAGATTGTCGAGATTGAAAAAGCTTGCAACGTTACTGCCGATATGCATATCGCAGCAATGAAAGTCCTTCGTCCCGGGATGTACGAATATGAGGTCGTTGCAGAGATGAACCGGGTCGCTATGGCTGCTAACTGTGAACTCTCTTTTGCGACCATTGCAACCATTAACGGACAAACGTTACACAACCACTATCATGGCAATCAAGTGAAGCCAGGCGACTTATTCCTAATTGATGCCGGAGCAGAAGTACCTTCAGGTTATGCCGGTGATATGTCGTCGACCATTCCGGCTGATAAAACATTCACCTCGCGCCAACGCGAAGTCTATTGCATACAGAATGCCATGCATACCGCTTCGGTTGAAGCTCTACGCCCGGGAATACCTTATATGGAAGTCTATGAACGATCGGCTAAAGTCATGTTCGATGGTTTGAAACAGTTGGGATTAACCAAAGGAAATGCCGATGATGCTGTACGTGAAGGCGCTCATGCACTCTTCTACCCTCATGGGTTAGGTCACATGATGGGACTTGATGTACACGATATGGAAAATCTTGGAGAGCTATGGGTCGGCTATAACGGACAACCGAAAAGCACACAATTCGGACGTAAATCGCAACGTTTAGCTATCCCCTTGGAACCAGGATTTGTACATACCGTAGAACCAGGCATCTACTTTATCCCCGAATTGATCGATCTTTGGAAAGCTGAAAAGAAGTTTACAGACTTTATCAATTACGACAAAGTGGAGAGTTATAAGGACTTCGGAGGTATCCGTAATGAGGAAGATTATCTGATTACAGCAACCGGAGCACGTTTATTAGGGAAAAAGATACCACTTACCCCTGAAGAAGTGGAAGCTTTGCGATAAAATTTGACCTCGATGCTGTGTAATCTGTCGCTAAAAAGCTATTTTTGCAACAAGAAATAAAAGAAGGCTAGATTTTATGGCACAAAGCTCAAATCAAGTACAGTCTCAGGCGCAACAACAGGTACAAACCTTATCACCACAACAAGTCTTAGTGGTCAAGTTGTTGGAACTTCCGGCTATTGAACTGGAAGATAGGGTTCGTGCCGAGTTGTTGGAAAATCCGGCTTTGGAAGAAGGACACGAAGAAGAGTCGTTTGATGATAGCTTCGATAAAGAGTCCGACCAAAACATGGAACAGGAGAACGGAGACTATGATGATCTGAAAGACTACTTGAGTGAAGACGATATCCCTGATTATAAACTACAGGAGAACAACCGTTCGAAAGAGGAAAAGGCTGAAGAAATACCTTTTTCGGACGTGATTTCTTTCTACGAAACTCTCAAAACACAGTTAGGTGAGAGACCGCTAACAGATCATCAGCACCAACTTGCTGAGTACCTGATCGGTTCACTCGATGATGATGGCCTATTACGCAAATCTCTGGAAAATATTAGCGATGAGCTAGCTATCTACATCGGCATCGAGACCACGACTCACGAATTGGAAGAGGTATTACAAATTATTCAAGATTTTGATCCGGCAGGGCTTGGGGCACGAAGCTTACAAGAGTGTTTACTCATACAGCTCTCTCGAAAAAAGGAGGAAGAGCCAGATAACCAACTACTTGCCATTGAAGAACAAATCATTGCAACTTGTTACGAAGAGTTTACCCGTAAGCATTGGGATAAAATCATTAAAAAGTTAAATCTTGATGAAGAACGCTTTAACGAGGCAATCACCGAAATCACACACTTGAACCCACGTCCCGGCGCTGCCCTTGGTGAAAGTATCGGACGTAATCTCCAACAGATCGTACCGGACTTTATCATTGAGACCTATGATGATGAAAGTATCAACATCAGCTTGAACAATCGGAACGTTCCAGAATTGCGCATGAGTCGTAACTTTACAGAGATGCTGGAGGAACATACCGCAAACAAAGCCAATCAATCGAAAGAATCGAAAGAGGCCATGCTTTTCCTAAAACAGAAGATTGACGCGGCACAGGGTTTTATTGACGCCATTAAGCAACGCCAAAACACCCTGATGACCACCATGAAAGCAATTATTGATTTCCAACGTCCATTCTTTGTTCACGGGGATGAATCGTTACTACGCCCAATGATCCTGAAAGATATAGCCGAAATGACCGGCTTCGACATCTCAACGATTTCACGCGTCAGCAACAGTAAATATGCTCAAACCAATTTTGGAATCTACGCTTTAAAATATTTCTTCAACGAAGGTTATACCACTGATGAAGGCGAAGAAATGTCGGTCCGAGAAATTAAAAAAGCTCTTCAAGACTTTATTAACAACGAGAATAAAAAGAAACCGTTTACCGATGATGAATTAGCCGATCTACTCAAAGAGAAAGGCTATCCCATTGCTCGACGAACCATTGCCAAATACCGACAACAACTAGGTATTCCTGTTGCCCGCTTAAGAAAATAACTCAAACCTCAATTTGCATATGAATAAAGAACATATCATAATGGATAGATCACTCCTACGCATTGCCCGAGTGACTTCAATGATCTTTACACCTTTCTCTATTCCGTTTTTGGCGTTTCTGGTTTTGTTCCTATTCTCGTATTTACGTATAATGCCGATACAATATAAATTAGTCGTATTAGGCATTGTGTACTGCTTCACGATATTAACGCCCACGATCACGATCTTTCTGTTTCGGAAGATCAATGGTTTTGCCTTTCATGAGCTTAGTGAGCGCAAGAAACGATATGTCCCCATCCTACTCACCATCATCTCTTACATCTTTTGTTTGCTAATGATGCGCAAATTAAATATTCCTTGGTACATGATCGGAATTATATTATCTTCGCTCATCGTTTTACTCATCTGCATTGTGGTCAACCTCAAATGGAAGTTGAGTGAGCATATGGCCGGCATGGGGGGTGTTATTGGTGGATTGGTCGCTTTCAGTGCATTATTTGGATATAACCCCATTTGGTGGTTATGTCTGTTTATCCTAATTGCAGGCGTATTAGGAAGTGCAAGAATCATCTTAGGTCATCACACCTTAGGTGAAGTATTATATGGATTTGCAGCAGGGTTTATTTGTGCCTTATTGGTTTTACACCCCATGCTGAACAGTTTATTCAGAATATTTTTATTTTAACGTATTATAAATCTTAAAAACTAATGATTATGAATTTTCCACAAAACTTAAAGTACACCAACGAACACGAATGGATTCGTTTGGAAGGCGATATCGCTTATGTCGGCATCACTGACTATGCCCAAGATCAATTGGGAGACATTGTATTCGTTGATATCCCTGCTGTAGGCGAAACCCTTGAAACCGGCGAAACATTCGGTACCATTGAAGTTGTAAAAACAATCTCCGACTTGTTCTTACCAGTAGGAGGCGAAATATTAGAGATTAACGAAGCATTGGAGGAAAATCCTGAGCTAGTCAACCAAGATCCATACGGTGAAGGCTGGTTGATCAAACTCAAACCGACCGATGTTAATGAAATAGCAGGCCTATTAGACGCAGAAGCTTATAAGAGCCTCATCAATAGTTAATAGACTATTTTATTATAAACCTGTGTGTTGTTCCAAGGAGCAACACACTCTAAAAAACAGTGATTAGCATGAATCCAATCGTTAGTATCATCATGGGTAGTACATCCGACCTTCCGGTCATGGAAAAAGCCGCTCAACTACTCAATGATTTGCACGTACCGTTCGAAATGAACGCTCTTTCGGCTCACCGCACGCCAGAAGCTGTGGAAGAGTTTGCAAAAAACGCCCATAAACGGGGGATTAAAGTCATCATTGCCGCAGCAGGCATGGCTGCTCACCTACCAGGTGTGATTGCCGCCTCTACGCCATTACCAGTGATTGGTGTTCCAATCAAATCATCTCTCGATGGTATGGATGCCCTTCTTGCCATAGCTCAAATGCCTCCGGGTATCCCTGTGGCTACTGTAGCCATCAACGGTGCACTCAATGCCGCCATTCTTGCCGTACAGATGCTGTCACTTGAAGACAAGGATTTAGAAGAGAAATTCATCACCTTCAAAGAGGGACTCAAAAAGAAAATCGTCAAAGCAAACGACGAGTTGCAAGAGATTAAGTACGACTACAAAACCAATTAACCCAAACGATTGGAAAAATAAAATAAACGACCGGAACAGTTTCTCTGCCTCGGTCGTTTAATCCTTAAACGTAGTCGGTTCAAATCCAACTACATCTGATTAGAAACTAAAACCAATAACCGTGGATTTATTCAATTACTCTCGTAGAGAGACTTCCGAAGTACATATCGGTGCTGTTCCCTTAGGCGGCTCCAGTCCTATTCGCATCCAATCAATGACCAACCGTTCAACGATGGATACCACGGCTTGCGTGGAGCAAGCGATGCGTATCGTAGATGCCGGAGGAGAATATGTTCGTTTAACAACACAAGGCGTTCGGGAAGCAGAAAACCTCATGAACATCAATATTGGCCTTCGCAGTCGCCAATACATGGTTCCACTCGTAGCTGATGTACATTTCAATCCTAAAGTAGCCGAAGTCGCCGCTCAATATGCTGAAAAGGTACGCATCAATCCGGGGAACTATACCGATGCCGCGCGAACCTTCAAGCAATTAGAATACACCGATGAAGAGTACGCTCTGGAGATCGAGAAAATCCGCGAACGTTTCATTCCTTTTCTCAATATCTGTAAAACCAATCATACTGCCATTCGTATTGGCGTCAATCACGGATCACTCTCCGATCGCATTATGTCCCGCTACGGCGATACCCCGGAGGGAATGGTCGAGTCGTGCATGGAGTTCTTACGCATCTGCATCGAACAACAATTCATGGACGTCGTGATTTCCATCAAAGCCTCGAACACCGTTGTTATGGTCAAAACCGTACGTTTATTGGCTGAGATTATGGAAAAAGAAGGGATGCATTTTCCCCTTCACCTTGGGGTCACCGAAGCTGGTGATGGTGAAGACGGCCGCATCAAATCGGCCTTAGGTATCGGAGCCCTTTTAAGTGATGGCTTAGGCGATACCATACGCGTTTCATTGAGTGAGGCTCCCGAAGCAGAGATACCCGTTGCCCGGAAGCTACGCGATTACATCTTGCAACGGCAAGATCATCCTTATATCCCCGGCCCGGAAACACCGACATTCGACTATCTATCTCCTACGCGCCGTCAGACGGTTGCCGTAGGATCTATTGGTGGCCATCATCTACCGGTTGTTGTAGCCGATCGCCTAGACGGTCAATTCCCTACCAATCGTCAGTTTACTCCCGACTATATTTACGCCGGAAGAGCCTTGCCTAATTCTATCGAAGAAGGTGTCGGTTATATTCTCGATGCCGATGTCTGGTCGGGCGAACCTCAAACTTACCCCGCTTTTAATCGTGCTCAACTCCCCTTCATCGGAGATTGCCAAAGTGCTATGAAGTTTTTATTCTTGTCGTATATGGAATTGGATGACGAAGCTATCGCTTGTTTAAAAGCACACCCGGAGGTCGTCATTATTGCTCAGAGCAACCATCCTAACCGATTAGGTGAACACCGGGCATTGGTACACCAACTCACATCGGAAGGCCTCACACAACCGGTAATCTTCTTCCAACACTATGCCGAAGAAGTGGCCGAAGATTTACAGATCAAAGCTGCAGCCGATATGGGCGCACTGATTTTCGACGGTCTATGCGATGGTCTCTTCCTCTATAATCAGGGAGGACTAAATCACGATACCATCGATGCCACAGCCTTTGGTATCCTGCAGGCCGGAAGAGTACGCACTTCAAAGACAGAATATATCTCTTGCCCAGGCTGCGGACGCACCCTCTATGATCTAGAAGCCACGATTGCTCGCATCAAAGCAGCAACATCCCATTTGAAAGGATTAAAAATCGGCATTATGGGCTGCATTGTGAACGGTCCGGGTGAAATGGCCGATGCTGATTATGGCTATGTCGGCGCAGGAAGAGGAAAGATTAGTCTCTATAAAGGTAAAGTCTGCGTGGAAAAAAACATTCCTGAGGAACATGCCGTTGAACACCTCATTGCACTCATCAAAGCCAATGGGGACGACCAACCCTAAAAAAATAATTAAGCACGAAGCTAGATCATTTTAGCTTCGTGCTTAATCCATTATTCTCCGAACCCTTTTTTCTCAGAGTAAATAAACTCCTCAAGACTAAATGATCTCAATTCCTTGTTGCTCACAAAGCGTCAGTCCGACCTCTTTCAACTTAAATTTTTGAATTTTACCACTACCGGTCATCGGGAACTGATCCACAAAAAAAACATGCTTCGGTATCTTGTAACGGGCAATCTTTGATTTGCAGAAATCACGTATGTCCGATTCGACTAATGAGGCTCCGTCTTTCAAAATAATAAAAGCCGCAACAACCTCACCATATTTAGGCGAAGGCAATCCCACCACTTGAACGTCTTTAATCCCATCCAGATGATACAAAAACTCTTCAATCTCGCGCGGATAGATATTCTCTCCACCACGGATTATCATATCTTTGATTCTTCCCGTGATTCGATAGTTGCCCTCTGCATCCTTAACCCCTAAATCGCCCGAATGCAAGAAGCCGTTACGATCGATCGCATTCGCAGTACCCTCTTCATCTTTATAATACCCCTTCATGACATTATAACCGCGACAGCACATCTCACCTTGCACACCATCCACACACTCTTCACCAGTCTCCGGATCAATCACCTTAACCTCTGTGAAAGCAAAATCACGTCCTACCGTATGGCACCTCACATCGAAAGGATCATCAATCCGTGTAGCTGTCATGCCAGGAGAAGCCTCTGTGAGCCCGTAAACACTAGTCACCCGCATATACATTTTCTCCTGCACTTGGCGCATTAATTCCACGGGACATAATGCTCCGGCCATAATGCCGGTTCGCAAAGAACGCAAATCGAATAAGTCGAACATCGGATGATGTAATTGCGCAATAAACATAGTGGGCACCCCATACAAAGCGGTGCATCGTTCTTTATGAATAGAAGCAAGTACGACCAGCGGGTCAAAACGCTCCACCATGACTTGTGTACATCCGTGAGTTAAACAGTTCATCGTAGCCAGAACGACTCCAAAACAATGAAAGAGAGGTACACAACAGCAAAGTTTATCTTCTTCTGTAAAAGCCATATGTTCGCCAGTCAGATAACCATTATTGGTGATGTTATGATGAGTCAGCATGACTCCCTTAGGAAAGCCGGTTGTTCCCGAAGTATATTGCATATTCACCACATCATGAGCCAAGACTAAGCGCTTAGCTTCTTCCAGACGATCATCGGTCACGTTGTTCCCCAGAAGTAGAAGTTCCGGAGTATTAAACATCCCCCGATGTTTTTCCTGTCCGATATAGACCACATTCTTCATCATCGGAAAGCGCTTGCTTTTCAAATGTCCACGTTCCGATGTTTTAAGTTCGGGCAACATCTCATAGGTCATATCGACAAAATCACTATCTTTCTCACGGTCCACAATACAAAGCGTATGCATGTCCGAATGACGACAAAGATATTCCAGCTCCGACTGCTTATAATTGGTATTTACCGTCACCGCTACCGCGCCAACCTTAGCACAAGCGTAAAGAATCGTCAGCCAGTCCGGCACATTCGCCGCCCAAAGGCCAACGTGTGTCCCACGCTCCACACCAATAGCCATCAATCCCTTAGCCATGTCATCCACACGGCGATTGAAACGACTCCAAGTAAAGCGAAGGTCGCGATCAGCGTACACGATATATTCCTTGTCAGGCGTAACCGAAGCCCAATGCTCCAGCCAATCGCCCAACGTACGATCAAATAATTTATCCATAAAATGTTGTTTCGTTTTGTCGTGATCAAAAGATTAAAGAGGAGTGTAAATCACCGCCAAGATCTTAGCAGCTTTACCCTCGTAAGCGTGAACATGATGAGGCACGATCGAATCGTAATAGATACTATCCCCTTCTTCCAACAAATAAGTGTGCTTACCATAACTGATTTCCATCACGCCTTCCATCACCATGATAAACTCCTCACCTTCATGTGATGACAGAATGAAGTCACTATCCTCCGTAGGCATCACATCGATTACAAACGGTTCCATGTGCCTGTCGGCTTTAGACTTCGACAGTGAGTGGTATTCCATATGCTTGCGTGAGCGAATAGCATTATTAGAAAAACTGATGGCATCTTGAGCCTCTTTCTTCCGACAAACCACCGGTCCCATCTCGTCTTGATCATCGAGAAACGTTCCGAGTCGCACCCCAAGGACGCGGGCAATCTTAATCAACGGTGCCAATGAAGGAATATCAACATTATTCTCAATGCGCTCAATTTGCTCTATAGCCAATCCGGAACGTTCGGCCAAATCTTCCAAAGCGATAGACTTACTCTCACGTAAGGTCTTTATTTTCTCGCCAACAATTTTACTTTTATCCATAGGAGTATTTATTTTGTTAACCACAAGGTTATAATTTAACATCTGTTTGCCGCAAATTTAAGAAATTCTTCATAGACTCCAACTATTATCTGAAAAATCGAAAGAAAAGAGTAAAAAAGCACGAAACACGCCTCATCACACTTCTAACCATAATTCTCTACAGAAGTTAAAACAAGAGTTCACTTCTCCTCTCTATCCTTTATTAATGAGCCATTCTGTAAAACCTTATCATATAAACAGATAAGACCGACATAAAGATCGACCAAAAAGAAATAAACAACGGTTTGAATCGTTTCGAATTAAAAAAGGAATCTTTGGAGTGCCAAACCGAGAAGAATAACTTCAGTCTTCCTCTTTTTCCAAACCAACCCCAATGATTTTCAAAGCTTTTTCGGTATCTTTGCCCACAGAAATAACTTCACACACGATAGAATGGAAAAGAAATTCAAAAGAACGACCGTTACGTCGGCTTTACCGTATGCTAATGGTCCAGTCCATATCGGCCATTTGGCCGGAGTATATGTACCGGCAGATATTTATGTACGCTACCTGAGATTAAAGAAACAAGAGGTCTTGTTCATCGGTGGTTCCGACGAGCATGGTGTACCTATCACCATTCGTGCAAAGAAAGAAGGCATCACTCCACAGGACGTGGTCGATCGCTATCACACCCTTATCAAGGATTCATTCAAGGATTTCGGGATTTCGTTCGACGTTTATAGTCGTACTTCCTCACCAACTCATCACCAGTTGGCATCCGATTTCTTCAAACACCTTTACGACAAGGGCGAGTTTATTGAAAAGACATCCGAACAATATTACGACGAAGAGGCACATCAATTTTTAGCCGACCGTTACATCACGGGAGAATGCCCACACTGTCATGCTGAGGGTGCTTATGGCGACCAATGCGAGAAATGTGGAACCTCACTCTCGCCAACCGATTTGATTCATCCCAAAAGTGCAATCAGCGGTAGCCAACCAGTGATGAAAGAAACTAAACATTGGTATTTACCTCTCGATAAACACGAAAATTGGTTGCGCCAATGGATCTTGGAAGATCACAAAGAATGGCGTCCAAATGTATACGGACAATGTAAGAGTTGGTTGGACATGGGCTTGCAGCCTCGTGCAGTCAGCCGCGACTTGAATTGGGGTATCCCTGTTCCGGTAGAGGGTGCCGAAGGTAAAGTGTTATACGTTTGGTTTGACGCCCCCATCGGTTACATCTCAAACACTAAAGAGTTGCTTCCGGACACTTGGGAAACTTGGTGGAAAGATCCTGAAACTCGCTTGGTACACTTCATCGGAAAAGACAATATTGTATTCCATTGCATCGTGTTCCCAGCCATGTTGAAAGCTGAAGGAAGCTATATCCTACCCGACAACGTGCCAAGTAATGAATTTTTAAACCTCGAAGGAGATAAAATCTCGACGTCACGCAACTGGGCGGTATGGTTACACGAGTACTTGATCGATTTCCCTGGTAAGCAAGACGTACTTCGCTACGTTTTAACAGCTAATGCCCCGGAAACTAAAGACAACGACTTCACTTGGAAAGATTTCCAAGCCCGTAATAATAACGAACTAGTAGCCGTTTATGGTAATTTCGTCAACCGTGCCATGGTACTGACCCAAAAGTATTTCGACGGGAAAGTTCCTGCTTGCAGCACGTTGACTGATTATGACCACGAGACGTTAAAAGAGTTTGCCGACGTAAAAGCTGAGGTTGAAAAGTTATTGAATGTTTTCAAATTCCGCGATGCTCAGAAAGAAGCAATGAACTTAGCTCGTATCGGCAACAAATATTTAGCAGACACAGAACCTTGGAAGTTGGCAAAAACAGACATGGAACGTGTCGGTACGATTCTAAATATCTCTTTGCAACTCGTAGCCAACTTAGCTATTGCTTTCGAACCGTTCTTACCTTTCAGCTCAGAGAAACTTCGACACATGTTGAACATGGCAAGCTTCGACTGGGCAGAGCTCGGACGTCATGATCTACTTCCTGCAGGTCATCAACTCAACAAGCCGGAACTGTTGTTCGAAAAGATCGAAGATTCAACCATCGAAGAACAAGTACAAAAGTTGTTGGATACCAAAAAAGCAAATGAAGAAGCCAACTATAAAGCAAATCCGATCCGCGAGAATGTGGCCTTCGACGATTTCTTAAAACTCGATATCCGTGTCGGTACGGTTTTGGAATGTCAAAAAGTTCCTAAAGCAGACAAACTGCTTCAGTTTAAGATTGACGACGGATTAGAAACTCGTACCATTGTGTCGGGCATTGCCAAACATTATCAACCGGAAGAACTTGTGGGTAAACAAGTTTGCTTCATTGCCAACTTAGCTCCGCGTAAGCTCAAAGGTATCGAAAGTCAAGGCATGATTCTCAGTGCAGAGAACAACGATGGTTCGCTGGCCGTGATTATGCCTCAAAAAGAGGTAAAACCCGGGAGTGAAGTGAAATAATCGACCATGGGTGAAACTTCACTAAAACAGAAGACTATAGGAGCATTGCTCTGGAACTTGCTGGACCGTATGGGCCAGCAAGTTTTATTGTTTATTGTCGGCATCATCGTCGCGAATATTCTTTCCGTAAAAGATTACGCGCTAGTGGGTATGTTGGCCATCTTTACAGCTATTGGGAACATCATTCTCGACAGCGGCTTCAGTGCGGCTCTCATCCGTAAACAGAAAGCGACCACGACCGACTATAACTCCGTCTTCTATTTTAATATATTCATCAGCCTCACTCTTTATGCCCTACTCTTTGTCGGAGCTCCGGGCATTGCAACCTACTTTAATCAACCCCTGCTGACTGATCTAACTCGAGTGATCTTTTTAGCTTTACCGCTGAACTCACTCAGTTTAATACAGACCACCTTACTCAACAAAGAGGTCAAGTTTAAGATCTTAACCAAAGTCAACCTACTCTCGCTAACCCTTTCAAGTGGTGCCTCTCTAGCTATGGCCTATAGTGGCTGTGGGGTTTGGACTCTAGCCTGGCAACCGGTGATCCTTGCCTTTTGTCGCTCACTCCTTCTTTGGTTCTTTAACGATTGGCGTCCCCAACTTCAGTTCAGCTCACAAAGTATTAGAGAACTTTTTCGTTTTTCATCCGGATTACTGCTGGCTAGTCTAGTGAATGCCATCTTTACCAATATCTATTCCGTAGCAATTGGAAAAATCTATCCGGCAGAACAACTCGGTTTCTACACCCAAGGTAATAAATTCAGTCTGATGGTGATTAGCGCCGTTTATTCTAGTCTACAGACCGCCACCTACCCAATCTTCTCGAGTATACAGGATGACCGAGAGCGTAGCTTGCGTTCTTATCGAAAGACGATGCGGTTCACCTCATTCATCACTTTTCCGTTGCTATTTGGTTTGGTTGCTGTGGCTCGTCCATTCATTACTCTAATCCTAAAGCCAGAGTGGATGGGTTGTATCCCTTTCTTTCAACTCACCTGTCTAGCTGGGATGTTCACCATACTCACCTCAATCAACCAGAACTTTGCCAAGGTACATGGACGTTCCGATTTGATTTTCAAATTGGAAATAGCCCGCACCCTCATGATCGTCATCGCACTAGTCGCGACCATGAACCAAAGTGCACTGACCATGATTTTGTTCCAAGCCGTGGCACAAGCTGCCATCTATCTGGTCAGCATTGTATGTATTGGAAGAGCCGTGGGATATCATTGGTTCAAGCAACTCCAAGATATTGGTCCATACCTCATCTTGTCGGTTGTCATGTGGGCACTCTTACTCCTTCCCGATCGGTTCATCACCGCCAATGCCTTATTACTCCCAATAGAAATCATTATGGGCTTACTCTTCTATTACACGGCCAATCGTTTACTCGGATCGACCATCCTCAACGAAGCAGTTGAACTGATCTTTAAGCCCAAAAAGAAATCATAATCTTATGGAATTGCCTGTTAAAGTAAGTATCATCATGCTGGCTTACAACATCGACCGTTATATAGAGACGGCGATCAAAAGCGTGCTTGCCCAAAAAACGAACTATCGGATACAGCTCGTCATCAGTGAAGATTGTAGTACCGATCGTACACTTGAAATCTGTACACACTACGCTGAGCGCTATTCTGACCGCATCACCTTGGTGCGTCATGAACAAAATGTGGGATTACAACGAAATTTCATGGATGCCCACCAACATTGTACGGGTGAGTATATTGCCATATGCGATGGCGATGATTATTGGATCAACAAACATAAGCTTCAACGGATGACTGATTTCATGGATGCTCATCCCGATTTCTCGACTTGTTTCCATCGGGTGGTCAACTATTACGAAGAAGATCAAAGTAAAAGCCTGTCGAACGGTCATCAAGCCGTGGTGACCAACATCACTCATCTAGCACAAAGCAATTACATCACCAACTCCTCTTCTCTCTTCCGAAGAGCCTATTTTAAAGAGCTGCCGGAGTGGTTTTCCCAAATCACCTCCTGCGACTATGCCATGCACTTGCTCAATGCACAATATGGCAATATCTATTACTTCAAGACTCCGATGGCTGTCTATCGGAAACATAATAAGGGAATTTGGAGTGAAGCGCAAGTTGAGAAGCGGCAATATGCGGCGCTTCACGTCAGAGCGCTACTTCTCGATCATTTCAAATCGCAAGAAGTCGTCTATCACCATTTGCGTCACGCTTACCGTAACATTGCTTTCTATTTGATTCGTTACTACCGTTCGGTAGGAGCAGATGAAGGGAAAATCACGGAAACATTCGAACGGATCGGGCAATATTATCCAGAGCAGACCCTTGAAGAACTGCGACAACAAGAACGAGATGAAGCTGTACGTTGCCATGCACGATCACTTCGTCAACGCGTGTTTAGTCTGCTTAGTAAGGTACGGGAAGTTGTTTCACGATGGATCCCACTTCCCAAGATTTAAACCGTTGAATGAGAAGGGTAACTTATACCTTCTCGAGCACTGACTCAAGCTGATTGCAACGGGCCAAAATCGTTTCCACAAACTCTCGGAAGGCCCCTTCCCCACCTTTGGCACGGGTCACAAATAAGGCTTGCGACTGAATATAAAGCGGTGCATTGGCCGGAGTAGCAGAAAGACCGACTCTGGTCAATAATTTCCGGTCGTTCAAATCATCGCCGATATAAGCCACTTCCTCCCAAGAAAGGCCCAATTGATCGATCAATTCCTGCACGACCTGTACCTTATCATGTACCCCTTGAAACAGGTAATCGACCTTTAGCTTTTCCGCTCTTCGTTGCACGATTGCGGTGGTCTCGCCCGTAACGATACCCACCGGTATCTCCAAAGCATGTGCAAAAACCACTCCGGCACTATCGTACGTATGAAAGCGCTTCCACTCATTTCCCGTCTGATCGTAATACATACCGCCATCGGTCCAAACCCCATCAATATCGGTCAAGATCAAACGCGGTAGTTTCAGTTTATCCGTCATATTTCCCATCATATTTAATGTCTAGTCTGCTTAGTCAATCGCTTGGGGATAAATAATCTCATTGGCCGGGATCTCCGTCTTCACGACATGCCCCACCACCTGGGCTTTATCCACCCATTTGAAGCCATCACCGGGACTCAGCAAATGAATGTCGCTCTCAGCGATCACATCACCGGGACGCAGTGCCTTGTTCGATGCGATAGAACGCTCAAGCTTAACCTTAGCACCGGCTACGCCCTCATCAATATAGAGTTCTTCACTTCCCAGCCAACGTTCGGCAATTCGAATATCACGAATCATCCGATTCACCCCATCAGGTCCGAGTGAACCTTGTTGATCGGTTCCCTTCATCCGGCGATCGATTGTGATATGCTTCTCAATGATCTCTGCTCCCATACCTACGGCCACAACCGGAGCAGCAATGCCAATGGTATGATCGGAAAAGCCGATGGTATATTGTCCATAATGCTTTTTCAAATAAGTGATCGTATTCAGATTCAAATGATCGGGATACGTTGGATATTGTGAGACGCAATGTAAAATTGCAATATCTGAATGATAACGAGTGATCACCTCCAAGGCTTCGTCCAATTCCTTTTTGCCTGCCATACCTGTAGACAGAATGATCGGAATCTTTGTTTCCGCCATCACCTCAAGCAGAGGTAAGTTGGTCAAATCACGACTAGCCACCTTCAGTCGGTCAGGTGTAAAACGCTTTAAGAGTGACATACATCCCTTAGAACAAAGCGTCTCGACAAAATCGAGTCCTAACGCTTTCGCATGCTTATAGATCTCATAATGTGCCTCATCATCCAGTTCGAGACAAGCCCGATGCTCACCGTAGGTGTGCCCAAACGCATGTGGAGAGTCGTACACCCGGTTCATTTGTGAATCGGTCAACTCCTCTTTTAAATCACGCTTCGTCAGCTTCACCGCATCCATCGGTTTCAGTTCGAGACCAAACACCTCCTCCTTAACCGGACGAGACACCAAGTCGACAATCAGTTTCGCAATATCAACAGAGCCATTATGGTTCTGTCCGATCTCTCCTATAATATAAGTACTTTTCATCGATCAAGTTATTATTTTTCGTTACGGGCAATATTTTCAAGCATCTTATGGCGATAGTCGGGATGTGCCTCAACCAGACCTAACAAGGCCGCCACACTCCGATCAGTCTCCTCATAGTGAGTGGCATAAAGGGTCTGAAGCAAAGTAAAATCCTCCAAGGTATCGAGGGTAAAACGAAGATCCAAGCGCCCTTCAAGTTCCTCCGGCAAAGCCAATAAGCGAACATTAAAACGTTCGGGATGTGTATACAAGTAGATGGTCACATGCTCAATATACAGTTTCTCATGCGTTTCTGCAGCTGCACGTTTTAAGGCATCGAGGGTCGTAAGTTCGGCATATAATCCCAAATGCGACTTAATGGTCGGACGTCCATCGGCAAAGCCATAAGCAATATAATCGGCTGGTGAAGCCGTATGTTCATCGAAAAACCGTTGGAACGACTCCACTTGTAAAAAGGGGTTATCCGAACAAACACGAATGAACCGGTCGAATCCAAAAGCCTCTGCTGCTCCGATAAAACGACTTAACACATCATCTTCATCGCCTCTGAAACAAGCAATTCCCCACTGACGCGCCACTTCTTCGAGAACATCATCCTGTGGACGATTGGTCGTAGCCAATACCACACATTTATCGGGATAAAGAGCAACCATGCGACTGATTAGAATATCAATAATGCGTTGTTCCTTATAAAAAGGTAATAAGATCTTATGATGTAAACGGGTCGATCCCGTACGTGCTTGAATAATTATACCATCTTTCATAATTTCATCCGTTTAAAGGCATCGATATACGAGCCCGGCGTTATATTAATCACCTGTTTTCCATACTTCCTCGCATACGACTCCAAGACGAAGTAAGACTTAAATGCCACATACATGTGATAGAGTATGGTATAGAGGCGAGCACTTTTCAAGTTCTCTTGAGTAACCGTAGCAGCCTGTGATTTGTTCTGGTCATAGAAATGTTTTTGATGCATCAACACCACGTTTTCATCCGTCACACTAATCTCCGGTAGCCAAGAATGATCGGCACCGGCCAGATAAATGGTTTTAAACGGCAAGCGCAGTCCCATAGCAATCGACGGGATCAACACATTATGTGGACGAGGGACTCCCCATCCCTTACGAAAGACCACATCACAGAACCCTTGAAAACCCTCAATCGGTGTCGTGTTATAGATATAAACACGAATATAAGGATGATCGGCTAAGAACGGTTGCCACGCTTTGTTCTTCAAAGCTCGTGCCGGCATAAATAGAGCGAGTGGCCAAGTGGTCTTCTCTGCCATCGTTTGAAAAAGCTGTACCCGTTTCTCAGGCACAATCCAAAACAACGGATCGGCAATCAGATAGAGTTCCGGCTTCAAAGTTTCATACATCGGTGAGGTTACGCAAAAGTTCACCGCCAAGAGCGTTTTCGACCGCACAAAATCCGCCTGTTCTTCAACAGTCTTATTCAACGACGGGCCATTCGCCAAGATGAGCAACTCCTTATTATTCTTGAACGTATCAGGCAGCACCGTACGCCATTTCGATTGAAGCAAGATCTTCACCACACTTAAGCCGCTTTGCCAAGCCTGCTCCATCCATTTCATTCCTTTTTCACCCATAAACTTATCAGAGGTCAAATTATGATACAAAGATAAAGAGTTTAACATTCACACACTAAAAAATAAATCAAATTATAGTCGTAACTCTTGAAATGTACTACTTTTGTAGAAACATTCGACACATGAGGGTACTACTAGTCAACACATCTGAGCGCATGGGCGGTGCTGCTGTGGCAGCCAACCGACTGATGACCGCACTCAACAACAACGGTATCAAAGCCAAAATGCTGGTACGCGATAAAGAGACGGAGCAAATCAGTGTAGTAGGATTAGAACGTAATTGGCGCCAAGGCTGGCATTTCCTATGGGAACGCTTTGTGATCTGGAAAGCCAATCGTTTCAGACGTCATCAGCTGTTTGCCGTCGACATCGCTAATAGCGGTACCGATATCACCACCTTACCCGAATTTAAGGAAGCTGACATCATTCACTTCCATTGGATTAATCAAGGGATGCTTTCCTTACAAAGCATTCGTCAGATCCTAGCCTCAGGTAAACCGGTGGTCTGGACCATGCACGACATGTGGCCTTGCACAGGCATTTGCCACCATGCCCGCACTTGTACCCATTATCAAAACGAATGTCACCACTGTCCGTACCTTTATGGCGGCGGTGGAAAACGTGATTTATCCACCCGGGTCTTTCGAAAAAAGAAAGCCCTTTATGCGGAAGGACGACTCACCTTCGTAGCCTGCAGTCACTGGCTGGAACAACTGGCTCAGAGTAGCGCTATCATCGGCCACAACCAAGTGACCAGCATTCCCAATCCGATCAACACCGCCCTCTTTCGCCCAAGCGACAAAACCGCAGCACGAGAGAAATGTGGTCTACCAACGAACCAAAAATTGATCTTATTCGGTTCAGTAAAGATCACCGACAAACGTAAAGGGATCGATTATCTGATCGAGGCTTGCAGCCATTTAATAGAAGAACATCCCGAATTGCGTCAACAGCTTGGCGTTGTGGTTTTCGGTCACCAGTCGGAGCAATTACAAGACCTTCTCCCCTTTCCGGTACATGCTTTACCGTACGTTAAGAATGAGCACGACTTAGTCAACGTCTATAATGCAGTTGATCTGTTTGTCACCCCATCCCTCGAAGAGAATTTGCCCAACATGATCATGGAAGCCATGGCTTGTGGAGTACCCTGTGTCGGTTTCCAGATTGGAGGAATTCCGGAAATGATCGATCATCTACATAACGGATACGTCGCAGATTATAAATCGGCAAACGATTTTGCCAACGGGATCTATTGGGTACTCAACGAACCCGATTATGCAAACCTCTCGGAACAAGCCCAGCGCAAAGTGGCCGCCTGTTATTCAGAAAGCGCCGTTGCCAAGAAATACATCACCATTTACAATAAAATAAGTGGAAAGCATGCATAGTACAACTGTAAAGCCCACCTTCTCCATCATCACGGTCACCTATAACGCTGAACGTGTATTGGAAGATACCATTCAGAGCGTTATCGCCCAGACCTACCATCACATTGAGTATATCATCATCGACGGTGCATCAACCGATGGTACCTTATCGATTATAGAGCGTTACCGTCCCCACATCAGTCGACTGATCAGTGAACCCGACAAAGGATTATATGACGCGATGAATAAGGGTATTGAGGCGGCAACAGGCGATTACCTCTGTTTTCTCAATGCCGGCGACTGTCTTCACGAAGACGATACTTTGCAGAATGTTGTCCACACCCTCTCAACAGAAGGAGAGCCCGACTTGATCTATGGTGATACTGCTCTAGTCGACCGGAAACGCCATTTCCTACGTATGAGACGACTCGCCCCGCCCGAACAATTGAACTGGAAAAGCTTCAAACGCGGCATGCTAGTGTGCCACCAAGCCTTCTGGGTCAAACGCGCCTTAGCTGAGCCGTACGACTTAAGCTATCGTTTTTCGGCCGATTTTGATTGGTGCATCCGCGTCTTGAAACAAGTCAAACAGTGTCACCACACCCATCTCACTTTGATCGATTACCTCAATGAAGGCATGACCACACAAAACCAAAAGGCTTCCCTTAAAGAGCGTTTTCGAATTATGGCCAAGCACTATGGACTGATAAGCACTCTTGCGCATCACTTCTGGTTCATCATCCGGCTTCTGACCAAGCGATAAATAAAAAACCAAACACTCCCTATAATTAGTCAACAAGAGACGATTATAGGGAGTGTTTGGTTTATCTTAAGACCGAAGGACCTCCGGTTTCGCGAACCTCCTATTTAAAAAGTTGCTTCATTGGACGACCAATCCAGACTTGTGGCTGTTTAAGGTCGAAAATGTAAGCGATCGTCGATGCGATGTCAAATTGCATCATGCTTTCAGTAAACTGTGGACACATCTTTACCTTCTTTCCAGCCATGATAAAAGGAGTTTCCATTTCAGTCATCGTCTTTCCACCATGCCCTTTATTAATTCCACCGTGATCGGCCGTAATAATAAAGATCGTCTCTTTCAATATCCCAGCCTCCTCTGTTGCTTTTAGAATACGTCCAATATAACCATCCAGCTCCTTTAACTGCGCATAATACTCAGGGGTATCGTGACCGATCTGATGTCCGACATGATCCGGTTGATCGAAGCAAATCGCTAATAAATTAGGATGTTTCTCTTTGATATAAATTTCCGACAGACGACACAACCCCTCAGGATCTTTCATATAATCGGGCGATTGTTGATGATAATTAAGAGATAAAGTATCCACTAAATATTTAATCCCATCCCAATCGTACAAACAGCCAATCTCCGCTTTGGAGTCATGATCCCGCAAGAGTTGGAATACTGTTGGAAAGATGCCATGTTGATTCAATTCTCGTGAAGGCAATTCAGGCGTTTTAGATCCCCACTGAGTATATCCATGAAGTTCCGGCCCCGCTCCCATAAACATAGAAGCCCAATTTACGGCACTCGATGAAGGAAGCACGGAACGCTTAGTCAGCGTATAGGCCCCTTGATTCATCAGTTGCCTAACATTTGGCATATCCGCCTTTTCTACACTATACGATCCCCAGCCATCAAGCCCAATTAAAATGACATGTTTAGCCTTTGGTTTGGCTTGACATGGGCTGATCATAAAAGTAATTCCTAATAAAACGCACCATAGTGCAATCGTCTTTTTTTTCATGTTTGTATATTTAAAGTAAATCAATCGTCAATTTTGATCCCAAAAGAGTCGAAAAGACAAAGGTGGAACAAAGGTATTAAAAAGGCAGGTAAAGTATCGGCTAAAACTCTTTTTGCAGAAC
Organism: Bacteroides sp.; assembly: GCA_047975405.1. Taxonomy (GTDB): domain Bacteria; phylum Bacteroidota; class Bacteroidia; order Bacteroidales; family Bacteroidaceae; genus Bacteroides. The sequence goes on from JBKEDO010000109.1 coordinate 23,819, forward strand.
AATAAAATAAAAAAAACGTTAAATATATATATAAAACAAGAGGTTCATTGAAGAATCGCCCGTTAGGAATTGTATTATACAAAAGCTCAAAGCAGCCTCAGAAGACTCTTATTAAACGCTATATAAACGAACAACATGAAAAACTCTTTTTTCTTAAAAACATCATTAGCCGCCACAGGAGCATGTAGTCTCTTCTCAACAGCAATGGCTCAGCAGCATCCGCACATTATTCTGATTATGTCCGATCAACACCGCGGTGATGCCATGAACTGTATGGGAAACCCTTCGGTCATCACCCCGCACTTAGATGCATTAGCCAATGATGGTACACTTTTTATGAATGGATACGCTTCGGCACCGAGTAGCACCCCAGCACGTGCAGGGCTACTGACCGGAATGTCCCCTTGGCATCATGGTATGTTAGGTTACGGACGGGTGGCCGAACATTATAAATACGAGATGCCTCGCATGTTAGGCGATTTAGATTATTACACCTTTGGTATTGGTAAGATGCACTGGCATCCACAAAGAGCTCTACATGGGTTCAATGCCACCCTTTTGGATGAAAGCGGTCGCGTAGAGAGCCCTTACTTTATCAGCGATTACCGCCGTTGGTTCCAATTGCAAGCCCCCGGATTAAACCCAGATAGCACAGGCATTGGATGGAATGATCACGGATCGGCCACTTACAAGCTTCCCGAACAACTGCACCCTACGGTGTGGACCGGTGAAACCGCTTGCCAACTCATCGAAAACTACCAAAACAACCGTCCGCTATTCCTGAAGGTGTCGTTTGCACGCCCACATAGTCCATACGATCCGCCACAGCGCTTACTCGATGAATACAATCAACGCGACATCCCGGCACCATGGGTTGGTGAATGGTGTAAAGACAAAGCGTACGCTAAACAGGTTGACCCTTCAAAAGCCTCTTCGGATGCCGCTTTTGGTAATTTCGGCGAAGATTACGCTAAAGACTCCCGTCGCCACTACTATGCGAACGTAACCTTTATCGATGAAGAGATTGGTAAGATTATTCAGGTTCTGAAAGAAAAAGGAATGTACGACAATGCTTTGATCTGTTATGTCTCCGATCATGGCGATATGCTAGGCGATCACTATCATTGGCGTAAAACATACCCTTATGAAGGATCGGTTCACATCCCATACATCGTTAAATGGCCTAAGAACTGTCACTTTACCAAAGGAAATAAAATCGACCAACCGGTAGAGTTACGCGACCTGCTCCCTACCTTCCTCGAACTTGCAGGAGGCAATGTCCCTAGCGACATGGATGGAAAGTCTCTCATCCAGCTCATGAGCAATCAAGCCAATCAATGGCGTAAATATATCGATCTAGAACACGCTACTTGTTACAGTGAAGATAATTACTGGTGTGCCCTCACCGATGGAAAGATCAAATACATCTGGCGTTTCCATACCGGAGAAGAAGAACTGTTCGATCTGAGCAAAGATCCGCACGAACTTCAGAATGTAGCCAATGCCAAAAAGTATCAAGCCAAACTCAAAGAACTTCGTCAGGCCATGGTCAATCACCTTTCCGAACGCGGACCGGAGTATGTAAAGGATGGCAAATTACAAGTTTTGAAACGGACCATTTTGTATAGCCCACTGTTCCCGAAAAACTAAAAAAGATTTTCAAATAACGGCAAAGTTTGACGGCCGTATAGGTAGAGACATCCATCACAATCCCAACAAGATCTGTGAATGGATGTCTCTATCCGTTATAAGTCTCATCAAATATAGCCAAAAGCTAGAACCCTCCCTTAGAAGAAGCCTTCAGTTTCTCCAGTAGTTCAGCCATACCTTCCGAAGCTCCTTTACGAATCACGTTGATTGGCCTCGGCGTATTAGGGTTCACCGGCCGAGGATCAATCAGATAAGTCGGTGCCTGCATCGGTGCATAGTTTAATAATCCCGCCGCCGGATACACTTTGAGTGAGGTACCGATAATCACGAGGATATCCGCCTGACGCACAACAGATATGGCGGTTTCAATTTGCGGTACGGCCTCCCCGAACCAAACAATAAATGGACGTAACTGCGAACCATCATCAGCAAGATCTCCCATCTTAACCTCATACTCCTCCGGTTGAAGATTCTTAATGTAATGAGGGTTATTAGGCTCACGGCTCGAACAGACCTTAGTCAGTTCGCCATGTAGATGAATAACCTCATGACTTCCTCCCCTCTCATGTAAATTATCCACATTCTGCGTAATCACCGTCACCCGATACTCTTTCTCCAATTCAGCAATCAGTTCATGTCCGCGATTAGGTTCGACCGTGAGCAACTGTTTACGCCTTTCATTATAGAACCGAAGCACAAGTTCGGGATTTTCAGCATATCCCTCAGGAGTCGCCACCTGTTCCACCGGATAACGTTCCCATAATCCGCCGGTATCTCTAAACGTACTAATTCCACTTTCTGCGCTCATCCCCGCGCCAGATAGAACAACAAGTCTTTTCATTGCACATTCATTTTATAGGGTCATCTCACAAAAATAGATAGAAAAAACGGTAAACATGAATAATAAGATTTTTTAATTCCTCAAAATCTAAATCATTCAAATAAAACCTTTACATTTGTGGTTTATTAAATGCATGTATTATTGGTGCTTATCCAATAAAACAGACATGCCCTAACGACAATAAGATTATATGGACAAATTTAGTTACGCAATCGGCCTTGGTATTGGCCAAAATTTATTGAGTATGGGTGCTAAGGGCATCGCTGTAGAAGACTTTGCACAAGCCATCAAGGATGTCTTAGAAGGCAATCAAACAGCAATCAGCCACCAAGAAGCCAGAGAAATCGTCAATAAATACTTTGAAGATTTGGAAGCTAAAATGAGTGCAGCCAATATCGAACAAGGTCAGGCTTTTCTTAGCGAAAACCAAAACAGAGAAGGCGTAAAAACATTAGCTAGCGGATTACAATACGAAGTGATTACTGAAGGACACGGTAAGATGGCTAAAGCAACCGACCGTGTAAAATGTCATTATGAAGGAACATTAATCGACGGAACCTTATTCGATAGCTCCGTTAAACGCGGAGAGCCAGCTGTATTTGGTGTGAACCAAGTGATCCCGGGATGGGTCGAAGCTCTGCAGTTAATGCCTGAAGGTTCAAAATGGAAACTCTATATTCCTTCTGAATTAGCTTATGGCGCACAAGGTGCAGGTGAAATGATTCCTCCTCATAGCGCATTGGTCTTTGAAGTTGAACTAATCGAAGTATTATAAAAAATAAAAACAAACTAAAATGAAGAAAATTACTCTTTTCATGGGAGTTGCCGCACTTGCTGCAGGCTTTGCTTCTTGTACCGCTCAAGCTCCTAAAGCTAACTTGAAGTCGGATATCGACTCATTGTCGTACTCTATTGGTATGTCACAAACTCAAGGTTTAAGAGAATACTTAACCGGACGTCTTGAAGTAGATACAGCTTATATGGACGAGTTCATCAAAGGTTTGAACGATGGTGCTTCTAAGACAAGCAAGAAAGACATTGCTTACATGGCAGGTCTTCAAATCGGTCAACAGATCAGCAATCAAATGATGAAGGGCATCAACCAAGAATTATTCGCTGGCGATTCAACTAAAACCATCAGCAAAGAAAACTTCATGGCAGGTTTCATCACTGGTACTTTGAACAAAAAAGGTGCCATGACTATGGAAGCAGCACAAGAATACACTCGTACTGCAATGGAAAGAATCAAGGCTAAATCTATGGAAGATAAATATGCCGATAACAAAACTGCAGGCGAAAAATTCTTAGCTGAAAACAAAACTAAAGAAGGTGTAAAAACAACCCCAAGCGGTTTGCAATATAAAGTGATCACTGAAGGTAAGGGTGCTATCCCTGCTGATACTTGCAATGTAAAAGTAAACTATAAAGGAACGTTGATCGACGGTACTGAGTTCGATAGCTCATACAAACGTAACGAGCCGGCTACATTCCGTGCTAACCAAGTTATCAAAGGTTGGACAGAAGCATTAACAATGATGCCTGTAGGTTCAAAATGGATGCTTTACATTCCTCAAGATTTGGCTTACGGCGCAAGAGAGTCTGGCCAGATCAAACCATTCTCTACTTTAGTATTCGAAGTAGAACTTTTGAGCATTGAGAAATAAAGATCTCAATCACGATAAAATCAAGAGGTGCAATACATATTGCACCTCTTTTTTTGCTTTTGACTAATTTTAATTTCAAAAATCAAGAATAATTAAAATAAATCTATATATTTGCTTACTTTTTGATAAAATTTGGAATTTACAATTTATTATTATGGAAAAAATAGACAACCTTGACAGGCAAATTTTGGAGATCATCTCTCAAAATGCTCGCATCCCTTTTAAAGACGTTGCTGCTGAATGTGGCGTTTCCCGCGCAGCCATTCACCAGCGTGTACAAAGGTTAATCGATCTGGGGGTAATCGTCGGATCCGGTTATCATGTAAATCCGAAGTCCTTAGGTTATAGAACCTGTACCTATGTGGGGATTAAACTTGAAAAAGGTTCTATGTACAAAGCAGTTGTTTCTGAATTAGAAAAAATACCAGAGATTGTAGAATGTCATTTCACAACCGGTCCTTACACCATGTTGACTAAGGTTTATGCTTGTGATAACGAACATTTGATGGACTTGTTGAATAATAGAATGCAAGAAATCCCAGGTGTAGTGGCAACTGAAACCCTAATCTCTTTGGAGCAAAGTATAAAGAAGGAAATTCCTATTCGTAAATAAAACATTCGATGATGACTTTTCTTCAAAACTACCATTTAGCCGGATTATTCATCGGGATATGCACGTTCTTAATTATCGGTCTTTTTCATCCAATCGTTGTAAAAGCTGAATATTATTGGGGAACGAAGTGTTGGTGGATCTTTCTCCTGCTTGGTGTCGTCGGCGTCATCGGTTCGATCGTTATGGACGATGTTTTAATCTCATCTCTGCTTGGTGTCTTCGCCTTTTCTTCCTTTTGGACGATAAAGGAGGTTTTTGAACAAGAAGAGCGAGTAAGAAAGGGATGGTTTCCCAAAAATCCAAAACGGAAATATAAGTTTTAAGACATAGTATCCAAGCATTTTTCTGAAAAAATGCTTGGATATTTCAACAAAAAAAACTAATTTTGTCGCCGAATCAGAATAGTGATTCATGGGCTTTTAGCTCAGTTGGTTAGAGCAACAGACTCATAATCTGGAGGTCCTTGGTTCAAGCCCAAGATGGCCCACCTCTTAGAAATCCTCATGATCAGTAGATTATGGGGATTTTATTTATACATTAGCTATTCTACAGATTCTGAGAAAGTGGTAATTTCCGACCTATTTACTATACTTATTTCCGAATAGTTTCCTAATTAAAAAATAAGCCAAGATGCTAACTATTAGAAAAGAAATCAAGAGAGAAGAAGTAAAAAGTGACGGAACGTACAATATCAAAATTCGATTTACACTTAATCGTAAAATCAGAAGATTGCCTACAAGTTTTTTTGTGACAACAAAAGCCCTGACAATTATATGTTCTTTATGGTATTAGGCCACAAAGGATAAAGGTTGATCATGGACCTGAATTTATTTCAAAGGAATTGGACCGATCGGCATATGAGAATAAAGTGGCGTTGGATTTTTCCCGTCCTGGGAGGCTCATTGGCAATCCATTTATAGGATCTTTTAACGGAAGTTTCAGGAATGAGTGTTAAAAAAAATGGTTCTTATCTTTGCAAGATGCAAGGGCTAAAATAGAGTCCTGGCGTAGAGATTGACAGCTATCATCCACATAGTTTTTTGTAGGGCAGAACGCCCGAACAGGTGGAATTGAAGTGTTAAATTACAGGGTAAACCCTAATTTAGCTGTGTCCAAATAATGGGAGGAGGTCAAGTTTCTACCAGAACCACTTTTTCTTCTAATAAATTAAGAATCTCGGTGTTCTCATCTAATAATTTTTGAATATTATCTTCATTGCAGACTAATAGGCTTTCTTATTAAATAATTCTAACATTCCCATGTAACATTATTTTTTAGAATTTCAATATTCTTACCACTTCCACCTATTACAACATTAGATTTATTTGAACTTCTCGTTATAATAGAATTACTTGCAATTATAGTGTCATTTGAAATGCATACCCCCTTCAAAATTGTATTTTTACAACCAATCCAAACTTTATCACCAAAAATAATAGATTTAGGAGGATTTACAATATCACCTTGCTCATTAACTATTTTATGAAAATCTGTGTCCATAATTTGAATATCCCATGACAGAAGGCATGATTTACCAAATTTGATTTCTTTTTGGCAGATAATAGAAGAGTCACCAGTTATTACAAAATTGTCACCTAAAGATAAAACAGCTTTGTTACCAATACTAATCCTGCTACCTCTACCAATAGATGCCTTTCCATTTATTATTAATTTACCAGTACATTCCCACATAGTTCTGTTAAAACTTGTATCTCTTGTTCCTAGACCATGGGGACCTAATTTTAGCATGCCAAAACGTATTGGAACATTAAATTGTATTGAGCCATTCATTTTAAAGAGATTTGTGTTTCTATAGATTAGTATTGGTAATCTAATTGCTTTAGATAAAGATAAATATCTCATGTTAAAGTATAAAGTCTTTAACCAATTGACTTCAAAAATAGCAGTTCTTATGTTCATTATTAAAATATTTATGTACAAAAATAGTAAATTTTGATTATATATTAAAGAAAACTGTACAAGTTTCACATCAAATGATTCTATATTAAAAATAGAGTACAAAAACACGAATAATTGTGTTGTGTGTTGATTTTACATCTTGTAGCAAAAGTGACGATGAGCTTAGTAGTAATAATGCTGCTATCCTAGGAACTTGGGCAGAAGATTCATCAGTAGAACAGTATGTTTACACCTTTAATTCAGGCGGCACAGATAAATGGAAGATTTACAATCGTACGACATTGGATTATTAAACATCATCAACTTATAAGGTCAGTGGAACTGCATTAACTATTATAGGTGGATGTGAAACAAGTACAATGACAATTAAGAAGTTCACTGAGACAAAATTAACTTTACTTCTACTTATGTAAAGAATGGAAAAACTCAGACAGATACTTTTATCCTATACAAGCAAAGTAAATAGTAACACTTCATTCTACATTTATAAAGAGGCAGTAGGCAAAGCAATTCATTTGCTATAGGTAATCTCATATTTTTGTTTTACCTTTGAACTAATTAAAGTTATTAGTAGATATAATCGTAGGTTGACAGTTTCCTTATTGACCTACAAGCGAGATGTAATTTATTGGAAACGGGCTAGCTCAGTTGGTTAGGCAACAGACTCATGATCTAAAGATCCTTGGTTCAAGCCCAAGATGGCCCACCTCAATGAGGTTACAAACGGAATTGTTTATAACCTCTTTTATTTTCCTTCATTCAATCTTCACAAAAGGACCAAAAGTCCAGAACGTCAACCTCTTCTGCATAAGAAAAACACTCCATTGCCTCCGGCATAAGTCCAAAAGTCATTTTACAAGTTAGGAAAAATCAACAAGATATCATACGCATTCTGTTTTCAAAAGGAGAAACTAGACGTTTAATTGTAAAACTTTCAGTGTCGTCTTAATGGAAATAAAGTGTCGTCCGATGAAAATCGAGTAGCGTCCTAATGAAAATATTTTGTCGCCCTAATGCAACTAGAGTGTCGCCCTATGAAACTCAAACAGGCTCTATTATGCGACTATAAATTCTGGTAAGTAAATGATTTGAGGAACTGTCTTATCCTGGGAATGGTTGTCTTTTGTTTCATTCGTGCTGTGGAAGACGCCACAGCATCTATTTAGACGCCTACGCTAAAACGACAGATGGGTGGCAGATCAAGGATCTGCCACCCATCTGCAAGCGGTATCTGCAACGCTCTTACAATCTGACCACCAACACCTTAACGTACAATTGGTGACAGGTGGCAGATCTTTTTAAAAAACTTCATGTAGGAGCGCTGAATTCTACTTCAATAACGGTTCAATAGCCTTCTTTACCAACGGTTCCATAACACCATATCCCTCAGCAGTCGGGTGCACGCCATCGTTAGTATACGAGGCATCCAAAGCTTCCCCGTCACGACTCAACATTGGAATGAAGTAATTCACAAACGGAATCCGATGCTTCCGTGCATACTCTTCCACACGACGATTAAGCGATCTGATTTTCTCCATCGCATCGGTCACCGAAGGATTCCAGCCAAAATCTTTAGCCGGTAAGACGGTGGTCAGCACCACTTTAATCCGGTTAGCTTGAGCCAGCTCGACCATGGAAACAATATTCCCAAACGTATATTCTTCGTTATAAGCACCGGTATTCTCAGCAATATCATTCGTTCCGGCATTGATAACAACCACCTTAGGCGATAGGTTGATCACATCTTCACGAAAACGCACCAGGAATTGGTAGGACGTTTGTCCACTGATGCCACGCCCCACATACTGATTCTTCGTAAAGAAGTCGGGACGCAACTTCACCCAAAACTCCGTGATAGAATTACCCATGAAGACCACAGGGCGGTCTTTTGCCGCCGTCTGTTTCAACGCCACATTTTCTTTTGCATAACGCCCAAGATTCGCCCAATCGGGCTTCTGTGCCTTGCCCCACGTCGTATTCAAGCAGAATAACACCAAGAGGCTCAACTTAATAACAGGATTCAATTTCATATTTATCGAATAAGATTAAAATTCAAAGCTCACTCCACCCACAAAGTTGAATCCTTCAGTCGGATAGAACAGGTGATATTGATAAGACTTATTCAGCATGTTATCGAAGCGAGCATACAAAGAAGCCCCTTTATATAACTTATAAGTCGCATTAAGGTAGAGATTGTTAACCTTTGGCATCCCTTTCTCACTCCAAGAAGTGTAGACATAACCGGTATTCAATAACAAGCCGGCGATGGGACGCACACCAATCTCAAGACTAGCCTTCAATTGAGGTTTTAGCGCCAACGGATCGGTAGCTAATGGGTCTGCATCCGCTTTCCAATGACGGTAAACGCCATCGATATTAAGGCTAAAGAGATCCTTATATTGATACGCGGTCTTTAATCCGACAAACGCATTGGTCGCGTCAACCGCTTTAAGATTAATCGTCCGGTTGTCCGGCTGTCCTTCAGCCACGACGCCACTTTCATAAAGTTCATCTTTCACATTCTGATACCCCCCATAGACATTAAACCACAAACCGGGATACGGGCTCATCTTAAAGCCTAAAGCCGCGTTTAACTGTTCGTAAGTATCGTTCACCACATTGATCGGCAAAGCATAAGGACAGATTTGCTCCAGACGTCGAAAATCGTTCAACTGTCGTCCACCCGTAGCCTGTCCATAAAGGACGTATCCATCGCTCAAAATATAATCAGCCTTCAAATCCGGCGAAAAACGGAGGGTTTTTCCCGATCCGAAAGAGAAGTCCACATTAGCCCCTAGGCGAAGACGCCAATTGTCCGTATTCATTCCATAATAAGGATTCAAATCGAGAAGCGTACGGTTCTGATACAACGCCTCAGGATCTTTCATCGCATTGGTATACGATAAATACTGCAAACGGCTCGCAATGGTAACCGATTGTTCGTCGTTGATCGCCCCGCGAATAAAGCCTTGTAAGCGTAGCTGCATCTCCCGATCATTCTCGTCGAGAACGGGACTTTTCTGACGATCGTACCACAACATTCCGGTTTCAACTTCAAACTGTACGGGAAGGTTTTCTTCCGTCGATTTGACTTGAACATAGAGATCGCCGGACGAGAAGTGTTGCTTGCCGCCACTCGGAGGAAGAAGGTTAAAGTTGCTGACTCCCCAATGTCCACCGGCTCCCAGATCGACGGTTCGAAACTGATGGAGATAATCTAGCGCAACTTGAGTACGATAGTAGTAACTACTCCACTGTTCGTCGGCACTCTGCGGAAGCGTGAATGTTCCGTCCCGTCCATCCATCTGCAAACGAGCATTCAGACGATCTTTCTTCGATAGTCGGAAGAGATAATTGCCCAATATATCGAGATTCCCATAGTTCCCGTAACCCAAACGAGCGTAACCCGATTTACCGTCCGACTGTTTCTCAAAAGGAACATAAGCCTTTAGAAACTCATCCGGCAATGCCGTTGCAGGGTAAATTGCAGTCGCATACTCTACACTCTTTTTGCTTATCTGTGGCTCCTCGATCTTAGGAAGCACGTTGATCTTTGAAGCATTGGGTATAATCGGATTATAGTTCTGTTCGACAACAACCGTACGATTCATCGTCGTATCTTTCTGAACGGTTTGCCCCCACGAAACAGAGGTTCCTAATAGAGCAATTCCACTTAATAATAATGTATGGTAATGACGTGTCATAACGATCTTATTTTTTTAGTTTAGTTAAACGAGTCTCAATCATGTTCTCGATATCATCATTGGCTTGATAGTTTTGTTGAAGACTGAGCAGGTATTGACGAGCATCCAAGTCCTTTCCTGTAGCCATATAGACATCGGCCAATAACACAAAACTACGCGCCAACCAATAGGTATGCGGGGTGCTCTGCTCGATATAGCTAAGCAGTTCCTTTTCTGCCGAACGATAATCTTTAGCTTCATATTGAGTTTGTGCCACTAGATATCTTGCTTCCGCTCCAAAGAGGTTGCGAGTATCTTTAGCCAAGACCTTCCAGTCCTCTACAGCTTTCTTGGTCGCTTTCTGATGCGCATAAGCCTTAGCTCGATCGTACAACGCTTCATTTTTAAGTTCAGGCGACAGTTTAGTCTGTGTAAGCAGATCGGAGGCTGCTTGAATAATCGTCACGTCATCTTTCACTTGAACCGCCGAACGCAGCAACCCGGTCTCTGCCAATAATCGGTGGTCGCTTGTAGTCGCCACCTCTTTTAACTGGCTATAACTCTTCAAAGCTTCTTCGAACCGTTGCATCTTAAATAAGATTTCCGAACGCATCACCAACACATCCTCGGAGTAGCGACTATTCGGATAGGCCAATATCTTCTCAGAATGAGTTAGAACCCCATCATAGTTCTTCTGCTCGGAAGCAATAACACAAAGATAGTAATGGGCATTTAAACCGAATGCACCTTCGGGGAACTGCTGCAGATAGCGATTAAAGGCCGATTTCGCTTCTTCTATCCTTCCACGCATATAGATCCGTTCGGAAGCAACATAGGTGAGCGAGTCTTGTTCGTCGGCATCAAACCGAACTTCTCCGGACATCGATGATGCTAAGGCTGCAAATTCGTCTACCCGGTTCAGATCGACGTAGATCGATTTCAAGTCGCGCATAGCCAAACGAGCTTCTTCGCTTCCCGGATAGGTGTTTACAACAAACTTATAAGCATTAATGGCTTTCTCATAATCGTCTTTTTGATAATAGAGCAACCCGATCTCTGCCGCAGCTTTACGACTGATCGGACTTTTAGGATATTGATCCAATAATTCCCTAAACGATCCGATCGCTTGGTCGTTGTTTTCGAGCAAGACGTAGGCTCGGCCTTTTTCATAGAGGGCATCTACCGCATAAGGAGATGAAGGATATTTGCCAATAAGTCGATTCAGCAGGGTGATCTTACCGGTATAATCCCGTTGCAGGCCGGCAACCAATCCCATCTGATAAAAAGCATAATCTCCGGCTCCCATATTCAAAGCCTCAGAATGAGAGTAGTAACGCTTAGCCTCACTGAAATTACGACTGTTCAGATAGCAATCCCCTAACCGATTATAAGCATCGGCCAAAAGTTCCGAACGATTACCGTCCACCAGTTTCACATATCTTTGGAAGTAGTCTAAAGCTCTAGAGTAATTCTGCTGTTGAAAAGCAAGATACCCTAAATTATAATGTGCCAAAGCATACATCTCACTCCCTCTCTGATTGGTCAGCTGCAAGAAATTATTAAAATCACGAATAGATTCAGTGGTGCGCTGCAGACGATAATAAGCCTCGCCACACCAATAGTAGGCATTTGCTTTAGTCTGTGCATTGTAAGCTCCAAGTTCGATCGAGCGATTGAGATAGTTTAAGGACTGATCGAAATTGCTGTTGGCAAACGACTGTGTTCCTAGTTGGAACAAGACATTCTGCTTAGCTTCCAAGATCGAACGGCTAGGACGAGTAATACGATCGATCGACTTTAAAGCGGCTTCATAGCTACGGGTATTCATATAGACTTCAACCAAGTAACTGCTTACCTTGTCGGCATAAACCGAAGTCGGAAACTCGTTTAGGAAATTCTCAAAGGCAGATACCGATTCTCCAAAAGCAGAGAACGAGGTCTCGTGTAAACACAACGCATAGTTATAAGCTGCTTGTTCCTTGACTTTGCGGTCAGCATCAGAGTTCGCCGCTTGCTCGAAAGCCATACGCGCTTTGCTCTTTTCTGCCAACTGTAAATAAGAAAGTCCCAGATGTAAATTTGCATTCTGGGTTAAAGCATCCTTCTCAATCGCAACACGCCCTAAAGCCTCAACCGCTTTAGAGAAAACACGTGTTTGATAATTGCTTAACCCAAGCATATATAACGCATCCCGTCGGGCTTGATCACCTTGAACAGCCCAATAGGTTTCCAAAGCTCCTTTTGCGGCATGATAATCGCCTTTGCGATAATAGATCTCTCCTAACACCCGATTCATTTCAGAAGCATATTCATGTTGAGGATGAGATTTGAGGAATTGAGTAGCTACAAGCTCGCCTTGACTATAATTCTGCTGAGCCAAATAAATCTCAGCCAGATAATAAGGAACTAACGTTCCATACTTGGGATCGTTCTGCAAGGGTACAAAGCCGTTAAGTGCCTCCTGATAACGCTTCTGCGTATAACGGATATACGACACGTAATAACGACAATCTTTATCGTATTTCGAACTGCTTGCTTTCAAGGTCTCGAACCAAATAGCCGCATCTTTAATCTTGCCCACTTTCATGTAGCAAAGGGCCAACTCATAAGTCCGATCGTCTCGTTCTTCGTCGGCAAGTTGTTCTAGTCTTGAGGAGTTGAACAGGGCCAGAGCCTCATCGTACTTTCCATCATAATAGTAACACGAAGCCAGCAAAGCATAGATGCGATTCGCATAAGGGGTATCCGGATAACGATCCAGGTAAGTTCTTAACTTAATGATCCGATTTTGATCTTTCAGTTCATAGGCCGAACAAGCTAACATATACTCGGCTTCTTGAAGAGTTGAAGCTTTTGGGTTCTGTCGAACAAAGGTGCTCAAAGCATTCATCGCAACCGCATAGTTCTTCTCTTCGAAACGAACCCGTCCTTCTCTAAACAAGTCGTCAGGCGAAGTAAACTGCCGATTATTTTGCGCCTCAAGATTAAGGGGAATATAACACATTAAAACACCTATCAAATGTAAAATGGGGCTTTTCATCTTTTTTCAGTTTTTTACAAATGTACAATTATAAGTCTAAATCTAAATACCACTGTTGGAATATTAAACTTCTTTCAGAAACTTCGACAATCCTTTTCTTATCGACTCTAAACCAAATTGTTCCGGCTTAAGATCCGAGAGTTTCATAAAAAAGGCATCAGAGACGTCGTCCATCCACTTAATATCCTCATATTGAGTGGACTCACAAAGATAAAACAGATCCAAAGTGTGAACGGTAAAGCCGGAATAGAGGTACAGATTCGGTAATGAGAAAAGATAAGTTGCACGGCTAATCTGCAGTCCGGTTTCTTCGAGTACCTCACGAGTCAAGCCCTCTTCGGCCGTTTCGCTCATATCCACAAAGCCACCGGGCAAATCGAGTGTTCCTTTCGCCGGTTCTTTAGCACGGCGGCAAACCAATAGCTCGCCTTTATCGTTTATAATCAAAGCGACAGTTGCAGCAGAAGGATTAAAGTAATAGACGAACTGACAATCTTCACACTTTTTTGATTTCTCATTATGAACAACAAAATGTGATGAACCACATTTAGGACAGTGGTTGAAAAGAGATAACGGATGTATCATTCTTTACTTTTTTAACAATGTATTTACACCTTACAAAGGTATAAAAGATTAGTTATTTATCCCATCTATTGGGGCATAGATTTATTCGATAGGCTTTTATTAGAGAAAGTCGCCCGCCCCGACTACTTTTGCTGAAAAAAGAATTAAACCCTAAAAATATAGAATTATGGAACCAATTTTAAATTCAAAACTTCCCGCATTTTCCGTAGAAGCCTTTCACAACAACGCATTCAAGACCGTAACAAACCGTGATCTTGAAGGAAAGTGGGCTATCCTATTCTTTTATCCGGCCGACTTTACATTCGTCTGTCCGACCGAGTTAGTTGACATGGCCGACAAATATGCACAGTTCCAAGCTATGGGCGTAGAAGTATATGGAGTCAGCACGGATTCACACTTTGTACATAAAGCATGGCATGATGCTTCAGAAAGTATTCGCCAAATCAAATACCCATTATTGGCAGACCCAACAGGTGCTTTAAGCCGTGCCTTGGGTGTTTATATCGAATCGGCAGGAATGGCCTACAGAGGTACGTTTGTTATTAATCCGGAAGGAGAAATAAAAATTGTAGAACTGAACGATAACAACATCGGCCGTAACGCAGATGAACTCGTACGCAAAGTGGAAGCCGCACAGTTTGTCGCTTCTCACCAAGGCGAAGTTTGTCCCGCTAAGTGGAAAAAAGGAGAACAAACACTTACTCCAAGCATTGATCTTGTAGGCAAGATCTAAGTCACAAAAGTCTAAATACCTTTTAGAGAAAAGATTTAAGTGACCAATTGAAAGATTTGTAAAACGAAAAAAGTCATAGCTTTCTAAATAGTAACGATCAAACCATTTGTGGGACTAAATAAGTCTCATAAATGGTTTTTTATTTCATTTCCACCGCACTTCAATCGACAAAGAAAAAAGGAATTTCAGCAAGAGTCAGAAATCAGGTGAAAGATAGCCATACTTTCTTTGCGAATGCAAACGCCTTAAAGTATCTTTGCTTTCAACAAACACTCTTGTTCTAATACCAATGAAAAGCCTTGTGATCATTAAAAGATGGTTAAATGCTTTAATCCGTCTTTTGTTTCCAAAATGCTGTGTGGTATGCGGACTGCCTCTAGCCGAAGGCGAAGACGATATCTGCATCCATTGCAACATCAATCTGCCTCGAACAAATTTTCATTTAGCCCAAGACAATCCTGTGGAACAACTCTTCTGGGGAAAGATTCCAATTGTCCGAGCAACCGCCTTCTTCTTTTATCATAAAGGAAGTGATTATAAGCAGCTCCTCTATTTGCTTAAATATAATGGACAAAAAGAACTCGGACGATCTCTGGGCCGTATAATGGCGTCGGAAATAATAGATTCCGGGTTTTTCGAAGGCATCGATTGGATCGTTCCCATCCCCTTACACGAGAAGAAGGAACGACAACGGGGATATAACCAGAGCGAATACATAGCCAAAGGAGTGGCAGACCTTACCGGATTACCCATCGCCTCACATTCGGTCAGACGCTTAAAAAACACCGAGACTCAAACCCATAAATCAGCATACCAACGTTGGGAAAATGTAGACGGTATTTTCGATCTAATCGACCCAACCTCTTTTGAGAAGAAACACATCTTAATCGTAGACGATGTACTGACCACAGGAGCAACCACAACGGCTTGCGCGTCAGCCTTTAACGAAGTAAAAGGTATAAAGATTAGCATCTTAACTCTAGCCATCGCCGAATAATGGAAAGGATATAAAACAAAAAAGTCCACTATAAGTGGACTTCTGCTCTTCCTCTTGGACTTGAACCAAGGACCCTCTGATTAACAGTCAGATGCTCTAACCGACTGAGCTAAGGAAGAATGTACAATTGATCTCTTTCAGCTCTTCCTCTTGGACTTGAACCAAGGACCCTCTGATTAACAGTCAGATGCTCTAACCGACTGAGCTAAGGAAGAATGTTTTTCTCAATTGCGATGCAAAAGTAATAGGATATTTTGAAATATGCAATATCTTTGCAAAAAAAATATTGAAAATGGATAAAATAATAGGATTAGGCAACGCCCTAGTAGACGTACTTGCAACCCTAAAAGACGATACCCTCTTAACCGAAATGGAATTACCAAAGGGAAGCATGCAACTCATTGATAACACTAAGCTACAGCAGATTAACTCTAAATTTACAGAGATGAAAACCCATCTCGCAACAGGTGGTTCTGCCGGAAATGCAATATTAGGACTCTCTTGTTTAGGAGCCAAAACCGGATTTATTGGAAAAATTGGGAATGATACTTATGGTGATTTTTTCCGCACCAACCTCAGAAAAAACAATATTGAGGACAAACTTTTATTATCGGATTCTCTTCCATCGGGGGTCGCTTCAACATTCATCACACCCGACGGCGAGCGCACATTTGGAACTTATCTAGGAGCAGCTGCAACCTTAAAATCAGAAGATCTGACTTCCAACTTATTTAAGGGTTACTCTTACCTATTTATTGAAGGTTATCTGGTACAAGATCATGAAATGATTCTTAGGGCCATAGAATTAGCCAAAGAAGAAGGCTTGCAAATCTGTCTAGACTTAGCTAGCTACAATATTGTTGAAGGCGACTTAGAATTTTTCACCCTTCTGGTTGAAAAATATGTGGATATCGTTTTTGCCAATGAAGAGGAAGCGAAGGCTTTCACCGGAGAATCACCGGAAAAAGCATTAGACCTTATCGGAAAACAATGCAGCATCGCGATTGTCAAAGTGGGCAGCAACGGTTCATTCATACGTAAAGGCACTGAAAGTCTCAAAGTCGGTGTTATTCCGGTCCATCAAGTTGTAGATACCACCGGAGCTGGTGATTACTTCGCTGCGGGCTTCCTCTATGGATTGACTTGCGGCTATTCACTTGAGCGATGTGCCAAAATAGGAGCACTACTCTCAGGTCATGTCATTCAAGTGATTGGTACGACCATGCCTAAAGAACGCTGGGATGAAATTAAGTTAAATATTAACCTTATTCTATCTGAGTGATCCACAAATAAGTTACTTTTACCGTACTGAAACTTAAACAACTTAGGCATATGAGAAAGATATTAAATAAGCGCAATGGGATTATTTCGATAATATTGTTACTCGTCATCACTCTTTTTAGTTTTAAAAACAGTAGTGATCGTAATTTTCAATTAGCAAAGAACTTAGATATCTTTAATGCCATAGTCAAAGAGTTGGATCTATTTTATGTGGATACGATCAACCCCAACAAAACCATTCGGGAAGGGATAGATCGCATGCTATACTCTCTTGACCCTTATACCGAATATTTTCCAGAAGACGATCAGAGCGAATTGGAACAGATGATCAAAGGTAGCTTTGGAGGTATTGGTTCGTTCATTACCTATAATCCAAAGATTAAACGTTCCATGATCTCAGAGCCTTTTGAAGGCACGCCTGCAGCAAAAGCGGGACTAAAAGCCGGAGATATTCTAATGGCAATTGACGGGCAAGACTTAGCCGGAAAGGACAATGGTGAAATCAGTCAGATGCTACGTGGCCAGGCCGGAACAACGTTGAAATTAAAAATAGAGCGTCCTACAGACAAAGGAAAGCTAAAACCAATGGATTTTACGATCACTCGTGAATCTATTCAGACGCCTGCAATCCCCTACTCTACTTTATTTAGCAACAACATTGGATATATCAGCTTAAGCACATTCTCCGGTAATCCCTCAAAAGATTTCAAGAAGACTTTTCTTGATCTTAAGAAAAAAGGGGCAACTTCTTTAATCATCGACCTACGGAATAACGGAGGAGGATTATTGGACGAAGCCGTTGAAATAGCCAATATGTTCCTTCCTCGCGGAAAAGTGATTGTAACCACTAAAGGAAAAATAAAGCAAGCAGACAATACATATAAGACGTTGCGTGAGCCTTTAGATTTAGAGATCCCGATTGTTGTATTGGTCAACAGTGGTACGGCTTCTGCTTCCGAAATCTTATCGGGTGCCTTGCAGGATTTAGATCGAGCCGTAATCATTGGTAACCGTACATTCGGCAAAGGATTAGTCCAAGTTCCTCGTCCATTACCATATGGAGGAACCATGAAGATCACCACTTCAAAATATTATATTCCGAGTGGGCGTTGCGTACAAGCCATCGATTATAAACATCGTAATGAAGACGGTAGCATCGGTACGATTCCAGACAGTCTGACTCATGTATTCCATACGGCTGCCGGTCGTGAGGTCCGTGATGGCGGTGGTATTTCACCCGACATTGTTGTTAAACAAGAGAAGCTACCCAATATCTTATTCTATCTGGTACGTGATAATCTGATCTTTGATTATGCCACACACTATTGTTTGCAACATCCAATGGCTGTGACTCCGGAAAAGTTCAGTCTAACGGATGCCGATTACCAAGAATTTAAGGAGATGGTCAAGAAAGCCAATTTCAAATACGACCAACAGAGTGAGAAGATATTAAGAACATTAAAAGAAGCGGCCGAATTTGAGGGGTACATGTCCGATGCTTCGACTGAGTTTAAAGCTCTGGAGAAAAAGCTATCACATAACTTAGATAGAGATTTGGATCACTTCTCAAAAGACATTCGCAACATGATGTCCTTAGAAATTATCAAACGCTATTATTTCCAACGAGGAAGTATCATCCAGCAGTTAAAAGAAGATGCCGGTTTGAAAGAAGCCATGACCATTCTAAACAATCCAGTAAAATATAAAGAGACACTAACTCCCAAGCTGAAGAAGTAGCCTCTAATAAGAAACCTATTTATCATCTCGCCTTTACAAGTGAATCCTTGTAAAGGCGAGATGATGGTTTTAAGAAAATAGATGTATTATCCCCGATTAGTTATCACATGGCATCGTAAAGTAAAAGGTGGTTCCTTTGCCGACTTGAGAGCGTAACCAAATACGGCCATTCATCCGTTCTATTAGAGAACGACAAATCGTCAGCCCTAATCCGGTACCTTGAACAAACGTAT
Organism: Bacteroides sp.; assembly: GCA_047975405.1. GTDB lineage: Bacteria > Bacteroidota > Bacteroidia > Bacteroidales > Bacteroidaceae > Bacteroides. The sequence goes on from JBKEDO010000109.1 coordinate 42,796, forward strand.
CGACCTTACCGAAACGTTCAAAGATCTTCGAAGCCTTCTCCGCAGGAATGCCGATTCCGGTATCTTTCACATAAAACTCCACAAAATCGCCTTTTTGATCAAAGCCAAAATGAATCTCTCCCGAAGACGTAAACTTAAAGGCATTATTCAGTAAGTTAGTGATGACCTGAGTAATTCTATCCCAATCGCCTTTTACATAAAGATCGGAATCTTTAGTATCGAAAAAAAGTTTAACGTCATTATTGGAAGTATAGTTATACTGCTGTTCGAGTTGAATGCAAATATCGAGCAAGCGTACAGATGCCATCGATAATTTCAACGTACCGGTTTCGATAGCCGAAATATCAAGAATCTCATCGATGAGATGAAGCAACATCTCAGAATTGGTTTCGATGATTTGAGCAAACTGCTGCTTATCCAATTCGTCATTAACTTCACTGATAAGCTTCGAAAAGCCTACAATCGCATTTAACGGCGTACGTATCTCATGGCTCATATTAGCGAGAAAAGCCGATTTTAGTCGATCGCTCTCCTCCGCCTTAGTCAAAGCCTCAACCAACGTTCGCTCCGCCTGCTTACTATCAGTAATATCCCACGATACACCAATAATATAAGGTTTTTCAGTGCTCGATCTCAACGTTTTCTTCAACGTTTTAATAAACCGTATATCCCCATTGGCTGTTTCATAATCCTCAACATACGAAAGTTCGCCCTCTTTTAATACCTTCAAATCAAGTTCGCGAAACTTTTGCATATCTTCAGTACGAGTAAAAATTTCGTAGTCATTCTTTCCAACGGCTTTGTTTATCGGTATCCCAGAATTATCAGCAAAAGCTTTATTAAAATAGAGGTATCTAAAATTGTTTCCGGAATCTTTGATAAAAAGATACACCGGGATGTTATCTAAGATCGCTCCCATCAAAGCATTCAATCGGGTAATCTCCTTTTGCTGCTCTTGATTAATGCATTCGGCCATGTATCTTTTTGAGATGTCGCGACAGATGCAAAGTAAATACTGATCGTCTAGCGGAAAGATATGGTTCTCATAATAATGCATCTCCCCATTCAACAAGAGTCGATGATTGGCAATAGAGTCTTTGGAAGTCTCAATGACCTTTTTCATATTTTCCGCAATATTATAATAAGCCGATTCCGGTAGAATCTCTTTTATGTTTGATCCAACAATCTCCTGCGAGGTGATTCCTTCTAAATGATTAGTCGATGGAGAAGAGACGAGTTCGATAATGTTTCCTGAATGATCGAGTACCGTAATCATCTCAGGAAGAGTATCAAAGATCGATTGACTCTTTAACTCTC
>JBKEDO010000058.1:0-20224 GCA_047975405.1 Bacteroides sp.
CGTATCCTACAGGGGCAGAATGATGTACACGAAGCACAATTCCCGTATAGAATTTCTTAGAGCCGAAAGGGACAACAACCCGGCATCCCACCTCAACCTTCTCTAATTCTAGAGGAAGACTGTAAGTGAAACATTGAGATAACGGCAACGGCAATACGACATCAACATATTTATTCATACCGAGACAAAGATACAAAAAACATTCTGACTCAAAGTACTACCTAGAATGCAAATCTTCATCACAACTTTCATCTTTCATTTTTCACATCCGATTAAACACAGAAGTACCATCGCTCATCTCTTCCGATCTGTTGCACATCGCTTCGGATGCCCCTATTCACCACCCCAAAGAGTAGAGCGAAGTCCTAGTTTATTAGACCTATCGTATGCCATGATATAACCATAGTCTGAAATATTCCCTCTCTTAGAGTTATTTTTTGAGTTTTATCTGCCATCTGTCACAAAAAGGCAACTAAGCTACTGATTGACAGATCAAAAAAGGTGTGACAGATCGGTGTGACAGATGGGTGGCAGATCATTGATCTACCACCTCGTGGAGGTGCATTTTCCTGTCGTTTCAGTTTCCTCCTTTGATAATCGAGTTTCCTCCCTTCGAAATTTATTTTCAAAGGAGGAAACTTTTGTTTCGTTAGGACAAAAATGAGATTATCAACGTATGAAACTCAGAAGGCGACGTAAGCTACGATTTACAGGCACACTTTGCTAGAATTTTAATCACGGTGAATTTGCGCTTAAAAGACCGGGAGACGGAAAAAAGAATCTCCCACATCTCATTAAAAAGCCAATGAATAGGGCCTTTCTAATGAGATGTGGGAGATGTGAAATAAACAATCGTTGTTTACTCTTATAGAATCACATTAAAACATATAAGCAACGAGCACTTGCCAAGTCTTTGTCTTATACGACTCCTCAGCATTATTGAGCGTAAATTTGGCTGTATCGGTTAAAGGCATATTCCAATTGACACCCACCTGTAGATGTTTCACAAGTTTCACTCCCGCTCCAAGATTCAAACCAACCTGAGCTTTCTTCCGATCGAAAGAGTCCCAAGTGATCGATTCATCTTTCTTAAAATCAAAATAGAAGTCAGGACCTGCAGAGAGATAAATGCCAAGCATGCTTCCCAATCCGATATTATACTTTAAGTTAATTGGAATATCAATACCATTCTGCTTTATCGTTTGGTCATTCAACTTCACTCCACGTTGAGAAAACAAGACAGCTCCATCAACACCCAAACCCACAACGGGAATAGTGACTTCTGCCATTGGGCCAATAAAGAATCCGGTGAAGTTATCTTTCTTAAAAGCATCCGTAGAAAGACTTGCTTTCGACAAATTCAAGCCACCTTTAACTCCAAAACGGATTTGGGCTTGGGAAGGCATAGTCATACCAATGCATACAACTATGAATAGAAAACTAATAATTTTTTTCATAAGGTCAAATATTAAATTTGCGACAAATATAACACTCTAAAAACGTAAAAAAAGTACAGACTGTTCAAAAAAACATTAAATAAGAGACAAAAAGGCACATCAGCTTTACCATAAAACAAAAGTGTCTAAGCTTATCGAAAGCTTAGACACTTTTGCTTTATTCAATCAATTTTGCCGATCAATACTCATCTTCATTAAAAAAGAAGTCTTCTTTACTCGGATAATCCGGCCAAATATCTTCTATACTCTCATAGATTTCACCTTCATCTTCCATCTCTTGGAGGTTTTCTATGACTTCAAGAGGTGCACCCGATCTCATGGCATAATCAATAAGTTCATCCTTGGTAGCCGGCCAGGGAGCATCTTCTAGCTTTGATGCTAATTCCAAAGTCCAATACATAAGCTTCAGTATTTAAAAGTGTTGATATTTAATACTTAATCTCTAATTTTCGGCAAAAGTATAATATTTTATCTCACTTACAAGTTTTATCCCAAAATATTTCAGTCTTTTGTTCAAGAAAGTTTAGTTCTCGCGATAAAACGAACAAATAATCAGAAATTCGGTTGACATAAGCCAACAATTCTAGGGATATGGTATATTTCTCAGATAAAACCAAGATTCGGCGTTCTGCACGTCTACAAACCGTTCGACAAACATGACAGACAGCAGCCGAGTGGCAGCCTCCCGGAATAATGAAAGCAGCCAACGGCGGTAGTTGTGCATCCAAACGGTCGATCTCTTTTTCCACCTCCTCGACGTGTTCCGGTGTAATGATACTTGCTTCCTTCAACGTCGTATTCTCTTGATCAGTAGCCAAATAAGACCCTACAGCAAACAACTTATGCTGAATACGGAGAACAAACGTCCGATCGGCTCCATCGGGAAGTAATGAGATTAAAACTCCCAAATTAGAGTTAAGTTCGTCAATCGTTCCATAGGCTTCAAGTCGTTCATGAGTTTTAGGAACCCGTGTCCCGCCGACTAAGCTAGTAGTACCCTTATCTCCTGTTTTTGTATAGACCAAGCTCTTTTTCATATCGCTATAGTTTTAAAATTAATCACTGAGAATATAAACGTCAGACCCCAATTAGAAGTTGACCACATAGTGTTGCTTTATTCTCTTTCTATTAAAGAAGAGTAGACCAACATCATAGAGGTCGAATGTAATTCCAACGCGTTCGTCTTCTTTCATTCTATTCCAACACGCCCTTAAATCGGAAGAGTAATGAATGCCTCGCACCACAAATAAACTATCAGGATGCACACGTTCCGCACCTTCCTCAAACGTTCGTTCCACCTCTTCTGCATCAAGGTTGTTTATATAAAGGAAATCAATCAAGCTTTGTTCATCCAATTTGCAATCTTTTAAAGCCTCGCCGGAACAATAAGCCATTGATTTTATTGGTTCTTGAAGATACAGATCCGACAACGATGCCTCTCCAATCCGCAGCACGACATGGGGTTGTGCCCAGTTCACCAATCGGAAGAGCAGTCGGTTCACCTTCCTCTCCCGCCATCCCAATCGAGATTTCAAGCCACTTTCTGCCGACAATTGTTGCAACTTATCATAAGCATAATAAGGCCGATGTTCATAAATCACATTGGTAATTAAGTTAAATGCAAATGGAGAGTGAACACCATATCCACATCGACGACGAAAACGGGTCATCCAAATAAAAGGACGCTTCAATAAAAGGGAACAACTTATCATCAACTCAAATTATTTAAGACTACAAATATACAGATTCTGAGGCCACAATTCTTTAGCACAAGACGAAAGTTAACAATAAAAAACGATTTCAGAAAAGATCAGTTCTAAAGTCCGGGTCCAAACCAGACACCAAGCAACGCTCAAACTAATCGTACCCCTGGGCTGTTGTATAACAGTAGTCCCCTTGACAGACATCAGTCCCGAATCTTAGAAAAGAAATCGGGCATCCTATACCTTTGCAAAAAAAACAGAATGATATGAAAATCAACCGTCTATTTTACGTCACTACGTTCGCATTGCTTTTCCTTTCAACTCAAAGCCATGCGCAAGATGAGGTCAAACCTCTCTCATTAGAACAAGCTATTGATTCGGCCATTCTTCATAATGAATCTTTAAAGCAAGCCAAGTTTACAGCTCTAGCAGCTAAAGCTCATAGTCGAGAAGCCAATGCGGTGTTCTTACCACAAGTCGAATTATCGTATAACGCCTATTTTACCAATAATCCGCTGAATGCTTTTGGATTTAAGTTGCAAGAGCAGAGCGTTACCCCGGTCGATTTCGATCCTCAAAAGCTCAATCAACCGGGATTCAACAAAGATTTCTCAGCACAAATAGAGGTCGTTCAACCGATATTCAACCTAGATGCTATTTTTCAACGTAGCAGTGCACAACATTACGCAAAGATGCAAGAGTGGAGTCAGAAACGACGCGAAGAATATCTCCGCTTTCAGGTGAAAAAAGCCTACTTAGAAATCGGACTAGCCTACCGTACCGTTGACGTCATGGAAAAAGCCTTAACCACCGCCAATGCGTTTGTTGAACGCGCTGAATCCATGTTCAACCAAGGGTTAATTCAAAAGGCCGATTGGCTGGAAGCACAAGTTTACCAGAATCAGATCAGAACGGAACTTAAACACGCAACCAGTCAGGTGGCTAATAGTTCCGATCAACTGAGCTTTCTCATGGGAACGACGCCGGGAGTGGTCTACCGTGTCGACAACCTCATCCCGACCGAAGGAGTCATTCCCTCCTTGAACCTTTATACGCGCACCGATCTTTTAGCCTACAGATCGGGATTATCGGCAGCCACGAATAAGCTCAAAGCCGATAAGATGTCGCTCATTCCGCGCATCAACGCCTTTGGCAATTACCAGTTCAATGATTCGAAGCCTTTCCGATTTACCGCCGATAGTTACTTTGCCGGCATCCGCCTCTCTTGGCGCATCTTCTCAGGCACAAAGGACTGGCAGAAGATCAAAGCTTCTAAGTTTGAGCAACAACAGCTCATCAGCAAGATCAACGAAGTCCAGTCTGAAGCTGAAGTCGACTATCAAAAAACACTCAGACAATGGACCGATCTGAATTATGAACGTCAATTATCGGAGTCGATGGTACAGCAAGCCGAAGAAGCTTTAGTCATACAAAGCGACCGCTATCAACAAGGGCTGACCACTACCGCCGATTATCTGCGTATCCAAACTCAGCTATCGAAGGCTAGACTCAACAACGAAGTGGTCACCTTTAAAAAGAACCTGACCATCGCTTATCTTCAACTCATGACTTCAACCAACGAATAATAAAAGAACAACATATGAAAACAAGAATTGTAAACTTATCAGGATTGATCCTAACCATTGGACTGACTTTCTCAGCCTGCTCAAACTCGTCATCGGAAAAGTCGTCAACAGCGTCCGTTATCCAAGTAAAAACGATTCAGCCCACAGCAGAACAGACCCAAGCCGTCATCGGCAATGGACGTGTCCAATCGAAAGAGATCGCTCGACTCGGTACCCGGTCCATGGGAACCGTCACTTCCATTCGGGTGAAGAAAGGTGATCTTGTCGGTCAGGGACAATTGCTGCTGACGATCTCCGACGACGAACTTCAAGCTAAAAAAGCACAGACAGAGGCTATGATTCGCGAAGCAGAAGCAGCCTTTAACGTGGCTCAAAAAGACGAAGAACGCTTTGCAGCCATGCTGGCCAAACAAACAGTTTCCACAAAAGAATATGAGAATGTTCACCTCAACTACCTTTCGATGAAATCGAAATTAGATGCAGCCAGACAAATGCGTAAAGAGGTCGTAGCTCACCAAGCCTACACTCGTATCACCGCTCCGTTTAGTGGAATGGTCTCACAAATCAATATCGATTTAGGGGGACTAGCCAATCCGGGTATGCCACTTGTCGTCGTAGAGAAGGGCAACGAATGGGTCGTTGAAAGTTCGGTAACCGAATCGGATATCAGCCGCATAGAAAAAGGGATGAAAGCGATAGTCAGCATCAAGTCGGCCAACCTTCGCTTTGAAGCTCCCATCACTGAAAAAAGTCTCTCATCAGTGGAGACCGGCGGACAATATCGGGTCAGCATCAGCGTACCAACCGAGATGCGCAAGAAGCTCTACTCAGGGATGTATGCCAATGTCATGATTCCTTTGGAATCGATGGTTCAAGAACGCCCAACGGGTAATTTAGTCATTCCAACCTCGACTTTAATAGAGAAAGACGGATTGACCGGGGTATTCGTGGTATCGCCCACACAAACAGCGACCCTTCGGTGGATTAGAGTGGGACAACGCATGAATGACCAAGTGGAGGTGACCTCCGGGCTACAGCCGACCGATCAAATCATCCTGCCTGAAGGCAAACGCTTAGAGAATGGACTTAAAGTAGAACTAAAGAATTAAAACAGATATGAAAGAAGGATTTGCAGGAAAGATAGCCAAGGGCTTTTTGCAAAGCAAATTATCACTGTTGCTGATGATTGCTTTCGTCTTACTCGGGTTATATAGTATCTATCTCATTCCAAGAGAAGAGGAGCCACAGATCAACCTACCGGTAGCCGACATCTTTATCGGTATGCCCGGAGCTACCCCTGAAGAAATGGAAACCAAGGTCGTTGCTCCGTTAGAGAAAACGCTCTCAAACATTAAAGGGGTAGAGCATATCATGTCGTCGTCTATGAGCGACCAAGCCATGCTCACGGTACAATTCTATGTCGGTGAAGATTACGAACGGTCACTCGTGCAGCTCTACACCGAATTGATGAAGAACATGGACAAGATGCCACAAGGCGCCACCATGCCCTTGATCAAAACACGTTCCATCAACGATGTACCGGTCTTAGCACTCACACTTTGGAGCAAACAAACCGGCGACTACCTCTTACGTCAACAAGCCGAACTGATACGCAACGAAATCAAAAAGATCGGGCACGTCACCAATATCGATATCATCGGCGGACGTCCTCGTGAGATTCAAGTGGTGATAGACAAAGACAAACTCTCGGGTGTTCATCTTGATTTAGCCACTGTCAGTCAGTACATGCAAGCGGCTAACTTTCAAATGCAAGCCGGGAACCTCTACCAAGGTAATCAAACGTATGCCATTGCTTCGGGCAATTTCCTTCATACGCGTGAAGAGGTGGAGCAACTCATCGTCGGACAAAACCAAGGACACCCTGTTTACCTTTCATCGATTGCGACCATCACCGATGGTCCCACAGCCGAGCCAAAGACCTTTAGTTCGTTTGGCTATGGAGCTAGTGCGGACGAAGCTTTACGTACCCAGAGTCCTTCTGATTACCAAGCGGTGACCATTGCGATCTCCAAACAGGAAGGTACCGATGCCATGAAACTATCGGAAAAGATTCTCGCTAAAGTTGACCATCTGAAGACAGAATCTTTATCGCCCGATATAGAAATCACGGTGACTCGTAACTACGGAGCCTCAGCTTCCGAGAAAGTGTCCGAACTCTTGGTTCACCTCATGGGTGCCATTATTGCCGTGACCCTCTTTGTGATGTTAGCCATGGGCTGGCGCGGAGGACTAGTCGTTTTCCTATCCGTCCCCATCACCTTTGCACTGACCCTGTTTGCCTATTATTTCATGGACTATACGCTCAACCGAATCACCCTTTTTGCGTTAGTCTTTGTAACCGGTATTGTGGTCGACGACTCGATTATCATCGCCGAGAACATGCACCGACACTTCAAGATGAAGTACTTATCGTTCAGACAAGCGGCCTTGTATGCCATTAACGAAGTGGGTAACCCTACCATTTTAGCAACGCTGACGGTTATCGCTGCCGTGCTTCCGATGGCCTTTGTGTCGGGTTTGATGGGACCATACATGAGTCCGATGCCGATCGGTGCCTCTATTGCTATGACCTTCTCATTGATTGTGGCACTGACTCTGACCCCCTATCTCGGTTATATCTTCTTACGCCACAAGGACGATAAGAAGAAAGGTTCTGCTTCAGAGAGTGAAGAGTATGATCTAAGCAAGACTCGCCTTTACCGCTTCTATGCCTGGGCCATTACCCCAATGCTCGAATCGCGCCGTAAACGTTGGACGTTCATGTTAGTCACCCTTGCTTTGCTATTGGGCTCCGTTTCGCTCTTTTACTTCAAAGTGGTACCGATGAAAATGCTACCATTCGACAATAAGAACGAGTTTCAGGTAGTGATTGATATGCCCGAAACAGCCACATTGGAACAAACAGCTGCAGTAACTAAAGAAATAGCCGCTTTTGTTGCCACACAACCCGAGGTCTTGAACTATCAAACTTATGTCGGCACCTCCGCACCGATTAGTTTTAACGGGCTGATGCGTCATTACGACCTAAGAAAAGGAGAAAATATGGCCGATATTCAAGTCAACCTAACCGACAAGAACGACCGCTCAATTCAAAGTCATGATATTGCCAAGCAGATGCGCGAACCGATTCAGAGCATCGCCAAACGTTGGGGAGCTAATGTGAAAGTGGTAGAGGTCCCTCCCGGCCCTCCGGTACTTTCAACCATCGTTGCCGAGATTTACGGTCCCGACTACAACGGACAAATTGATGTGGCCCGTCAGGTACAGCAACTTTTCAACTCCACTGCAGGTGTAGTCGATACGGATGTCTTAATAGAAGACGATCAAAAAGAGATCACCTTTGCCATCGATAAAGAAAAAGCGATGCAACGTGGCGTTCCTCCGGCTAAAGTCACCGAGAACTTACGCGCAGCCATTTCCGGAAAAGAGGTCGGCATGCTCCATCAGTCCAACAGTTTATCGCCTATTCCCATTCATCTCAAAGTCAGTGCGGAAGATAAATCGTCGATTGAATCGCTAAAGAACCTACCGATAGTTAACAGTTATGGACAAACCGTTCTTCTTGGCGATATCGCTCAACCCGTTGAGCAAATTAAAGACAAGAGCATCTGGCGTAAAGATCAAAAGCGCGTCGTAATGGTAACCGCCGATCTAGCAGGAGCCCTCGAAAGTCCGGCTTATGCCATGCTCGACCTCAACAAACGCATGAAAGAGATTCAACTCCCTCAAGGGTATGACCTTTCGGTGCTGCACAACTCTGCCCCGGAAACAGAGGACAATTACACGATGAAATGGGATGGAGAATGGCAAATCACCTACGATGTCTTTCGTGATCTTGGTATTGCTTTTGCCATTGCCCTGCTCATGATCTACCTACTCATCGTTGGTTGGTTTCAAAACTTCATGGCTCCCGTCGTCATGCTCGTTGCCATCCCATTGTCACTGATCGGTATAGTGGTCGGCCACTGGATCATGGGAGCCTACTTCAGTGCCACTTCCATGATCGGGTTTATCGCTCTGGCAGGAGTTATGGTACGAAACTCTCTATTGCTCATCGACTTTGTCGACATTCGTCTAAAGGAAAATATTCCTTTGAAACAAGCCATCATAGAGGCTGGCGCAGTACGTACGTTGCCGATTACCTTAACAGCGGGCACGGTGGTTCTTGGTGCGATAGTGATTTTGTTTGACCCTTTATTCCAAGGTTTAGCCATTTCACTCATGGGAGGTACACTCACCTCAACCATCCTCACCTTGATTGTAGTCCCCTTGCTCTATTTCAAAATGTTGAAGAATAAGAACAAATAATCTGATAACCATGAAATTATTAATCGTTTTAAGTATCAAAGAGTTACAACATAAAGTCGGCAAACTCTTACAACAAGCCGGCATTGGCATTTTCAGCGTCACCGATATCACAGGTTACAAGAAGCGTGATTCAATGCCCGGTTGGTTCGGTAGCGAAAATGGCAAGACAAACTCCATCCTGCTGTTCAGCTTTACGGATGAAGAGACGGCTCAAAAAGCACTCACCACCATTGAGCAATGTAACGAATGTAACCAATCTCGCTTTCCTGTCCGTGCTTTCGTGATTAATGTAGAGGACTTTGTTCAGATCAAAGACCATCTTCTTCCGCATTAATCACCCAATGCCCATCTATAAAATCAAGAAGGTCGACTGCCCTGGAGTAGCCGACCTTCTCATTTTATTCTGTTATCGGTTGGATCTCTCTGCATTTTTTATACTTTTGTACTGATATCACATAACGAACAGGCCGTTAAACCTTTTCAATTTGATCATGAGTACAGAAGAATTAATATCTAAGTTTCCCGTTATCCAATTGGGTGCATCTTGCTTTTCAAAACTATCGGAAGAGAAGCTCAATGAACTTCAGGAACACAAGCGACAGCTGACTTTCCAAAAAGGAGATATTATCAGTAAACAAGGCAGCTTTGCCCCGTCGGTAATGTTTGTGTTAGACGGCATCGTGAAAGAATATATTGAAGGTAACGCTTCGCGTAACACGAACCTGCGGCTGGTTGGCCAAGGTGAATTTATCGCTCTCTCCGGATTATTTAATAATAAAGTGAGCAACTACTCTGTAGTGGCCCTGACTGATGTGACGCTTTGCCTCTTTGAGCGCGACTACCTATTGAGTGTGATCCAAGAAAATCCGGAAATGAGTTTCCAATTGATTCGCCGTTATAGCGAACTCGAAAATAGTTTCTTCGACTTGCTCCATAGTCATCTCTACAAACAGATGCATGGGAAAGTGGCTCGTGCCCTGCTCTATCTTCACACTTTCAATACCGAGCACTTCAATGTTTTCGATTATATGTCGCGTAAAGATCTAGCAGAGTTTGCAGCCGTAAATACCGAAAATGCCATCCGCGTACTCAAGAATTTTGAGGCTGAAGGTTTAGTACGTATTCATGGTAAGGAAATCCATGTACTCAACATTGAGGCCCTTGAACGAATTTATCAAAAAGGTTAAGAAGCTTGGCATACCATACGGCGCTATAACAAGCAGCACGGCCTTGTTAAACAACCATCTTATTTCTCGCAATCGACCTTATTGGGTCTCCTTCTGTCTAGGCGTCTATTCTTGCACGCTAATCAAAAAAAATCACCTCTAGACTTATTTATTTTACAGATAAAAGATTAACTTAGCCTAAAATAAACTGATGAATAGCCCCAAGCTATCCTTAACCGAAGAGATCATCATCCTTATGCTAGTGGAAAGCCGTAATGCTATCGCATCACTAATCATCGTTTTATCGAAGTCAAACCGCTAACGGATCATTCCGAGAATTTAATCTAGAGGAACAGTTGTTTATATCCAATACGGTAAAAGAATAAATTAAACACATAAAAACACAAGGAATCAACGTATATGCCGTAAATATATCAAATATATAATCTATCTTTGTACAAATAACCGAACAAATCAAATAAAATGAAACGGATTTTCAAACTTCTGTTGCATTGGGTATTACTGTCCATTCTTATTTTGGGCATCTATTATGCTCTGTGGTTTGTGCTCGACACTACAGCACAAAGAGATTTCTTCTACTTCGACGATTGGAGAACCGAAATCACGATAGACCTCGGAGTGACTTCACTTTTCACGGCTCTTGCTTTTCTAATAAGTAACCTCATATTCAGGATTAAGATCACAGGGGAAAAGCATTATTTATGGCAACTCTTTTATACAGTCGGCATCGTATTGATCAATTTACTTTTGGCATACTCTATTTCACGAGTATACTCTCTATTCTATATTGAAGAGAAAGAACTTCAAGTCATTGATATATACGTTTTAGGTCTTATCGCATCAGCTATTTCGGCCATTCATGCCAATCGCGCCTATTACCGGGTTGTTCTTGAAAAAGAAAAAATACAGTTCCAGGCCTTGCAACAGAAAAGCATGAGCCAACAGCTCCAACTCGATTTCCTCAAACAACAGATTAATCCTCATTTCGTATTCAACAGCCTTAACATCTTACAAGGGTTAATAGAAGAAGACACTCAACAAGCCGACCGTTTTCTGTCGAATATGGCTAGAGTCTATAGGCATATGATTCAGAATCTAAACAAACACCTGATCACTGTTCATGAAGAGATAGCCTCTACCACTCATTATGCTTATCTCATGAACGTACGTTATGGCAAAGCCTTGGAGATTATCATTGATCCAACGATATCAGAAGTAGACGAAGCCTATATTCCACCTTCAAGCCTACAACTGCTTATAGAAAATGCCATCAAACATAACCAAATCTCCATCGAACAACCGCTAACCATTCATATCACTCATTCTGAAAACAATTTAATGGTCAGCAACCCGCTTCGCCCTATTAATACGCCCATAGAATCGCTTGGGGTCGGATTAAGCAATCTTGTTGGCCGCTATCGATTGCTCTGCGACAAGATGCCTATTATCAGAAAATCGAATACTCATTACTCTGTTATTCTACCGCTATTAAACATCGAAACCTATGAAAATCTTAATCATCGAAAATGAAATCTACAACTTCACCCGCCTAAAGCGGTTGTTAAATGACCTCGATTCGTCTTTTCAAATCGAAGGTCCCTTAATGAGTAACCACGAAGTCACAGAATATTTAAAAGACCAACAACCTGATCTCATTTTAGCAGACATCTGCCTAAATGATGGACTTTGTTTCAATGCCTTAAAAACAGAGTATCTCTCAGCACCTATCATTTTCACAACGGCATACGACGAATATGCTTTGCGCGCATTCAAATATAACAGCATCGATTATCTAATGAAGCCCATCGATGCGGAAGAACTCAAAACAGCTATAGAGAAAGCAAAAAAGTTCATCCCGGAAGAGAGCAATACTCACATGCCCGAACTTCTCGATATATTGCAACGCCATAACTTCCGTTTTCGGGAACGCTTTCTACTCTCCTACCAAGATGGGTACAAGATTGTTCGCGTAGAAAATATCAGTCACATAGACACCGAAAATAAGGTCACTCACCTCCATCTAACCAATAATGCCTCAATGGTCATCAGTATGTCTTTGGACGATCTGGAAATGGAACTCAATCCCGATTTATTCTTTCGAGCAAGTCGGCAGACTATTATTCATATCGACAGCATACGGCATATCAGCAACCATTTTAATGGGAAACTATTGCTTCATCTCAGGAACTATCCCGATACAAAACTCATTGTGAGTAAAGAGAGAGCCTCTTTGCTAAAAAAGTGGATGGATAGATAGCTCAAGGCATAACACTGGTTCAGATCGTAAAAAAGCGGTTTCAGACGCATTTTTATCTGGTTCAGTAAAATTCTGCTTTTTTGTTATCAAATAGTTCCTAACTTTGTGTAGACACACTAGCTTAGAACGTTATTTCTTCTAACGGTTTTGCATCGTCTTAGAAAGAATTTCGAAGATATAAAGATTAACTGGGGAGGGTCCTAAATGAAGCATGATAAACGACTTTAGGAACTATTATCAGCCGACAGCTTACATAAGCTATCGGCTGATTCTCTTTTTATAGCAGGGGAAAACGGCTTAAGTCCCAAAGGCCATTAATAGCAAAACCAATCCAACTACAAACATTTAAAGATCTTCAAACACAATAAAGGATCAGTCTTTCTTTAACTTCTCGGAAGCTTACCCTTCGGATTCCGCATCGCTACGAACACCCTTGCCGTTGGCTGTACGCTTGCCGCTATAAGACTGCGTTAGGGACTTACACCCGTTAGACAATACTCATGCCGAGCATACTAGAAAAGCCACACCTACGCTATCATAGATGTGGCTTTCCTTAACAAACGACTCAAGCGTACTACTATAACGTTGTATGTTGTTGAGTAATTCTTTTATACTACTTTAGTTTAAAAGGAATTATATCTTTTATATATTGAAAAACATCCACTCTGTTCGAATCCACTTTCTCTATTGGAACTCCTTCTAAATTTATGAGATAAGACAGTTTCCTTACTTGTTTTATATTCTCGTGAATATTAAAAGTTTCTTCTATAACTTTAATATCATCTTTATTCAGAAGATATAGCAAACGTATTTTCCACATACTTGTATAAATATCAAATTCCACTTTCCGCAATTGATTATTTACATAATAAGCTGTACCTTCATTACCTTCAGTGCCTATATCTTCAATTGAAAAATGATATCTTAGTGTATCTTTTGAGATTTTGCTTTCTTTTAGAATTACCTGCTTGATTGAATCTAAATTTCCATCTTCTACATTGTCCTTGCTTTCATACAATTTACTCGTAATAGTTGAATCTGATACTATTTTAGCTTGATTCGGTTGTACCTTATTATCTGTACAAGAATAGATTAAGAAGAGCAAAATCACTATTATTATAAAATCTGATTTCATATTATTTAGGGAAGTTTGATTAAAAAACCGTTCTCATCTCTTGGAAGTGCCTGTAATTACTTCATTGTTAAATCGTGTTTATATTCAATGCTGTGTCAACAAATGATTTCCAATCACCACCCCACATTAAACCACGTTTCTTTGCTATATTACCATAAGTTTTATATTGTCATTCAGAGCCTTTTGATAAATATTTGCCATTCTCATAAATGGCAACATCCATTGCAATAGCAAAATTATGATTGCTTTGTCCTCCTTTAGCTTTTGAAGCTCCTCTTGCATATATAGCATCTTGTTCAAAATAAGTTCTGAAGCTGCCTTGTACTCCACCTCTTACATCTATTCCATAGCGTAATCTCAATGTTAAAACAACCGCTTTCATTTGATTTTGGACTCTTGGGTCTAATGAAGAAATATTTGAATCAGCTCTTTTATCTCCTGTACTTATTTTGCTATATGCTTGCCAGTTTTTATGAACTTTATATCCTTCAGAACTTAAAGTAGTCATTCCTTCTACTCCAAATACATATGCTGTTTCTACTGTGTTTTCTCTTGCTACTTTATTTCCTTTATCATCTGTGTCATAATCCACCCAACGATAACCGTGTAGATTTTCGTAATCATTGATTTTTATTGTATTACCATCTTTGTCAAATGCCTCCCACGATTGCCCGTCAGGATCTATTCTATTTATTGGGTTATTTCCACAATACGCATAAGGACTAATCGAATAATACTTTTCCGTCAGCGGATCAATGCTTGTAAATCTTCCCGTTGCAGGATCCATACTCCGAGCCAAGTAATCATAAATATTTATCACCATCAAACTCCTTGCCATTATACTTATAAGGCTGAGCTTTCGCATCGTGTGTTCCATCTTCCATGAAAGTCATCCCGAACGGATAATAATGGTTCGTTTGAATCACTGAACCATCAGCTTGTGCAACTATACGGTTATTACCCAGATGATCCATAATATAAAAATGATATTTACCATTTTCAACATAGCCACCATCAACTAAAATACGTTTCAAAGCCCCATTCTCAGATATCATATTACCCACATAATCCGTTGTTTCTATTAGACCTCCAAATTTCATTTCAACTTTCAATTTCTCGCCATCTGCAGAGTAAGTATAGTTATTCGTTGCAGAACCTAAAGAGTTTGATATAGATAATGATGTAAGCAAATTTAATGAATTATAGGAAATTATCGATATACCTTTATTTAAATCTTTGGTTAAATTACCGTTTTGATCATAACTGTACTCTAACGGCTGATTAGAACCATTTGGAAAAATCGGAGTATGCTGTTACAACACCTAAGCTGAAAAACATAGCGAATTTCTCTTTTTAGACAAATTTTAGAACTATTGATTTTCAGCAAGTTGTAAAATTGGGTTTTGCGATTTCCTTTTAGCAATCGGAGTATGCTGTTACAGTTTTGATGAATTTATTATCTTGAGGGGATTATCAATTCCTTCAAGACTATGGCTACACAACCTAAGAATATGAATATCATCAAACAGGTCCTTACGGGCCATAAAAACGGATTGTCGGTCAGGAAAATGGCCGAAATATACTCGATGAGTCCAACTACCGTTCAGCGCTATCTAAAGATGGGGAACGAAGATTCATTGAATGTTAACTCGCTTATTGATTTGGAGGACCCCGAGTTAAACCATCGGTTCAATGGAGGCAATCCCGCCTATTGTGATGAACGCTTCGATGATTTCAAGACACGACTTTCCTATTTTGAGAAGGAACTTGAAAAAAAGCACATGACCACATACCTGCTTTGGGAAGAATACCGTAAAGATGTGCCCAATGGTTATGGGTTAACCCAATTCCGTTACCACCTCAAGCAAAACACGGCGGCGGTAAAACCTTCCACGGTTCTTAAAATGCTCCATCAGCCTGGGGGGAAGATGTATATCGACTTTGCCGGTGACAAGTTTAGTTATGTCGACATGGAAACAGGTGAAATAGTTCCTGTCGAGACGTTCGCTGCGGTTCTTCCCTATTCAGGATACACCTTCATCACTTGCATACCATCACAGGGCATCGAGCACTTCCTCGGCGCTGTGGATGCAACTATCCGGTTCTTTGGAGGAGCGCCACGTATACTCGTTCCCGACAATCTCCGTTCTGCTGTAAAGTCTTTCGACAAGTGGTCTCCAGGCCTGACGGACGGGCTGAACAGTCTGGCAACGCACTATGGTTGCTGTGCCCAGCCGGCGAGAGTTCGCCGGCCAAAAGACAAGGCCTTGGTCGAGGACGCCGTGCATAAGAGCTATAAACGGATATACGCTCCCTTACGTAACCGGACCTTCCATTCCTTGCAGGAGTTGAATGCCGCCATCGCAGATTTACTTGAAAAGTACAACAGTCGACGGATGCAGGGATGTGACTACTCACGTGTTGAACGCTTCCTTGCCGCAGAGAAATCAGAATTGCTGCCGTTACCGACAGAACGATACCAGATGAAGCGTCATGCTGTGCTTACCGTAGCTCCAAACAGTTTTATACAGCTCGGAAAGGAACGGCACCATTACTCGGTTCCTTCTCGTCTTATCGGCAATAAAGTGGAGGTCGTATTTACAGATAACCAAGTAAGAGTCTTCCATGCTGGAAGCTGCATTGCCACACATGTGCGTTCATTCAAGCAAGGAGGATACACATGGGTCAAGGAACATCTACCTTCGCAAACACAGGCTTACTATGATTACTCTCCACAGTACTTCATAGATAAAGGAGCCAAGTACGGCCCCATGGCAGAATATGTACTGCGTGAACTGTTTTCTGCTACTGACAGGCCGGCAGAACTATTTTACCGCTCAGCCCAAGGCATTCTTGCCATTGCTCGTGAGACTGAACCTGAAATCTTTCTCCTTGCATGCAGGATATCCATTCAATACGGGAAATGCAATTACCCGTTCATCAACAATCTGGTGAAGTCAAAATGCCAGGGTTACCTTGCATTGCAGCAACAAGAAATAGACTCACAGGAATCCGCAATACCATTGCACGCAAACATCAGAGGAGTGCAAGCTTACAAATAACAATCATATTAATCATTCAAGAAACGGTACAACAATGGAAAAAATCTTATCAGACCTCAAGGCTATGCGACTTCCCGACATGGCCCAGACATGGCAGAATCTTATGGAAGCACACAAAATCGACTCAATCTTCATGGCTGACGGAATGCGTATGCTAATACAGGGAGAGAATGACATGCGCATGTCCAATCGCACTCACAGGATAATCAAAAACGCTCACTTCCGCTATACAGTAGCACTTGCTGAGATTGCAGCTGACTCAGCCCGTGGTATCGAACAGTCTCTTCTTAACGAGGTTGCCACATGTGACTATATCACCCATGGCTATCCTATTATCATTACCGGGTCAACTGGTACAGGCAAAAGCTGGCTGGCTTCGGCGCTTGGTCATCACACATGCTTATGTGGATATAAAGTCCGCTACTATAACGTGATGAAACTCTTTGAAAAGCTTACGATGGTACGCATAGAAAGTCGGCTTCCAAAGCTATTCGAACGATTGTCGCAATTTGACCTTCTTATACTTGATTATCCCAAAGTTAGGATAACATAGATGATTTTGGCATCAAAAAACTAACCGCTGAACAAGTCCTCGACCTAATGGAAATCATAGAAGACAGGCACGGCAATAAATCTACGATTTTTGCAAGTCAATTACCTGTCGCAAATTGGTTCGAAACGCTTGATAGCAACGTCTCGGCTGCAGATGCTATCTTAGATTGGGTAATCAACACAGCGACAAGATTTACATTGAAAGGAGACAGCTTAAGAAAAAAACATTAACTTTGCCACATCAGAACTGCAACAGTATGACCGTTTTGACTGTAACAGTCTACTCCGTTTTTTCCACGATATGAGTTGTTGGACGAAAAGAAAGGAGTTATCTTACTATCATGTTGGGCACATGCAAGAAGAAAATTTTCAGAGGCTCTCAAAAATGATAAGGAGCGAGCAGAAAGTGCCTTGGAACAAATCCAACTACTCTACGAGGTTGAACGACAAATAAAGGAACAGGAGTTGTCATTTGAAGATGCAGCTGCGCTTAGAAAACGTCTTGCTTATCCCATAATGGTTAGATTTGAAAAATGGCTTGTAGCGGAACATGCAAAAGTTATCAAAGGTAGCCCCATCGAAAAAGCAATCCTGTATACTTATAAGCGTTTCAATAAACTATCACGCTATCATCTGGATGGAAGATATAATATCGATAATAATGGAATTGAAAATGCAGTAAGGCCGGTAGCCATAGGTAGGAAGAACTACTTATTTTGTCAGAATGATGATACTGCGGAAAGTACCGCTATTATTTATAGCTTTATGGGCTGCTGTAAAGCTAGTGGTGTAGACTTCCGCAGCTGGATGATTTATTTTCTTGAGCACGTCCATGATTACGACACAGATTATACGATGGATATAGCCAAATTGTTACCCGACAGATTAAAATCAGCAGGAATACTTTGAAATCCTTGAGAACATTGAAAACAATGAAATAATAGAAAACCTTGAGACAAAATTGTTAAGTTGAATCTCAAGGTTTTATTAGATCTATAGTACGGAGTTTGCCGAAGGCTTACATACGTTCTTTGAGAAGCCTGAGGAAGACCTAAAAAACATGCTATTGGAGGCGGCTGAATCACCTCCATCAGAGGTGTAATATTAAAGGTTAGAGCTTGTCTATAAGAAATTTTAAGTCCAACTCTTGGTCTTCAATGAGTTGGACTTGAATCATTATGTTTTAGCGGACACTAATATTAAAAAATTTGCCGATTTACTGGAAGTTACAACCGATATGCCGGTTTATGGCGGAGAGGACGAAAAGGCAAAAGATAAGATTACCGATAATGAGCTATTGACCATGTTTTCAAAAGCCCAGGCTTTAGGCGAGGAAGACCGTAAATGTGTTAAATCGTTTTTAAAAACCTTTCTGTTTCAAAAGGATATGCAACAACAATTAGCATAAAAAAAGCTCCAACTAAGGAGCTTTTTTTATATCATGAAAAACCATACAATTCAAGCTTAACAGGTAACAAGCTTAAAAGATATGATAAAAGATTCTGCTTGCCTTTCTGGCTCTCATAAGTAAAGCAGGGGTTTTCATATAAGAGACTGCTATTTGCTATCAACTTACATTCCCATGTATCTTCTGCAATAAGTGCCACATCCTCCTTTACAAACTTTGTTTCTTTAATTAAACCTTCTAGTTTTTTTAATTGAGCAGATGTAAGCTCTTGCTTACTTAAATTATAGGGAATTTTAGTTCCGACCAAAGTGTCACGATTTTCAATAGTGAGCATACCTCCGTCAACAATGACAGCATAACGTATATCATTAAAATTCCCCGTTGGATAAAGGTAAAATTCTATTTTAATACCTTCAATACTGTTTCCCATGCTCGTTTTTTTATCGTTTGCATTTGGATTCGCACACGCAGAGCAAAACAATAAACACCCTAAAACCAATATATGTAGTCGCATAATCATTTTTAATATTTAACTCTAGGATTTAATTGGTTTTGCTGAGCTGGGGTTGTTGCTGCAGCTCTCTGCTCTTGTCGTAGCTTATTTTCGGTATACTTACTGTTACCTCCTAAACCAACAGTATTAACTTCCTCTGTCTTATCACTAGTAGTTTGCGTATTTCCTGCTGCATCCTTATATGTGTAACTAGTCGTTCCTGTTCCTTTTGTACCAGTCATATAATGCTGTGCATGTACAAGTTCATGTCCTAAACCAATTTCATTAGGTCTATTTGTTCCCTGTGCATTTCCCGTAGCAGGGTCTTCCGTAGTAATAGTTGGGTTAGATGTTGGGTCAAAACTAACGTACGCATCAACCCCTACACCATTTGTTGCGTCAAGATTAGGCATGTGTCCTGCAACATTTCCAGTTATCCCTGCAGGGAATACCCCTGTACTATTTTGATTATCAATTGTAACAGTTTTTGCACCAGGCAATTTACTATTAAGTTCTCTTATCAAAGCAGTTCCCGAAGGCAGATTTCCACTAGTACTCAAAGTCGGTATTTTAACAACTCCAGTACTATAATTGACAGTTAATTGGTCACTTGTCAATTTCTGAAGAGTAGCTAATGTTTGTTGCATCTGAGCTTGTGTTCCTGCTAGCACAATTTTCCGTCCATCTGGGTCAATAAAAATTAATGGATTGTTAGCGCAATAATGATATGGTGTTAAACTTGGATACTTCTCCGCCATCGGGTCAACAGTCATAAACCGTCCCAATGCCGGATCCATATACCGAGCAGAGTAGTCATAAACATTCAACCCACGTTCGCCATCAAACTCCTTACCATTGTACTTATAAGGCTGGGCCTTCGAATCACCCGTATTGTTCTCCGTGAATGTCATACCGAACGGATAGTAATGACTCGCTTGAAGCACTGAACCATCGGCTTGAGCAACCACGCGGTTATTACCTAAATGATCTTGGATATAGTAGTAATACTTATCATTTTCAATATAACCACCATCGACCAAGATACGTTTCAAAGA
>JBKEDO010000048.1:0-2399 GCA_047975405.1 Bacteroides sp.
GTCACGATAATCGAGCTATCGATCATCATACCCAAAGCTAAGATCAAGCCCGACAATGAAATAATGTTGAGCGACATCTTACAAAGATAAAAGAACAGAAAGCTAACAACGATAGAAACCACCATACTCAGACCAATAATGAAAGGTGATTTCACATCTCCCAAGAACAAGATTGCCACCAAACAGATCAATAGAAAGCCCAACGATAAGTTCTGTTGCAAGTTAGAAATCGTGTAATCCAACAACTCCGTCTGATTGCGACTAATACTAAACTCGATATCAGGATAAACCGCTTTAAAGTAAGTCATCGTCGCCGTCAATGCCTCCTTCATATCGTCCATATTCTCGTCCGCCTGTTTGATGATCGCCAGAGTTACGGCTCGCTTCCCATTAGAGATCGACACCCCTTTCTCTTTCTCCGGAACAATAGACACTTGGCAAAACTCCTTAAGTTGCAATAATCGCCCGTCCTTCTTCATGAAGATATTCTCCACATCAGACACCGTACGCAATAATGTCGAGAACTTAATGTTATACTCATAATACCCATCCCGCACTTTCATGCTTCCGGGTTCCACATTATTTTCCGTCAATACCATCTCAATATCTTTGACAGTAAGCCCCAGAGTCGCCATCTTAGCTTCATCGGGCACAATCTGCAGAGCGCTCTCCACCAATCCCGTCATATCGACCATAGCCACTTCGGGCAATTGTTCAATTCGCCGCTTAATGACCGACTCGGCAAAACCTGAAAGTTCCATAAACGCTTGCTGATTGGTCGACTGATAACCTTGATCGTTCTTCAACGTGAGATTAAGATAGAACACCGGAATATCCGTAGCACTCGCTTTCACAACCTTCGGACGCTCAGCATTTTTAGGCAAATAGTTCATGGCTCCATCAATCTTCTCATTCACCTCGATAAACGCCAGATCCGTATTTGTACCATAATCAAAACTCAAACGAATAATCCCATTCCCATCCCTCGTCTCGCTAGTCATGTCCTTCAACGTCGACACCTGAATGAGTTGTTGACGAAGTGGTTTCATCACCGTGTTTTCCAATTCCCGAGCCGAGGTATTCGCACCGGAAACCTGAACCGTGATTTCAGGAATAGCAATATCCGGCAATAACGACACCGGCAGAGTGAAGTAAGTCACCAAACCCACAATAAAACAAGCCGTAAACGCCATCAACACAGCTATCGGCCGTTCAATTAAAAACTTTATCATCCTCTTTCTCTCCCGTTAGTTCTTCAACACACTTGTCACAACGACAGGTGCCTCATGAGCCAGATTCACATTACCCGAAACAATCACAGTATCTCCATCGACCAAGCCTTCCGCCTGACCTCTCTCCAACCGTTCTGCCACGACGCAACTTTCTGAATTTTCTAATTCAACCTGCACATAGTTCCATTTAGACTGTCCTTTACTTAGCGTAAACACCACCTGCTTACCCGATCGTAACACAACAGCCGTTTTGGGAATCACCAAACAAGATTTCAACACACGTTTCACACTCACCCGAACATTCATGCCACTAAAAAGTTTCCCTTTCCCGTCGACATGAGCTTTTACCCGAACTATACCATTACGGTCGACCAACGGATTGATCTCTATCACACTTCCGTTATAATCGGCCAACCGATCAGCATAAGGTTTCACGCTCACGCGGTCTCCCTTTTTTATCAAAGCAAGTTCACTCTCAAGAACCGAGAAGTCAACTTCCATATTTTTACTATCTAGCACCGTACAAAACGTCTCGGAAGGATTGGCCAAATTGTGTGGTTTAACGAACAAGTTAGCCACTACCCCATCGAAAGGTGCTATCAAAGTAGCCCTCTCTTCTTCCCGCTTAGCCAGTTCATACTGTACACGACTCTGTTCGTAACCACTTTTCACCTTTGCGAGTTTCATAATTTCTTGAGGTACACGATCAAAATCTGTTGCCGAATATCCTTGCCCAATCAACACATCTTTCAGTTCAAGCCTCGATCGTTCCAAGGCCTCTTTAGCCTGCGCCAATTTATTGATTAAACGAAATTTATCTAACTCAGCCAAGCGCTGTCCTTGTCGCACACGGTCGCCATTTTTTACATAAACCCGAGCAACAACCTCCGACGTTTCAAAACGCAAATCCGCCGAATGACAAGCTACAATCTTGCCATTACTAACCAATTCATGATTAAACAGTTGTTTTTTCAAAGGTAACACCGTTACCTCACTTTTATCTTGTGGCAGTACTGTAGCCACTCCCTCTTCCGCCTTGTTGCTGTCCGCTTTTTTTTCGGATGAACAAGAAGAGAAGAATAGCACAGTAGAAAAGCTCAATAGAGCTATAGTTCGAATCGTGTTTGTCATAATTATAAGTATTAAGTCGCTATAAATGTATAAAAA
>JBKEDO010000046.1:0-2039 GCA_047975405.1 Bacteroides sp.
TCTTTGAAACGTATCTTGGTCGATGGTGGTTATATTGAAAATGATAAGTATTACTACTATATCCAAGATCATTTAGGTAATAACCGCGTGGTTGCTCAAGCCGATGGTTCAGTGCTTCAAGCGAGTCATTACTATCCGTTCGGTATGACATTCACGGAGAACAATACGGGTGATTCGAAGGCCCAGCCTTATAAGTACAATGGTAAGGAGTTTGATGGCGAACGTGGGTTGAATGTTTATGACTACTCTGCCCGGTATATGGATCCGGCATTGGGACGGTTTATGACGGTGGATCCGCTCAGTGAGAAATATTATTCCGTTAGTCCGTATGCATACTGTGCTAACAACCCCATCCTCTACATAGACCCCGATGGAAGAGCGTGGAGACCAACCTATGACGAAGACCACGATGGCAATCGTACATATAATGGCTACGAATGGATACCAGAAGAGCAATCTTATGATACAGATGGGAATCTTTTGTTGGGTTTATATTCACAGGCGATTTTCTTTTCGGATAATGGTACTTTCGATGCTTCAAGCAAGTGCAATATGGGGTCTTCAACAGCAACGGTATATTTGGCTGACGGGACGACAACAACATTTGACGCAAATACAAATCCGTCAAGTGATGATTATGCAACCGTTCCAGAAGGGATTTATCACGCAACTGTTGGATTACACAAGGGTGGTTATACTGCCTTAAAAATGCGTGATGAAGGTGCTGCCTCGCAAACAATAGAGTTAGGGAAAGCAAATCCTGCTCATCCTACACGTACTTATGCCGAAGGTATTAACATACATAAGCCTGGATTAAATAACTTAACAGGGTTAATGCGCTCAGGTAGTGCTGTTTCACAAGGTTGTTTGTTGATAGACAGGAATAATTGGTCAAATTTTATAGGTAATTTCAATACCGATACTCAACGAGCAAATATAGTAAGTATAACAGTTTCTCGCAGCTTGGCAACTCCTGCAAATGCAACACGACGACCAGCATTTAACTTTTACTTAAACGGAAGACGAAGCAGTTTTTTTAGTCCTTTTAAATAGTAATGATTATGAAAGAGAAGTTATATATTGTTACAATATTATGTTTTATCCTCAATATAAATATGTCTGCTCAAAAAGGATACGCTGAAAGAATCAATCAGTTGAACGAAAAAGGGCAAAAGACAGGTTTGTGGAAAGAAGATGCAAATAAGCATTGGCGAACTGAAATATACTACCAAAATGGGAAGAAAAATGGTTTGTATAAATCATTCAGTATCCCAAAAGGTGAGCTTAGTTATTTTGGAGAATATAGAAACGATACAATAAGTGGTACTTGGTATTATTTCGGAGATTTCGGGCATTTAATAATGGTACAAAAAAATTTCAAGAAAAATGACAAGAAATTTTCTATTAAAAACCGAGCACAGAGTATTCCTCCATTTCAGTGTTATTGTGTCATTTACCATCCAAATGGTATAAAAGCATCAGAAGGGATTTTGTTATGGGAAGATGACCCTGAAAGTGATACCGCTTTTGAATATGGCGAATGGAAGTATTACACTGACACAGGAGCATTGACGAAGACGAAAATATTTAAATAGACTGAACAGCCCCGCATAAGAAACTGGCGGGGCTATTTTTTAGTATTGCCGTTCCACGATACAAGGACGAGGACTTTAAAAATTCCCCAATAAGCTATGGGGTAATCCCCCGAGGAACTACACGTTTTAGGGATCATACCGAAATCCTGAGGGGCTTTGATTGATAATCTTTATCTTTGCCCAAAAGCTTATGAATTACGATAGCTTCCTGCGTTTTGTCTTTCCAGATGGCATGTTTGATTACTTCGACATAGTTCGTTTTAATGAGCTTTCCGATAAAGTTGAAATCTATTTTGAGGAGAGAAATAATCCTCCTGAAGAATATCAGCAGGATAAGCTTGAAAGCAAAGGATTTTATGAGGAAGTTCGTATGCATGATTATCCCATGCGCGGACGGAGCTGTATCCTTTATATAAAGAAACGCAGGTGGTATAATCATACCAA
>JBKEDO010000087.1:0-13365 GCA_047975405.1 Bacteroides sp.
AAAGCCTTCTGATAGGCAATTAAAAAGGAAAAGGAGGTATTCTTTCTCCTATCTTCCTTTTAACGTGATTTAGTCAACCCGATTTAGTACGTATGCTAAAAAAGGTCAACCTGATTCAGACTTAATAAACGAATGAGGCAACCTGATTTAGGGATAATAAATAATATTGGCAACTAAATACCGTCTAGAGAATATAAAACGTCAACCATTTCCAGGATAAGACACGCCTATAAATCGCAGTCTTACGTCGCATTCTGAGTTTCATACAGTAAACAAGAAAGTTTCATACGGTGGAACGCCGAGTTTCATACTAACGAAACCAAAGTTTCAACGTATGAAAATAGATTTCCAAAGGAGGAAACTAAAATGGCGACCGTTGGAACTAGGATGGCGACCTTTTAAACTTAAAGCATGGCCTTAAGAATAAAAAAACAAATCCTTGAATAGGTAAAGTCCCCCCTTACAAGGATAGACCAAACGCCTCTCACTAGGTGACAGATCATTGATCTACCACCCATCTGCAACGCTCATTCCGATCTATAAATCAGACACTTAACAACCATTTGGTGACAGATGGCAGATGAAATTCAAAAAATAACTCTAGGAGAAGGAGTTTATAATTTCAAAGGCGATTGAGATGATGAGACTACGACAAGCAACAAGCGAAAAACAGCGAAAAAGAAGAATGTCAAGTGATAAAAAAAAGAGGCGATAAGAAAGATCAGATCAGAAAAACTATAAAAAAAAGGCTATA
Organism: Bacteroides sp.; assembly: GCA_047975405.1. GTDB lineage: Bacteria > Bacteroidota > Bacteroidia > Bacteroidales > Bacteroidaceae > Bacteroides. Next base: position 755 of record JBKEDO010000087.1, read on the forward strand.
AAAGAAGGACTCTACAAGAAAGACCGGACAAGAAGAGAGACCGTCAGTTAATAAACCACCACAAAAACAGATCATTCCACTGTGAAACAAACAATTATCCTGTTCATAACTTTGTCGATAACTCGAATCTATAGTTAATAACCTCTATTCCATCTGTTAATAATAGAAACAACCTTGTCAATAACAGACACACACTTGTTAACAACAGAAACAACCCTGTTAATAACTCACGGTTCGCTTCCGATGAAGAACCGATAATTCACTCCATGAAAAGTTTATCGGCCAGTCCAATTGGGAGTCTATAAACAGCTCTAACGTAAAGTTTGAACACGTTCTAATTAAAAATCTGTAGATAGATTAAAAATAGTAAAAACCCCCTTTAGGGATAAACTTTATAATCGCGCCAGGTGTTACATTAGTGTAACATTTAAAAACGATACGACTATGGAAAGGCATTTAATTCACAGCAACGAGCTGCATCTCATCAACAGCAAAAAGATTCATCAAGCAGTAGGTCAATTAGTTGAATCGCTTGGTCTTGCAGCAGGATCGACGGAAGACTTTGACATTTACCGGGTTGTTGAAACTTATTTCACCGATTTATCGAAACGGGAAGAGATAAACGAATTGCTGAGAATTAAAGATTGAAATTGTGGGTTTTCAACAGGAGAAGCGTGAGACTATTGTTCCAAGACAATAACCTCACGCTTTTATGTTATACAAATCCGTTTCGTTAGTAACCCGTATGAAGGCAACGATCAGTTACCTTTATGGATCGTCATTTGCGGGAATGGGAAGTTGATACCTTGTTTATTGAAGGTCTCATAGATCTGTTTGTTGATCTCAAAATAAACACCCCAATAGTCTTCGGTCTTCACCCAAGCTCTAACCACCACATTTACACTGCTGGCATCTAAGGCATGAAGGGCGATGAAAGGTTCCGGATCGGTCAAGAATCGCTTGTCTTGATCGAGGATGGATTTAATCACGCGCTCTACTTTCTCATAGTCTTCACCGTAATCGACTCCGATGATCCATTCCACGCGTCTGTTCTGTTGGTGACTGTAGTTGGTGATCACGCTGCTACTCAATGATCCATTAGGGATATAGATGAGTTTGTTATCGGCTGTCGTCAGAATGGTATGAAAGATCTGAATTTCTTTTACGGTGCCCGATACGCCTTGGTTCTCAACCCAGTCGCCCACCTTAAACGGTTTGAACAACAAGATGATCAATCCTCCGGCAAAGTTTTGAAGGTTGCCCGACAAGGCCATACCAACAGCCAAACCGGCAGAGGCTAAAAGAGCGGCAAACGAGGTGGTATCGATACCGAGCTGACCGACAACCGCCACAATCAGGAGGACAGTAAGTAGGATATTGACCAGACTTCTGACGAAGGTTTTAATGCTGACATCGACATTCCGCTTATCGAGCAGACGGCCAACTAACCGGTTGAGCATCGATACGGCAAAGCGTCCCACGATGAAGATCAGAGCGGCCGCAATGATCCGTCCTCCGGCGGCAATACCCCAGTTGATAAACTGATCGGTCAACTGTGATAACTTATCTATAGCATCGGGAGCGGCCACCTTACCTGTTAATAACTTATCGGCAATCGCTTCGGTTTTACCCAACACCTGGCCGGAAAATAAGAGTTCGACAAAATTTAAAAAAATCATAGTTCAATCGGTTTAAATGAATAAGCAAATATAAAAAGTTCTGATCTGTTAGAACAATTAATAGGTTCTTTTTTGTTTAGTAAGTGATTAGTTTTTTGTTTAATCACGGCGAATGTCATACATTTGCCACGAAAATCATTTGATGGGGTGCCTTAACATGACGGGCTGAGAACATACCCTTAAAATCTGAACCGGGTAATGCCGGCGTAGAGACTAAAATTAAGCCATATGAAAAAAAATTTAGTTCTTGTTGCAGCTCTGCTGACAGCAAACATGGTTGTCTGTGCACAAAACGTGAACTCAGACAGTTTGAAAGTGATTCATCTTCAAGAGGTCGAGGTGGTCTCGACTCGTGCCACGGCTAAGACACCGGTGGCTTTTACCAATGTCAAAAAAGAACAAATCGGCAAACAGAATTTCGGACAGGACTTACCGTTCTTGCTGTCGCTCACTCCTTCGGTGATCACGACATCTGATGCCGGAGCCGGAGTCGGTTATACCAGTATCCGCGTGCGGGGTACTGATCCGTCACGCATCAATGTGACGACCAACGGCATTCCGATGAATGATGCTGAGAGTCACGCCATCTATTGGGTGAACACACCCGACTTTGCTTCGTCGCTCGAGGATTTACAGATCCAACGGGGAGCGGGAACATCGACCAATGGTTCGGGTGCCTTCGGAGGAAGTATCAATATGCGCACGCAGGGCATTCCGGCACGGGCATATTCGGAAGTATCGGGATCGTACGGATCGTTCAACACGCATAAGGAGACTGTGAAGATCGGCACAGGATTGATCAATAAGTTTTGGGCGTTCGATGCGCGCTTGTCGAACATCGAGAGCGATGGTTACCGCGACCGGGCCTCATCGGACTTGAAGTCGTACTTCGTTCAGGGGGGCTTCTTCGGTGAGAAGGCAACGGTGAAGTTGATCACCTTTGGCGGTAAGGAGAAGACTTATCACGCTTGGGACGGGATCAGCAAGACCGATCTGAAGGAGAACCGAACCTATAATCCAAATGGGGTGATCAAAGATGACAATATCAACAAGGGGGATAAGATTGGGTTCTACGATGATCAGCTCGACAATTACCGTCAGACGCACTATCAGTTACTCTTCAACTATCTCTTTTCGAAGGCTTGGTCGATGAATGCGGGACTTCACTACACGAATGGATTTGGATTCTACGAGGAGTATAAGAACGGACGAACATTGAAGGAGTATGGCTTAAAGCCGTTCTACTTGCCGGGTAATGACACTCCGCAAGAAAAGACAAACTTGGTACGCCGCAAGAATGTGGGTAGCGACTTCTATGGTGGGGTGTTTGCGTTGAATTATAAGACCGAGCGTTGGGATGCTGCTTTCGGAGGAGCTCTCAACCGTTATACCAGCGATCATTATGGTCGGGTGATCTGGGTGAAAAACTATACCGAGATGTTAGATCCGAAGCACGAGTATTACCGCAATGAGGGAGAAAAGACCGATGGTAACCTTTACCTTAAAGCGAACTATGAGTTGGCGAAGGGGTTGAATGCGTATGCCGATCTGCAATACCGACACATTCATTATACGATCGACGGACGAAATGATAATTGGGACTGGACGGCAACACCGGGACAGATGCAAAAGTTGGATATTCACCAGACATTCAACTTCTTCAATCCTAAAGCAGGATTGTTCTGGACCATTGATCCGCACCATAGTGTTTATGGTTCGTTTGCGGTGGCACAAAAGGAACCGACACGCAACAATTATACCGACGGACTCTTTACGAAATATCCGAAGTCGGAGAAGTTGTACGACTATGAGTTGGGTTATACCTTCCGCAGCTCGCGTTTCACTGCCGGCGTGAACGTCTATTATATGAATTATAAAGATCAGTTGGTGCTTAACGGAAAGTTGAACGATATCGGCGAACCCATGGCCGAGAATGTGGCGAAGAGCTACCGCAAGGGTATCGAGGTGATGATGGGAGTTCAGCTGACGGACTGGTTACGTTGGGACGTGAATGCCACTTGGAGCGAAAACCGAATCAAAGACTATGTGGGTTATCTAAATGATTATGATGCCAACAAAGATGAAGATGCAGAACTGTGGTCGCAGACGGCAATCGACAAGGGGAATACAACCATTGCGTTCTCTCCGTCGTTCACCGGAAACAGCATCATGACGTTTAAACATCGGGGATTGGAAGCAACGTTCCAATCGCAGTATGTCGGCCGCCAATATCTCGACAACTTTGAGATGAAGGAGAGTTCGCTTGATGCTTATTTTGTGAATCACCTGAATATCGCTTATACGTTTAAGGCGCCTTACACGAAGGGCATCACTGCCGGAATCTCGATCTACAATCTGTTCAACGAGAAATACGAGACCAACGGATACTCACAGACGGCGGCTCTTTATGCCAACGGGGACAAGAACAATAAACCGGTCTTGGCACAAGATCCTCGTTTCTACCCAATGGCGGGAACGAACGTGTTAGCTCACCTCACTGTACGTTTCTAACTTTAATCTTCGTATGAATTATTTGGAAATTATCGGGACGATCGTCGGGCTGGTTTATCTCTGGCTCGAATATCGAGCCCATATCTATCTTTGGATAGCAGGTATCATTATGCCTGCTATCTATATCTTTGTCTACTATAAGGCAGGACTCTATGCCGACTTTGGCATTAATATCTATTACTTGTTGGCTGCAGTCTATGGTTGGGCGGTCTGGATGAGAGGAGCTCGCAACGGTACCTCTGCACAGAAGAAGGAGTTACCGATCACGTCGACACCGATGAAACGTTATCTTCCGCTGACCATCGTATTCATGGTGGCTTTTATCGCCATCGGCTATCTCTTGGTGCGCTTCACCGACAGCAACGTACCGTGGTGGGATAGTTTCACGACGGCTCTGAGCATTGTCGGCATGTGGATGTTGGCGCGTAAGTATGTCGAGCAGTGGATCGCCTGGATCTTGGTCGACGCCGTGAGTTGCGGACTTTACGTGTATAAAGAGCTCTATTTTACGGCGGTTCTTTACGGACTTTACGCCGTTATCGCTATCTTTGGCTACTGGAAATGGAAACAATTGATGAAGATTGATGATGACACCAAACGATACGCCTGATGCTGTGGTACTTGCCAATGGTGAATACCCTGTTCACCCCCTCCCCTTGCGTTTGCTTCGGGAGACTAGTCCTGTGGTTTGTTGCGACGGAGCAGCGAACGACTATCTCCTTCATGGGGGAACGCCTCATCTGATTATCGGCGACGGGGACTCTCTTTCTCCCGCGAACAAGGAAGCGTATGCTCATCTGGTCTATCCGGTTTCCGATCAGGAAACGAACGATCAGACCAAAGCGATCCGTTATCTGGCGGAGCGGGGCTATCGTCGCATTGCCATCCTTGGGGCAACGGGCAAACGGGAGGATCATACGCTAGGCAACATCAGTCTGCTGATGGATTATTTGGAAGAGGGCATTGAGGTGTGTATGGTGACCGACTATGGGGTGTTCTTACCGATTAAAGATACTCACACGTTTGTGACGCAACCGGGACAGCAGTTCTCGATCATCAATTTCGGGGCAACCGGTCTCAGAGGAGAAGGGTTGGTTTATCCGCTGAGCGACTTCACCAACTGGTGGCAAGGAACGCTCAATGAGGCGAGTGGTACGGAGGTGACCATTCACGCATCGGGTTATTACCTCGTCTTTATCTGTCACCCGAAACAAGGATAACCTTACTCAAAAAAACAAGCGGGAAAACTCATCGTTCTGCTCCAAATTGTTTGCTTAATACACCATGGAAGCAGAGGTCGACAAGCCGTCCCGCCGTCACATCACACTATGTTTCTTTCCCGAAAAGTATTCGGGCTATAATCTATTTAAATAACGTTTAAAGTCGTCGAATGTCGCACTCATCGGGCAACTTTTCTTTTCTCCTTTCATAAATTCTTGCAATTTCTCCGGAATCTCGACCGACGAACCGATCAACTGTTCCACGGTCTCGAGGAACTTAGCCGGATGAGCGGTCTCTAAGAAGACACCGGTCTCTCCTTCTTGCAACCTCTCTTGAAGCGCACGATAGCCACAAGCCCCATGCGGATCGAGCAGGTAATGCGACTCTTCCCACGTGTGGCGTACCGTCTCACCAATCTGTTGGTCGGTATAGGTCGCCCCGGTGATCTCAGCCGCAATCGCATCGTGCGACTGATCGTACAGATCGAGGATACGTGCAAAGTTACTCGGATCGCCCACATCCATAGCATTGGCAATGGTCGCTACCGAAGGACGAGGTTGATAATCGCCTGTCTGTAGATAATGGTAGAAGACGTCGTTACGGTTGTTCGCCGCCACAAAACGCTTAATCGGCAAGCCCATCCGCTTCGCAAAGAGTCCCGCCGTCAGGTTACCAAAGTTACCACTCGGCACACAAACCACCATCTGTTGTTCTTTACCCAACCGTTTCAATGCGGCATAAGCGGCAAAATAGTAAAACGACTGAGGCAAGAAACGAGCCACATTGATCGAATTGGCCGAAGTCAGGAAGAGTTTCTCGTTCAACTCACGATCCATAAACGCGGCTTTAACCAACGCCTGGCAGTCGTCGAACGTACCATCCACCTCCAGAGCCGTAATGTTCTGTCCAAGTGTGGTGAACTGTTTCTCCTGAATCTCACTCACCTTACCTTTAGGGTAAAGCACATGCACTTGTATGCCGTCGACCCCTAAAAATCCATTGGCTACGGCACTACCGGTATCGCCCGAAGTCGCCACCAAGACTTGTACCTCTTTCTGTCCCTCGGCTTGAATAAAGTGACCGAGCAGGCGAGCCATGAACCGTCCCCCCACATCTTTAAAGGCTAGAGTCGGCCCGTGAAACAATTCTAAAGCATAGATCCCATCGGAAACTTCTTGAAGCGGTACGTCGAAGTTCAACGTCTCCTCAACAATGCGTTGCAGCGTCGGAGCCGGCACATCTTTGCCAAAGAACGCATCCGCCACGCGATAAGCGATCTCCGGGAAAGACAACTGATCGATCGTCTCAAAAAACTCTTTCGGTAAAGCCGGGATCTCTTCAGGCATAAACAACCCTCTATCAGCGGCCAATCCTTTAACAACGGCCTCACGAAGAGAAACCGTGGGAACCTGTCGGTTCGTGCTGTAATACTTCATCATCTTAACCTTTAAATCGTTCTAAACCTTCATAAATGCTTCAATAAACTGATCCTCTTTAAGGAGTCCGTAGGCTCCGTCGACCGCCGCAGCCTCGTCGAACGTCTGCACCGTATCGGCTTCAATGCCGGGATACCAGATCACAAACGGCACCGGCTCGTCGGTATGCGTGCGCAAGCGGCACGGTGTGGGGTGATCGGGAAGAACGGCAATCGCCACGGGCTCGTCCCATGTTTTCACCGTGTTGTAGATCGGTCCCACCACTCTCCGGTCGAGGTTCTCAATGGTCAGTCGTTTCAAATCGACATCTCCTTCATGGCCGGCCTCATCGCTAGCCTCAATATGCAGATAAACAAAGTCGTCGGTGCTCAGTGCTTCTAAGGCTACCTCCACCTTGTTTTCATAATTCGTATCGTATAACCCGGTAGCCCCGTCGACCGTGATGCGACGGAGTCCCGCATAAGTTCCAATCCCGTTGATCAGATCGACTGCCGAGATCACTGCTCCGCGACGGATCTGTGGAAAACGTTCCGAGAGACGCGGCATCTGTGGACGGTAACCCGGACTCCACGGCCAGATGCTGTTCGCCGGGTCTTTCCCTTCTGCACGCCGTTTTTCATTGATGGGATGAGTATTCAGCAAAACCTGCGATTGGAGAATGAGACGGTTGATCTCATCGGCTGTAGCCTGTGCCTCCTCAACCTGAGGTTTCACGAGTAGCGGTGCAAAAGGATGCAACGGCACATCGTGCGGCGGTGTACAGTCCAACCGCTTATCTCCACCCTTGATCACCAACAGGTGACGGTATTGCACGCCCGTATGAAAACGCACGCGATCGTCGCCTAACTCTGCCTGCAAGAACCGAATCAGTTCGTCGGCCTCCTCAGTAGAGATGTGTCCGGCAGAATGGTTCTTGAGCAGATCGCCCTCGATACAAACGAGGTTACAACGCATCGCCATCTCCCCCGGGAGAAGCTCGACACCGATACTCGCCGCCTCAAGCGGCCCGCGCCCTTCGTAGACCGTCGGCAGATCATAGCCTAACACCGACATATTGGCCACTTCACTCCCGGGATGAAATCCGGGAGCCACTGTTTTCAACTGTCCGTTACGCCCTTCACGAGCTAACAAATCCAGATAAGGGGTTGGGGTGTCTTGCAGAAGCGTGCGGTTGCCCAGCTCTTCCATTGGCCAATCGGCCATACCATCACCCAAGATAATCAGATGTTTCATAAGCTTATACGTTTGCCACCCGCATGATGTCGGCAAACACACCGGCCGCTGTCACACTGGCACCGGCACCATAGCCTTGAATCATCATGGGATATTCTTTATAGCGTTCTGTAGTCAACAGAATGATGTTATTGCTTCCTTCCAAGCCGTAGAACGGATGATTGTCCTCCACTTCTTGTAAGCCCACGGAGGCACGGCCTTGCTCCAGCTTGGCCACAAAGCGCCACCGTTTGTGTTCCGACTCTAGGACCTGACGACACGCCTCAAACGACGCATCCAACTCCGGCAATTTCTGCCAGAAATCGTCCAGCGAACCGGTGAAATAGTGCTCCGGCACAAACAGCTGACGTTTTACATCTTCTTGATTCAGCGGATAACCAGCCTCACGAGCCAAGATCACCAGCTTACGGATCACATCCTTGCCGCTCAAGTCGATCCGAGGATCCGGTTCTGAATATCCTTCTTCTTGCGCCATCCTGATGGCACGGCTTAAAGGAATATCGGCACTGATCGTATTGAAAATATAGTTCAGCGTACCCGACAAGACGGCCTCGATCTTTAAGATCTTATCCCCACTATGATTGAGGTCGTTCATGGTATTAATGATGGGAAGTCCTGCTCCAACATTGGTCTCGAACAAGAACTTCACGCCACGATAGCGGGCAATGGTCTTCAGCTCACGATAGTTTTCATAAGGTGAAGAGGCAGCAATCTTATTGGCGGCTACCACAGCAATATTATGTTCGAGGAAATCTTTATAGAGCGATGCAATATCGGCACTTGCGGTACAGTCGACAAACACGGAATTGAAGATGTTCATACCGACAATCTCGTCACGAGCAATCTGTAGATCGCTCTCCATCCCCTCTTCGTTCAACAAACGACGGAAGTCGGACAGGTCGATGCCATGGCGGTCGAAAAGAGCTTTCTTGGTGGCAATGATACCCACCACTCGAAGTTTCAACCCGTTCTCGTTCATCAACTTTTCTTGTTGACAACGGATCTGTTCGATGAGGCTACCTCCCACAGTACCCACACCACAAATAAAGAGGTTAACGACCTGATACTCGGAAAGGAAAAAAGAGTCGTGAATGACGTTCAGAGATTTACGAAGCAACTTCGCATCGACCACAAACGAAATATTCGTTTCCGAAGCGCCTTGTGCACAAGCAATCACATTGATGCCGTTACGTCCCAAGGTTCCAAACAGTTTACCGGCAATGCCCGGCGTATGTTTCATATTCTCGCCCACTACAGCGATCGTTGCCAAATCTCTCTCGGCATGGATGGGTGAGATCTCTCCCATCTTAATCTCTTTCGCAAACTCTTCGTTAAGCACCTCACAAGCCAGATCGGCATCGGCATTACGTACACCAATAGACGTACTGTTTTCTGATGAAGCTTGGGAAACGAGGAAGACACTAATGCCTCCTTTAGCCAACGCTTTAAAGATGCGGTAATTCACACCGATGACGCCAACCATGCCTAAGCCCTGAACGGTGATCAAGCTCGTGTCGTTGATCGACGAGATTCCCTTGATGGCTTTACCTTCGGGATTGGTGACTTGCTGCTGGATGATCGTTCCCGGAGCCTCCGGATTGAACGTGTTCTTCACACAAATCGGAATATTCTTGTGACAAACCGGATAGATGGTTGGTGGATAAACCACCTTAGCTCCAAAGTTACAAAGCTCCGTAGCCTCAACATAGCTCAACTCCTTAATGGTATAAGCCGTCGAGATCACACGTGGATCGGCTGTCATGAAACCATCCACATCGGTCCAGATCTCTAACCGTTCGGCATCTAGTGCCGCAGCCAAAATCGCCGCGGTATAGTCCGATCCTCCGCGACCAAGGTTAGTCACGTCGCCCGTAGTCTTGTCAGAGGCAATAAAGCCCGGAACAACAGCCACTTGAGGCAGTACGGCAAAGGTCGACTTCACCAGACGGTCGGTCAGGTCGGCATCGAGGATATGTTTGGAATGTTTCTTCTCAGTCTTTATAAATGAACGGGAATCGTACCAAGCTGCGCCATCGATCAGTTCGGTCACGATAATGGAAGATAAACGCTCACCATAGCTCACAATAGTGTCGGACGTCTTCGGCGACAGATCCTTGATCAGATAGATCCCTTGAAAAATATCTTTCAACTCACTTAAGAGTTCATGGACTTCACACTTCAACTGACGTTGGCTTTCCCCGGCAGGAATCACCGCGGCAATCATCTCCATATGACGGCTCACAATATCACGAAATTCACTCTCGTAAGCGGCATCACCCATGGCAGCCATCTTCGACGTGTTCAATAATCGATCAGTTATTCCTCCCAAAGCGGATACCACCACGATGACAGGTTCTACTACAGACTCTACAATTCTCTTTACACTTAAAATGCTTTTCGCAGAACCAACAGATGTTCCGCCGAATTTTAAAACCTTCATGTAAATATATTTTTTCCTGAGCCCTATTAGAATGCTAAATAGGACTAAAGGTTAAACTTGCAATAAATTAAAACTGAAAAATTAATGCCTATTTCTATAGGCGTGATTCACGTAGAAACACAATAGTTATTCTCCTCAACCCCTAAGGGTCATGGTGCACATGGATGTGACTGTATGAGGATAAAACTTCATCATGTATACTGTTTCGTCTTTTTGTTTTGATAAGTGTTGCAAAAATAAGAATAAATTCATTCAAACTATCACTTTTTCATTCTTTTTTCTGATAAAAAGTATTTTTATTTTTCATCCCTCAAAAAAATGCACTTCATTTTTCTGACATTTTGTTATTAAAAAATGCAAACTATCACTATATTTGCGACAAACAAACCGTTAAAATCAAGAAATGGATCCCAATAATACTTCCATATTGTTAATCTACACCGGCGGAACAATCGGTATGATTGAAAACTCTGAAACCGGGGCATTAGAGAACTTCAACTTCGAACAGTTGCAAAAACACATGCCCGAACTTCAGAAATTTAAGTTCCCCATAGAGACTTATCAGTTTGATCCACCGATGGATTCATCAGATATGGAGCCTGAGATTTGGGGAAAACTCACCCGTATTATTTATGAGAATTACGATAAACATTTCGGGTTTGTGATCTTACATGGCACAGATACGATGGCCTATACCGCCTCGGCTTTAAGCTTCATGCTCGAAGGGCTGAACAAGCCGGTCATTTTAACCGGATCGCAACTTCCTATTGGTGTATTACGCACCGATGGAAAAGAAAATCTGATGACCAGCATTGAAATTGCAGCCTCAAGAGACCATCATAATCGTCCGATCGTTCCTGAAGTTTGTATCTTTTTCGAAAATCATCTGATGAGAGGAAACCGGACGACTAAAATGAATGCCGAGAATTTCAATGCCTTCCAATCGTTCAACTATCCTGTTCTGGCAGAGGCGGGCATACACATCAAGTTCAACAATGTACAGATTCAACCCAACGGAATCAAACGGTCGTTGAAACCTCATTATTTATTGGATACGAATGTGGCTATTCTTAAGCTCTTTCCGGGTATCCAAGAGAACGTAGTTACGTCTATCTTAAATATTGAAGGACTCAAAGGACTCGTTTTCGAAACTTACGGATCGGGTAACGCCCCACGCAAGGAATGGTTTATCCGCCGATTATGCGAAGCAAGTGCGCGAGGCATCGTCATTGTCAACGTGACTCAATGCAATGCCGGCACTGTAGAGATGGAACGGTACGAGACGGGATACCAACTCTTACAAGCGGGGGTCGTGAGTGGTTACGACAGCACCACCGAATCGGCCGTCACCAAACTCATGTTCCTTTTTGGACACGGGTACACCCCTTATGAGGTGCGGGAACGCATGAATCGTCCGATAGCCGGAGAAATAACCGTATAACGCTCAATACATTATTATAGAGCAGGGAGCATCAGATTCTGATAAATTATCCCTATTTTTGTAGCCTGCAATCACTAAAGAAGGGATAATGGCTAAAGAAAAAACCGTATATATCTGTAGTAACTGCGGACAAGATTCACCGAAATGGGTGGGTAAATGTCCGTCGTGCGGTGAGTGGAACACGTATGTCGAAGAGATCGTACGGAAAGAGTCGCCCGCCCACCGAACCATCACCGGATTGGATCACAGCAAACCCAAACCTCAGCCTCTGAATGAGATCAAGGCCGATGAAGAGACTCGCATCGACATGCACGATGAAGAGTTGAACCGGGTATTAGGTGGCGGATTGGTACCGGGATCGCTCGTACTGATCGGCGGTGAACCGGGTATCGGCAAATCGACTTTAGTGATGCAAACGGTACTTCGTATGAATGAGAAGCGGGTGCTCTATATCTCCGGTGAGGAGAGCGCGCGACAACTTAAGTTGCGTGCCGATCGTCTCAGTCCGTTGTCGAGCGACTGCCTCATCGTTTGTGAGACGTCACTCGAACAGATTTTTGTCCACATCAAAAATACAACGCCCGATCTGGTGATCATCGACTCTATACAGACCATCTATACCGAGAACATTGAGTCTTCACCGGGAAGCG
>JBKEDO010000024.1:0-5407 GCA_047975405.1 Bacteroides sp.
GTAGAATCGTATACTAGAGTAAACGCATGTCTTGCTATTTCATTATTTGCTTCTTCTTGCGAATTGATATCTCTAACCTTATAACCGATAGGGACAATTAACATGTTGCTATCGAAAAAGACGCCTTTTAAGGTTCCATATCCAGTTGATGGTTCCAAAGTCACCATTGGCGCATTCTCTGTAATATCTTCCGATGAACCGATTCTAACAGGAGTTCCATCGATATATTTAGGGTCGGCGAGTAAAGTAATTTGAACTTTTTCTGTATTTTCTTTAAGTTGAGAATAATCAAATTGGTAATAAATTAACGCCATCTTTCCATTAGTCGAACTAATGGCTTTATCAGGAATCAACTTGATGCCGGCAGCATTTGTAAACGAAATAGGAATGTCATATTGATTCACTTTTACAATTTCTGATCCGGTTCTGATTGTACTCTCGTCTCCATTCAAGCAAGAAGTTAATGATACTCCCATTAAAACCACGAGAGCCACCATTAAAAATTTCATTTGTTTCATAAACATGTTTTTAAGTTTGCAAAGATAAATAATTTCATTTTATAACTAATAAATGCTGTATCTTGAAAAATACTGCACTGCTTAGTCAACTATTTTTCCAAATAAACTTAGATGATCGTCGACGTATGTGGCTATGATGGCAGTCACTTGTTCTTCCATTTCGAAAAATTCCTCTTCTAGATCGTCAAAAGCTTCATATTCTTCGTACATGGCCATGAATTCATCATCTGTCCGCTCTTTTTCTAAATCAGCTTTATGAGCATCGTAGATCTCTTTGGCCTTGTAAACTAGTTTGGAGAAATCATTCGCTCCCCACGTACGCATCACTTTCGCAAAAGGATTGGCGAAGATATATCCTCCATATCCATTTTGAATGAGTTGACAAAAACCTCCAATCATTAGTTCATCTCTGAATATCTGATAGGCTAAAAGAGAATGCTGTTCGCCGGTCAGAAGAGGCATTGACTCGGCTGTCAAACTCCCTTTGATCACCTCTTTGTATTTATCTGTAAATACTTGAATGAACTCATCCATGCCTAATTTTCCGGCAGTTTGTAAATCAGAACTTTGTATCTCTATCATATATGATTTGTCAGTTTATGCCACAAAACTACAAATTTTATTTCAATAACAGATATAAATTGAAATTATCTTATCATTTGTTTGTATTCTGGGAATAGCTGACTAAATGTAAAGTCTACATTGCAAAAGCTAAACTTTAGTCGTTCTATTTGTATCTTTTTCACAAAAAAGTGTTTAGGAGCCATTTGTATAACCAAATAAAACGACTAACTTTGCGACCTATTTACGAAAAACGACTACATATTTTTATTATATCACTAAAAAAGAGCTAATTATGACTTATTCACACGAAGTGGAACACATGTGTGTTGTAAAGAAGGGTCCTAACCACGGACCGGCTCCCATACCCGAAGAAGGCAAATGGGTAAAATCTAAGGAAATTGTTGACATTTCAGGTTTAACACACGGTATTGGTTGGTGTGCTCCTCAACAAGGTGCTTGTAAACTGACACTTAACGTTAAAGAGGGTGTTATTCAAGAAGCTTTGATCGAAACAATCGGTTGTTCAGGTATGACTCACTCTGCAGCTATGGCTTCTGAGATTCTTCCTGGAAAAACAATTCTTGAAGCATTAAACACGGACTTGGTTTGTGATGCTATCAATACAGCAATGCGTGAATTGTTCTTGCAAATCGTTTACGGACGTACTCAATCGGCTTTCTCTGAAGGTGGTTTGTTGATCGGTGCAGGATTGGAAGACTTAGGTAAGGGATTACGTAGCCAGGTTGGTACATTGTATGGTACTTTAGCTAAAGGTCCTCGTTACCTTGAAATGGCTGAAGGCTATATCAAAACAATTGCACTTGACAAAAACGACGAAATTTGTGGTTACGAATTCGTTCATATGGGCAAGTTCATGGATGAGATTAAGAAGGGCACAGATGCTAACGAAGCATTGAAGAAAGTGACCGGTACTTACGGTCGTTTCACTGCTGAGCAAGGTGCAGTTAAACATATTGATCCACGTCACGAATAATATAAGGAGGAACAAATAATGATTAGAGAAGTAAAATTTGAAAGCCAAGACCGTCGTATCAAACAGATTATCGCTGCGTTGAACGAAAACGGCATTAAGGACATCGAAGAAGCAAACGCTATCTGCGAATCTTATGGTCTCGATCCTTATAAGACTTGTGAAGAAACTCAACCAATCTGTTTCGAAAATGCAAAATGGGCTTACGTTGTAGGTGCTGCTATCGCATTGAAGAAAGGTTGCAAAAACGCTGCTGATGCTGCTGAAGCTATTGGTATCGGTTTGCAAGCATTTTGTATTCCGGGTTCTGTAGCTGATGACCGTAACGTAGGTATCGGTCACGGTAACCTTGCTGCTATGTTGTTGCGTGAAGAAACAAAATGTTTTGCATTCTTGGCAGGTCACGAATCATTCGCTGCTGCTGAAGGTGCAATCAAGATCGCTGCAAAAGCTGACAAAGTACGTAAAGAACCTTTGCGTTGTATCTTGAACGGTTTGGGCAAAGACGCTGCACAAATCATCTCTCGTATCAACGGATTTACTTATGTTCAGACTCAGTTTGATTACTATACTAGCGAACTTACAGTGGTTCGTGAGATCGCTTACTCTGACGGTCCTCGTGCAAAAGTAAAATGCTACGGTGCTGATGATGTTCGTGAAGGCGTAGCTATCATGTGGAAAGAAGGTGTAGACGTATCTATCACAGGTAACTCTACTAACCCAACTCGTTTCCAACATCCAGTTGCTGGTACTTACAAGAAAGAACGTGTTCTTGCAGGTAAACCTTATTTCTCAGTTGCATCAGGTGGTGGTACAGGTCGTACTCTTCACCCGGATAACATGGCTGCTGGTCCTGCTTCTTATGGTATGACTGACACTATGGGTCGTATGCACTCAGATGCTCAATTCGCTGGTTCTTCATCAGTTCCTGCTCACGTAGAAATGATGGGATTCCTAGGTATTGGTAACAACCCAATGGTAGGTTGTACAGTAGCTTGTGCGGTTGACGTAGCTCAGACTTTGGGCAAGTAATTAGAATTACTTAATCAACATAATAAATCCCTGTAGTCTTAACGATTACAGGGATTTCTTGTTTCTACAGGTCTTGATAACAGAAAAATGTTTATCTTTGGGACTTTGTTTATTCCATCTATTAAATCATTCTACTGATGAACACAACTAACTCACGACTGCAGGTTGTAGATGCCTTGCGCGGCTTTGCTATTATTGCCATTATGCTTCTTCATAATTTGGAGCATTTCGATTTCTATTTTATTCCGAAGGACAGTCCGGAATGGTTACTCTCGCTCGATAAGAGTGTTTGGGAGACCCTCTTCTTTATTTTTGCCGGGAAGTCGTACGCGATTTTTGCTTTACTTTTTGGTTTGACATACTATATACAGTCGCATAATCAAGAGAAGAAAGGGTTTGATTTTCGAGCACGATTTGCTTGGCGGTTGGTCTTGCTGCTTGGCTTTGGGGTGATCAACTCTGCTTTTTTTCAAGGAGATATTTTAGCTATTTACGCCATCCTTGGCTTTGGATTGATTCCGGTATCGAAGTTAAATGATAAAGTCGTTTTCAGCATCGCTGTTTTCTTAATGTTACAACCTTATGAGTGGATTCGATTTATTGTCGCTGCTCAGCATCCCGATATGGCCTTGACTAATCCTGCTTCTTGGGCTTATTTTGGTCGAATGGGAGAGTACATCCCTAACGATTCGCTGACCGATACTTTGATCGGAAACTTATCTAATGGGCGTTTAGCTGTGCTCAATTGGACTTGGGAGAGCGGTCGTGTTTTTCAGACACTTTCTCTTTTCATGCTAGGAATGTTGTCGGGTAGAAGAGGGGTTTTCAAAGATACAATTGTTAATAGGAAGTTTTGGAAACGACTATTGGGATATGCTACCTTATGCTTTATTCCACTCTATTGGTTTAAAACCAATATAGCCCAATGGTTTGAGAGCGAGGCTATGAAGCGACCTCTTACGACCATTGTTACTTCTTGGACAAACTTTGCTTTTATGCTCGTTCTAGTCTCGTTGTTTGTTCTTCTTTATAAAAAAGGTGTCTTTAATAAGATCTTAAGTGTTTTTGTGCCGTTGGGCTGTATGAGTTTATCGAACTATTTTATTCAGTCGATACTTGGCTCATTTATTTATTATGGTTTTGGATTAGGCCTTTATCAATATACCGGTTCTACGCTTTGTCTATTCATCGGTTTGGCTTTAGGCACTTTAGAATGGTGCTTTAGCTTTTGGTGGATGAAGCATCATAAACGCGGACCGTTGGAGACGATTTGGCATCGACTGACTTGGATTAAGTCTTCTCCACGAAGCTGATAAGAGGGAATGCGCTAGATAAAGAAACAATAGTTTAATTCTTCCTCTATAGTCTGAAAGAATCACACTATGGAGGGGGAATGGTTTGGAAGAAGTTATTGGAATAAATTGCTGGACGAAATGTTTCTTAGCGAGGTTAAGTCCTTGCCTGTTTGAGTACATAGACCACGGTTCGTCCGGCGCCGTAACGCTCAAGCAATCCCTGCTTTATAAAGCCGTTTAGCTCCTCCAAGGCCGATCTCTTTTTATGCTCTGTCAGTTGGCGGTAAACTTTACTAGTGATGAAGGGCCGACTCTTGAGATAATCTGTGATCATGGTCCAACATTCATCTGCAGTGTACTTGTTGGGCTGGGGACGTGTGAGTGATGCCTTACGCTCGAATTTTATCTGTGTCTGGATCTCTTTTTTGAAAGTTTTGTTGACTCGAAAATTGACATTTTTTAGGTCGATAGAGTAACCCCTGACTTCTTTTTTGTCGTTTACTTTGGGTCCTTTTAAAGAAAGCGAGAAATAGCCGATATCACCCATGCTGACATTCCATCCATTCGATAATAGATCTTGTAACTCACTCTGAAAGGCATCCATCGCTCCGGCTAGAACACTTTTGTTAAGGTGACAAAAGCGACTGACGTGTTCAAGAAATTCTTCCTTATCAATGGTTCCTTTCGCAACCACGCGAGGATAAAGCGGTTGTTCCTCGCCGGTTTGTTTAACATCTCCCGAAGGGTAAAGGTCATAATAAACACTCATTTCTTTTCTTGTTTTTATAGTTCGATTAAATGGTTGGTTCACTAAAGCTAGTGTATTCCGTCGCAAGGGGTAAGTCGTTGGGATGCGATGGCTTATTAGTTTGCCTATAGGTGTTCTTTTGTTCGCCTATAGGCAAACTTTTGTCCGCCTATGGTGTTTCTTTCGTTCGCCTATAGGCAAACGATTAAACATTTCCTAACAAAATTACTAAAGACTGCGAATAAAAGCAATAGATGAA
>JBKEDO010000011.1:0-94612 GCA_047975405.1 Bacteroides sp.
GCCTCAAGAACGATCACCAACTGAAACTTATTGCTGCTATTATCACGCACCAACCTTGATCATCGTTTCTAATGATCCTACTCAATGGTGGGCACCAATGGATTGTGCTTGTGCCATAGAAAATATATTTCTTGCCGCTCATTCGCTAGGTATTGGGTCGTGTTGGATTAATCAGCTAGGAACGACTTGTGAGGATTCGGAAGTGCGTGAATTTATTACGAGTTTAGGCGTTCCTGCTCATCATAAGGTTTATGGCTGTGTCGCTTTAGGCTATCCTAGTTCGGATTTGGTCTTAAAAGAAAAACAGTTGAAGCCTGGAACAATAACTCTGGTGAAGTGATTGATTGATTCATTCATTCATTCATTCATGCTATTGTGCTCTACTATAGTATTTAAGGCTATTTAGATGATCATAATAGCAAAGCATTTATTGCTTCCTCTTCATTAGATACGGTCCTTGTTGTTTTTAGGTACGGTCGTCGGAAGATTGGAGTGCGGTCGTTGTGTCGCTGGAGTGCCGTCGTCAGGTCGCTGAGATACGGTTCTTTTGGACGTGGAATGCGGTGCTGTTTTTTGAGCTTACAATGAATAAAAATATGGGGATGTGTCCGTTTCGGCACATCCCCATTTCTGTATAATTATTGGGTTGATAGATCTTTTTTTGATCGCCTTTCATGATTAAGTCAAACCCTCTCTTTGTTCGACTGCATCATGAGAAAACCCTCAAAAGCTTAGATATTGCAGCAACCACCCAAGCTTGGTTGTAAGTTGCGATCGCCCAATGTGTTATCGACGCGACCAACGTTAACCCAGAACTTGTTTAAGCGTACACTCTCAATCGGGTAAGCAGCTTTCTCACGAGAATATGGATGAGTCCAATTGTCTGCAACAACTTCATACTCTGGATGTGGAGCATTGACTAGAACATTATCTTCGCGGCTTTGCTCACCTGTTTTAACTTCTTCAATTTCATGCCAGATCTCAAGCATCGTATCTACAAAATTATCTAACTCAGCCAAACTTTCACTTTCGGTTGGTTCTACCATAAGTGTTCCATGTACCGGAAAAGAAAGAGTCGGAGCATGGTAGCCGTAATCCATCAGACGCTTAGCAATATCATTTTCTGATACGCCAGTCTCTTGTTGAATATTTCGGCATTCTAGAATCATTTCATGGCCAACAAAACCGTTTGCTCCGCGATACACAATACCGTAAGTGTCTTGTAAGCAAGCTGCCAAATAGTTTGCGTTTAGAATGGCAATCTTTGTGGCTTGAGTTAATCCTTCAGTACCCATCATGCGGATATAACCATAAGTGATTGGCATGACTCCGGCACTACCGAATGGAGCAGCTGATACTTGATTGGTTGAATCGCCGAATAAGTCGTGACCCGGTAAGAATGGAATAAGATGCTCAGCAACTCCGATCGGACCAACACCGGGACCGCCACCACCGTGAGGGATTGCAAAGGTCTTATGAAGATTGAGATGGCAGACGTCTGCCCCTATAAAGCCAGGGTTGGTTAATCCGACTTGAGCATTCATATTCGCTCCATCCATATAGACTTGGGCTCCACATGCGTGAATGATTTGGCAGATCTCTTTGATCTCTGTCTCAAAAATACCATGTGTCGATGGGTAGGTGATCATTAATGCAGCCAAATCATTCTTATTGGCTTCTGCTTTCTCTCGAAGATCATTCACGTCGACATTTCCATTTTCATCGCAAGCACAAGTTATCGTGGAAAATCCGGCTTGGATCGCTGAAGCGGGGTTCGTTCCATGAGCTGAAGCCGGTATCAGTACCTTGCTACGATGGCCTTCTCCTATACTTTCAAGATAAGCTCTGATGACTCTTAGTCCGGTATATTCACCTGCAGCACCAGAGTTTGGTTGTAAGCTGATTCCTGCAAATCCGGTGATTTCCTTAAGTTCGTTACCGAGGTTTTCGATCATTTCTCTATAACCTGCAGCTTGTTCTTGAGGAACTAAAGGATGAATGCTGTTCCATTTGGCAGAGCTCAATGATAACATTTCTGAAGCTGCATTTAGCTTCATTGTACATGAACCTAATGAGATCATGGAATGTGCAAGTGAAATATCTTTGCGATCGAGGCGTTTCATGTAACGCATCAATTCGGTTTCTGTGCGGTATTTAGAGAAAACCTCATGTGTTAAAAAGGCTGTTGTTCTCTTTAATGAAGGGTGAATATGAACTTCTTCAGTTAATTCCTCTCTCTTTTGATAATCTTTTCCGGCTGCAATGGCAAATATGGCTAATAAAACATTGGCCTGTTCAAGATCGGTCGTCTCATCGATGCTAAATCCGACGTCACCGTCTTCAAAATAACGGAGATTGATTTTCTTCTCCAAGGCGATAGTGCGCATTTGTTGGATAGAAACTCCTGCCGGAAGTGTAAATCGGAGGGTATCGAAGTAGAATTCGTTGGTTTGGCGATAGCCTAACGCCTGAATATCTTTATCAAGCATAGAAGCGATGCTGTGGATGCGTGAGGCAATCGAGGTGATGCCCTCTTGTCCGTGATAGACCGCATAGAAGCCGGCCATTGTAGCTAGGAGAGCTTGTGCGGTACAAATATTTGAAGTGGCTTTTTCACGTTTAATATGTTGCTCGCGTGTTTGTAATGCCATTCGGAAACACATTTTGCCATATTTGTCTTTCGACCATCCAATGATTCGTCCCGGAATGTTACGTTTGTATTCGTCGCGAGTAGCAAAATAACCGGCCGATGGTCCACCGTAGAACATTGGAATTCCCCAACGTTGGGTACTACCGAACACGATATCCGCTCCCCATTCTCCCGGAGGAGTTAATAAGGCCAAACTCATGATGTCGGCTGCTACTGCAACTTTACATTCTGCTGCATGAGCTTTTTCGGTGAATGCTTTATAATCTTTGATTTCTCCGTCAGCATTCGGGTATTGTATGACGCAACCAAAGATGGCTGGAGAAGCTTCAAATTCTTCATATTTTCCAATGAGCAGATTGATTCCTTGAGGGATTGCTCTGGTTCTCATAACGGCCAACGTTTGTGGGAAGATTCTCTCATCGACGAAAACCGTATTTGCACCCGACTTCTGCTGAGCACGAGAGCGCAAAGCGAACATCATTGAAACCGCTTCTGCAGCAGCTGTGGCTTCATCAAGAAGTGAGCTGTTGGCCAAAGGCATACCCGTCAAATCGGATACTGCTGTTTGAAAATTCATTAAAGCCTCCAAACGTCCTTGAGAGACTTCTGCCTGGTACGGCGTATAGGAAGTATACCATACTGGATTTTCAAAAACATTACGTTGGATCACAGCAGGTGTAATGGTGTTATACCATCCCATACCAATGTATGTGGTGTATAATTCATTCTTTTCACCTAACTGGGTTATATGTTTGGCATATTCATATTCCGTCATGGGCTTTGGAAGATTTAATGGCTCTTTCAGCCTGATATTAGCCGGAATAGTTTTGTCAATTAACTCATCCAATGTGTTTACGCCAATTTTGCGCAACATCACTGTAATGTCATTCTCATTGATGCCGATGTGACGGCAAGTTAACAAATCGGTTTTCATGTTTTTCTATAGATTTAATTATCTAAAAAATGGATTCTCTGCTTTTTCTATGCCAATAGTTGTTGGAGCTCCATGTCCGGGATAAACAATCGTTTCTGCTGGTAAGATGAATAGCTTACTACAAATATTCTCGATAAGCTCATCGAAGTTACCTCCGGATAAATCGGCTCGTCCTATGCTGCCTTGAAAGAGAACATCGCCGGAAAACATACAATGATCGGTCTTGCTGTAATAGACCAAACTTCCCGGTGAATGTCCCGGTACGTGTATCGCTTCAAGTGTTGTATTTCCAAAAGAGATGTGATCTCCATCGTGTATATAGTGACCAAGTGGAGCGGGTGTCTCTTGTAAGCGAAAGCCAAACATGCGACTTTGTTTTGGAGCTTCTTCCAACCAAAATTCATCGGCTTTATTACCGGAAGCTTCTACCTCGAACTCTTTAACCATAAATGGATTGCCAAAAATATGATCTAAATGTAGGTGCGTGTTAAGTAGATGCTTCACTTTTAATCCGTTGGTTAGAATAAAGTTCTTTAAGGTTTGTCTTTCTTCTTCATAAAAACATCCCGGATCAATGACTACTGCTTCTTTAGTCTCATCCCATAATACATAACAGTTTACGGGAAACATATTGAATTCAAATCGTTTAATCTTCATAAATTAAATGTACGTCGGTAAAACAAAGCTTTAAAGTGGTACGTAAACGACTTTCTTTGTTTCAAAGAAAGGTTCCTTAAATTCGTCTTGTAGCGGATGAATCATAACTTTATGTTTCACTGGCATGGTTTCATTTTCTAGCTCTCCACCTTTTAAGCAAATGAGTCCATTGGGTAAGGCATTATTTTGTTTGCTAGAAATATTCTTTGTGACGATTTTGATTAAATCGGCTAGTGGCATTACCGCGCGACTAACCACAAAATCGAATTTTTGTTTTTCTTCTTCTGCTCGTGCATGTCTGAAGGTTACATTCGTTAGTCCAATGGCTTGAGCGACTTCTGTGGCTACACGCACTTTTTTCCCAATGCTATCGACTAAGTGGAACTTAACGTCTGGAAATAAAATGGCCAATGGAATGCCGGGGAATCCTCCTCCTGTTCCGAGATCCATGATGGTAGTTCCCGGACGAAATTGAATCAATTTGGCTATACCTAAAGAGTGTAAAACATGATGCTCATACAAATTCTCAATATCTTTTCGTGAGATGACATTAATCTTGGAATTCCAATCTGTATATAAATCATAGAGGGCAGCAAATTGTCTCTCTTGATTTTCTGTGAGATTCGGAAAATAGTGTTTTATAATTTCCACGTTATTCTGTAACTGGTTATACAATAAATTATTTAGTTAAATCTTTTATAATCGGATGATTACTTAGTAGATGAGCCATCATGCTAAATGGAATGGATACTTTTACAGGCCCCATAGCGTATGGAGTAATATCGTAAACATTATAGTAGAATGTGATGCCATCTGAACTCAGATAGAAGTTATCTGTAGGAGTGATATCACCGGTTGAGCCATATCCTAAGTCCTCTAAAGCTTCATGAGTGGTTACTTTGTTTTCGGCCATGAGCTGATTCCAAATCAGATCGGTTAAGGCCTCTTTATAATCGGCGATGAAGAGCTGATCGATTTTGATCGGACTTTTCTTGTTCAAATCGATGTTTAGGAACGTAGAAGTGTATATTCCATGCGCTCCTCCGGTGTATTCGTTGTAGTCAATGCGATAAACAAGTAGTGCGTTTTTGTAAAATTGCACATGACTTTCAATCGCTTTGTAATAAGAATACCATGCGCTTATCGATGCTGCATTGTCTTTGTCTTTGCCCCTTTCTTTCTCATCTTCAAGATACATAGGTTCTAAGTCGTGCCGATAATTGTCTACGTAATTTTGGGTAAACGACTTGATAACTTCCTTTGGATTGTCTGTTAAATATTTTTCACCAAAACAAGCTGTGATGAAATAACTCTCCAGACTATCTTTTAAGACTTTATCTGCCGATTGGGTTGGATAAGTGAAATTAATCGTTAGATTACAAGCCGGCTTTGCCGTGTCACTGAACAGGTGTGAAGTCTGGTTGACTTGTATACTATCGAAAATCAGTTCACCCACTTTTTTGTTCATATTGTTATGACATGAAAATAAAAGGCAGCTTACTGAAAGTATAATTATAAGCAGACTGACATATTGTTTTTTCATAAATTTATTCTTTAAATTCAACAGATAATATTGATTTGCTTTGGAGCAAATATAGATTAAATAAGTGAATCCGGCCAATAAAAAGAGAAAATAAATTAATGAAAAAGCAAATCATGATGTTTTAATAGCAATGAGCTACAGCGGATGATCATACTTTATTGAAGGGTTATTTTTTTCTTATATTTTATTTTGTATATTTGCGTTAATACCTTAATATATTTATCTTTCAACTTGTATTTTAGAACAAAAACTTAAACCAATGAATAATATTAATAAAAAAACTTATCCTGTGCTCAATATGCATTGTGCCAGTTGTGCAGCTAATGTCGAGAAAACTGTAAGAAAACTCCCCGGTATACTTGAAGCGAATGTGAACTTTGCGACGAATAGTTTGTCTGTTTCTTTTGAAAAGGATAAGCTGTCTCCTGAAGACTTGCGTTCGGCTATTGTTTCTGCCGGGTATGATTTGATTATTGAGGAAGCGAACAAAGAAGAGCGTCAAGAGGAAGACGGGCAAAAACGCTTTCGGGATTTGAAGAGAAAGGTCGTCGGAGCTTGGATCTTTGCAGTCCCTATGCTACTCTTATCTATGGTTTTTCATGATTGGTCTTACTCTGTTGTCTTTCAGCTGCTTTTAGCTTTTCCAGTCCTTGTTTATTTTGGAAGTCCCTTTTATGTGGGGGCCTGGAAGCAGATTCGTATCGGGCGAGCAAACATGGACACGCTTGTGGCTTTAAGTACGTCAATTGCTTTTCTCTTTAGCGTTTTTAATACATTCTTTCCTGACTTTTGGTTGAATAGGGGACTTGAACCTCATGTTTATTATGAAGCTTCTGTTGTAATTATAGCCTTTGTTCTGACTGGTAAGTTGATGGAGGAACGTGCAAAAAGTAATACATCTAAATCATTGAAACGTCTAATGGGGATGCAGCCTAAAACAGCTCGAGTTTCCAAAGGTGGGGTAGAGGTCGATATTCCCATAGAACTTTTGCAGGTTTGTGATGCGGTTATTGTTCGGCCGGGAGAGCAGATCCCTGTGGATGGCGTGCTTCTTGAAGGGGAGTCGTATGTGGACGAGAGTATGATTAGTGGTGAACCGATTCCTGTTGAGAAACAAATTGGGGATACGGTCTTAGCCGGTACGATTAACCAACGTGGATCTTTCGTTATTGAGGCTCGTGAGGTTGGTAGCTCTACGGTTCTTGCCCGTATCATACGTATGGTTCAGGAAGCGCAAGGGAGTAAGGCTCCTGTGCAGCGTATTGTGGACCGTGTGACCGGAATCTTTATTCCGATTGTCTTAGGTATTTCTTTATTGACGGTATTCCTTTGGATTCTGTTAGGTGGGGATGCTAATATTTCTTATGGTATGCTTTCGGCTGTATCGGTGCTTGTTATCGCTTGTCCTTGTGCCTTGGGATTGGCTACGCCTACGGCTTTAATGGTTGGTGTTGGTAAGGCGGCCGATCATCATATTTTGATCAAAGATGCTGTGGCGCTGGAACAGATGCGAAAAGTGAATGCTATCGTGTTCGATAAGACAGGCACATTGACTGAGGGGCATCCTACTGTGACCGGCTGGTTGTGGGCTTCTACGCAAGATCCTTTATTTAAACGCATTCTTTTGTCTGCTGAATTGAAGTCGGAACATCCTTTGGCGACCTCTATTGTTGCTTCGTTAGAGGAAGAAAAGGTGGAATCGATTCCGGTCGATTCTTTCAAGAGTTTAACAGGTAAAGGGGTTCAGGTTGCTTTTGAATCGAAAACGTATTGGGTTGGAAGCCATAAGCTTCTAAAGGATTTTAATGTTACGATTCCGGAAGTGATGATTTCCATGTTGGTGGAAGATGAATCGGAAGGGAATAGTATTATTTATTTTGGCTGTGAAGGAGAGTTGTTGGCTATCATTTCTGTAGCCGATCGTATTAAGCCGACTTCTGTGGAAGCTGTAAAAGAGCTGAAACGACAAGGCATTGAATTGTATATGTTGACTGGTGATGGTGAACGTACGGCACGTTCTGTTTCTAAAAAACTTGGAATCGATCATTTTATGGCTGACGCTTTGCCTGATGATAAAGAGGAGTTTATTCGTGAGTTGCAACTGCAAGGTAAGAGAGTGGCTATGGTTGGTGATGGCATTAATGATTCGCAAGCTTTAGCACTAGCCGATGTGAGTATTGCCATGGGAAAGGGAACTGATATTGCGATGGATGTAGCGATGGTTACTTTGATGACTTCCGATCTTATTTTGCTTCCTAAAGCTATTCATATCTCCAAGCAAACTGTTAACTTGATTCATCAAAATCTATTTTGGGCTTTCATCTATAATCTGATTGGTATTCCTATTGCTGCCGGTGTGTTGTATCCGATAAACGGGCTACTTCTGAACCCTATGCTGGCTAGTGCTGCAATGGCTTTCTCTAGTGTCAGCGTGGTTCTAAATTCCTTGAGTTTGATCCGTCGGAAGTGATATTGAGGTTGAGGTGTGCATAAATAGTTTCTAAAACGCATAGTTGCATTTAAATTATAGCTATTTTTGCACACGAATTTTAAATAGAAAGAATATAAATGATAGATTTTGGGCGATTTCCTAATCCTTGTTACATCATGGAAGAGGAACTGTTGAGAAAGAATTTAAGTGTCATAAAAGGAGTAGCTGATGCCGCTGAGGTTGAAATCATCTTAGCTTTTAAGTCGTTTGCGATGTGGCGTTCGTTCTCTATTTTCCGGGAATATATCAATCACTCAACAGCTAGCTCGGTGTATGAAGCTCGCTTGGCTTTCGAGGAGTTTGGCAGTAAGGCGCATACTTATTCGCCTGCTTATACGGAGGACGATTTTCCCACAATCATGGATTGTAGTAGCCATATCACCTTTAATTCGCTATCGCAGTTTGAGCGTTTCTATCCGTTAACTTTGGGTCATCGCGATCCCATTTCTTGTGGTTTGCGCGTTAACCCTGAATATTCGGAAGTCGAGACGGAGCTTTATAATCCATGTGCTCCGGGTACTCGTTTTGGTTTAACTTCCGATTTGTTACCCGAAAAGTTGCCTGTGGGAATCGATGGGTTTCATTGTCATTGTCATTGTGAATCGTCTTCTTATGAATTAGAGCGTACACTGCAGCACCTCGAACAACGCTTCTCCAAATGGTTCGATCAAATTAAATGGTTAAACTTGGGAGGTGGACATCTGATGACCCGCAGTGATTATGATGTTTCTCATCTGATCGAAGTTCTAAAGAGTTTGAAATCTCGTTATCCTCACCTGCATGTCGTATTGGAACCCGGATCTGCTTTTACATGGCAAACAGGGGTGTTGACATCTAAGGTTGTGGATATTGTCGAAAGTAAAGGGATAAAGACGGCGATACTAAATGTTAGTTTTACCTGTCACATGCCCGATTGCCTTGAGATGCCTTATCAGCCGGCTGTTCGTGGAGCTAAGACGGGGGATGAGGGCCCGTTTGTTTATCGTTTGGGTGGAAACTCGTGTCTTAGCGGCGATTATATGAGTTCATGGAGTTTTGACCATGAACTGTCTATTGGTGAAGAAATCATCTTTGAAGATATGATTCATTATACGATGGTTAAAACAAATATGTTTAACGGGATACACCATCCGGCCATTGCTCTTGCCCGAAAAAATGGAGAGGCGGAAGTTTTTAAACAGTTTGTTTATGAGGATTATCGAAATCGAATGAGTTGATAATCAAAAAGATCCTTTTAGAGCGGTTTTAAAGGAAGAAAAAAGCACTAAAAAAAGCTGAAGTAATATTTGCAAGTTAGTGAAAAATGTCTACCTTTGCAACCGCAAACTAAAACGCGGAAATAGCTCAGTTGGTAGAGCATAACCTTGCCAAGGTTAGGGTCGCGAGTTCGAGTCTCGTTTTCCGCTCTTTTTCTTTGATTTATTGGAACGTCTTTGCCCAGGTGGCGGAATTGGTAGACGCGCACGTTTCAGGTGCGTGTGTCGCAAGGCATGCAGGTTCGAGTCCTGTTCTGGGCACAGACAATAAGACATATCTGTAATGGAGAGGTGGCGGAATTGGTAGACGCGCTACTTTGAGGGGGTAGTGACAATTTGTCGTGGGAGTTCGAGTCTCCTTCTCTTCACACAGTTTTGCGGAAATAGCTCAGTTGGTAGAGCATAACCTTGCCAAGGTTAGGGTCGCGAGTTCGAGTCTCGTTTTCCGCTCTTTTTTTATTTGTTTATATATTGCGGAAATAGCTCAGTTGGTAGAGCATAACCTTGCCAAGGTTAGGGTCGCGAGTTCGAGTCTCGTTTTCCGCTCATCAACTTATCCTTTTAAATTTTCCTTATTTTTTTATATTTCTGAGACTCTTTGATATGAAGCTTGGCGCTTCTTGTCTTCTTTCTTTGGATTTTTGTGTCTTTTTTATTGAGTGGATGGTCTTGCTATAACTCTTTTTTTAGTTCGCTCTCCTTCTGTTGTAAACTCTTTAATTTAAACGCCCATTCCATTTTTCGATCAAACAGGGTTTCTTCTTGAATTTTATTGAGTAGTAAGGTTTGGTTTTCGCGATTAATCTCCAGTTGCTTAAGGATTAACTTATAGTCGTCAATGCTTCTTTTGTCGATATTGACAAAGTAACCGATTTCGTCCGCAACAGATAATAATGAGAGTTTGTTGACTATGCTGTCGAAGAGGTCCTTTAGGTTGTGGCACATGGGACAAGTAACATCTAGTGATTTTAACCAATCTGTAATAATCCGATCATTCGGGTCTGGCTTGAACCATCTGGTAAAGGTAAGATTGTCGACGATCATTTTATCTGTATTAGAGTAGGCGACGCGCTTATCACACCAATTGATGCAATATTTATTGTCACTTTGCACGATTAGAAACATATGAGCTGGAAAAATCTTTTGAACTAAGTAACATATGGTTTTTATGTTTTCTATCGACTTTATATTTACTTCTGATATGATGATCTGATTGTAATTATGATGATTATTCTTATAGTTTTGTAAACCTATTGTTTGTGTTTGAAATAGACCTCTCATCACTATGGACTCAATATCGTCTTGGACGAGTCGTTTTTCTGTCGCAGAAAGAGAAATCTTATCCGTAAATGCTTTTTTCTTAATGGGTATATCAATTTCTGCTTGTGATGGTATCTTGAAGTATTCTATCATAATTCTCTTTTATAAATCGGTTTTTTAAATCACTCTTATTGTTCGTTCAATGATGGTGTATTTATTGATTTGTTTTAATATATTATTTGTTCTTTTTTTACAAAACTACAAAAAATATTTTTATATTTATTATACAGTCATCTGTTTTTTTATAAAGGCGTATTAAAAATAAATTATCTTATCCTCTGACTCTATTTTATTTTCTTATTAATATCTTGTTTTTCACCAAAGAGCTATTTAGCCTTAATATAATAACGCTTTGGCCTTTAATACTGCATCCTTAAAATATATTTTTTTTTGATCGCTTAATATGATTTGTATTATCTTTGTACGAATTATAAATGATCTCAAAAATATATAGTTTATGAAAACACTACACATTTTCTTTTCAACTCTTCTTTTTGCCTTTACTTTTACTTTGTTTAATTCATGTAGCGTAGAAAAAAATAAAGTACGCGTGATGAGTTTTAATATTAGATACGATAATCCCGCTGATAGTGCCAATGCTTGGGCGTTTCGCAAAGACTCTGTTGCTGCTTATATCCAGTCAACAGGATCGGATATTATTGGTATGCAAGAGGTTTTGAATAATCAATTAAATGATTTGCAAACTGAATTGCCCGATTATGCTTATGTTGGCGTAGGTCGCGAGGATGGGCATACCAAAGGAGAATATGCACCAATCTTTTATCGTAAAGATAAATTTGAATTAGTCGATGGAAGCACATTCTGGTTGTCGGAATCTCCCGATAGTGTCAGCTTAGGATGGGATGCCGCTTGTGTCCGAATTGCAACTTGGGCTAAACTAAAGAATAAACAGACGGGAGCAATCTTTCTTGCGGTAAATACTCATTTCGATCATGTTGGAGTGGAAGCTCGTCGACAAAGTGCTTTGCTCATTATTGAAAAAATAAAAGAAATCGTTGGAGAACACCCTGCAATGTTGACCGGTGATTTTAATGTTTCAGATTCCTCAGAGGCTTATCAAACCCTAACGACCAATGCGTTCGTGCTAAAAGATGCTTGGAAAGTCGCTTCACATAAAGAAGGGGTAGAGTATACATTCCACGATTTCGGACGCTATCCTCAAGATCAGCGTGAGAAAATCGATTTCATATTTGTAACGCCTAATATAACTGTTGGAAAAGCTGTGATTAAGTCTTCCGAGTTATCTAATGGCTTGTATCTGACCGATCACAATCCACATTTTGCCGATTTAGAATTTTAAATGATTGATATGAAACGATATTTTTTGCAATTAGGGCTCGTATGTCTTTTGGGGCTTACGGCTTGTAAGAGCTCTAAAACAGATGTTGAATCACCTAACGGAAAACTAAAGTTAGCTTTTCAACTCAGTTCGGAGGGGAATTTATCCTATAAGGTGCTGATTGACGACTCACTATGGATTGCTCCATCGGAAATGGGACTTAAAGGCCAGGATGGGTTGAGTTTAGATTCAGGTTTTCACCTGCTGTCGACTACTTTCTCAGAAAAAGATGAGACTTGGAAGCAGCCATGGGGTGAGAATAAATCTAATCGAAGCTACTATAACGAGATGGCGGTCAATCTAAAGAATGACGATCAAGTAGAGTTGACTATTCGTTTTCGCTTATTCAATGATGGTCTTGGATTTCGTTACGAATACAACGTACCGAGTGTCGATTCTCTGATGATCACAGACGAACAAACTTGTTTTCGTTTTGTGAACGATGGGCAATCTTGGTCTATACCTGGAAATGCCGAGACTTATGAATTCGCTTATACCGAACAACCGCTTAGTCAGGTTAAAACAGCAAATACGCCTTTCACCTTTAAGACGGTTGACGGCAGTTATGGCAGCATTCATGAAGCTGCGTTGTACGATTTTCCTGAAATGACTTTAAAGCAGACCGATCGTTTGTCTTTTAAGGCAGAGTTGTCGGCTTGGCCTGACGGTATAAAAGCTCGTAAAGCGAATCAGTTTGTTACAGCATGGCGTACGATTCAGATCTCACCCGATGCTGTGGGATTGATTAATTCGTCGCTCATCCTTAATTTGAATGACCCTTGTGCTTTGGAAACAACCGATTGGATTAAGCCGATGAAATATGTTGGTGTCTGGTGGGGAATGCATCTCGGCATTGAGACTTGGAAGATGGACGAGCGCCATGGAGCGACAACAGCCAACGCATTGCGTTATATTGATTTTGCTGCGGATAATCATATTGATGGGGTGCTTTTCGAAGGTTGGAATCAAGGTTGGGAAGACTGGGGTGTTGGTCAAGGATTCGATTATACTAAGCCTTACGCCGATTTCGATATGGATGTCATTACTGCGTATGCTGCAAAGAAAGGTGTACAGGTTATCGGACATCACGAAACCGGAGGTAATATTCCTAATTACGAACGTCAGTTAGACAAAGCGATGAAGTGGTATACCGATTATGGAGTGCATAATCTAAAGACCGGTTATGCCGGTGGTTTCCCCAATGGACATTTGCATCATAGTCAATACGGTGTGCGCCACTATCAGAAAGTCGTGGAGACCGCTGCTCGTTATCAAATGACGATTGATGCTCACGAACCCATCAAAGATACAGGTATTCGTCGGACATGGCCCAACATGATGACTCGTGAGGGTGCTCGAGGGATGGAATGGAACGCTTGGAGCGAAGGCAACGCCCCCTCTCATCATGAGATCTTGCCGTTTACCCGTTTGTTGGCCGGCCCGATGGATTATACTCCCGGAACTTTCGATATCTTGTTTTTGAATAGTCGGAACTCACCTCAACGTAAGCCGTGGAACCCTCTCGATAAAGGTAATAGTCGCGTTAATACGACTCTGGCAAAACAACTTGCCAATTGGGTAATTCTCTATTCCCCTTTACAGATGGCTTCCGATCTAATCGAGAATTACAAAGATCACCCCGCTTTCCAGTTTTTCCGTGATTTCGATCCGGATTGTGATGAGTCGAAAGCATTAGCCGGTGAACCGGGACAGTTTATTGTGGTCGTTCGTAAGGCTAAGCAGAATTACTTCTTAGGAGCCTCGACAAATGAACAACCTCGTACGGTCACTGTTAAGCTCGACTTCTTAGAGAGCGGTCAGAACTATAAAGCCGTGATCTACGCTGATGGCGAGCATGCCGATTGGAAAACCCGTCCAACGGATTATACAATTACGACAAAAACGGTAACGGCTAATGATTCACTTACGATAAAAATGGCTGCGGGAGGAGGGCAAGCTATTTCATTCTTTCCAATATCCAAGTAAGATTAAGAGAGGAAGATAATCCTTTAATGCAATACGCAAAAGTTTTAATGCTTGACTGATGCGGTAATTGACTGTTTGCGGAGAGACTTGAAGTTTCTCCGCAATTTCTTTATGGGTTAATTGCTGATTTCTATTCATCTCGTAAGCTTGTCTGAACTCCATCGGTAGCTTATCGAGTGCTTTTTGATAGAGATTAAACAACTCGTTATTCAAGTAAAAATCAGGTGAAGAAAACTCTTCATTATATTTATTGGCAATTTCTAAATGGACCTTTCTGCGAACTTCAAAATGAGCGATACGGTTGATTGCTTTATTCTTCACAATGGTGAAGAGTAAAGTCTTAAGCATCAAGTCGGGCATTAATCCGGTACGATTTTCCCATAACCATATCATGGTGTCTTGTACAATCTCTTCAGATTCACCTTGATTGACATATTGTGAGCAGAAAGCGCAAAGTTTACTAAAGTAACATCGGTATAATGCTTCAAAAACCTTTTTATCATTGGCTTTTAAAGCTAAAACAATAGCTTCGTTATTTTCGTGTTCGATATGAAATGTCTGTATATTCATTCCTTGTAATGATCATGTAATATAAGGCAAAAGTAATGAATGGTACAGAAAAATGAAATGAAAAGAGAGAAAAACAACTTTTTTCTTTTTTTCATTTAGTATCTTTGCTTGTATAACTGTTATTCTAATAGTAAACAGACTGTAAAAAATATGAATGAATCTATTTTATTAGATTACTTGAAAGGTATTAGTAGCGAGGAGGATTGCCTTCGCGTTGAACAATGGTGTGACGAATCACCCGATAATCGAAAGTTATTAGAGCAATTATATTATATCAATTTTATCGACGAACGTTTAAATGTGCTGAATCGTGTAGATACTGAAGCTCATTTGGAGAGGGCTAAAGCCAAGCTCTTCAACTCGTCGACTGCCTCAAAAACTCAGAAGGTGCCGAATAGGTCGTGGAGGAGATGGGCTGTGCCTGTTGCCGCTTTTCTTACAGGTATCGTTTTTATGGGCTTTTTGTTTTGGGGATGGGATAATGTCCGCAATGGAGATTATATCGTATCAACCTTGCCGGGACAGCGTGCTCAGGTTGTTCTTCCCGATGGAAGTAAGGTTTGGCTAAACTCGTCTACCCAGTTAACCTATCACTCTTCATTCTTAAAACGCAAACGTCTAGTCGATCTATCGGGAGAAGCTTACTTTGAAGTCACTTCCGATAAGCATGCGCCTTTTGTGGTAAATGCCAAAAACATTAAAACCAATGTTCTTGGTACTAAGTTTAATGTTCGTGCCCGTGAAGACGAGCGCGTTGTCGTGACCACCCTTTTGAAAGGACGTGTAAGAGTTGACTCACCTTTGCATTCGGATGATGGCATTGTCTTAAACCCCGGTCAGACATTGACGGTTAACGCAGATTCTTACCAGACGAAGCTCGTGGAATACCCTCGTCCTGACGATGTGCTACTGTGGATAAACGGTCGTTTATGTTTCCAAGAAAGTTCATTGTTGGATATTACCAACACGCTAGAGCGATTATACGATGTCCGTTTTATCTACGAAGACGACTCAATAAAAACAGAGTGTTTTACTTGTGAATTCTCGACCGAGACTAAACCGGAAACCGTGCTTTCTGTAATTTCTCAAACTCATCGTGTGGCTTATAAGAAAGAAGGATCGGTGATTCGATTGTCGAGAGTACGATAAAAAGAGTCGTTGACTAGAGCTTAATTGAAGGTTATTGGATTCATAATGGCATTTTCTTTTTAAAAAAGATCTTTTTGAGATTTTATGCGACAGCATTTCTTTGCAAAATGATGTGGTTTTGGCTGAAAAGTATTAATTTTGCCCGTAAATAACTCAATAATTTTATGGATTCGAATAACCTTTCTCCTTTGCGTAAAGGGATCGTCGGTGTGCAATTTCTTTTTGTAGCCTTTGGTGCGACCGTACTTGTTCCTTTATTAGTGGGGCTTGACCCTTCAACAGCTTTGTTTACGGCTGGTATCGGTACTTTAATCTTCCATGCCGTGACTCGCGGAAAAGTGCCTATCTTCCTTGGAAGTAGTTTCGCGTTTATAGCGCCCATTATTAAAGCAACTGAACTTTACGGATTGGCCGGGACCTTGTCCGGTATGATTGGTGTTGCCATCGTTTATTTTGTGATGAGTGCTTTGGTTAAATGGCAAGGTGTGAAACTCATTGAACGGTTGTTCCCTCCTGTGGTTATCGGCCCTGTGATTATTCTTATTGGTTTGTCGCTTGCCGGTGTTGGTGTCAATATGGCCAAAGAAAACTGGGTGTTGGCTCTTGTCTCACTCGTTACTGCAGTTGTGATTTCGATGAAAGCCAAAGGGTTATTAAAGTTGATCCCTATTTTCGGAGGAATTATCGTCGGTTACCTTGTGGCTTTTGTTGCATACGACCTCGATTTGTCGGGTGTGTGCGATGCGGCTTGGTTCGGCTGGCCTCATTTTGTATTCCCAGTATTCTCTTGGGAACCGATCTTATATATGATGCCTGTTGCTATCGCTCCTGTGATCGAGCATATCGGTGATGTGTATGTTGTTAATACGGTTGCAAAAAAAGATTTTGTAAAGGATCCAGGCTTACATCGTACTTTATTGGGCGATGGATTAGCTTGTTTGACAGCCGGATTCTTGGGAGGCCCTCCTGTGACCACCTATTCAGAGGTGACCGGTGCAATGTCGCTGACTAAGATTACTAATCCGCAAGTGATTCGTATTGCAGCCATTACTGCCATCATCTTTTCCGTAATCGGTAAGGTAAGTGCTCTATTGAAATCTATACCTAGTGCTGTTTTGGGTGGTATCATGTTGTTGCTCTTTGGAACAATCGCTTGTGCCGGTATCTCGAACCTCATCAATAGCTGTATTGATTTGAGTCGCACTCGTAACATTGTTATTGTTTCTTTGACCTTGACCATCGGTATCGGTGGTGCAGTCTTGACGTTCGGACAGTTCTCTCTATCCGGCATTGGTTTGGCTGCTTTGATCGGAGTTCTCCTTAACTTGATTTTGCCTAACGACAGTGAAAGCGAGAATAAATAATTCCATGCTATCGGATGCTATATTGATCATAGACTGATCTCGATACCATTTAAATAAAATCAGCCCTGCTACCATTTGGTAACAGGGCTGATTTTGTTGAGAGCAGCCCCCTTGTGTGAGATTACTCCTATATTCTATTTATAGCTTTTTCCTTCTTGATGTAAATTATTAAACTGGCCATGGCTGTGATAAATGCTAAACCGTCGGATACCGGCATGCTCACCCAAATACCTTTCAGTCCCCAGAAATGAGGGAAGATTAGCAATCCGGGCAACAAATAGACCAATTGGCGGGTTAGCGATAAGAAGATACTGATCTTAGCCTTACCAATGCTTTGGAAAAAGTTAGAGATCACAATCTGTGCGCCGACTAACGGGAACATCAAAATCCCGTATCGTATTCCTTCTACAGCAATGTTAATCAGTTCGTCATTATCCGTAAAGATGGCCGAGACCCCATGTGGAAACAATTCACAGATGATGAATCCGCTACTAGTGATCACAACTCCCGAAATGATACCCAAACGTAAAGTTCTCTTCACCCGTTCGTGTTGTTGAGCCCCAAAATTATACCCGATGATCGGTTGCATGCCCATGGTTAAGCCAATCACAATCATGACATAAAGCGTTAGCAGGCGGTTGATGATGCCATATGCTCCCACAGCCATATCCCCTCCGTGCGCTTGTAAGCCGTTATTGATAATGATCACGATGGCGCAGGCACAAACGTTCATTAAGAAAGGTGACATGCCTATGGCAAAGATATCTTTTACGATCGAACGCTTTATTCGCCAGATATTTCCTTCAAAATGCACCATGTTCCTTTTATCGGCAAAATGGTGTAACACCCAAACCATACCAATGGATTGTGAGATCACTGTGGCGGTAGCCGCTCCCTGCATGCCCCATTCAAATTGGAAGATAAAAATTGGAGCGAGGATAATATTAGCAAATACCGTAACCATTGAAGTCAGCATAGCCTTTTTCGGATATCCCGTTGACCGCATTACATTGTTTAATCCGATCATGGTATACGATATCGGAGTGCCAAGCAAGATGACTTGCATAAAACTCCTGGCATAGGGCAGTGTCTCGTGGCTAGCACCGAAAAACATCAAGATGTCGTCCAGAAAGATGAAAGACATCAGTCCAAACACGATCGAATTGATCAGACACAAGCTTAAGGTATGTGATAAGATCTCGGTGGCCCCATTGACATCCTTCTGTCCCAATCGGATCGATGCAATAGTCGACCCGCCGGCCGATACCAGCATACAAAAGGCAATCACCAGATTCATTAAGGGAAAGCTAACTGCCAATCCCGCAATAGCGATAGCTCCGACACCATGACCGATAAAAATACTATCGATAATGTTGTACATTGATGTTAGCGTCATTCCGATAATTGCCGGAATAGAATATTGTAATAATAGTTTTCCAATGGGAACCGTACCAAGTACGTGTGGGTCATTTTTACTCATTACCTATTGAATTTGTTACTTGGGTTAAGTTTATATTCTGAGAAGAATATCTTTTAATCTTTTTCTTGCGCGACAAAGTTACGAATTATTTGGCTGATCTGACTATGATTTGGAATTTTGGCTCTCTTTTAATCCCTTTGAGATCTTTCTTTAGAGCCAACAACAGAGAAGACTCAACTAAACCTGCAAAACTAGCCGATAAACTGGAAATCTTTTTTTAATTTTGTAGGTCAGACTTTCTATAAATACTAAAAAGACCAACTCGCAATAAAACACAAAATTATTAAGTAAAAATGCTATGACTAAAACGATCCTTTTATCTCTTATGACTTTCTGTTTCTCTCTTGCGGCTCAAGCCGAGGGAGTCCGGTTTTTACATGAATTAGATTTGGGAAAATCCTATCAACAATTTGGTGGTCCACTTGTTGGAGAATCGCCCATGGGGACGATACCAACCGTTGCCGGAGTAAAACACCCCAATACTGTTTGTGTTCATAGTCGAAGCGTTATAAAAATCAATCTAAAGAAAAATGGGTTGATTTTAGAAGGAGGAATTGGTGTAGCCGACCATCATATCGATTATTCGGCTAAAGACATGACTTCAATCTCGCTCGTAGATGGCAAACGGATGTTTTATCAGTTGACCCAACAGTCGAAAAGATTTGTTGGGATCGAAGGTGCAGAAGGAAAGGTCGATCATGGCAAAGTACTCTTTAAGGTTGTTGGAGATGGAAAGACCCTCTATTCAAAAGTCATGAGACAAGGTGATGCGATGGAGAGCCTAAAGCTTGAAATTAAAACGATTGAAACTTTAGATCTAATTGTTGAAGATGGTGGAGATGGAAATAGCGGAGATTTTGCCTATTGGATCAATACCTCGATTAAATACTTCGAGATTCCCCCGGTAACAGTCAGCCCTGAGTACGTCGGTTCGGTGGGTACGATGAGTGCAAAGACCAAAGAACATCTTCGCAAACAAATTGATCGTCTTCAAACCATCAGTCAGCCACTCGAACAGCCCACTTATGATTGGCTTCTTGACGGTGAAAAGGCAAAAGCCAATGTTTACGCCACAACCGATGGTCAAAGCGTGGTCTTGTCGAATGGACTCATTGCAAGAACGTTTCGCATCTATCCGAATCTTGCCACGATCAACTATCTCAATCAGATGACCGGAGAGAATATGTTACGGGCAGTGAGTGGTGAAGGCTCGGTACAAATCGACGGGAAGAATTATTCCATTGGCGGTTTGCGAGGTCAAACACAGAGAGGATATATCCAAACAGAATGGATAGACGATATGACTCCCATACCAAACTCCTTTATCGTAGAAGATTTGAGTGTAACTCCGATCATTAAAAGCATGAAATGGACCCCTAAACGATGGGCTTTAAATAAAACCCTGCCAACAGGAAAGTCACTCACCTTTGTACTGAGAGGGCAAGGAGAATTGGCAAAGGTCGTTATTAAGCTTCATTACGATTTATACGATGGGCTTCCCACCATACGAAAATATATGGAGATCATCAATGAAAGTGATTTACCGTTCAACTTAGATCAGTTTAAATTAGAAGAGTTAGCGTTTGCCGAGCCTGAGAGTCCTGTTGGCGGTGATCCCAAAACCTTCCGATTGCCCAACATCTGTGTGGAAAGCAACTATGCTTTTGGCGGCTTCACTGAGAAAGAGTCGACCACTACCGTTAAATGGATTACAGATCCCTCTTACACTTCGCAATGCAACTATGCCTTACAAACACCTTGTATCTTAGACGTGTCATTACCTATTGGTCCCGATCAGTTGGTGTCGCGAACCTCGCCATTTACTTCAATGGAAGTTTATGAAATGCCATACGATAGCGATGATCGTGAGCGTAAAGGACTCTTTAAACGTCATTTTTACAGAACTGTAACCCCTTGGCTCACTGAGAATCCTATTTTCATGCACCTCATCAGTATTGATCCTAAAATTGTTAAGACAGCCATCGATCAATGTGCCGAGGTTGGATACGAGATGATCATACTCAGTTTCGGAAGTGGAGTCAACATGGAGACAAACGATCCCAATCATATCCGTCAGTTAAAAGAATTAGCCGATTATGCCCATAGCAAAGGCATTGAGATTGGTGGATATTCGCTCTTGTCGAGTCGATGGATTAGTGATGAGGTTGACGTGATTAACCCGGCAACCGGTAAACGTGGCGGTATGATATTCGGCTCATCGCCTTGTTTGTGTAGCGAATGGGGGTACGACTACTTTGCGAAAATAAAATCCTTTTATGAACAAACCGGGTTTAGCGTATTTGAGAATGACGGTTCCTATCCGGGTAACGTTTGTGCTTCGGTTAAGCATACCTATCACACCGGATTAAAAGATTCCCAGTGGAAACAATGGAAGAAGATCACCGAGCTTTATGGTTGGATGTGTGAGCAAGGCATTTACACCAATATTCCCGATTACTATTTTCTCACCGGATCGAATAAGACCGGGATCGGATATCGAGAAGTGAATTGGAGTCTTCCTCGAGAACAACAGTTAATCCTTGGGCGGCAAGTGAATTATGCCGGCACATACGATCGTTTAGCTTCGTCTTGTTGGACATTTGTTCCGCTGACAGAATACCAAGGTGGTGGAGATGTCGCAACGTTAGAACCTCTGGAAGAGCATATCGATATCTATAAGCAGCATATGATACAAAATTATGGTTCTGGAATACAAGCGTGTTATAGAGGCCCTAGACTATACGATACTCCAAAGACTAAATCCATGGTTAAGGAGGTTGTAGACTGGTATAAGAGATATCGCGTGATACTAAACCGTGACATTATTCATTTGCGGAGACCAGATGGGCAAGATTGGGATGGTTTTCTACATGTTCATCCTAAAGGTAAAGAGAAAGGATTAGCCCTGTTTTTCAATCCAACCCATCAAGAGATGACTCGAGTGATTACTCTACCGTTATATTATACGGGGTTGACAAAAAAGGCGTATATTCGCCAAGGAGAAGGCAAACCAAAGAAATACGTATTAGATCGAAGGTTTAACTGTAAGCTGACTGTAACCATTCCGGCTAACGGATATACTTGGATGGTTATAGAATAACCGAATGGTTCGCTTTCGTTCTATTTTTGATTTTATATTTAACTAACTAAATGATTAAACGATGTGTAATTTAAACAAAATAGTGACTTTATTTGATTTTGACGGAGTAATTATGGATACTGAATCTCAATACACTTTGTTCTGGAATCGAATGGGAGAGGAGTTTCTCGGAGTGGAAAACTTCGGTCCCGGCATCAAAGGACAAACCATGGTGCAAATCTACGATCGTTACTTCAAAGGGAAGCCCGATGAACAACGAACCATCAGTGAGCATCTCTATGCCTATGAACATGACATGAGTTATGAATATATTCCCGGTGCAGTGTCTTTCATTGACGATTTGAGAGCCCATGAGGTGAAAGTTGCCATTGTGACCAGCTCCGATGAACGAAAGATGGCTCTGATCTACGATAGACATCCTGAGTTGAAAACGATGGTCGACGTGATCTTGACCGGTGAACGATTTGCGCGTTCTAAGCCTGCTCCCGATTGTTTTTTATTAGGTATGGAGCAGTTTGAAGCGTCGCCGAAGCAAACCTTTGTTTTCGAAGATTCTTTTCACGGATTGAAGGCCGGGATAGATTCGGGAGCTACCGTTGTTGGCTTGGCCACCACCAACTCTCGTGAAGCGATTTCCGACCATTCGCATTTTGTGATTGACGATTTCACTCGGATGACCTATTCCAAACTTGTTGAACGCAACTTCGAATAAGTCGTTATTTGAGTCTAAAAATCCCTTGAAATGCTTTTTAGCACGTAAAAAAGGGTGTGAATTATGAAATCTTTTCTTTTCTTTATTTGTTCTTAATTAAATGTTGTAACTTTGCGCCCAATTTCGGTTAAAAAAAGATTTGGATAATTAATTTTTATAAATCACAAAACTTAGAAAACATGGCTGGTTATATATCAGATGACACAAGAAAAGTGACAACTCATCGCCTGGTTGAGATGAAACAAAGAGGCGAAAAGATATCTATGCTAACATCGTATGACTATACGATGGCCCAAATCGTCGACGGTGCGGGTATTGACGTTATTTTAGTTGGCGACTCTGCTTCGAATGTTATGGCCGGTAATGTGACTACATTGCCAATTACTCTTGAACAAATGATCTATCACGGCAAATCAGTTGTTCGTGGTGTAAAGCGCGCAATGGTCGTTGTCGACATGCCATTCGGCTCTTATCAAGGTAATGAGATGGAAGGATTAGCTTCGGCTATTCGTATTATGAAAGAGAGTCACGCCGATGCTTTGAAACTTGAAGGTGGTGAGGAAATAATCGATACCGTAAAGCGTATCTTAAGCGCAGGTATTCCGGTGATGGGCCATCTCGGTTTGATGCCTCAATCTATCAATAAATACGGAACTTATACTGTACGTGCAAAAGACGATGAAGAAGCTAATAAGCTGATTAAAGATGCTCATTTGCTTGAAGAAGCCGGCTGTTTTGCACTCGTTTTAGAAAAGATCCCGGCTAGCTTAGCTGAAAGAGTAGCTTCCGAATTGACCATTCCGGTGATCGGTATCGGTGCCGGTGGCGAAGTTGACGGACAAGTATTGGTAGCCCAAGATATGTTGGGTATGAACAACGGTTTTCGACCACGTTTCTTGCGTCGATATGCCGACCTCTATACGGTAATGACCGATGCAATCAGTCGTTACATCTCGGATGTGAAGAATCGTGATTTTCCTAATGAGAAGGAACAATATTAATCATTTATGGCTGCAAGATTGTGGACCAATCAGTTTATGAAGGTATCTTTATCTAACTTTCTGTTATTTACATCCCTATATATGCTATTTCCTGTTTTACCACAGGAAATAGCTGAACATTTAGGTGTGAACGTCCAGCAAACAGCCCTAATGTTTTTGTTTTTTACGTTAGGTATGTTGGTTATAGGCCCTTTCCACGCCTATATTATTGATGTTTATAAACGGAAGTATATTTGTATGTTAGCTTCGGCGTTGATCGCTGTCTCTACGTTAGGCTACGGTTATGTCGAAAATGTCACGGAAGTGATGGCTTTAAGTGTGGTGCAAGGTATGGCTTTTGGCATGGCAACGACTGCAGGCATAACCTTAGCTATCGACATCACAAATTCTTCCTTGCGAAGCATTGGAAATATTGGCTTTGCATGGATGGGACGTCTAGGAATGATTACAGG
Source organism: Bacteroides sp. (assembly GCA_047975405.1). Lineage (GTDB taxonomy): Bacteria > Bacteroidota > Bacteroidia > Bacteroidales > Bacteroidaceae > Bacteroides. The sequence continues at coordinate 24,026 of JBKEDO010000011.1, forward strand.
AGTCGCATTAGGCATCTCGTTTAATCATCAGATTCCTTTTATGCATTTCTTGTATGTCTCTTTAGGCATTGGATTGCTTGGTGTTCTGTTTATCTCGCGGGTGTATGTCCCGTTTAGAGCACCAATAACGAATTGCTTATGTTCGTGCGACCGGTTCTTATTACTTCGGGGCTGGGTTCCGGGTATTAATCTTATTCTGTTGACCTTTATCTTGGGTCTATTGATTGTTTTCCCACATTCATTCACCCTCGTATCGGTACAAAATATGCAGCTTTCTGTTCCCTTCTTCGCTTTAACGGTAGTTGGCTATCTCGCTTCAATGTCGCTTTCTCGACTGAAGTTGATTAAAGATAAGACTCTACATGTGGTTGTTTTAGGACTTTTGTTTATTATGATCGCATTGATCTTCCTTGGTTATGGAACCGTTATCATTCCTGCTGCCATCTTGCTTGGATTAGGTTTTGGACTGACCATGCCTGAATTCCTTGTGATGTTTGTGAAACTATCCAAACATTGTCAGCGCGGTACAGCTAATGCGATGCACCTATTATGTTGTGAGATCGGTATCTCGCTGGGTATTGCTACTTCACTGCTGACCGATGACAAAGGATCGGTTTTATTGATGAGTCGAATTGCAATCTTAGTGGCTTTGCTGTTTTTTGTACTCATTACTTATCCGTATTTCTTGAAAAAGAAAGTACGATAAGCTGACAAAGAAGCTTTTTGCTTATCAAAATAAAATATAGCCTCGTTTATCGAGGCTTTTTTTTTGAATGTTTTTCAAGTAAATCCCTCTTAAATTAAGATTATCACGTCGTTTTGAAAATTTATCTTTAATATCTGTTTCTCCATATTCGGATTGTTTGTATATTTGCTGCATGAATATGTATATCTAATAATATGGGAAATAAAATGTCTGTTTTGAGAAAAAAATGTGAGCCGGCCTTGCACTTAAATTGGTGGCTTTCATGGGGAGGAATCTTGATCGGTTGTACAATAATGGCTGCCGGTTTTGTGTTTTTCATTAACCCTTATAATATTATTCCGGGTGGGGTATATGGTGCGAGTATTGTGCTCCATAATCTATTTCCCAGTGTTCAAGTCGGTACGTTCGGGTATATGTTCGATATCCCCTTGCTGATCCTCTCTTTATTGTTATTAGGTGCACATTTAGGCTCTCGCACGATAGTAGCAGCCCTATTGACTCCTTTTCTCATGAATATGATGTCGCATCTTGTTTATCCTACCCAACAAGCTCTCGAAAAGTTAGACCCGGCGCAGCTTTTAGGCGGAAGCATGGATATGACCCAACACTTGATGTTGACCACTATCATTGGGGCGGTTGTGATTGGTGTTGGACAAGGTATTGTGGTACGCAATAGAGCTACTACCGGAGGAACAGATATCATCAGCATGATCATCCAAAAATACTTTCACATTCGCTTTTCTACGGCTATCTTGATGGTCGATGCCTTGGTCGTTGGTTTCGGATTGATCGTTATTGGCTTTGGAGTCGGTACTTCGAACGGAGATTCTTTAACTCCTTCGTGGCATCTCTCTTTCTATTCATTGATCTCTATTTTTGTCATCTCTAGAGTCTTGGCTTATGTCATTAACGGAGCGAAAGATGATAAGTTAATCTTTGTGATCAGTGAGAAGAAGATGATTGAATTCCATCAATTCATCTTGAAGGATCTTGACCGCACAGCAACTTGTATCAAGAGTAGTGGTCTCTATACGGGGGCTGAGAAGGAGATGCTTTTCTTAGTGGTTAGTCATAAAGAGGTGACTAGGGTGAAGCACAAAATAAAAGAATCCGATCCCTCTGCTTTTGTTGTGGTGACCGATGCTTACGATACCTTTGGTGAAGGATGGAAGCAGTTACCTTCAGTTGGAGAACTACAACCGGAATAGGATATCAAAATGAAGTATATTATTATTTTTTCACTCTTGCTTTTAGTTTCATGTAGTCAAAAGCAGGCGGTTCATACAGATTCGGATGTTATAGTAGAATCTTTTTTCAATACTTACAAGAATCAAAGTCCGAAGGTGGCATTAAACGAGATATTTGCCACTAATAAGTATTTTGAGATAATGCATTCTCAAAGCGTAGATGAGGTAAAGGATAAATTGCTTTCTAGTGTGGATTCTATAGGAGAATATTGTGGGTATGAAATTGTATCAAGGCGTACCATCGGTCATTCTTTAATACATTACTCATGTGTGCTTAAATATGAGATACAACCTATTAGGTTTATGCTCACTCTCTATAAACCTAAAGACAAATGGTTATTGTTCAATTTCCAATTTTGCATGAGCTTTACAAACGAGTTAGATGAGTCATCTCAGTTTTATTATATAAAATGACGACGGAAAAGCCTGTGCTATGATTAGTGGGGGACTTCAATCCTTTTTTTATATTTATGGTTACTAAATGTATAGTATTATAAATTATACAAACTAAATTATGAAAATTATTGGTTGATTCCCCTTGGTCTACTCATCTTATCAATAAAAAGAAAAGTAGTCAATCTGAATTAAAAGTAAGTTTAATCAGAGTCAACCAAAATAGTTAACTGACACTGACAGTCTCTAGGCATAATAAAGTACGGCCGTTGCGGCGCTGAGGTACGGTTGTTATCGCGCTGAGATGCGGTCGTTGTAGTTTCGGAGTACAGTCGTCATGCCGCTGAGGTACGGTTCTTTTTATCTCACATTTTGTTGCTTATCTTTCACCCTCTCTTAGTTATCCGACAAACGGTTTCTTTGAGGTTCTTATTCTCGTCTTTTGATTTCTGGTTTATTGTATTGATACCGCCTGAATCGCTAAAAATGGTGCGGTGTGGTAAGAAAATAGCACACTGTGATAAAAAAATAGCACGCTGTCGTAGTAGAATAGCACAGTGTGCTAGTAAAATATGACAATGCTATTTTTAGTCTTATAAGGGGAACTCTTTCTTATTTTAACAGCATGTTTTGATATAAATATTTATCGGAAGAACATCCTCCCTTTAAAAAATAGTCTTATTTTTGTTTCAATTAATATTTTCTATTCTTCTAATTCCCTTCCTAGTTTGTCATATAAAACTAGTGAAGAAATTATAGTAATAACCAATACGTATAAGTATTTTTTATGGAACAACACAATCCTTCTTTAACACTGACTCAGAAACCACACTATGTACTTCTAAATGGTTTAAGAGGAGTCGCAGCTCTCTTTGTTATCTTATTCCATCTTGGCGAAGGCTTTGCCACAAGCCCTATGGATCAGTTCTGCAACCATGGCTATCTTGCCGTAGATTTCTTTTTCATCTTATCAGGCTTTGTGATAGGTTATGCCTATGACGATAGATGGAAGGCAATGGGTATAGGAACTTTCTTTAAACGCAGGTTGATTCGATTGCACCCCATGATTATTGTGGCGGTTGTCATTGGTGCGATAAGTTATTTTATTCAAGGCAGCGTAAAATGGGATGGTACATCAGTGGCGCTATCTACCGTGATGATAGCTTTTGTACTTAACTTATTTTTAATCCCGAGTTTGCCAACGGCATCGACTGATTTACGTGGCTATGGTGAGATGTTCCCATTAAATGGTCCTACCTGGTCTTTGTTTTTTGAATATATTGCTAACGTGATGTATGCTTTGTTCTTACGCAGATTGCCAACTAAAGTGTTAGGGGGATTTGTCATTGCTACAGGTGCAGCATTATTGTGGTATGCTTTGACGCAAGCAGGTTATGGGCACATGGGCGATGGTTGGAGCTTAGCAGGCACGCAGTTCGGCGGTGGTATGTTAAGAGTTACATTCTCATATTCTGCTGGCTTATTCATCTCGCGCATCTTTAAACCGTTGCGTTGCGTAAAAAATGCTTTCTTGATTTCTAGCTTAAGTATCGGATTTATCCTTTTTATGCCTCATTTGGGAGGCGAGGATGCCACTTGGATGAATGCCATTTACGACACGGTTTGTATCGTTCTGTTTTTCCCATTGATACTTTACTTTGCAGCCTCATCAAAGCAAATGGGCACCCAAAAAACAAAAATGTGCAGTTTGCTTGGTGATTTATCTTATCCTCTGTATCTGATTCATTATCCTTCTATGTATTTATTTTACGCATCTGTTTGGAAGAATAACTATACTTTTGAGCAGGTATGGATGGTTGCAGTTGGTCTTGTTATTTTTAATATTGTATTAGCTTATGCTTGTCTTAAACTATACGACTTGCCTATTAGAAATTATTTATCAAAGAAATTTCTAAATCCCAAAAGATAAACATGATTTCAATTCTAATTTCTATCAGATGATAAAAAGATATTTATGGAATTGATTCTTTGAAATAAGGTTATTCAGGGCGAATGGCAGATAAAACATCTGCCACCTATCTGTCACCCGATCTGCAATGCTCTAAATTGTTGATTATTAGGTTGTTTTATCTTAAAGTGTGTAGGGTTGAAGATATTTCTCAAAAAACAATAATTATGGAGAGGTGATTATACACGAATAAGTTAAAAGCCCACCGTTCTTTCATCTCATAAAAAGAACGGTGGGCTTAATCTATTTATATGATATACACATGCATAAAAACTCTTTTCAATTTAAGTTTTTATTTATCGCACTAGTTTCTATTAATACTTTTTACCCCTTTTACCGTACGTAGCTTTTTAATCAGAGCTTCGAGTCGTCCCGTGTCGCCAACCATGACGGTAAGCGTTCCGGAGAACAGACCATCGTGAGAGTCTATGCCGATGGAACGTAAGGTGATTCCATTTTCTTTCGAGATGATCGAGGTAATGTTAGTGACAATACCGATATCGTCATGGCCAACGATCCTAAGCGTGATAGGGTATTGAGTCCCTTGCGACTTGCCGGCCCAACGAGCTTTCACGATTCTGTAGCCAAAACGTTCGCGCATCTGTCCCGCATTGGGGCAGTCCGATCGATGGATCTTAATTCCTCCGGTTACGGTGACGAAACCAAAGACATCATCTCCATAAATAGGGTGACAACATTTGGCTAATTTGAATTCCAAACCTTTCAGGTCTTGGTCGATAACGAGTACGTCTTCTTTGGCCTTGGCGTCTTCGAGCATGGTTGGTTGTAGGTTATAACCTTCCGCACTGCGATAAGTAATGTCATCGTGTGAATCGGTGTCTTTCTTTTGTAGCTCAACGTATTTGTCTAGGATATCGTTGACGTCCAAGGTCTCGTCGGCCAATTTCTGATAAAACTCGGTCACATTCTTAAAACCAAAACGCTTGATGAGACGCATCATCACAGCCTCATCGTACTCTAGTTTACGATTTTTGAATTTACGTTCTAAAGTCTCCTTGGCAAAGTCGATCTGATGGGCAGTCATCTCTTTTAAAGCCTGACGAATCTTGGTTCGTGCTTTCGAAGTGGTGACGATGGATAACCAGTCGCGTTTGGGCGTTTGGGTGTTCGAGGTCATGATCTCGACCTGATCGCCACTATTGAGCTTTTGTTTCAGCTGTACGTTTTTACCGTTCACTTTGGCGCCAATACACTTGCTTCCCAATTTGCTGTGGATGTGGAAGGCAAAGTCGAGTACGGTTGCCCCTTTCGCTAGCTTGAACAGGTCACCTTTTGGGGTGAAGACAAACACTTCGTCTTCGTAGAGATCCATCTTGAACTGATCCATCACTTTCATGGAGTCGCTGTCGGAGTTCTCTAAAGCTTCACGAACGGAGGTTAACCATTCGTCAAGTCCGCTTTCGCCTTTAATCCCTTTATATCGCCAGTGAGCGGCCAATCCTCGTTCGGCAATGTCGTCCATGCGGCGGGTACGGATTTGAACTTCAACCCACTTTCCTTCCGGTCCCATCACGGTGATGTGAAGCGACTCGTAGCCGTTGCTTTTGGGAATAGAGAGCCAGTCGCGCAAACGTTTTGGATTAGGCTGATACATATCGGTAACGATAGAGTAGGCTTGCCAACACTCTTGCTTTTCTCTGTCCGGTGCCGAGTCGATGATGATACGGATCGCAAAGAGATCGTAGATGTTTTCGAAAGAGGTCTTTTGCTTCTGAATCTTGTTCCAGATGGAATGGATCGATTTGGTTCGTCCTTTGATTTCGAAAGTCAACCCTTCGGCTTCTATCTTTTGTTTGATCGGATCGATAAATGCAGCGATGTAACGGTCGCGTGAAGCTTTGGTCTCGTTAAGTTTGTCTTTGAGGTAGTAGTAGGTCTCTTTTTCTCTATACTTCAATGAGAGATCTTCTAACTCCGATTTGAGCTTATAGAGTCCGAGCTTATGAGCCAAAGGGGCGTATAGATAGGCCGCTTCGTTGGCAACTTTCAAACGGGCTTCTTCGTCCGAGGCGTTCTTGATCTGCCGCATGATGTTGACTCGATCGGCAATCATAATCAGAATGACGCGCATGTCTTCGGCAAACGACAGAAGGAGGTTGCGGAAGTTTTCGGATTCGATGGCCGGGCTCTTGGTGTAGAGTTCGTTGGTCTTTACCAAACCTTTAATGATCGAAGCGACATCTTCGCCAAATTCGTCTTGAACGTTATCTATGGTGAGCTGACCGTTTTTTACAATTTCGTGCAACATGATGGCGATGATGCACGACCCTTTCATCCCGATCTCATCGGATACAATGATCGCGGTTTGAAGGTCGCGGATGACCGGATTCATATTGAAAGTGCTGCGTTGTAGTTTTTTACATTCTACAGCTGCCGAGAGGTGCTTCTTTAATTTCTGACAATCTTGCCAAAAAAGACTCTCTCCGGCCGATCGCAAAATTTGCTTGTAAAGCGAAAAGAGTAACCTTTTATCTTCAATAGTAAAAAAATCGTTCATAGTTAATAGTCTTTATTCGACGTAAAATTAGTTTTTTTCTTTATTATAGAGCAATAAGTAAATAACATTTTGTATTTTTGTTCATCATTTAATTAAAAGTCGTATTATGATAACAGCACAAGATAAAGAGATGTTTGCTCTTAAGGGTATTTCCGAAGCGAAGATCGCTGAACAACTGGCTTGCTTTGAAAATGGCTTTCCTTTTTTGAAATTAGAAGGGGCTGCTTCGGTGAGTAAAGGCATAAAAGTCCCCGACGATGATGAGAAAGAGACTTATGTGAAGCAGTGGCGTGCGTATAAGGAGAAGAAGAGGAGCATTACTAAATTTGTCCCGGCTTCCGGAGCCGCCAGCCGAATGTTTAAAAATCTGTTCGAGTTTCTAGAGTCTGAATCGGAGTTTCCTGTGGAACGTTTTGAGAAAAAGTTCTTTGATGGAATGTCCGATTTCGCTTTTTATGACGATTTAGATGAGGCTTGTTGTCGCTTGTTCGATCGAAATATAGAGACTTTACTGCAGCAGAATCAATACAAATTGGTGGCTCGGGCACTCTTGGAGAAAGAGGGCTTGAATTATGGGGCTTTGCCTAAAGGATTACTTAAATTTCATCGCTATGCCGACGATGTACGTACGCCGCTTGAAGAACATCTGGTTGAAGGGGCGTTGTATGCTGCTGAGAATGGGGGAAAGGTGAATGTTCATTTTACGGTATCTCCCGAACACCGTGAATTGTTTGAAGAACTGGTTCGTTCGAAAAAGACTGTTTATGAAAAGGCTTATCAGGTGGAGTATGTGATTTCTTTCTCCGAGCAGAAGTCGAGTACGGATACGTTGGCGGTCGACTTGAATAATGAGCCGTTCCGCGATTATGGAACATTGGTGTTCCGACCGGGAGGACATGGGGCGTTGATCGAAAATTTGAATGATTTGGAGGCCGATGTGGTCTTCGTGAAAAATATAGATAATGTGGTGCCGGATCGATTGAAAGCAGATACGGTACTTTATAAAGAGGTTATAGCGGGAGTTTTGGTGGATCTTCAAGAAAAGATTTTCCGCTATCTTGAATGTCTGGATCGTGGTTCGTACACCAACGAAGAGGTGCTTGAGATCTTACACTTTGTTCAGAAGGAACTGTGTTGTAAGAATCCGGAGACGAAGTTGTTGGAAGATACGGAGCTGGTGATCTATCTGAAGAATAAACTTAACCGTCCGATACGGGTCTGCGGAATGGTGAAGAATGTCGGTGAACCGGGTGGGGGACCGTTCTTGGCTTATAATGCGGATGGAACGATCTCTTTGCAGATCTTGGAAAGCTCGCAGATCGACATGACTGATCCGGAAAAGAAAACGATGTTCGAACAGGGAACGCACTTTAATCCGGTCGATCTGGTTTGTGGTATTCGGGATTACAGAGGTGAGAAGTTCGACTTATTGGACTTTGTCGATAAATCGACGGGATTTATTTCTCAGAAGTCGAAGAGTGGACGGGAGCTGAAGGCTTTGGAGTTACCGGGACTGTGGAATGGAGCAATGAGCGACTGGAATACGGTTTTTGTAGAGGTGCCTCTTTCTACTTTTAATCCGGTGAAGACGGTCAACGATTTATTGAGGGAACAACATCAATAGGAATTAGGTTTTTTAGATTCTATTTGCAACAAAATACAATACACTTCAAAGAAATGAAAAAAATACTTTTGCTTGGCTCAGGAGAATTGGGTAAGGAGTTTGTGATTTCTGCACAACGTAAGGCGCAGCATGTCATTGCATGCGATTCGTATGCCGGAGCACCGGCTATGCAGGTAGCCGATGAGTTTGAGGTTTTCGATATGCTCGACGGTGAAGCTTTGGATCGCGTCGTGAAGAAGCATGGTCCGGATATTATCGTGCCGGAGATTGAAGCGATTCGTACCGAACGCTTATACGATTTTGAAACTCAAGGTATTCAAGTGGTGCCGAGCGCTCGTGCAGTGAACTTTACCATGAATAGAAAGGCCATACGCGACTTGGCAGCTAAGGAACTTGGATTGAAGACTGCAAAGTATTTCTATGCGACATCGCTTGATGAATTGAAAGAGGCTGCAACGAAGATCGGTTTTCCGTGTGTAGTGAAGCCTTTGATGTCTTCGTCGGGGAAAGGGCAGTCGTTGGTGAAATCGGCCAATGAACTGGAGCACGCTTGGGAATATGGATGTAGCGGAAGCCGTGGAGATATCCGTGAATTGATTATCGAGGAGTTTATTCGTTTCGATAGCGAGATTACTTTGTTGACGGTGACGCAGAAGAATGGACCGACGTTATTCTGTCCTCCTATCGGACATGTACAGAAGGGTGGCGATTATCGCGAAAGTTTCCAACCGGCTTATATCGATCCGGCACATTTGAAAGAAGCGGAGGAGATGGCCGAAAAGGTGACTCGTGCTTTAACTGGTGCCGGTCTGTGGGGCGTGGAGTTTTTCCTTAGTCATGATAATGGGGTTTATTTCTCTGAATTATCGCCTCGTCCACACGATACCGGTATGGTGACTTTGGCGGGGACTCAAAACTTGAATGAGTTTGAATTGCATTTGCGTGCGGTGCTTGGATTGCCTATTCCGCATATCAAACAGGAACGTATTGGGGCTAGTGCGGTGATCTTATCGTCAATCTCTAACGAAGAGCGCCCTAACTATAGAGGATTAGAAGAAGTTACTGCGGAAGAGGATACTTATGTACGTATCTTTGGTAAGCCGTTTACTCGAGTGAATAGACGAATGGGCGTGGTGCTTTGTTATGCACCTGTCGGTAGTGACTTAGATGCTGTACGTAATAAAGCGAAGCGAATAGCCGAGAAGGTCGAGGTTTACTAGGCATCGACGTCTATCAATTGATATAAAAGTATATCCCATGCTGATCTAAACAAGATTAGCATGGGATCTTTTTTTTGTGAGAATGAGATTTGACAGTTCTCTGCTTTTATAGTGCTCTTGGTGGTGTATAGACTACTTTTCCTTTGTATTGTTGGCTTTTTGAAAGCTTTTCGAACACATTTGTGAAATGCTTTTTTAGTTTTCATAATGAGGGGAGAGGACGGACGAAAAAAAAACAGTATTTAGCGAACAATGAATGAAATTTCTTTTTACATTTGTATAATTGCTTAATCAACTATTCTTTTAAGCAATCCTTAAATCAATAGCATCGTTTGTAGTACAACCTTTGAAGAACACAATCATCGCACTACACGATCAATAACAAAACGTTGAAGAATTATTAAATAAAGAAAGGTGGTTTATGTCAGAGATCATAGGGCATATTTCTCAGGTTATCGGACCTGTCGTTGATGTCTATTTCGAAGGAACAGATGTAGACTTGGTCTTACCTAGTATTCGTGAGGCTTTAGAGATAAAAAGGCCTAATGGAAAGATACTGACCGTTGAAGTTCAACAACACATTGGAGAGAATACCGTTCGTACGGTCGCAATGGATAGCACCGATGGATTGCAGCGAGGCATGAAGGTGTACAATACCGGTAGCCCAATCATGATGCCTATCGGTGAACAGATCAAGGGAAGACTCCTAAATGTGGTTGGAGAACCGATTGATGGATTATCCGATTTGAGCAATGAACAGGCTTATTCGATTCATCGCGATCCCCCAAAGTTTGAGGATTTAACGACTGAACAGGAGATCCTACTCACAGGTATTAAAGTGATTGATTTGCTTGAGCCGTATATGAAAGGGGGTAAAATCGGTTTGTTCGGTGGAGCAGGTGTGGGTAAAACGGTCTTGATTCAGGAGTTAATCAATAATATTGCTAAAAAACATCATGGCTTTTCGGTGTTTGCCGGTGTTGGTGAACGAACCAGAGAAGGGAACGACTTGCTTCGGGAGATGATTGAGTCCGGAGTCATTCGTTACGGAGAGGAGTTTAAGAAAAGCATGGAGAAGGGGCAGTGGGACTTGTCGAAGGTCGATTATGAAGAGATGAAGAAATCGCAGGTTTCTTTGATCTTTGGCCAGATGAATGAACCGCCGGGAGCTCGTGCTTCTGTGGCTCTATCGGGACTGACTGTCGCTGAATCGTTTCGTGATGCCGGGTCTGAAATGGAAAGACGGGATATTTTGTTCTTCATTGATAATATTTTCCGTTTTACTCAAGCTGGGTCTGAGGTTTCGGCGTTGCTGGGACGTATGCCTTCGGCTGTAGGGTATCAACCGACGTTAGCGACTGAGATGGGAGTGATGCAAGAACGAATCACTTCTACAAGAAAGGGATCTATTACTTCTGTACAGGCCGTTTATGTGCCTGCTGACGACTTGACCGACCCGGCTCCGGCAACGACATTCTCGCATTTGGATGCTACAACTGTTTTGGATCGTAAGATTACTGAACTTGGCATTTATCCGGCAGTCGATCCGTTGGCCTCTAGCTCCCGTATTCTTGATCCGAATATTGTTGGCCAAGAGCATTATGACGTGGCTGAACGAGTGAAACAGATTTTACAACGTTATAGAGAACTGCAGGATATTATTTCGATCTTAGGTATGGAGGAGTTATCGGAAGAGGATAAGCTTACGGTTCACCGCGCACGTCGGGTGCAACGTTTCTTATCACAACCGTTTGCTGTTGCCGAACAGTTTACCGGCGTTCCCGGGGTGATGGTGCCTATCGAAGATACGATAAGGGGATTTAGTATGATTATGGACGGTGAGGTGGATGAATTACCCGAATCGGCATTCTTGAATGTAGGTACAATAGAGGAGGCTATAGAGAAGGGGAATCGGATGTTGAAACAGTTGGACGGTTGGCAGTAAGATGGACGATTTATATTTGAATATTGTATCACCCGAAAAGAGCATCTTTGAAGGAGAAATTAGCCGGGTTACTTTACCCGGAACAAAGGGCTCGTTTACTATATTGCCTCAACATGCACCTATCATCTCTTCTTTGCGCAAAGGATCACTATCGTATGTCACAATGGATGGTGAGGAGTGTAAATTAGAGATAAAGGAAGGGTTTGTTGAACTGAGTAATAATGTGGTTTCGGTTTGTGTAAATGTGTAAAAGAACAAACGATCATGATGAACGAAATGAAACGTCGTGGAAAGTACTATTTTATGAAATGGCATACTTTGGGGGCTTTGCTTTGTGGGGTGATTGGAGCTTTGATTCTCATTCATGGCATTCCTGGAGCCCAGTATTTTAAAGCATTTCCAATGGTCCCGATCTATTTCTATTTATGGGGATTGCTGAGTATCTATTTATTCGATTATGGTGAGCGACAGATGCCTAAGAAAATACTCTTGATTTATTTAGGAATTAAGAGTGTGAAGATGATTTTGTCGATTCTCCTATTAATCGTTTTTACAATCCTTGATCCTGAAGATGGGCATGTCTTTCTATTGACGTTTGTAGCGTTTTATTTGGTTTATCTCGTTTTTGAGACTTGGCTGTTCTTTTCATTCGAGAAAATGATAAAAGGAAAATATAGAATAGAGCAATGAGTGGGTATTTAAAGATTATCGTATTAATAGGTTTTGTTTTTTTAGGGATAAGTCCTATAGATATGCAAGCTCAGTCGCTGAATTCTCCTGTTCAGGAAGAGGAGGGACAGATTGAGGTAAAGGATATTGTCTTTGACCATATTGGTGATGCTTACGAATGGCATATTACCAGATGGGGTGAGAGGGATATTGTTGTGCCGTTACCGATCATTGTTTATAGTTCGATGAGTGGTTGGCATTGTTTCTTGTCGTCTAAACTAGAAGAGAATCGTGGGGCTTATGAAGGATTGTATATTGCGACGAGTGGCTCCAAATATGAAGGGAAGATTGTTGAGAAGAACCGGTTAGGTGAGGAAATACGACCTATCGATATTTCTGTGTCTAAAGTGGTTCTGGCTCTGATGGTGAATAGCTTGATTGTGATCTTCATTGTGTTAAGAGTTGCTCATTGGTATAGAAGGAGAGAGGCTGATGATCCTGCACCGAATGGTTTTGTCGGCGCTATTGAAATGTTGATCGTTATGATCTACGACAATGTGATTAGACCTTGTGTCGGACCTAATCATGCTCGGTTTGCTCCTTATTTGCTGACTGCATTTTTCTTCATCTTTATTAATAATCTGATGGGATTGATTCCTCTATTTCCGGGAGGCGCTAATGTGACCGGTAATATTGCGGTGACCATGGTTTTGGCTCTTTGCACTTTTGTTGCGGTCAATGTCTTCGGATCAAAGATGTATTGGAAAGAGATTTTATGGCCTGATGTGCCTTGGTGGCTGAAAGTACCGCTTCCTATTATGCCGGTGATTGAGCTATTTGGCATATTTACCAAGCCTTTTGCTTTGATGATTCGTCTATTTGCAAATATGCTGGCGGGACATATGGCCATGTTGGTGTTGGTCTCACTCATCTTTATTTCAGTAAGCATGGGGCCGGTTTTAAATGGATCGTTGACCATTGCTTCGGTTTTGTTTAATATCTTTATGAATGCCCTTGAATTGCTTGTGGCATTTATACAGGCTTATGTATTTACCATGTTATCGTCTGTCTTCATCGGATTGGCGCAACCTGCTGAGGAGGAGAAAAAAGATAAAAGTATAAATCTTAAAAAATAAAGTTATGTTATTGACAGTATTATTACAAGCAACAACTGCTGTTGGAATTAGTAAATTGGGAGCAACTCTTGGAGCTGCTATTGCAGTAATCGGTGCAGCATTAGGTATTGGTAAGATTGGACAGGCAGCTATGGAAGCTATCGCTCGTCAGCCTGAAGCTGCCGGAGATATTCGTATGAGTATGATCATTGCTGCAGCATTGATTGAAGGTGTAGCTTTACTTGCTGTTGTGGTTTGTTTGTTAGTGTTCTTTTTATAATTAGAGAGTATGTCATTATTGTTACCCGATAGTGGTTTGTTATTTTGGATGCTGTTTTGTTTTGGGGTGGTCTTTTTCATCCTAGCAAAGTATGGCTTCCCGGTAATTATTGCCATGGTCGAAAAGCGGAAGGCCTATATTGACCAATCTCTTGAGGTCGCTAAAGAGGCTAATGAACAATTAGTGACTTTGAAGCAGAAGAGTGAGGCGATTGTGGCTGATGCGAATAGAGAGCAGGGGCGTATTCTTAGAGAAGCGATTGAGGAGCGAGATCGAATTATTCGTGACGCTCGTCGACAAGCCGAAGTTACCGCACAAAAAGAACTTGATGGAGTTAAACGGCAAATACAACTTGAGAAGGAGGAGGCTATTCGCGATATCCGTCGACAAGTTGCGATGCTTTCTGTCGATATTGCCGAAAGGGTGATCCGACAAGAACTTAGCAAGGAAGAGGCTCAGATGGGAATGATCGACCGCATGGTGGACGAAGTGATTACTCGTAGTCGAAATTAATTATGGAAGTTGGTATATTATCGATGCGTTATGCTAAAGCTCTGATTGACTTTGCTACTGATCAAGGAGCCGAAGGGGTGGTGTATGAGGAGTTTCTCCGACTGACCTCTGGTTTTCGAACTCATCCGGCGTTGCGGACGACACTTGATAATCCAATTGTGCCGATGAATGAGAAAATAACGCTTGTCTCTGTAGCAGCTAATGGGGATAAACCATCTAGTGAAGCTTTTACTCGATTTATCCGCCTGGTCTTAGAGCATAAACGGGAAGAATATTTGCAAACCATGGGGTTGATGTATATTGATCTGTATCGAAAACTGAAACATATAGGAGTTGGACGTCTAGTGACGGCTGTGCCGGTCGATAAGGCGACTGAAGAACGCATTCGTTCTACGGCTGCACATATCCTTCATGCTCGTATGGAGCTGGAGACTGTGGTCGACCCGTCTATCGAAGGTGGGTTTGTGTTTGATATAAACGATGTTCGCTTGGATGCTTCTGTGGCTACTCAGCTGAAACGCGTGAAACAGCAGTACATCGATAAGAATAAGAGAATTGTATAAAGAATAGAAAAAGAGTTGAATCATGTCTGAAAATATAAGAGTTAGCGAGGTCTCTGATATCTTACGCCGCCAATTGGAGGGGATAGATACCCGTATACAGCTTGATGAAATAGGAACGGTGCTTCAAGTGAGCGATGGGGTTGTTCGTATTTACGGATTGCGAAATGCTGAGGCTAACGAATTGCTAGAGTTTGAGAATGGGATTAGAGCCATTGTGATGAATTTGGAGGAAGATAATGTCGGTGCAGTTCTTTTGGGTCCTACTGATAAAATCAAGGAAGGATTTATTGTGAAACGCACGAAACGGATTGCTTCCATACAAGTGAGTGAACGTATGCTTGGACGAGTCATCGATCCGCTGGGCGAACCTTTAGATGGGAAAGGAGCAATTGGTGGCGAACTGTATGAGATGCCTCTGGAACGTAAAGCACCAGGTGTTATTTTTCGTCAACCGGTTAATCAACCTTTGCAAACCGGTTTAAAGGCGATTGATGCGATGATCCCTATTGGTAGAGGACAGCGAGAACTGATCATTGGTGACCGACAAACCGGAAAGACGGCTATCGGTATTGATACGATTATCAATCAGAGGGATAATTACTTGAAAGGGGAACCGGTCTTTTGTATCTATGTGGCCATTGGTCAAAAAGCCTCTACGGTGGCTTCTATCGTGAATACATTACGCGAAAAAGGAGCTATGGAGTATACCATTATTGTTGCTGCGACTGCTGCTGACCCCGCTGCTTTGCAGTATTTTGCTCCGTTTGCCGGAGCGGCTATCGGTGAGTTCTTTCGTGATACCGGTCGCCATGCGTTAGTGGTTTATGACGATTTGTCAAAACAGGCTGTGTCTTATCGTGAGGTTTCTTTGATTTTGAGGCGACCTTCCGGGCGTGAGGCTTATCCGGGAGATATTTTCTATTTGCATTCTCGTTTATTGGAACGTGCAGCTAAGATTATTGATCAAGAAGAGGTGGCTTGTCAGATGAATGACCTTCCGGATAGTATTAAAGATATTGTTAAAGGGGGAGGCTCATTGACTGCTTTACCTATCATAGAAACACAGGCGGGCGATGTATCGGCATATATCCCGACTAATGTCATTTCAATTACAGACGGACAGATCTTTCTAGATACGAATCTTTTTAATCAAGGTAACCGTCCGGCGATTAATGTTGGTATTTCTGTGTCACGTGTTGGAGGAAATGCTCAAATAAAGGCGATGAAGAAAGTGGCCGGTACGTTGAAAATCGATCAGGCTCAATATCGTGAACTTGAGGCTTTCTCTAAGTTTAGCAGTGATATGGATCCCGTAACGGCAATGACTTTGGATAAAGGACGTAAAAACACACGTTTGTTGGTTCAAGCTCAATATGCACCTATGCCTGTTGAACAGCAAATTGCTATATTATATTGCGGAACACATGGGTTGCTGAGAAACATTTCATTGGATAAGGTGCGCGACTTTGAATCACGTTTTATAGAACGACTTAAGCTGAATCATCAGAAAGAGGTGCTTGATGTCTTAAAATCAGGAATCATTGATGAGGAGGTAACCGGGATCATTGAGGAAACGGTTAAAGTTGTTGAGAATCAGTATCTTTGATTTTTTTTTAGTTTAATGATAAAGGGATAGAGATGATTGCATTAAAGGAAGTTAAGAATAGAATTAATTCAGTAAAGAATACACGAAAAATAACTTCGGCCATGAAAATGGTGGCTTCTGCAAAACTTCATAAGATGCAAGGTCTTATTCAGCGAATGTGGCCTTATCAGCAGGAACTGAATAGGATTGTTGCCAATCTTTTGGGTTCGGAGGTCTCGATATCTTCACCTTATGTTCTGAAGAGAGAAAAGGTGACTCGCGTGGCGATTGTGGTTTTCTCTTCAAATTCGTCGTTGTGCGGTGGCTTTAATACGAATGTGATTAAGGAGTTTTCGCGAAAGATGACAGAGTATGAAGAACTGGGATCGGAGAATATTCTAATTTTCCCTATTGGACGTAAGATAGAGGAGGCGGTCAGACGCATGGGACTTCAATCACAAGGTTCTTTCGATCGTCTTTCTGATAAACCGACTTATGATGAGGCGATGTTATTGGCTAATAAACTGATGAACCTTTTTGAAACCGAAAAGGTGGATCGGGTCGATTTAGTCTATCATCATTTTAAATCAAGAGGGACACAGATCCTTAAAGATGAAGTCTACTTGCCGATAAACATCAATCATCTGATTCGGGATGTTGACCAACCGGAGGATTGTTGCTCAATAACCGATTATATCATCGAACCTTCTGTTGAAGAGCTCATTGAAAAGCTATTTCCTACGCTTTTGAGGCAGAAAATATTCACAACGGCAGTTGATTCCAGTACATCGGAACATGCTGCTCGTACATTGGCCATGCAAATAGCAACGGATAATGCCAATGATTTAATACAGGAATTAACTAAGCAATATAATAAATCTCGCCAACAGGCGATAACAAACGAACTATTGGACATCGTAGGAGGGAGTTTGCAATAAATTGGCAGTAAATCCCTATATTTACGGAAAAATACAACACAATGGAACAGAATGAAGAACTGCGACTAGCTTGGCAGTTCATCGAACATACAGGAACTCATCTTTTTTTAACCGGTAAAGCGGGTACCGGGAAAACAACTTTCTTGAGACAGCTAAAAGAGCGATCGCCAAAGCGTATGGTGGTGCTTGCTCCGACAGGGATAGCTGCAATTAATGCCGGAGGGGTAACGATTCATTCTTTTTTCCAGTTGTCATTTGCCCCTTATGTGCCTGATTCTTATCAGAACTCTTCTCAAATGTATTATCGGTTCAGCAAAGAAAAGAGAAATATTATTCGGAGTATGGATTTATTGGTGATCGATGAGATTAGTATGGTCCGTGCGGATTTATTAGATGAGATTGATGCTGTATTACGACGTTATCGGTATAATGATCAACCTTTTGGTGGGGTACAATTGCTCATGATCGGCGACTTGCAACAGTTGGCACCGGTGATACGGGAGTCTGATTGGCAATTGCTTAGTGCTTATTATGATACCCCTTATTTCTTCGCTAGCCGTGCCTTAAGAGAAACGGTTTATAAAACCATTGAATTGAAAACGGTTTATCGTCAGAAGGATAGTGATTTTCTGACGATCCTTAACAAAATTCGAGAGAACGTCGCCGATGATCAGACCTTTAACTTGTTGAATAAACGTTATCTACCTCATTTTCGTCCGGATGAAAAAGAAGGCTATATCCGATTAACCACGCATAATTATTTAGCACAACAGATTAATGATCAGGAATTGGCAAAATTACCTGGTGCTTCCTGTAAATTTAATGCTCATATTGATGGTACTTTTCCTGAACATGCTTATCCTACCGACAAACAGTTGGTCATTAAAGAGAAAGCTCAAATCATGTTTGTGAGAAATGACAGTTCGTCTGATAAGCGTTATTATAATGGTATGCTTGGTGAGATTATTGCTCTTACGGCGGATAAGAAAATCTTAGTGCGTAGTAAAGAGACCGGATTGGAATTTCTATTGGAAAGGGAGGTTTGGCCAAATTATAAGTATGTCTTAGATGAGGAGACGAAGGAGATCTCCGAAGAGTTGGAAGGTTCGTTTGAGCAGTATCCTATTCGATTGGCATGGGCTATTACCATTCATAAAAGTCAGGGGCTAACTTTTGAGCGAGCGATCATCGATGCTCGTAACTCTTTTGCGCATGGACAGACTTATGTGGCATTGAGCCGTTGTCGGAGTTTGGAAGGGTTGGTTTTAGAGGCTCCTTTACATCGGGATTCGATCATTAGTGATGCTACTGTAGATGCTTTTTCGGAGCGCATGAAGAGAACGCAGCCTCAGCAACAAGATGTTGATCTTCTTAAGAAAGCTTATTTCTTCGAATTGCTGAGAGACCTTTTTGACTTTTATCCTTTGGGTAATGCGTTTAAACGCCTCCTTCGATTATTGGATGAACATCTTTATCGTGTTTACCCTCAGTTGTTGAATGAATATAAATCCCATTTGGAGGTTTTGAATGCTCAGATTGTTGAAATCTCTACTCGCTTTCAAGGACAGTATACTCAACTGATTAGTCAATCTGATAATTACGAGGTCGATCAAAAATTGCAAGAGCGTGTTCATTCTGGAGCTAGTTATTTCTATGATCAGTTGAGGCCATTGAGAGAATTATGGGAACGTACTTTTATCTCCTCCGATAATAAAGCGATTGCTAAACAAATCACTGAGCGTAAACAGGCATTAAATGATGCTCTTTGGATAAAGGAGTCGTTGCTCGAACATTTTCGTTTGGAGTCATTTGGCATTTCTGAGTATGTGAAGGTTCATGCGAAGGTTCTTCTTGATGTTGAGATGGACAAGTCGACTCCTGCGGCGAAAAGGAAATCAACGAATGGAGAGGGCAAGGTTAAGGAGCGTTTGAAAGTAGAGGTTCCTTCGGATATTCTTCATCCGGAACTTTATGGACAATTGTGCGAATGGAGAGGAAGGAAAGCAAGTGAGCTACATGCTCCGGCTTATACTGTCGTTCAACAAAAGGCATTAATGGGGTTGACTAATCTCTTACCGGATACGTTGGATAAGATGAAGAAAGTGCCTTATGTTGGTGAGGCTACTTTATCTAAATATGGTCTTGAATTATTGGCCATGATTAGAGAATATATGAAAGCTCATCGATTGTGTTGTCCGGAGCTCATTGAAACAATCGTCGAAGTGGTACCTAAAGAAAAAAAGAAGGAGAGCCGTCTGGTGACTTATGAGATGTTTGTTGCTGGGAAATCAATTGAGGATATTGCTGAAGAAAGAACACTGACTAGGGCAACAATTATTGCCCATCTAGGCACTTATGTTCGTGAGAACAAGTTAGATGTGGATCGGATTGTCGATCGCCATAAAGTTCATCGAATAGGAAGTTTTATTGAATCAAATAAAGAATTAAAGAGTTTGACAGCCATTAAAGAAGCACTAAAAGGTGATATCTCGTATGAAGACATCAAATTGGTTCTTGATGCATTGTATGCTAAAGAACAACGAGAGTAAGATGAACTCTTTAATAGCTTTATCCAAACATCTTTTTTAATCCTTCATCGATAGATAGGGGAGTATAACCGAAAGCATTTCGAGCTTTATCAATATTTAGGCCACTAAAGCGTGGACGAGCTGTGGCTTCATTTAAACTTTGTGTTGTTACGGGTTCAATGAGGGAGGTATCTAGTCTTAAATAATCTGCAACCTTAAAAGCAATGTCGGAGATCGTTAGACAATCTTTTCCCGTGAGATGAAAAAGCCCGGTTTGCGAGTGATTAATGAGTTGTTCGATTCCTTTAGAGATATCACCGACAAAAGTAGGGGTTCTCCATTGGTCAGAGACCACTCGTATGGGTTCTCCTCGTTTTAACTTTTCGGCTGTCAAATGGAAAATGTTTCCATGTTGTCCGGTAAGTGGTGAACCATAAACAATAGCTACGCGGACGATAGCGTGGTCTTCACAGAGTTTTGCAACTTGTTCTTCACTTTTCCATTTGGTGAAGCCATAATAATTGATTGGGTCCGGTTGATCGTTTTCTGAATAGAGCGAGGTTTTTGATCCATTAAAAACAAAGTCGGTTGAAAGATGGATCAGTTTGATTTGTCGTTCCTCTGAGAGTTGAGCCATTTGTTCGACTGCTGTAACATTGGTTTGGTAAGCTTCATCCCGGTGTTGTTCACAATAATCAGGGACAGATAGAGCCGACGCATTAATAATAACATCAGGTGCCGTTTGGGTGAGTAATTGTTCGATTTCTTGAGGGCAACGAAGATTCGCCCGATAGAAATCATATGGATATGGAGATTGACCTGAATATAAGTCCTCTCTCAGTGATGAACCAATGAGATGATAATGTTGTTCTGATGCTAAATCGTTAAGTAGTTGTCGTCCGGTGAAGCCATTCGCTCCAATGATGAGTATTCTTTTCATAATTTCTAATAAGGATAGTTTTGTCCTTGTCGTACTTCTATACGAATGCCAAAGGCCTTGTTTGCCGATTTTAGTTCAAATCCTCCGTTAAAATTGTTCTTTTCCCATGGGAGCGCACTTCTTTGTGGAATCTTCCACCCATCGGCATTATAGTTGCCATAAGTACTAAATTGCCATCCATTATTGAGTTTAAATGTGCTTTTTCGGAAGGTTTCGGTTTGTCCAAATGATGAGAAATCATTTAACCCTAATGAATAGGATGATCCGATCTGTTCTTGTGAGTAAATTGAACTCTCCGGTAAACGAAAGAGGGCATTATAGTCTTTAGCGTTGTCTGTAAGGGTAAAATCGAACTTTGGTAATTTAATCATTGTAGCTTGCATCAATCGCATATCAAGCAGAAAATCACCGAATTGCTTTATACCGGTTTTTGTGGTATGGCGGATGCTATCGGTGGGTAATTCAGATTGAGCTTTAAGCGTGGTTAGGCTTGCTACTGAGAGCAAAAGATAAATCATTAACTTCTTCATGTTTGCAATCGGTTTGGATACAAAAATAATAAAATGATTTGAAAAATAAAATAGAGCTGATATTTAATTGTGAATTAGTCAGATTCATCTGTCATTGTGTCTCTGTGGGCGTTTTGCTGATCATGTTTTTCAGCATTATCAATGATTTCTATAGATAGATTTATTACCTTTGTCATTCAAAACATAACTAAATTACCTCTTATGAAATCTGATATTGAAATTGCTCGCAGTATTGAACTGAAGAAGATCAAACAAGTTGCGGAATCTATAGGTATTCCTCGTGACGAAGTGGAAAACTACGGACGTTATATTGCTAAGATTCCTGAACATCTTATCGATGAAGAAAAAGTTAAGAAAAGCAACCTAATATTAGTGACGGCTATCACAGCAACTAAAGCTGGAATTGGCAAAACGACTGTATCTATAGGCTTGACTTTAGGTTTGAATAAAATTGGCAAAAAGGCTGCTGTTGCATTGCGCGAGCCGTCTCTTGGTCCATGTTTTGGCATGAAAGGAGGAGCTGCCGGCGGCGGATATGCTCAGGTGCTTCCAATGGAGAAGATAAATCTTCATTTTACAGGAGATTTTCATGCGATAACCTCTGCTCATAACATGATATCGGCTTTACTTGATAATTATCTTTATCATAACCAATCGAAAGGTTTTGGTTTGAAAGAGATTCTATGGCGCCGTGTTCTTGATGTGAATGATCGCTCTCTTCGTTCGATTGTGGTAGGGTTGGGTGAGAAGACTAATGGAATAACCCAACAGTCAGGTTTTGATATTACTCCGGCTTCAGAGATTATGGCTATTCTTTGTCTCTCTAAGGATCTTGATGATTTACGTCGGAGAATTGAGAATATCCTTCTAGGTTTTACTTATGACAATAAGCCTTTTACCGTGAAAGATTTGGGAATAGCAGGAGCTATAACGGTGTTGCTTAAAGATGCGATCCATCCTAATCTTGTACAGACAACTGAAGGTACAGCTGCTTTTGTACATGGTGGCCCGTTTGCGAACATAGCTCATGGCTGTAACTCATTGTTGGCCACTAAAATGGCTATGACTTTCAATGATTATGTTATTACTGAAGCAGGCTTTGGAGCTGATCTTGGTGCAGAGAAATTCTATAATATCAAATGTCGTAAAGGAGGATTACAACCTCGCTTAACGGTTATTGTTGCCACTGCACAAGGATTGAAGATGCATGGTGGAGTTAGCTTAGATCAGATCAAGGAGCCCAACATTGAAGGATTGAAAGAGGGATTGCGTAATTTGGATAAACATGTACGTAACCTGAAATCGTTTGGTCAAACAGTCATTGTAGCATTTAATAAGTTCGCGAGTGATACCGAAGAGGAAATGGAGTTATTACGTCATCACTGTGAGGAAGTCCTTAATGTTGGATTTGCCATTAATAACGCTTTTGCTGAAGGTGGAGATGGAGCTGTCGATTTGGCTAATTTAGTTGTTGATACGATTGAGAGTCAGCCATCTGAACAACTTTGTTACACTTATGAGGAAACAGATAGTGTACATACTAAGATCAGTAAGATTGCAAAAGGACTTTATGGCGCAGAAACGATCACATACAACAGTGCAGCCCGTAATCGTATTAAACAGATTGAGGAAATGAATATTGCTCATTATCCGGTTTGTATCGCTAAAACTCAATTCTCTTTCTCAGGAGATGCCAAGAAGTATGGTGTTGCTGAAAACTTCGAGCTTCAGATTAAAGACGTGGTTATTAATAATGGTGCGGAAATGATTGTTGCTATTGCAGGAGATATCTTGCGTATGCCGGGATTGCCAAGAGAGGCCCAAGCGGTGCACATTGACATTGTTAATGGAAATATAGAAGGACTAAGTTAATTCTGGATTATTATCGTGTAGATTATCTTTATCACACGATTTTATTAAAATAACGAGCCGTTGTACTTATTTATTGGTACAACGGCTTTTCTTTTTTGCTTTTTATACCTACAAATCATGATTGACCCATAGCGACTATTTGGGATACCTTTGCAGCAAAATAATTTAAAGATGCGCAGCAAGGTTTTTTATTTGATTATAGTTAGTGTATTAAATGCTTTTATCGCTTTTTCCCAAGAGAAGAAGGACTGCGTGGTGATTGGAGTCGTTTGTGATGCGCAGACTAAGGAACCCTTAAGTTTTGCAACTATTCAATTATTTGCAACAGGTAATCAAGCGGTTTATAGCGGAATATCAAGCGTTAGTGGGCATTTTAAGATTAAAGGTCTTTCTTCTGGAGAATATACGGCGATTGTCTCTTTTCTTGGATATGACAAGTTTGTCTATAAGATGGTTGTTCCTTATCATGGCATTTTATCGTTTCAACTATCTTCTACTATAAATGCTTTAGATGAAATCGTTGTTACAGCTTCTGAATCGAAAGGGTTAACGAGCTCTTCGAAGATTGATCGTAAAGCAATGGAGCATCTTCAGCCAACGAGCTTTACCGACTTATTAGAGCTTCTTCCTGGTGGTAGATCGGTCGATCCTAATATGAGTGGTGCGAACTTGATTCGTTTGCGTGAAGCTGGAAATACAGATGTCGCTATAGCTTCATTGGGAGTTGATTTCATTGTCGATGGCTTGTCGATAAATACAGATGCCAATCTGCAATATGTGCCGGGTTATAGTAAGGGAGGAGATAAAGAATCGGTGGGACTGGGAGTTGATATGCGAACATTATCTACAGATAATATTGAGAGTGTGGAAATTGTTCGTGGTATTCCTTCGGTAAAATATGGTAATCTTACTAGTGGTTTAGTGAAGATTAAACGTAAGCATTCTGCTTCTCCATTTACAGCGAGGTTTAAGGCAGATCAAGTTGGAAAAAGTTTCGCTATTGGAAAAGGGATTAGTATAGGTCGGTCTCATGTCTTGAATGTGGATTTGAGCGTTCTGGATTCTAGGATAGATCCACGTAATAGTTATGAGAATTATAAACGGCTTATTGGCTCTATTCGTTGGGATGGGTATCGACAAAAAGCTTTTGGGGAGGTTAATTGGGGGGTGAATGTTGATTACACAGGTTCTTTCGATAGAGTGAAGCGCGATAAAGATGCAACAATAAAACAAGATAGTTATCGTTCGAGTTATGACAAATTTAAATGGTCCGCTAGATATCATGTTCGTTTGAATGATGATTATACCTTACGTAAGTTAGATATTGATGCATTATGGTCTTATGAATTGAACGAGATTAGAGAACGGCGATCGGTTTCTATTGATCGACCGACGGGTATTCCAACAACTTCTAATACTGGTGCTGCAGATGGATTCTATCTACCTTATCATTATGTCGCGGATTTGAGAGTTGATGGTAAACCCATATATGCTAGTTTACGCATGAATAGTGAATGGCGTTTTCGTGCTTTGGATGCTTCTCATAAAGTGCTTTTAGGGGGAGAATGGAATTTGAACAAAAACTTGGGGCGTGGGCCGATTTATGATCTTACCAGACCTTTAAATGCAGCGTCATTTATTCGCCCAAGATCATATCGGGATATCCCAGCTTTACAGCATCTTGGTTTTTATGCCGAGGATACTATGGATTGGTGGTTTCGTAAGCATCGATTGAGTTTCTCAGCCGGAGTACGTGGAACGACATTGCTTGCTCTGGATAAAGCATATCAAATGCATGAACGTGTTTATTTCGATCCTCGGTTAAGTTTTCAATGGGAATTTCCAATGTTTAGAGACGATTGGAAAGCTAATATAAATGTTGGTTTTGGTTGGTTAACTCGTATGCCGACATTGATGCAGATTTATCCGGATGATATCTATGTGGATATTATGCAACTCAACTACTATCATGTGAACGCTAATCTTAGACGACTGAACTTGATGACCTACAAATGGAAGAATGTCAACTATGATTTAGAACCGTCGCGTAATAAAAAATGGGATTTACGTTTAAACTTGACTCATAAGGGGCATAGTTTTTCAATGACCTATTTTACGGAATCGATGAATAATGCATTTGGTGTAGAGAGCTATTTTAAGGCTTTACCTTATAAACGTTATGATACATCTTCTATCAATTCGACGGAATTAGTCGCTCCACCTAACTTGCGATTGTTGGACTATCGAGAGGATACATTGATCAATACATATGCCAAACAAGGCAATACGATTTCTATATACAAGAAAGGAGTGGAGTTTGAATATTTTTCACCACGCATGAAAAGGATAAATACTCGAATTTCGTTTACTGGAGCGTGGTACAAGACAGTGTATCGTGATAAGAGGCTAAAATATAGAGAGGCTTCGATTCTGATTAATAATGAGCAGCTACAGTATATAGGGTTATATGATTCTGATGGTGGTGTTGAAAATGAACGATTGAGCACCAACTTAACGATTGATACTTATTTACCTAAAATAGGAATGCTGTTCTCTTTTTCAAATCAATGTACTTGGTTTACTTCTAGAAAACAGCTACGGGAAAGTGGTGTGCCTATTAGCTATATTGATCGGAGTGGGACAACTCATCCATTTACCGAACAAGATAAGGATGATTTACAGTTAAAACATCTTCTCAAGACCTATGGAGATTCTTATTTTCAGCGAAATACGGTGCCCTTTGCATTGGATTTAAATATGAAATTAACCAAGAAGGTCGGTCAATATATGCGTTTATCTCTTTTTGTCAATAGACTGTTAAGCTATTATCCCCAATATAAGGTTGGAAATACTTTGATAAAGAGGACGTCTTCTCCTTATTTTGGCATGGAGGTCAATTTGAACTTTTAATTTCTTTGTTGAGTATTGTTAATTTAAAATTATAAAAAGATGAAAGTAAAAAAACTTATTTTATTTGGAGCCTTAATCAGTCTATTTGCATTAGGGGCTTGTAATAATGATGAGATAGTAGACTCTGAGGTAAACTTAAGTGTTTCTATGGCTGCTAGCGTGAAAGAGGAGTTGACGATAACAACTGGTTCTTATTTATTCAAAAATGTAAATACCGGATTAGAAACAATGGTCGATTATGCCGATCAGAAAGTCTGGTTGACTGATGGATTGTATAATGTTTCGTTTACAGGTACGGCAACCTATAATTACGATCCGACTCTTTCATCCTCCGGTACAAAATCTTTATTGTTTAATGTGGCGGTGCAAGGAGCTCAACAGAATGTTACGATTAAAGGAGGTGTAGTTAAGCTTAACTTGGAGTTGAATGTGCGTCATCTTAATGATAAAGGTGATTTTGTCATTGCTGAGATCTTTTGTTCTGGAACCTTAAATCCGCAAACGAATAAACAGTATAATGGCGATCAATATATTCGTATTTATAATAATTCGTCCGAAACATTGTATGCAGATGGGCTAATTATTATGGAATCGAACTTTATGACTGTTAGAAAGATGAATTATATGCCTAATATAATGGATAAGGCGGTAACTGTACAAGTCGTAGCTATGATTCCGGGTACGGGAAAAGAATATCCTATAAAGCCAGGAAAGAGCATGGTGATTTGTGATAATGCAATGAACCATCGTGAAGCTAACCCTGCTTCAGCAGATTTGAGCCAAGCTAATTTTGAATGGTTTACCAATTCGACAAGTACTTCTATTGTTGATGTGGACAATCCTGATGTGCCTAACCTTAATATGTTATATAACTATACTAAGACTATTTGGGTACTGAATAAGCAAGGTAATAAGGCTTATATTATTGGCCGTTTACCTAAAGAGGTCTCTATTGAGGATTACTTAACTCAGTATACGTATACCTATAAATTTGAGTTACCAACCGGCACGATTTCCAGAGACATGAATGACTATTATTTCCCTAATGAATGGGTTATTGATGCTGTAAATTTGAGTCCAAAGAATGACTATGTTTGGAATGTGACACATGCTTCATTGGATATGGGTTTTGCATCTGTTGGATTGAATGCTACTGTTGCTGAGAATATTGGAAAAGCGGTTGTCCGTAAATTGGAGCGGATCGAAAATGGTCGAGGGATTTTAAAGGATACTAATAATTCAACGGAAGATTTTAATTCTTCAGTTCGTGCAACTTTATTACCATAAGCCAATTTGTTGTGATCTTAACATGAATAAATCTTTTCTTCTTTTACTTTTTCTGATTACAGTGTGTCTGGATACATTACATGCTAATGGGCCAGATACACTCGTAATACAAAAGAAACTGATTAAGTCCGATCGCCCGGCTGTCAGCTTCCGCTCTCTAGTGTTTGATAATCCATCTATGCGTTACAGTATGCAGAATTTTAGTTTGACGACTATTTCTTTAAATGGATGGCATCGGCGAAAAGATCAAGGAGCATTGATACAAGAAGGGGATGGGAGTACTTTGGGGCAAATTGATGTTTTTTCATTTGTTGCATTGGATTCTTTAAATAGACTTTTTGGATCGGCATCTTATTCTAATGGGCGAGTAGAAAACATGCGTTGGAATGAAAACCTAGATCTTTCTGTGATTCACCCTTATGTGATAGGAGATTCTATTGGGGGATTCATGAAAAAAGAACGGTATAACTTTTCCGGAGGGTATACACACCGGTTTAATAACTGGCGTGTTGGTGGAGAACTTGACTATCTGGCTCAAATAGGATATCGTGATATAGATCCTCGTCCACAGAATATAACGTCCGATTTGTCAATAAAAGCATCTGTCTCTAGAGCATTAGGGCGGTGTTATGATTTTGGGACTTCGTTTTATCTACGCAAGTATCATCAACGAAGCCATATCAGTTTTCGGAACGATAAAGGTTCAACTTCTGTTTATCAGATGCTCGGACTTGGAATGGATTATACTCGTTTTGCCGGTACTCAATTTTCTGCTAAGTATAATGGATGGGGAATGGGAATAAGCATTGATCTAATTCCATTGAAAGAAAATATGGTTTCATCCGGATGGTCTGTATCGTTACAAACTGATCTTTTCAATTTATCAAAGGATCTGGATGGTATTAGTACCGAACCCTTAAATACCTTGCGTGATTTGAACTTTGGTTTGGAGGCTAGTTGGATTAAAGAGTCTCATAATTTTAATTATGGGGTTAAATTATTAAGTTGTTGGCGCATGCGAAACGGTTACGAATCGTTATTTGGAGAACCGATTGGAGCGACTTACCCTTTATTGAGTCGTATTCGGCAATATCAGAAAAAAGAATCTCAAATTGGGTTATATGGTCTCTTGCAACACCAACTATTGGAATCTCAAAATTGGGATTGGAAAGTGATGCCACGTGTCGTGTTAAGTCGTATGGACGTTGATCATTTATCTGCTAGACGTTGGGTAGATATGGCTCATGTTGAAGGCGGAGTGGATCTTCAAGCTCGTTGGAGAAAGAAAAGTTGGTTGATCACTCCTTATTGTGGATTGGGATATCAGACCAATCTTGGCTCAAAACATCAGTTGCCGGGACTGAATGAGAATTCATCTATTGGACAAATGATCATCCATGATATTAAGGCACTATCGAATAATCGTTTCTTATTTGATTTGACTTTAAGAGTGGATTATCAAGTTACATCCAATTATGGTTTTCTGTTTCTGACTCGTTGGAGTCATACCGTTTATGAGGCTTACGGTAAGACAAATACTTTAGAGTTGAGTTTGGGTATTAATTTTTAAACCCATTCAATCATTATAACTAAACTATTATTAAAATAAACAACATGAAAATGAAAAAAGGGATTATTGTATTGGCTATGATGGCCATTGTTATGACGGGAACGTCGTGTGCAAATAAGCAAAAAAAAGTAGTAGAAGTATCGGTTACCGAAAGAAAAGGTTTAGATGATGCTTTAGAGGTTGATTCCTTGTTGGGAAGTGCCGAAAGACTTTTAAACAAGGAGGTAACCGTTAAAGGTATTTGCACTCATACTTGTAAACATAGTGCGAAGAAAATATTTCTTATGGGAAGTGATGATACACAAACCATTCGCGTTGAGGCTGGAAAACTAGGATCATTCGATTCAAAATGTATAAATTCGATGGTGAGAGTTACTGGGTTAGTTAGAGAACATAGAATCGATGAGGCTTATCTGCAGGGTTGGGAAAATCAAGTGAAGGCACAGTCTAAAGAAGAACATGGAGATGATGCATCAGGTTGTTCTACGGAAAAGAAAGCGCGGGGAGAAACGGGTAGCACAACCCAAGAGCGTATCGCTGATTTTCGCATGAAGATAGCTCAATCTAAAGAAAAAACGGGGAAGGATTATCTCTCATTTTATTTCATTGAAGCTATGTCATATGAAGTGGAAGAGTAGTATTTTTTATAAATGGAATCGGTCTATTCATCGTGAACTTTCATTCTTCTTTTCCGGTATGGTTCTCATCTATGCAATTTCTGGAATAGTGATGAATCATAGAGATAAGATTAATCCTCACTTTTCCATTGAAAAAAAAGAATATATTCTTGAGCAGGAATTGCCTGCTCAAGATCTTATTTCTATTGATTTGATCAAGAAAATACTTTCCCCTCTTGACGAAGAAGACCACTATACGAAACATTATTTCCCTAATCATCATTGTATGAAGGTCTTTTTAAAAGGAGGTTCGAATTTAACTGTTGATCTAGCAACCAATTCTGCCGTTTATGAATCGGTTAAACGTCGCCCGATTATTGGGAACATGGCTAAACTTCATTATAATCCAGGGAAATGGTGGACTGTTTTTGCTGATGTTTTTGCAATAGGACTTATTGTGATTACGATCACCGGTCTTGCGATGCTTAAAGGAAAAAAGGGAATATTAGGGAGAGGGGGGATTGAATTGGGACTAGGACTTATTCTTCCGTTACTATTTCTTCTCTTCTCTTGAAAATAAGAAAATATATTTTAGCGCAATTAGCTTTTGCCTTAGAGGAAAATATCTAATTAATAATATAATAATGATTAAATGGAATCGATAATAGAGTGTGAAAATCTAACCCATTACTATGGTAAACGTTTGATTTATGAGGATTTGAACTTTTGTGTCCCTAAGGGGAGAATATTAGGACTTTTAGGAAAAAATGGAACAGGAAAAACGACAACAATAAATATTTTGAGTGGATATTTGAAACCTCGTTCCGGAAAATGTCGGATTTTTGGACAGGATATACAGACTATGGATGCCACATTAAGACGGCATATTGGTTTATTGATAGAAGGACATGTGCAATATCAGTTTATGACTATTAGGCAAATTGAACGATTTTATTCGGCGTTTTATCCTAATCAATGGCGGAAGGAAGCTTATTACGAATTGATGAACAAACTGCAAGTGGGTCCTGGCCAGTTAATATCAAGAATGTCTTGCGGGCAGCGCTCTCAAGTTGCTTTGGGACTTATTTTGGCTCAAAATCCTGAACTGTTGGTTCTAGATGATTTTTCTTTAGGTCTTGATCCCGGTTATCGCCGATTATTTGTCGATTATCTTCGGGATTATGCATGTAGCGAGGATAAGACGGTTTTTCTTACGTCCCATATTATTCAAGATATGGAGAGATTGATTGATGATTGTATCATAATGGATTATGGCGGTATTCTATTCCAATCGCCTGTTGATACACTCCTACGTGATATTCGTCAGTATACTTGCAACGTTCCGGAAGGAACCTTTTTGCCTGATATTCAGGAACTTTATCACCCGTCCATTATCCGTCGGACATTAGAATTTGTATCGTTCCTTCCTATGGACGAAATTAGAACTTTGTTGAAAAAATCCTCGATCAATTACACTGATCTAAAAAGTCGTAACGTGAATCTTGAGGATGCCTTTATTGGGCTGACTGGGAAATATTAATAAATGATTAAAAACTAAATTAGAGTGAATACTGCATTGTTTTATAAAGAATGGATAAAAGTACGATGGTATTTTCTTTTATCTGTAATAGCAACACTTGGACTTTCTGGGTATACGATGTTGCGTATCAATCGTGTCGTTAATCATAAAGGTGTAGAACACGTTTGGGAAGTTATGTTACAACGGGATGCCATTTTTATTGATTTATTACAATATATGCCATTAATTGTTGGCTTATTGATGGCTATTGTACAATTTGTACCGGAAGTTCAACGCAAATGTTTAAAGTTGACTCTTCATTTGCCTCAGAAAGAGATTCGATCAGTAATCATGATGATGCTTGTGGGCTTGTTATTGCTGTTAATAGAGTTTGCTTCAACTTTCATCTTCATGGACATTTATCTTGATTCGATTTTAGCATCGGAACTAAAATGGCATATTCTACTAACAGCTTTACCATGGTACCTTGCTGGTATTGCTGCTTATTTCTTGATTGCTTGGATCTGTTTTGAGCCGGTGTGGAAGATGAGAGTCTTCAACTTAGTCATTGCGCTGTTAATTCTTCGTGTTTTCTTTTTATCAGATGCTCCGGAGGCTTACAACAAGTTCCTGCCTTATATGGGACTTTATACCTTAGTTATAATTTGTTTTTCTTGGCTTTCTGTTTTAAGATTCAAGTCGGGTAAGCAAGATTAATTTTATAAAAATAAAAAGATGAAACGATTTAGTCAGTTATTATTATCTGTGACGATCTTATTTTTGCTTTTGTGGCAACTTCCATGGTGCTATAATTTCTTTGCATCTAGCTCTGATCGTACCCCTTTTACAATATATAGTACTTTGGTGGGTGATTTTGTACAAACACTTCCTAACCAGAATGGTAAAGGTGTTGTCCGGCATGATCTTTCAGGGAAAGTTTATACTGAATCAGAGTTCGATAGTATACTTCCGATGTTTTATGTTCGTCAGTTGGTCGTTGACGAACGTTTTCCCGATACGATTTGTGGAGTATCGGTAAATCCGCGGTTGGCTCAAATGGAAAATTTCACGTTTCGAAGTACTCCATCTGAGATTAACTCTGTAAAAATTGGACTTTACCCATTGATGGAGTCGTTGTCTGGTCGGGTAGATTTGAAAATGCCTAATGACGTTTTCCGCATCACATCAGAAGGACTTGAGTTTATTGATATTCAATCAAATTTAATTAATCAGTCTAAAAGTATTCTGTTTACAGAAGCTTTAAAGCGCAAAGGCTTTTTGTTTCCTGCTATTGAAATTGCTGGAAATCCCACAGTGCGCAAGGATTATGATGAGGGATACCTTCTTTTGGATTCTAAAAAGCAATTGTTTCATTTAAAACGAATGAGAGGGCGCCCATTTGTCCGGCAAATAGAGCTTCCTCAGGATTTGGTGTTGAAACATCTATTTATCACTGAATTTAAGAATAGAAGAACTTTGGCTTTTATGACGGATGTTAAGAACCAATTCTATGTTTTGAAGGCTAAAAGCTATGAAGTCGAACCTACAGGGATCAGTTCTTTTAATCCTGAAACGGACGATTTGATGATTTTTGGAGATTTGTTTAATTGGACAGTTAAAATAGCGCATCTGAATATGGAAACTTTTTATGCTCTAAAGGCTTCCGATTACTCTCTTGTGAAATGTTATAAACGTGAGGTTTATTCACATTATATGCCGGGAATTCATTTTTCATCGTTCTTGGATAACGATATTTTCCCTCGAATTAATTAATTATTTGATTTATAACGTAAAAGGCTATCTGAAAATTTACGTCAGATAGCCTTTTTGTTATTTAATATTTCTTGTTCGCTTAATAAGCAAAGATTGGATATTTTTCCATTGTCTTATTTACACGTGCTCGTACTTTTGCGATAACATCTTCATTTTCAACATTAGAAAGTACAGTTTCGATCATTTCAGCTATTTCAGCCATTAATTCTTCTTTTGCGCCGCGTGTTGTAATGGCTGGAGTACCTAAGCGGATACCAGAAGTTTGGAAAGCCGAACGGCTATCGAATGGTACCATGTTCTTATTAACAGTAATATCTGCTGCAACTAATGCTTTCTCAGCAACTTTTCCAGTTAGATCAGGGTATTTAGTGCGTAGGTCGACTAGCATAGAATGATTGTCTGTACCTCCAGAAACAATGCTGAATCCACGTTCAATAAGAGCTTGAGCCAATGCAGCTGCATTCTTCTTAACTTGTTTTTGATATTCTTTATATTCTGGCTGTAAGCATTCACCAAAAGCAACGGCTTTAGCCGCAATAACATGCTCCAATGGGCCACCTTGTGTCCCTGGAAATACAGCAGAATCAAGCAGTTGAGACATCATTTTAATTTCCCCTTTTGGAGTCTTCTTACCCCAAGGGTTTGGAAAATCTTTTCCCATTAAGATTACACCTCCACGAGGGCCACGTAAGGTCTTGTGAGTTGTAGATGTTACAATATGGGCATATTCAAGAGGATTATCAAGTAAACCTGCAGCAATGAGTCCTGCCGGGTGAGCCATGTCAACCATGAAAATAGCTCCAACTTTGTCAGCTATTTCACGCATACGTTTGTAATCCCATTCACGTGAATAAGCCGATCCACCACCGATAATCATTTTAGGCTTCTCGCGTAGAGCAATTTCTTCCATTTGGTCATAGTCAACGCGGCCTGTTTCCTGGTTTAAATTATATTCACAAGGAGTATAAATGATCCCTGAAGTATTTACTGCAGAACCGTGAGATAAGTGACCACCATGAGCCAAATTTAATCCCATAAATTTATCCCCAGGATTTAAAACGGCTAAAAACACTGCAGCATTGGCTTGTGCACCGGAGTGAGGTTGTACGTTAGCCCATTCTGCTCCAAAAATTTCTTTGAGGCGATCAATAGCGATTTGCTCACTTTGATCCACAACTTCGCAACCACCATAATAACGTTTGCCAGGATAACCCTCTGCATACTTATTGGTTAAGCACGATCCCATGGCTTGCATAACTTGATCACTTACAAAATTCTCAGAAGCAATCAACTCAATACCTTTGAGTTGACGTTGATGTTCTTTTTCGATGATATCGAAAATCAAATCGTCTCTTTTCATTCTTTTATCAGATAAGATTAAATTTCTAAATTGAGATACCTTGTTTGCCCACAAATTTAGAAAAATAAATTGAGATTGAAGAACGTAAAAAGAATTTGTTGGTGGACTCTGTTATATAACAGTTCCTAAAAATTAAAAGAGTAGGCCAAATGAAAAACTTAAAGTGCTTTCTTTACGGCGAACTGTTATATTGGAGTTGTTTGATGTCGTTTGTGAAGGGTCTGAAGTATATGTAACAGATTTGGACAAATTAGTTATGCCTTGTTCATACCTAAAATCAAAAAACAGCTGCGATATAGTCACCCCAATGCCAATAACGATTCCGACGTTTATAGGATGTAACTTTTCTCTGATGTTTTGTTGATCAAAGTTCTGAAATTCAGTATCACACTTGTTTTTCCATAAGTAACGGAATTTCGGTCCACCAAAGATAGCCATTGAATATGGGAAGGATTTTACAAAATTATATCCATATAATATAGGAAGATCAAAACTATGAATAGTCGATTTTATAGATGAATAAGTGACTTCCTCTTTTAAATCGCTATTTTCTTGTTTATCGAATGCTATCTCCGATTTATTTATATTATAAGATAATTCAGGTTGTATAAAGTGATTCTTGATATTGAATCGTGTAAAGAAGGCTAGAAGATATCCGTTTTTATAATTATTTTGGATCTCATCAATTGTGTGATCATTAATTTGGAGTTTAGACACCATAAACATCGACGAATTGAATCCGGCCCTTATTCCGAAGTTTATACTCTTATTTTTATCAGTGGAAGTTTGGGCGTTTTCTTTTGCAATAGTCTGACTTATTCCAATAAAGGCTATTATAAAAATAAGAAATGCTTGTCTCATCATTATTGATCTATTTCTGTTTTTTGTTCTTCTCAACACTCCATCCGAATTTTCCGATTTTATCACCTAAGTCGTAATATCCCCCATGCACATAGACTAAAGGATGAGCTTCTGCTAGCTCTAACTTTCCGGTCTGAGCATTTAAATGTCTGTCATCTGCGCGTACGTTTACAACATCGGCAATGAACATATCATGTGATCCGAGTGACATAATTTCTTTGACTCGACACTCAATACATAAAGGAGACTCTTCTATCAAAGGCGCATTAACTACCGTACATTTTCCCGGAGTTAATTTCATCTCTTTAAATTTGTGATAATCTTTTCCTGAACGAACGCCGCACCAATCCGTTGCAAAAGCCATATCTTTAGTTGTCAGATTAATCACAAACTCCATGTTCTTTTTTATGATATCATAAGAATGACGCTCTGGTCGTACAGAGATATAGCACATCGGAGGATTGGTACAAAGGGTGCCGGTCCATGCTACTGTAATAATATTATATTCTTTCTCTTCCGAACCACAACTGATTAAGACAGCCGGAAGAGGATAGATCATTGTTCCTGGTTTCCAATCTTGTTTCATGTATAGTCAAATATAAATGCCATCAGTAACAATGACGATTGGGCGCTACTGATGACATTGATTTTAGGGGTTATTTATAAAATTGAGAAATCTTCTCTTTTTTGCTCTTTCTCGCAATAATGGCATTTTACAATACACTCTTCCTTGTCAATAACATGAAAGATAGTTGGCATTGGTTCATTATTGGTGATGCATTTGGGGTTTGCACATTTAATAATACCTTTTAGCTCATCTGGCATTTGAACCTCTTTTTTCTCTATGACTTCATAGTCACGAATAATGTTCAGTTTGACGTGTGGAGCTACAACAGAAATGCGATTGATTTCTTCGTCACAGAAATATTTATCGGCAATTTTTATGATTCCTTTTTTACCTAACTTTTTGCTATCTAAGTTGAACCCGATAGTGATATTGCTAGTCATTTGTTCAATCCCTAAGAGTTGTACAACTGTAAATAATTTCTCAGAAGGGATGTGGTCGATAACTGTTCCGTCTTTTAATGCGGCAACCTGTAAAGCTTGTTTATTTTCCTTCATAACTTTTATCATTTATAACATCTTCCAAAGTAATACCTAACACATCGCAAAGAATGGCCTCACGTGCATAAAGACCATTTTGTGCTTGTTGAAAATAATAAGCTTTAGGGCTCTCATCAACATCGTATGCAATTTCATTCACACGCGGTAGTGGATGCAAAATACGGAGATTGTCTTTGGTTTGCGCTAACATCTTATGACGGAGAATATATACGTTTTTAACTCGCTCGTATTCCATTAAATCAGTGAATCGTTCTTTCTGAACCCGAGTCATATAAAGAATATCGGCATCAGCAATGATTTCTTCATTAAATTCAGTGTGCTCTACATATTTGATGTTATGCTTCTTACAGTACAATTTGTATTCTTCCGGCATTTTTAACTCATCAGGAGCAATGAAATGAAATGTAGGATTAAAATGGCGCATAGCCATTAATAAAGAATGCACAGTACGTCCGTACTTAAGGTCGCCGACCAAAAAGATATTTAAGTTTTCTAAAGTACCTTGAGTCTTATAAATCGAGTAGAGATCGAGCATGGTTTGTGAAGGATGTTGGTTTGCACCATCACCGGCATTCACAATAGGCACCGGAGCCACTTCACTAGCATAACGGGCTGCTCCTTCAAGATAATGTCTCATGACTATAATATCGGCATAGTTACTCACCATCATGATGGTGTCTTTTAATGTTTCACCTTTTGAAGAACTGGTTACTTTAGGATCAGTGAAGCCGATAACACGTGCTCCTAGTCGATTGGCGGCTGTCTCAAAACTAAGACGAGTGCGAGTGGAAGGTTCGAAGAAGAGAGTTGCAACAACTCGGTCTTGCAGTAACCGGCGATTAGGGTTCATTTCAAACTGTCTCGCCATTTCAAGCATATAAAGGATCTTCTCTTTTGAGTGCTCGGCAATGGTTACTAAACTTTTGTTTTCCATTTTGTTATGATTAAAAATGTGGATAGAACTTGAATTACCGGAGTGTAAAGATAGTAATATTTTATAAAACCAGATCGATTTTAAAGGTTATTGTTTGAGATTTTAATTTTGCGAACGTGATGATTCTTTTGACGATTTGATAAACGAACGAACTCTTGAATAAAGAAGTATAGGTCTTTATGGAGATTACTTAATGCGATATAAATAAATATTAAACGTGCTTGGCGTGTGAGGGATTTTATTTAACTTTGCGCTAATTATAATAAGCTTTAAGACTGTATTTATTTTAATTAGAGTATGATAAAAAAGATAATAAAGAGTCTCTGGATATTGTTTGCAGTAGGCGTATTGCTATGTGTCGTTGTTTTTGCTTCCATCTCTTATGGATGGATAGGTTATATGCCTCCTATTGAGGAATTAGAAAATCCTAATTATAAATTTGCTACGGAGATCCTTTCTGAGGATGGGAAAACGCTTGGGACTTGGTCGTACAGCAAAGAAAATAGAGTGTATACCGGTTATGATGAATTATCGCCTAATGTCATCAATGCTCTTGTTGCTACAGAAGACGTGCGTTTTGCTGAGCATTCGGGGATTGATGTTAAAGCTCTCTTTCGTGCGCTGATTAAACGAGGATTGTTCTTCCAAAAAAATGCAGGTGGAGGTAGTACCCTTTCCCAACAGTTAGCTAAACAGCTTTATACGGAGAATGTGGCTAAAAACACGTTACAACGTTTGCTTCAAAAGCCGATTGAGTGGGTGATTGCCGTAAAGTTGGAGCGTTATTATACTAAGGAGGAAATTTTGAGCATGTATCTGAATAAGTTTGATTTCTTAAATAACGCAGTAGGTGTCAAGACTGCAGCATATACTTATTTTGGCTGTGAACCTAAAGATCTTAAACTAGAGCAAGCTGCAACATTGATTGGTATGTGTAAGAATCCTTCCTTATATAACCCGGTTCGCTATAACGAACGTTCGCGTGGACGTCGTAATGTTGTACTTGACCAAATGCGTAAAGCGGATTATTTGACGGAAGAACAATGTGATTCTTTACAAGAATTACCTCTTAAGTTAAATTATCATCGAGTAGATCATAAAGAAGGATTGGCTACTTATTTCCGTGAATATTTACGTGGAGTGATGACTGCTAAGAAGCCTGATAGAGGAGATTATAGATCTTGGCAGATGCAGAAGTATTATGAAGATTCTTTAGATTGGGAGACGAATCCTTTATATGGTTGGTGTGAGAAAAACCACAAGAAAGATGGTACTCCCTATAATATATATACAGATGGGCTGAAAATTCACACGACCATTAATTCACATATGCAACGTTATGCTGAAGAAGCAGTTAAAGAACATATTGGAGAATATCTTCAACCATTATTTTTTAAAGAAAAGAAAGGACGGAAAAAAGCCCCTTATAGCAATCAACTCACTCAAGAAGAGGTGGATGCTATATTGAATAAAGCCATGAAACAATCGGATCGATATCGCATCATGAAATCTGGCGGAGCTTCTGAATCTGAAATTAGAAAAGCGTTCAATACTCCTGAATCTATGTCTGTTTTTAGTTGGGAGGGGGAAAAAGACACTATAATGACTCCAATGGATTCTATTCGCTATTATAAATGTTTCTTGCGTGCCGGATTTATGTCGATGAATCCCAAGAATGGTCATGTGAAAGCATATGTTGGTGGACCTAATTACACTTATTTCCAATATGATATGGCTATGGTTGGACGCCGTCAAGTCGGATCGACTATAAAGCCTTATCTTTATACCTTGGCAATGGAGAATGGATTCTCTCCGTGTGACCAAGCAAGACATGTCGAACAAACTCTTATCGATGAAAATGGGCAACCGTGGTCACCACGCAACGCTAATAAGAAACGTTATGGTGAGATGGTGACATTGAAATGGGGATTGGCAAACTCAGATAACTGGATTACGGCTTATTTGATGAGTAAGTTGAATCCTTATGCTTTAGCCCGATTAATTCATAGCTTTGGCGTACGGAATAAGGATATTCAACCGACCGTTTCACTTTGCCTTGGCCCATGTGAGATCTCTGTAGGCGAGATGGTCAGTGCCTATACAGCGTTTGCTAATCGAGGAATTCGTGTGGCACCGTTGTTTGTAACGAGTATTGAGGATAACGAAGGTAATGTGATCGCTACCTTTACTCCACAAATGAAAGAAGTTATCAGTACGACTAGCGCATATAAGATGCTTGTAATGTTGCGTGCAGTTATTAATGAAGGAACCGGTGGACGCGTTCGTCGTTATGGAATTACTGCCGATATGGGAGGAAAGACGGGAACCACTAATCGTAATTCTGATGGTTGGTGTATGGGATTCACGCCTTCACTTGTATCTGGTTGTTGGGTCGGTGGTGAAGAACGTGACATTCACTTTGACACGATGACTTATGGTCAGGGAGCTTCGTTGGCTTTACCAGTCTGGGTCAAATATATGAAAAAAGTTTATGATGATCGGTCATTAGGTTATAGTCAGAAGGAAGAATTCCAACTGCCTGAAGGTTTCGATCCATGCAATACTTCGGAAATACCTGATAGTGATATTCCGGAAGAAACCGGTTTGGATGATTTATTTAACTAATAAATGAGTCAATGTCTCATAGCTATAGGAAGTAACTATCGGCGGCGGGAAAATATGCTTTCTGCGCGCGACAAGTTGGAGAAGATGTTTCCTTCTATTTGTTTCGCTCGTGAAGTAGATACTGTTCCGATTGAGTTTAAAAATCCGGCTTTATTTTCTAATCAAGTTGCCGTGTTTTCTATTGATGAGACGCTTGCGACTATTCAGCAGAAACTAAAAACCATTGAAAAAGAAATAGGTCGTTGTTCTGAGGATAAATTGGTTGAGAAAGTTTGCATTGATATCGATTTATTGGCTTATGACGGTCATATTTTAAAAACGGACGATTGGGATAGAGATTACATTGTCACGGGGTTAAAGGAACTAAAGAATAAAATAATATTATATCAGATGAAATTTCTAGGCATTATACCTGCTCGCTACGCTTCCACGCGTTTCCCGGGCAAACCACTCGCTTTGTTAGGAGGAAAAACGATGATTCGTCGTGTATACGAACAAGTTTCGGATGTGCTTGATCATGTTGTTGTGGCTACTGACGATGAGCGTATAGAAAAAGAAGTGTTATCTTTTGGAGGAAAAGTGGTGATGACTTCACCCGATCATAAGAGTGGCACCGATCGTTGTTATGAAGCTTTTACGAAGGTTGACGGCCATTTTGATGTTGTCGTTAACATTCAAGGTGATGAACCTTTTATTCAGAAACAACAATTAGAAGCGATCAGATCTTGTTTCGAGGACTCGACAACTCAGATTGCTACATTAGTTAAACCGTTCACATCTGCAGATTCTTTTGCTGCATTGGAAAATGTTAATTCCCCGAAGGTTGTGGTGAATCGTAATTTTAATGCTTTATATTTTAGTCGTTCTATCATACCGTATCAACGAAATCAAGATCAAAAAGTATGGTTAGCTAACCATACTTATTACAAACATATTGGTTTGTATGCTTATCGTTCGAATGTCCTACGAGAAATCACTAATTTGCCTCAATCGGCATTAGAGTTAGCTGAATCATTAGAACAACTTCGTTGGCTCGAAAATGGATATACGATAAAAGTTGGTTTGAGTGATGTGGAAACAATCGGAATTGATACCCCTGAGGACTTAAAGCAAGCAGAAGATTTTTTAAGAAAAAAAACAGATCAAGAATGAATCGTACGATACAACCCGATATTCAAACTTTAGAGACTATTCATCTTGCTTTACCCGAGCGACAGATTTTACCTAATGGCATTCCGCTGACGATTCTTAATGCCGGATCACAAGATGTGGTACGTATTGATATCATTTTCTCGGCAGGGCAATGGAATCAGTCTCAAAAGTTGCAAGCTCTTTTTACGAATAGGATGTTACGCGAGGGTAGTCGTTCTTATTCAGCTGCAATGATTGCCGAAAAGCTCGACTATTATGGTTCATGGCTTGAGTTATCTAGTGGTGCTGAGTATTCTTATATTACGCTTTATTCTTTGAATAAATACGTTTCGGAGACGTTACATATCATCGAATCTATCATCAAAGAACCTCTTTTTGGAGAAAAAGAGTTGAACACATTGGTTGATGCTAAAGTACAGCAACATTTAGTCAACCGGACGAAAGTTGATTTTTTAGCTCATCGCCAGCTTCTTAATGCCCTCTACGACCCTTCTCACCCTTGTGGTAAATTGGTTGAAGAAGAAGATTTTCGGGCGATTACTCCTGAGGTGTTGAGAGATTTTTATAGCGAACATTATCACTCTTCCAATTGCGCAATATTTGCTGCCGGCAAAGTGACCGATGATACTCTTCGCTGTATAACCGATATTTTTGGCTCTTCTTTTGGTGAAAGGCGTGCTCAGACATTGAAAATTGATTATCCTTTTTATAGCAGTTGTGAAAAACGCATCTTTGTGGAACGTGAAGATGCTTTACAGAGCTCCATAAAGATGGGTCTTACCACAATTACCCGTCATCATCCGGATTACCTTAAACTTCGTGTTGTGAATGCTATTTTCGGAGGATATTTTGGTAGTCGGTTAATGTCGAATATCCGTGAAGAAAAAGGCTACACGTATAATATTAATTCAGGCATAGCTTTCTATCCCGGTAGTGGATTATTTGTTATTTCTACCGAAGCCGATAATGACTATGTTGAACCGATTATTAAAGAAGTTTATCACGAGATTGACAGACTACAGCAAGATTTAGTTAGCGTGGAGGAGTTGACTCTTGTTCGTAATTATATGTTAGGTGAGATGTGTCGCACTTATGAATCTCCATTTTCTATTCTTGATGCTTGGATTTTTATATACACATCAGGAGTCGATATGAATTATTTCTCTAACTCCTTAGAGGCTTTAAAAACCATAACCCCGAATGAAATCCAAGAATTGGCTTTACGTTATTTATGTAAAGAGAGTTTAAAAGAAGTCATCGTGGGTAAAAAGATGTCATAAAACAAGGGCGTAGAGTCCGGTTTTTAGATAGAAATTCTATCTTTGTCGAAAATGAGATAGATCGTTTTATAATTGAAAAAAAGAAATCCATGAAATTTAAATATTTACTCACAGCATTTGCGTTAGTATGTGTCACCCATAGTAACCCTGTTGTAGCACAAAATAATAACCTGTTT
Organism: Bacteroides sp.; assembly: GCA_047975405.1. GTDB lineage: Bacteria > Bacteroidota > Bacteroidia > Bacteroidales > Bacteroidaceae > Bacteroides. Next base: position 66,370 of record JBKEDO010000011.1, read on the forward strand.
GAGAAGTTCAAAAATATATTTTCTTCCGAAATTAAAATTGGAAATTACACCTTTAAAGATGGTAGCGTTTATACCGGAGAACTGAAAGGAAATAAACCGAATGGTAAAGGTAAAACGGTTTTTAAGAATGGAGATGTCTATGAGGGAGATTATGTGAAAGGTAAACGACAAGGTTTTGGTACCTATGCTTTCCCAGACGGTGAGAAATATGTTGGACAGTGGTTTCAAGATCAACAGCATGGTAAAGGTATTTATTATTTCATGAACAACAATCGTTATGAAGGGATGTGGTATCAAGACTATCAACATGGTAAAGGTACGATGTTTTATCATAATGGCGATTTGTATGAAGGCAATTGGGTTAATGATAAACGTGAAGGTGAGGGAACATATACTTGGGCCAATGGTGCACAATATAGCGGTCACTGGAAAAACGATAAAAAGAACGGGCAAGGAACGATGAAATGGGATGACGGATGTATTTACGTTGGAACATGGAGTAATGATGTTCGCCATGGAAAAGGTGTTTTTGAGTATACTAATGGCGATAAATATGACGGAGATTGGAAGGATGATATACAGCACGGTCGAGGAACTTACTTTTTTCATACGGGCGATCGTTATGAGGGAGCTTATGTTTTAGGGGCACGTACCGGACAAGGAAGTTATTATTATGCCAATGGTGATAAATATGTTGGAACATTTAAGGATGGCATTCAAGAAGGTGAAGGTTCTTTCTTTTGGGCCAATGGTGCTGTGTATGAAGGCCAATGGAAGAATAATGTTCGTGTAGGTCACGGTAAATATAAATGGAGTAATGGGGATCTTTATGAAGGCGAATGGAAAAATAACCGACCGGATGGGGAAGGAGTCATGACGACAATTGTCGGAGTACAATATAAAGGACAGTTTAAAGAAGGACTTGAAGATGGACATGGCGTTCAGACTGATAAGAATGGAATTGTATATGACGGGTTCTTCAAACAAGGTCAACGTCATGGGTCATTTGTTGAGAAAGATAAGGATGGAAATCTTATTCGAAAAGGTATTTACAAGATGGGGCATCCTGAAAATGTGTAAATCGTCCATTCGAATTAACATGTAGATGGTCCTCTGAAACGTTCTTTTAATAAAAGGTCATTGATCATCTTCATGCATATTAAAACAAGAAGGAGTCAAAAATGTAACTCGTTACATTTTTGACTCCTTCTTGTTTTATAGTAACTACATTTTAGTCTTGTGGATGATATAACTAGTCATGTTGTCCTTTGTTTTAACTTGCTGTAAAGTCTGTCCTAAATTGAAAAACGACCATTGCGGTCGTTATTTCTTTAAATCAAATAGATAAGTGACTTTCGCCGTTAACGTACTATGCGCAGCTCTTGAAAAATAATCCTTTTTAGTTGTGCCCATAAAGTCTGATAATGCAAAATAATAGCGTCCTTCTATTAGAAAACTGCCAAGCTTTGCTGTTTTTAGTTCCAATCCCAATCCTCCTGTAATTCCATAATCGAATTTATTATCGGCTTTGTTGGTATAGATGGCTTGTTGCGTTGATGTCAAAGTCCATTGATCGAGAGATGGACTAATCGATTCCTTTTCAGAGAGCAAAAAACCGATTTGTGGTCCGGCATTAATAAAAAACTGAAATCCTCGGTCTTTCCCGAAAGCCAAGTGAGCAAGAAACGGAATATCAATATAATTCATCTTTCGGACATACGAACGTGTATTGTCCTTTATGGTTTGGCCGTTAGCATCTGTCGTTTCAAACAATTCGCTCCATCCTCGTTGTGAGTAGTTCAATTCCACTTGTGTTCCACAGATCATTGCGAAATACTTCTCAGAGATATAGCGTACTGTGATTCCTCCGGTTAGTCCGGTCATCGTTTGCTGTTTTATTTTATACTGGAAAGTTGCATTGTTGAAGTTTACTCCTCCGTTGAATCCAATAGCCAGATTCTGACGTTGTTCCCCGATTTGGGCAAAAGTTTGTAATGAACAAAATGCAAGCGAAGCCGCAAAAAATAATCTTCTAAGTTTTACCATCTGATTTATTGATGTAGATATTTTGAGTTATTATTCAAAATCGAGTTTGACCAATTCATAATTCCTTGTAAAACGTACAAAGAATGCTTTTTTATTGACGAATCCTCCCCAGTTGTTTACCCGTTCGAAGTTAAATCCGGTTTGTATAGGGGTGACATCCACTCTATTGAGATTGCTTTCGAAAGTTGATCCGAACCGATTAAGTCCTTTGATAAAGAAGAATCCGGTGTCAAATCCAAGCATGGCATATTGTGGATAACAGTTAGGCAACATATCTTTACTATACCATTTGTGGTAAGCTTTTGTGAAGTGTATGGCTGCCGGAAATAGATTGTTCGTATAAAATGATGAGTAGAAATAGGTGTCTAAATCGAAGAAGGTCTCTAGGTGGTCTTTCGTATAAGTCTGCCACTCCGGATACCCAAATAAATGAATGTTCATTTCAGGAAACTCTCTAACTAAGAGGGTTAACTGAGGTAGGGTTTTAATCAAGATGATATTATTTCCCGAAGTTGGAATGAAAATATTCTGCTTGTCAGCACGTATCGCATTTTTGAGAATATCGGTTGTAGCTGTTTCACTCACGTTTTCGATACTAATTTTATTGCGTCTCAGTTCGGCTTTAAGTCCTTTGATGAACTCTTCCTTATCTTTGTCGACTTGACTAGGATGGATAAAAATGACATGAGCGTTAGAGAATTGACGAATGAAATGTTCGTAAACCTCAGAGTAAAGGTACGACTGTGGGGTATTAATTTGATAAAGATTAGGGTAATTAAAGACCTCGTTAACTTTCGATGAGAAAGGAATAACCAAACGAATATTATTGGCTTTGGTAAATTCTGCCAAAGGCTTGATGTGTTGCGATTGTGCCGGGCCTATAATCAAGTCCATCTTTTTAAGCTCTTCTTTAGCTAAGATGCTTTGCAACGAAGTTTGATCCTTCGCACAATCGTAAACGTGAAGGTCGATAGAAATACCCATCTGTTTCAAGCTGTCCACCGCTATGAGGAATCCTTCATAATATTCCACCATTCGTCTGTCTTCTGTAAAAGGAAGGAGCAAGGCTGTTTTGACAGTACTGAGTGACTTAGGTGCCACCTTGTTTTGACTAAAGAGCTCTGTGTTAGTTGGTGGAAGCAGATCCTTGGTTGCCTCTCCATTACTTTTGGCTGTCGGGTAGGGAATACAAAGAAGCTGTCCCTTTTTTATGCCATTTTTTAATTCAGGATTTGCTTTTATTAGTTCGTCTTGTGTAATTCCGTATTGGCGACTTACACTAAAAATAGTCTCTTTCCGGCTGACGCGATGCATTTCCTTGCATTTAGACTGTACCGGACCTTGAATATTATTTTTGATTCCTTCGCTAACCACAGTCGTATCAGTATTGCTTTGATTCAATGGGATGCGGATGACCTGACCAATACGGAAATTATCTGCGCTTAAGCCGGGATTTGCTTCACAAATGGTTTTAGCAGAAACTTTGTAAATTGTGGTTAGACGATATAATGTTTCTCCGGACTGGATGGTGTGGAACGTTTCTCCATTTAAATTGACTTTCTTTCTAGGAATTTTTATGGTTTGCCCAGAATATATCTTTTCTTCACATCCTGGGTTTAAACGGATAATATCAGATGTGGTGACATCGTACATGTTTGAGATAGAATATAGGCTTTGCCCTTTTTCTATGGTATGAAGAAAGTAGGATTGATTTTCTTGAGCCTTGCAAAAAAATGAGGCACTTATTACGATTAAAAATAAGACAAATCTTCTGGTTGCTTTCATTTAAGTTCAAACGTTTAGTTTCGAATTTGTGCAACAAAGGTAAACATTCTGCCCTGAATTTTAGGTATAATTGCGTTAAGAAAATAATAATAACCCTTGTAAACGTTTATATTTTCGACTGGAAACATTAATTTTGCAGATTATAGATTTCGATAATACGTATGCAAGAAACTGAATATATAAACGTTTATGGCGCACGCGTCCATAATTTGAAAGATATTGATGCGGAGATCCCAAGAGATAGTTTGACTGTGATTACCGGATTGAGTGGGAGTGGTAAGTCGTCTTTGGCCTTCGATACCATTTTTGCTGAAGGACAACGGCGATATATTGAAACCTTTTCGGCTTACGCTCGTAATTTTCTAGGGAACTTGGAGCGTCCTGATGTCGATAAAATCACCGGATTGAGTCCGGTGATCTCTATCGAACAGAAGACCACGAATAAGAATCCACGGTCGACCGTAGGGACGACCACTGAGATCTACGATTATCTACGTTTGCTTTTTGCCCGTGCCGGAATGGCCTATTCATACCTTTCGGGCGAGAAGATGGTGAAATATACCGAAGAGCAGGTACTCGACCTGATCTTAAAGGACTATCATCATAAGAAAATTTATATGCTTGCTCCGTTGGTTAGGGCTCGAAAAGGACATTATAAAGACCTCTTTGAACAAATTCGACGTAAGGGCTATCTTTATGTTAGGGTAGATGGCGTGATTACTGAAATAACTCACGGGATGAAGCTCGATCGCTATAAGAATCACGATATAGAAGTGGTGATTGATAAGTTAGTTGTCGAAGATAAAGACGACAAGCGATTGAAACAGAGTGTGTCGATGGCTATGCGTCAAGGTGATGGACTATTGATGATTCTTGAAATGGGAGCGGATCAAGTCCGGCATTACAGTAAACGATTGATGTGTCCGGCCACCGGATTGTCCTATCGAGAACCGGCGCCTCATAACTTTTCATTTAACTCGCCACAAGGAGCTTGTCCGAAATGTAAAGGTCTAGGCGTGGTTAATCAGATCGATATCGAGAAAGTGATTCCGGATCAAGAACTTTCTATTCATGAAGGAGGAATTGCTCCTTTAGGAAAGTATAAAAATGTGATGATTTTCTGGCAGATTGCGGCTTTGCTTGAGAAATATGAAATATCACTGAAAACGCCTTTGAAAGAGTTCCCTGAAGAAGCACTCGAGGAGATTCTTTATGGCTCTGATGAGCGACTGAAGATTAAAAGCTCGTTGATTGGAACATCTTCCGACTATTTTGTGACTTATGAAGGGGTAGTGAAGTACATTCAAATGTTGCAAGAGAAAGATGCTTCGGCTACCGCTCAAAAGTGGGCGGAACAATTTGCTAAGACGGCGGTTTGTCCCGAATGTAAAGGAGCAAAACTGAACAAGGAAGCGCTCCACTTCCGGATGCACGACAAAAATATTAATGAGTTGGCGTGTATGGATATCAGTGAATTGTATGTTTGGTTGGAACAGGTCGATGAGTTTCTAACCGACAAGCAGAAAAAGATCGCTGCCGAAATCTTAAAGGAGATTCGTACGCGACTGAGATTTTTGCTGGATGTGGGTTTGGATTATTTGTCTTTAAATCGAAGCTCAGTGAGCTTGTCGGGTGGAGAGAGCCAACGTATCCGGTTGGCCACACAGATTGGGTCACAATTGGTCAATGTGCTTTATATCCTCGATGAACCGAGCATCGGACTTCATCAGCGCGATAACTTACGACTGATCAATTCATTGAAGGCTTTACGCGATATTGGCAACTCGGTGATCGTGGTTGAACATGATAAAGATATGATGATGGCGGCTGATTATATCATCGATATGGGACCTAAAGCAGGACGTCTTGGGGGAGAAGTGGTGTTTGCCGGTACTCCTCAAGAAATGGTGCAGACCGATACCTTAACGTCGCAATATCTCAACGGACAAAAGCAGATTGAAGTACCTGAGAACCGTCGCAAAGGGAATGGGCATTCTCTCTGGTTGCGTGGCGCTAAAGGTAATAATCTAAAGAACGTCGATGTCGAGTTTCCTCTAGGTCGCCTGATTTGCGTGACTGGAGTCTCCGGAAGTGGAAAATCGACGTTGATTAACGATACATTACAACCGATTCTTTCACAACGTTTCTATCGCTCATTGCAAGATCCCTTGGAATATGATTCGATTGAAGGACTCGATTTTATCGATAAGGTTGTCAATGTCGATCAGTCGCCTTTAGGTCGCACGCCGCGCTCTAATCCGGCCACTTATACCGGAGTCTTCTCCGATATCCGTAATCTGTTCGTTGGCTTACCGGAAGCTAAGATACGTGGTTATAAGCCTGGTCGCTTTTCGTTTAATGTTTCCGGTGGGCGATGTGAAGCGTGTTCGGGTAATGGGTATAAGACGATTGAAATGAATTTCTTGCCCGATGTTTATGTGCCTTGTGAAATCTGTCATGGTAAACGTTACAATAGAGAAACGCTTGAAGTGCGTTTTAAAGGAAAATCCATTGCGGATGTTCTGGATATGACCATCAACCGTGCGGTCGAGTTTTTTGAGAATGTGCCGCAAATCCTGAACAAGATTAAAGTGCTTCAAGATGTCGGTCTTGGTTATATTAAGTTGGGACAATCGTCTACGACACTATCGGGTGGAGAGAGTCAACGGGTGAAGTTGGCTACAGAACTTTCTAAGAAAGATACGGGGAAGACGTTGTACATTCTCGATGAGCCGACCACCGGATTGCATTTTGAAGATATTCGGGTACTCTTGAAAGTGATCAATCGTTTGGTCGATAAAGGCAATACGGTGATTGTTATTGAACACAATCTGGATGTGATAAAAGCCGCCGATTATATTATCGATATGGGACCTGAAGGTGGTAAGGGTGGAGGAGAGTTACTGAGCTTCGGCACTCCGGAAGAAGTTGCCCAAAGCTCGAAAGGATATACCCCACGGTTTCTTCGTGAAGAATTGGCCTTATTTTATAAATAAACTCTTTCGAGAACGATCGATTTAGACCGAAGCAATCGATCGTTCTCGAAAAGAAAGATAGAACTTATTGCTTCTTTTTAGCGTCCTTGATGAATTTAATTTTGTCAAGGGCTTTTTTTTTTATATTTTTGCTCAGCAAAATAAAAATAGACTGACAAAATGAAAATAAATAAGACAAATGTGGCTCGATTGCTCGATAAAGCAAAGGTCGCTTATGAGCTCATCCCATACAATGTGGATGAAAACGATCTGAGTGCCATACATGTAGCCGAAAGTTTGGGTGAAGACATCGAACAAGTCTTCAAAACTTTGGTCTTACATGGCGACAAAACAGGCTATTTTGTTTGTGTCATTCCGGGTGATCATGAAGTAAACTTGAAGTTGGCTGCTAAAGTCTCCGGTAATAAAAAATGTGATTTGATTCCAATGAAAGAATTACTGCCGTTGACCGGCTATATTCGTGGTGGATGTTCACCTATTGGAATGAAAAAACACTTCCCGACTTACATCCATTACACTGTCGATCAATTCTCTTATGTTTACATTAGTGCCGGTATTCGAGGTTTACAAATAAAAATCGCTCCAAACGATCTGATTCGTGAATCTAGGGGCGAAGTTTGTGTCTTGTTTGAGTTGTAGATTCATAAAAAAGCATATATTTGCATCAATTAATCATTTTACTAATCTAATATTTAATTACGTATGTTTGAAGGACAACCGAAAGGTTTATACGCTCTGGCATTAGCCAATACGGGAGAGCGTTTTGGGTACTACACAATGCTTGCGATATTTACCCTGTTTTTGCAAGCAAAATTTGGTTATACAGCATCAGAAACATCTACCATCTTTGGTTCTTTTCTTGGTTTTGTATATTTCATGCCTTTGATTGGAGGTATATTTGCTGATAAATGGGGTTATGGAAAAATGGTTACCATTGGTATCGTAGTCATGTTTATCGGTTATTTATTATTAGCCATACCAACAGCCGCTAACTTGTCGGGTAAGATTATGATGTTTGGTTCATTGGCTTTGATTGCTTGCGGAACAGGTTTGTTTAAAGGTAACCTGCAAGTGATGGTCGGTAATCTTTATGATGCACCCGAATATCGCTCAAAGCGTGATACAGCCTTTAGCTTGTTCTATATGGCTATTAATATTGGTGCGTTGTTTGCGCCAACAGCAGCCACTAAAGTTACGAACTATGTCTTGGGACATGCAGGGTTGACTTACAATCCTCAAATTCCTTCGTTGGCTCATCAATTCTTGAATGGAACAATTAAACCTGAAGGTGCTGATTTGTTGAACAACTTGCAAGCTGCACAAGGTTTTGCCGGTGATACCACAGCTTTCTGTAACACTTATATTGAAAAGTTGTCTGAGGCTTACAACTACGGTTTTGCCGTCGCTTGTATTTCGCTAATTGCTTCAATGATTATCTATATCGTTTTCCGTTCGACATTCAAACATGCTGATTATAATTCTAAACAAGCAGCGGTGAATGGTCATCAAGAACCTGCTTTGAGCGCATCTGAGACTAAAGATCGTATTGTGGCTTTATTGTTAGTGTTTGCTGTGGTGATTTTCTTCTGGATGGCTTTCCATCAGAACGGTTTGACCATGACTTTCTTTGCACGTGATTATACCGTACAATCGGTTACCGGAATGGATCGTCTTGGTTTCCAAGTGATGAACTTGGTGATGATCATCATCATGGTTTATGCCGGATTCTCATTGTTCCAATCTAAGACCGGTAGAGGAAAGATGATTTCGGGCGTGGCTATTCTAGCGGCTTTTGGTCTATTAAGCTATATGTATTCTTCTATGGACGAAACCGTAACTATTCTTCCACAGATCTTCCAACAATTCAACCCATTCTTCGTGGTTGCTTTGACACCGTTCTCATTGGCTATATTTGGTCATTTGGCTAGAAAAGGTAAAGAACCTTCTGCACCTCGTAAGATTGGTATCGGTATGGTGATTGCAGCTTGTGGTTTCTTGTTATTAGCCTTTGGATCATTTGGATTGCCTACACCTTCTACGGTTGAAGCAGGCGGTATCGATTCTAATCAGTTAGTTTCTACTAATTGGTTGATCTCGACTTATCTGGTTCTGACTTTTGCTGAGTTGTTACTTTCACCAATGGGTATCTCGTTTGTTTCGAAAGTGGCTCCTCCTAAGTATAAAGGTATGATGATGGGAGGCTGGTTCGTTGCTACGGCTATCGGTAACTATATGGTTGCTCTTATCGGTTACTTGTGGGGCGATATGGAACTTTGGATGGTATGGAGCGTGCTTATCGTATGCTGTTTGCTTTCTGCTTTGTTCATCTTCTCTATCATGAAGAGATTGGAAAAAGTGGCCAAGTAAGAAGTCTATTTCGATCGGAGGATAGAATTGAATCTACTATCCTCTGCGTTTAAAATAAAAGAAAGAGTAAAATGAACCTTATGGTTTGTTTTACTCTTTTTGGTTTTAGAGTGCTTTGTCTTTGGCGTGCTTTGTTCTTTTTCATTGTTTGGTTCGGTTATTGTTTGAGTTCTCTCAGAGCTGACTTGTGGCCTGATTTTATTTAGCGTAAGCGGATAGAAAATGATTGATTAGATCAATAAAGATCAAAAGTGGATCAACCCAAATAGTTAACTGCCTGAGATACGGTTGTTGTGCTGCTGGAGTGCGGTCGTTGCGCTGCTGGAGTGCGGTCGTTGCGCTACCGGAGTGCGGTCGTTGCGCTGCTGGAGTACGGTCGTTGTGCTACCGGAGTGCGGTCGTTATAGCACTGAGATAGGATATATCTTTCATGCCATTTTCCTCCTCCCTAAAGATTATTGTTTTGTTGTTTATCGCACACCTCTATCACTTTTTTTCTTGAAACAACCATGAATAAGTAGATCCGGGGTAGTGTGAGATCATTAAATTCCCTTATTTATCCCACACTTTGTCGTTTATCTCACACTATCCTTTATTCTCCTGACAAATAGTCGATTTTGGGGATGTTTTCCTTTATCTTTCAATTGATAATCACCAGTTTTAATATCTTATGGATTGCTTAAAATGGTCTATTTGTGAAAAGAACGATGTCGTGTGGTAAAAAAATGCGAAGATGTACGATTTTTCTGGCACAGTGTCCTAGTAAAATAGCACAATGTCCTAGTAAAATAGCGCAGTGTGATACGAAAATAACGCAGTGTGCTAGTGAAATGGTGCAGTGTACTAGGAAAATAGCACATTGCTATAGGAGTGTGCCATTGTTTAGAATTTACCTTTGTTTAGAATTTACGCTTTTTGTACTACGAGGTTATAGTTCAATCCGCATAATATAGTCGTTCATATAATAACCTTGTCCAATAGGGAAGTCGCCTTCTCTGTGGATGGCCATTCCCATTCGATGGTAAAAGCCGACCGCTCGATTCGCCCGATTGACGTTGAGCTCCATGATGCAAGGCTCGGGGTGTAATTGTTTGATCTCTTTAATCATGAGTCGGAATAAATCTTCTCCGCAATGTTGTCCTTGAAAGTGGGGGAGGACGTAGAGTTTTTGAAGATGAAAGAGGTGTTCATCTTCTTGCTGTATCGAGGCATATCCACATAAGTCGTTTCCGCAATAAGCAATAAAAAAGAGATGTCCTTCGTTCATTTGTTTTTCTATGTTTTGAGGGGCATACATCCATTCCATCATATAAATTAATTGTTCGGGCGATAGAATGTTTCGATAGGTGGCTGGGAATACAACGTTAGCCATTTCATGAATAAGCATACGATCGGAAGAATCAGCGGGGCGAATAGTTAGCATAATATGTTAATGTCAAGGTCTCAATATAAATATTTCGTTCGACTATAGTCAAACAAATTAGCTTTACTTAACAAAGGTAATTGTTCTTGTAAAGGAAATCAATAGGAGATTAGATAAAAAGCGTTAAGGAAAGTCAGGAAAGAGGTTTCATAAACAAAAATCTCCCATAAATTAGCTATTGTAATTTATGGGAGATTTTATCAATGATTTTATCAGACGAGTGCTATGGTTTAGACGTTATAAGTTTGGCCAAGAAGATGGCTCAACTTGAGATTCAACAGCATTTTCTAATTTATCAGGAAGATTATGGAAGAAGTCAATGCCTGTTAGCTCCTCTAACTTGTCAATGGTAATCACCTGCTCAGATAGATTATAGGGGGTAGGATAAGTTTTGTGTTCAAGCCAAAATCCAATGGCTTTATATCCATTTCCTTTTTTACAAAGCAATGCCATAAAATAATATTTAGGAACAGGCTTACTTTTATCTCCGCTAATGTAAGTGAGTACTTGATTATCTTTGTCGATTGTGCCTCCTTTGGCAACATATAAAGTATCTCTAAACGTATTACTTCTTCCCCAGGTTTGAACTTTTTGTTCGAGGTTGACCCATATACCTGCATTAAAGCTGTTGCGTTGCGGACTCATATTTGAGTAGTAAAAGGTCTGTATGTTAGCTTCTATACTATAGACACGATCTTCAGAAGCGCAAATATGCCCGCGATCATATCCTTTTTGTCCAAAATCCGATTGAACACGTTGGTATTGATACGGAATAGATGGGTCTGGTTCAAAGTCCTCATTTCGTCCGGTGTTTTTTTGTCCCGTCTGATTATCAAATCGAAAAGCGACCCAGCGTGCATGTTTCTTGCTACAGTCGTATTCTAAGCTATATGTTGTCGTTTCACGCCCATTAAATCTGGTCTTATGTGAAATAAATAAATTCGATTCTCCACTTTGTAAAGCTGGAAGTTCAATAGGTCCTGCCGGAGTAGAAGGGCCAATCGGATCTTCTGAACCTTTGCTGCAAGAAGAAAAAGCAAGAATAGTTGCCAGAAAACAGGAATAGGCTAATGTTTTAAGATATTTATTCATTTTAATGTAGTGATATAGGGAAAAAAAGGGGGTTATAAGAATAACCCCCTAGTCTTTTTATAAGAATTTGATTATTTAACTTCAGAAATTTCGAAGTCATCATAATATACGAATCCGCCGCCTGCGTTGTCTTTGTAAGTTCTCACTTCAAAGCGGAATTTATCTGCAGTAGCTGGAGCTTGGATTTGGAAAGTCACTTGTTGCCATTCTGCGTTATCGGTAGAATAGGTACCAGGCTGTAGCTCTGTTTTGTTGTCTGTCAATACAGATCCGGTTGCTAGCCAAGTTGACCAAATGCGAGATTTGGCATTAGCATCATTATCTAAGAACCAATATGAAATCTTGTAGGTTTTTCCACCTTCAACTGAAACTTCTTGTTGAATCTTGAAATTACCTGATGCTGTTGGCGCAGTATGCATTGCAGAGTTTGAGCCACCATGTTTGATGTTTGTTGATTTAGTAACTCCTGTGTTATATGTGGCGTTATCCCAGCTAGCTGCTAAAGCGTCTGTCCAATTCTCAAATCCTGGATTAGCAACAAGATTACCTGTTGTTGGTTCACCTCCGCCACCAGTGTTTCCTGGGACAGCTACTTTTACATTTTTAATTTCCCATGTTCCAGCTTTTGTAGTGGTGCTGATGTATTTGAATGCAATTTGTACAGTCTTACCTACGTAGCTCTTAAGGCTGATTTCTCCAGCAGGTACAAAAGTCCAGCTCGCTCCATCAGAGAATGTAGGAATAGTTAATTGTGTCCATGCGTCTTTTCCTGCTTCAGAAATCCATAAAGTAAAGTCTGTTGCATTGCTTCCTGCAAAACGGTTAACGTGATCGAATGTTAAGGTTGCATCAGAAATTTGAGATAAATCCAATACCGGAGAAACTAGCCAGCTTTCAGATGCTAAGTTTTGACCCCCAATATATGCACTTGCTTTCATATAGCTTGTAGACCATTGCCAAACGTATGTAGAACCTGTAGGTAAAGTAACGTCTTTGATTGTAAATGCACCTTGGTTGGTCGCAAATGACTCTACGTAAGCTTGATTGGCTGTTACAACAACCTTATCACTAGGAGTTGGAGGTTCTTGTCCACCACCTTGAACATCGCTTGTTCTGATGTTGTCTAAGCAGTAAGTTGCAGAACTCTTACCTCCTTGCCCAATGTATTGGAAGCCAATGAAACCAACTTTTCCGGCAAACGGAGTTAAGTCAATCGTTAAGTCTTTAGCCCAAGCATATGATCCTGTGATAGGAATACCTGCTACATTAATTTCTGTTTTGTTCATTACGCCGTTCACCAACTCAAGGAAGTAAACTTTTAATGAAGATGTTTCAACATAGAATGCAACGGTACAGTCGAAAAGGATCTTTTTGTCTTTTACATTATTTACAGTGAATGCAGGAGTCGCAAACCATGTTTCATAAACTTGGCCTTCTGTGGTTCCGTAAGCTGTTGCTTTGATATATTTATCTGTATTAAATACAGTTCCTTGCCATTTTCTGTTTCCTTGAACGTAAGCATTCGACCATCCTGTCAAAGCATAGTCTGTCTTGTCTACTACATCTTCAAAGTTAGCAGAGAATGTGTTTACCGGATTGGCATCAGATAAACCTAATGGATTATTTCCGTCAACAGGACCACTACCACCAATTTCCACTCCGTCAAGAATTGCTGCAGATGTTTCTTTGATACCTGCTACGCCGAAGTATTTTGTTAGCTTTCCTGAGATGATAACTGCTTTTCCTAAATTATCTGCATGATCAAGAAGGTTTAAAGCAGAACGAACGTCACCAGTTAAGAGTTGAACAGCAATACATTTCTTGTAATCTGTTTCATCTTTTGAAGCAGCAATAAGAATGTTACTGCTTTTTGTAAATGGAGCAGCAAATACAGCACTTGTTTCAATGCTGATGTCATTTACTGCACCTACAATGTATCCCATAACCCAAGCTTCCGAATTGTCTTGTTTCTTCATAGCTGATGCTATGTCGTAAGGGTTTTCTTTTGTGCCTTCGCCAGTTAGCGTGCCTCCACCCTCATTAATGTCATAAGGAGAAGGTACATCACTACAACTAAATGTGGCTAGTGCCAATACAGCCAATAAAAGGCTATTAAAAATTTTCTTCATGATTAATTAATTATAATTGAATTAGTTATTGGTTTTAATATCGTTAGCAGTTCTAGCTACAATTTGCCAAGAACTATTATAGCGGCTTAAGATACCCGTAACATTCACTTTACCGGTAGGCATGATGTCATTAGAGAAATTAGCATATGCACTTGTGCGGAAAGTCAAAGTAGTAGTACCAGACTCATCCAATTTTAAAGTGCGATTAACACCATTACCTCCGTCTTTTTCTGCATCAGGTGCAAAAATGGCATCACCGTCAGCTTCCTTAATCGTAACATTTTCGAATGTCACTAATATTGGAGCTTTATCTTGGTCATACGCTTTAAGTGTTTCTGCAGTGAAGATTTCTGGTGTTAGTTCTGCATAATCCAAGCTTGGTTTATCTAGAAGTCTAACATGTTTTTGCCAAGTTGCAAAATCCATGCGTCCAATAGCACCTTGGTAGGTTGTACCTAGTTGGGCTTGTTTGCCGTATCCACCAATGTATAGGTCTTTGCAGTCAATGACAATCTTTTGACCTGCAGGACATCCGGCGTAAATCCCTGTTGAATTGATTCCAACAACGATAGCTCCGGTTTCATCTTTAACGATGAGTTGTTTGTAGATATTTCCACTTTCATCATCGCCTACAACGACTGCAACAATACGTGTATCTTCCGCAATTTGCTGCAAACCGTTTGTGGAGATAATGTCTTTATATTTCGTTTTAAGATCCGCAATCGAAATGGTGCGTTCTTTATTTATATTGTTATTACCGTATGCATTTTCTGTATTAGGAGTATCAAAGTCATCCATACAGGAAGTTAATCCAACAGAAAGAGTTAAGATGCCGGTTAATAAAATAGATGTTATTTTTTTCATATTACTTGTTTTTATGAGGCATTGGATATTAGAATCTGTATCCTATATTTAGGAAAGCATTGCATGCCGGTGCATAATAATATTTTGAGTTTTTAGAGAAAACATAAGTACGCTCAGAACCGTCTTCGTAGCTATCATCTCTGTTTTGTTCATACCCACCTGTACGAAGGTTAGTATTGTTCAAAATGTTATTAACGCTGAAGTTGATACTTAAGCTGTGACCATTCTTCAAACGAATGAGTTTTCCGACAGAAGCGTCCAACATGAAACCACCATCAAGTTGTTCTTGTTCTGGAATAGCTGGAGCAACTGGGTTGCCGTTAGCATCTACTGTACCACCATTGTTCTTACTTAAAACACTACCTAGACGACGATAAGTTGAGAAGTCAAGATATACACGGTGGTAGTAGTTACCGGTGACGTTAAAGAACCAACCAGAAACATTGTAATCTAATCCTAAGCTATAAGCAGAAAGAGGAGTACCGTTGTCTTTTAAACCTTTGCAATAAACGCGGTCGATGTTTGATTCGCTTTCACTCTCGTAAGTACGTACAGCTTCAGGGTTATTCATATAGCGAGCATCCGACCATGTCGCAATCGTAGTCATCGATAGTTCAGGAGTAATTTTGATAGTTGCTCCAAGTTCGACTCCCCAGTTTTCTTTATCGATTCCGTTCATTGATAAGTAAGTGAAACGAGCTTCGTTATCATTGTAGAATGCATCCATTTCAACTTGATCATTGAATCGGGTATAATATCCGCTGATTCGTCCTGTGATAACCGGTGTGCTGAAACGATAACTAAGTTCGCCGTTGTAGATCTTTTCTGTTTTTAATCCTTTTGCGAAGTCGTTTTTGATACGTGGTGCGATGAACGCATTGTATGCTAATGGTGCGCGGTTTTCATAGCTAGCATTTAATTCAATAGAATGATTTCCATTGATGGCATATGTTGCTCCGGCTTTGATTGCTCCTTCAAGGAATTTGGCAGTACCACTTTCTCCTAATGATTTTTGAGGAGCACGACCGTTTCTCATTAAACCGTCACGGAACATTTGTGTCGATCCTATTTTACCGGCTGCAAAATAATTGAATTTATCTTTGTTACCTTGATAGCGTAACCAAGCACTTTGTGTATTGACGTATACATTATAGTTATAGCCAAATTTATCACCTTCACTGATTCTTTTGTTAGGATTGTCCAAGTCGTTTTGGATAATAGGTGAGTTATAGCCATAATCGCGAACAGAGAACTTGTCGATATCAGTATAAAGGTTGCCACCTAGAAGATCTTTCATCTTTTTATAGTGCATACCTTTTGTTGAACTGAAATGAACACCAGCAAGAATCGTGTTATGTTCATTGATGTTATGGTTCAATACCGAGTTTAAGTTGAATGCCAATTGGTCATTGTGGCGTTCTTCTAAATAATATAATGTTTCTTTATTTAAAGCATTAGCTTGTTGGTTGGTAAAGTACATCATATCCCAATCTAGTTGGCGAGCAGCTTTGTTGTTTCTCCAATTGTCTGTAACGTAGTGGAATGAAGCTAACTCATCGGCAGACGGAGTGTAATCTTTATCGTAAACATTAAACACAGAACTAGGTAATTTCTTGTAGTAATCCGGACGTGGATCAGAAGCATTTCCACCCCATCCGAGAGCACTTGTTCCATAGTTACTATACCTAGCACCTAAAGAAGTCGTCAATTTGTTCTTTTTGTTAATGTTGAAATCCCATGTTGTTACTAAAGAAGGTTCGAAAGAACGTACAACACGTGCATTTCTTTTTTCTCCGTTTTGGTAACCCCAGTTTGGGTTGTAGTAGTGGCTATTAGCTAAATAGTAAGCTTCTTCGGTTGATGCTCCTTGTTGTCCTCTCTCTGTTGGGGCACCCCAAGTTGTAAATGATAAACTGTGTTTGTCGTTGAACACTTTTTCTAAGCTAAAGAAATATGAAAGCGCATTATAGAATGTACCTTCAATAACACCTTCGTTAGCCCAACGGTAACCGACTGAACCGGTAAAAGCCCAACCGTTATTCATTAAACCTGTTGAATAAGTATACATGCCACGTAAAAGGTAGTTGCGGTTACATCCTGATAGGGTTAATTTTGATCCCGCTCCATATTGACTTGCTCTTACGTTGATATTTGTAGATCCACCAATAGAACCATAGGTGAAGTTATTCATCTCAAATGGGCTGATTCCTTCTTTGTTTCTGGTTGCATCGTTTAATCCGCCGATCAATCCGTAACTGAAACGTCCGGTTTCTGCATCGTTAAACTGAACGCCATTGATGTACATGTCGTTGTACTGAGAATTGTATCCTCTGACACGAAACCTCATTGGGCTAAACAAATAGCCGACATTTGACAAATACACGTCGTTGTTGGAAGAAACAAAAGCCGAAATACTCTGCATAGCATCATCGTCTTCGTTTAATTGCGATTCTGTGAATGTGAAAGATGAATTGTCTTCACGAGCATTTTTTTGAACTTTCTGTTGCGCAAAGATTGCAGGGGAAAGACAAAATAACGCGATCGCTATTCCTAATCTCTGTTTCATAATTAAAAATATTAGTGTTAATTCGTATTAATTCATTTTCAATAATATCCCTTTAGAAAAAAAGGAATGGAATTACAAAAAAACAAAAAAAAAAGGACATAACATGAAAAAAATGCAGAAAAAATGCAGAAAACAGCTGATTTTTCGTTTTCTTTTCAGATATTTGTCAAACAAATGCAATGTTATTAAACAGTAAAACAATATAATGTAATGAAAAGGAAATTAATATTTTTAAGTTTGTTATTGGCTTTTTCAATGACAAACTATGCCCAAGAAAAGAGATATGCTCTTTATAGTGTGGCTTTTTATAATTTGGAGAATTTGTTTGATACCATTCATGATTCAGGTAAAAATGATTACGAATATTTGCCTGATGGTAAGAATAAATGGAATTCTATGAAATATGAGTCCAAATTAAAGAATATGTCGGAGATCTTATCTTTTCTTGCTACAGATAAATTACCGATGGGATCTGCTGTTATTGGACTTTCGGAAGTTGAAAATCGCAGAGTTTTGGAAGACTTGTTGAAACAACCTTCACTTTCGTCTAGGGGTTATAAAATTATACACTATGAAGGAGAAGATAAACGTGGGGTAGATTGTGCCTTTCTTTATAATCCGAAATTCTTTGAATTACAAGAAAGTAAACTTGTTCCTTATGTTTATATAAACGACACTATACATAAAACACGTGGTTTTCTGATTGCTAGCGGAATGATGGCGGATGAGAAAGTTCATTTGATTGTAAACCATTGGCCTTCTCGCGGTGCAACTTCTCCTGCTAGAGAAAGAGCTGGAGAACAAGTACGTGTATTGAAAGATTCTTTGATGGCTGCATATCCTAATTCAAAAGTGATTATTATGGGTGATATGAATGATGACCCAATGGATAAGAGTATGTCTGTTTCATTAGGGGCTAAACGTAAAATGAAGGATGTCGGAGCGACCGACTTATATAATCCATGGTGGGATACCTTGAAGAAAGGTACCGGGACGTTAATGTATAGAGGCCGTTGGAATTTGTTTGACCAAATTGTGATAAGTGGAAATCTGCTTGGAGATGACAGAACAACGTTGAAGTATTATAAAAATGAAATCTTTAGACGTAATTTTATGTTCCAAGAAACAGGCCAATATAAAGGTACCCCATTACGTACTTTTGGTGGAGGAGTATGGCTTAATGGCTATAGCGATCATTTACCGGTTATTATCTATCTTGTTAAAGAGATGAAATAACTTCTATTTATAAATTAAAAGAGTTTTAATAAAACATGAGACAAAGTATGTTAAAGGCTCTGTTGTTGATGATGGTATCAATAATGATTGGAGCTTGTAATGGGGATGAGAAAAATGAGCCGTTGATTAATTCCGACTTTACAGCAGAAACAGACCTGACAAACAATGAAATCAAATCACAAGGTGGTAGTTTCTTTTTGACTATCAAATCGGATGGCGAGTGGAAAATTGAAGCAAACGAAAAATGGTGTGTTTTCAATAGAACCTCTGGTGTAGGGAATGCAACTATAGTTGGTAAAATTCACGCTAATAGTGCGACAGAAGAAAGAAATGCATTGGTTACAATCATATCTGGAGAAAATAAAAAAGAGCTTCGCATTAAACAACTTAAAGGTGATGGATCTACAACTGATCCAGATCCGACTGATCCAACCGATCCGACTAACCCTGACCCAGAAAAGCCTTCTGGTTATGCCGGACGTATTGAAATGCCGAAATTAAAAGGTGGAGCTGATAATTTATTCTATACACATACAGTAAATTATAATGGTAAATCGTGTATCAATTACAGTGCCGAATATGACTGCACTAAGAAGCATACGCGTTGGGTTGCTTTTTTCTTTGATAATGTAAACAACCAGAAAAACACTAGTCGTACCGATGATTGGGGGCAAGATCCTAATATTCCTTCGGCATACCGTACTTATAATAGTGATTATGATAGCCCTTATAATCGTGGACACTTGGTGGCATCGGCCGATCGTTATTTGACAAGAGAGGCTAATCAGCAAACTTTCTATTATTCTAATATGAGTCCCCAGATCATCAAGTTTAATGGTGGAATATGGAATCAAATGGAAGAAAAAGTACGTAGCTGGGCTGGTGGGCTTAACGCAAGCGATACATTATATGTGGTTAAAGGTGGACAAATCGATGGGACTATAGCTGATGGCACGCTTCTTGAATACACCGGAAATCATGTTGCTGTTCCACGTCATTATTTCATGGCGCTTTTATCGTTAAGAGGCGGGCAGTATAAGGCAATGGCTTTCTATATCGATCAAAAAGGATATAGTAGCTCTTCAATTGCAAGTTATGCTATCTCTATTGATGCTTTGGAACAAAAGACAGGAATCGACTTCTTTCACAATTTACCAAATGATGTTGAAGATCGTGTAGAAAGTTCCTATAATGCAGGTAGCTGGTTCTAGACTGCTCTGCTGAGAAATAATTATTTAAAGCTATCTCGTTAGTTCGGGATAGCTTTTTTTTTGATTTTGCTTTTCAAGCTACATGCATTTTTTTACCTTTGTATTATATAACGAAACCAGTGAAGCTATGAAGTATAAATTATTAGTACTTGATGTAGACGGAACGCTTTTAAATGAAGCGAAAGAGATCAGTAAACGCACACTGGCTACGCTCTTGAAGGTGCAGCAAATGGGAGTGCGTATTGTATTGGCTTCCGGACGCCCGACGTATGGTTTGATGCCATTGGCTAAACGATTGGAGTTGGGGAACTATGATGGGTTTGTGATCTCTTACAATGGAGGACAGATCATGAAGGCTAGTAACGGAGAACTGCTGTTTCAACGGCGGATTAATCCGGAAATGCTGCCTTATTTGGAAAAAAAGGCTCGAAAGAATGATTTTGCCATTTTGACTTATAATGAGAACGAAGTGGTGACTAATCGGCCTGAAAATGAACATGTGTGTCGTGAGGCTGCATTGAATGGGATGGTGGTCGTTGGCGAAGAGGAATTCTCTACGGCCATTGATTTTGCTCCGTGTAAATGTATGCTGGTGAGCGACGACTTAGATAAACTTATTGATCTTGAAACACACTGGAAGAAACGTCTTAATGGCGCGTTGGATGTGTTTCGATCGGAAGATTACTATTTAGAAGTAGTGCCTTGTGGCATTGATAAAGCAAATTCTTTAGGTGCTTTACTTGAGCTTCTGAATATTAACAGAGATGAAGTGATGGCTATTGGTGATGGTGTCTGTGATGTAGCGATGTTGCAAATGGCCGGTTTGAGTGTTGCTATGGGCAATGCCATCGATTCGGTGAAAGCTTGCGCCGATTGGATTACGGTTTCCAATGAGGAAGATGGGGTAGCGGTCGCTGTTGAAAAAGCCATTCTGGCCGAAGTTCATCCGTCTGAGATTCCTCTTGACCAACTGAATGCGCAAGCTGCGCATGCTTTGATGGGTAATTTAGGTATCCAATATACTTATGCTTCCGAAGACAGAGTAGAGGCCACAATGCCGGTTGATGAACGAACACGTCAACCATTTGGTATTCTGCATGGCGGTGCAACCTTAGCTTTGGCTGAGACGGTTGCGGGATTAGGATCGATGATTCTGTGTCAACCCGATGAAATTGTGGTTGGGATGCAAGTGAGTGGTAACCATATCTCTTCAGCTCATGAAGGGGATACGGTGCGTGCTGTGGGAACGATGGTGCATAAAGGCCGCTCATCGCATATCTGGAATATCGATGTTTTTACTTCAACGAATAAACTGGTTTCTTCTGTTCGAGTGGTCAATAGTGTGATGAAGAAAAGATGACAGAAGAATTTTTGAATATAGATACCGATTTAGAAGCCTTTATTCGTGAAGGTCGATCGTTTGCTTTTTATCGAATTCCGGGTGAGAAGAAGTTTAGTTTTCTGACTCAGTCGACGAATGTAAACGTACAGACTTATCAAGATATAAAGGATTTAAATGGTACATGCGGATTTATTGTTGCTCCATTTCGGGTAACTGAGAACTGCCCGGTTGTTTTGATACAGCCCGATGAGGTGATGAGTTATGATTTGCCGATGGGGGATGTTCAAAATGACAAAGAGGACACTGATCACCTCTTATGGTCCAAAGAGGAACAGTGCTTTGATGACTACCAATCGTGTTTTACGACGTTTATCAAGGCATTACATGGCAGGCGTTTTGATAAATTAGTGCTTTCCCGTTCGCAAACGATTCAACGGGATTCATCGTTTGGATTACTCTCTGCTTTTTTTACGGCTTGCGGGATGTATACCCATTCGTATGTTTATCTGGCTTATACTCCACAAACCGGAGTTTGGCTAGGGAGTACTCCGGAAGTCCTTTTATCGGGTGAACGACTGAACTATTATACGGTGGCATTAGCCGGCACTCAGTCGATTATCAACGGAGTCTTGCCCGATGAATGGGACGAGAAGAACCGCCAAGAACAAGAGTTTGTGGCACAATACATTCGTAAGCAATTGCATTCATTAGGCATTTTACCCCATGAGAGAGGCCCGTTCCCTGCTTTTGCCGGGACGTTGTCGCATCTGAAAACTGAATTCGACTTTTGCTTGTCCAACGAACAGTTGCTTGGCGATTTGTTAGCCTTGCTTCATCCCACACCCGCAGTTTGTGGTTTGCCTAAAGAATCGGCTTATCAGTTTATTCTTGATCATGAAGGATACGATCGCCGATATTATTCCGGATTTGTTGGTTGGCTTAATCCGAAAGGGAAAACCGATATTTATGTGAATTTGCGTTGCATGCAGATTGGCGATAAAGAGTTGACACTTTATGCCGGAGGTGGACTATTAGCCTCTTCTGATCTAGCCGATGAATGGACAGAGACGGAGAAGAAGTTGCAAACCATGAAAAGAATTTCTATTTCATGAATAAAAGACTGTAATTTATGGTCTGAGAGAATTGTTTTTTACTGAGATATAGACTAATCATCCTGCTTATGTTTACAGATAAAAGAAATGTACTTCAACTGGTGGCTTTATTAAAGGCTCATCGGATCACAAAGGTGGTATTATGCCCGGGGAGTCGTAATGTTCCTTTGGTGCATACCTTGTCGACTCATCCGGAGTTTACTTGCTATCCGGCTACAGATGAGCGGAGTGCCGGGTTTTTTGCTTTGGGATTAGCGTTAAATGGGGGGCAACCGGCGGCGGTGTGCTGTACTTCCGGAAGTGCGTTGGTCAACCTATACCCGGCTGTAGCAGAAGCTTATTATCAACAAGTCCCGTTAGTGGTCATCTCGGCCGATCGACCTGCGGCTTGGATCGGTCAGATGGATGGACAGACGATGCCACAACCCGGAGTATTCGGGAGTATGGTGCGTTGCTCGGTCAATTTGCCCGAGGTACATACGGATGAAGACGATTGGTACTGTAACCGATTGATTAATGAGGCGATACTTGAAACGCAACATCATGGGAAAGGACCGGTGCATATCAATGTCCCAATTTCGGAGCCTCTGTTTAATTTTACAACCGAACAATTGCCTGAGGTGCGTGTGATGACTCGTTATCAAGGATTGAACGTTTACGATCGCGATTATAATGATTTGATCGATCGTTTGAACCAATACAGCAAACGGATGATTGTGGTTGGTCAAATGAACTTGATCTATTTGTTTGAGAAACGATATACGAAACTTTTATATAAGCATTTTGTTTGGCTGACAGAGCATCTGGGAAACCAGACCGTACCCGGCTTGCCGATTAAGAATTTTGATGCCGGAGTGGTGGCCTTATCTGACGAAAAGGCTGAGCAGATGGCTCCTCAATTGTTGATTACTTATGGCGGACACGTGGTGTCGAAGCGGTTGAAGAAATTCCTTCGGAAACATCCACCTAGAGAGCATTGGCATGTGGCAAAGGATGGGCAGATTGTCGATTTGTATGGCACGTTGACAACGGTGATTGAGATGGACCCTTTTGAATTCTTAGAAAAGATTTCCGGATTGTTGGACACCCGTACGCCGGTTTATCCACAACTTTGGGAGAATTTCTCCAACACGATTCCGGAACCTTCGTTCGCTTACTCGGAGATGACCGTGGTTGAGAAAATGATGAAGGCTTTACCGCCAGAGTGTGCGTTACACCTCGCTAATAGCTCGGTGGTTCGCTATGCCCAACTGTATGCACTGCCTTCGACAGTTGAAGTTTGCTGTAACCGTGGAATTAATGGGATCGACGGATCGCTGTCGACTGCCATTGGCTATGCTGCCGCTTCCGATAAGCTGAACTTTGTGGCGATAGGCGATTTAAGTTTCTTTTACGATATGAATGCACTTTGGCTGACAACCATTAAGCCTAATCTACGTATTCTTTTGCTGAATAATGGTGGAGGGGAAATCTTCCACACCTTGCCGGGATTAGAGATGTCCGGTACCTCGCATAAATATATTACGGCCGTGCATAAGACCTCGGCGAAAGGTTGGGCCGAGGAGCGTGGGTTTATCTATAAAATGGTCGAACACGAGGAAGAGTTGGAAGAAGCAATGACGTTCTTCACGCAGCCGGAAGAGACTGAGAAACCTCTTTTACTAGAGGTGTTTACGAATAAGAACAAAGATGCTCGCATCTTGAAAGATTATTATCAACAACTGAAGAACTTATAAAATTAAATAATTCACACTAATAATAGAGATTATGGCTCAAAGAGAATGGACGACGATCCGAGAATATGAAGATATTCTATTTGATTATTATAATGGCATTGCTCGAATTACGATCAATCGCGAACGTTACCGTAACGCCTTTACACCGACTACAACCGCTGAGATGAGTGATGCACTTCGCATCTGTCGCGAGGAAGGTGATATTGACGTGATTGTGATAACCGGTGCCGGTGATAAAGCGTTTTGTTCGGGTGGCGATCAGAACGTAAAGGGACGCGGCGGTTATATTGGTAAGGATGGCGTACCTCGTTTAAGTGTGCTTGATGTGCAGAAACAGATTCGTAGCATTCCGAAACCGGTCATTGCTGCGGTCAATGGTTATGCGATTGGCGGGGGACATGTGTTGCATGTGGTGTGCGACTTGTCGATTGCTTCTGAGAACGCCATCTTTGGTCAGACCGGTCCACGTGTGGGTAGTTTTGATGCCGGCTTTGGGGCTTCTTATTTGGCTCGTGTTGTGGGACAGAAAAAAGCGCGTGAGATTTGGTTCCTTTGTCGTCAATACAATGCCGAACAAGCCCTTGAAATGGGATTAGTGAATAAAGTGGTGCCGTTGGAACAATTGGAAGATGAATATGTACAATGGGCTGAAGAGATGATGCTGCTTAGTCCGTTAGCTCTTCGCATGATTAAAGCCGGATTGAATGCCGAATTGGATGGACAAGCGGGTATTCAAGAATTGGCGGGTGATGCGACTTTGTTATATTACCTCACCGATGAAGCTCAAGAAGGAAAGCATGCTTTTCTTGAAAAACGTAAACCAAACTTTAAGCAATACCCTAAATTCCCATAGTCGCTTGGGAGAGAGAAATCCAGTCTAAAACATAAAGTCATGAATTGTCAGTTGGCCGTTGTGCCTAAACAATTACATTTTAAATCTCCTGCCGGAACCTCACGTGGTGTTTATACCACCCGGCAGGTTTGGTATATTCAGGTCACCTCGTCAGACTATCCCGGTCGAGTTGGGATAGGAGAGTGTGCGCCTTTGCCTCAGTTAAGTTGCGACGACTATCCCGATTACGAAGAGAGACTTCGAGCAATTTGTCGATCCGTTGAACAGCACGATGGCGTCTATGATGCCGAATCCCTAAGAGCTTTTCCTTCGATGTTATTTGGTCTGGAAACGGCTTTCCTTCACCTGACTAAAGGTCGTTTGGCGCTTTTCGACACTCCTTTCTCGCGTGGTGAACAAGGTATTCCGATTAATGGATTAATCTGGATGGGGCATTATCGGGAGATGCTGGCTCAAATCGAAAAGAAAGTTGCGGAGAATTATCGTTGTATCAAATTGAAAATAGGAGCCATAGCGTTTGAACAAGAATTGGATTTATTGCGACATATTCGTTCGGCTTTTTCGGCCAAGGAGATTGAATTGAGAGTCGATGCCAATGGCGCCTTTGAGCCCCATGTGGCGCTTGATCGATTAAAACAGCTGTCCGAGTTCGATCTTCATTCCATTGAGCAACCTATTCGGGCCGGACAATGGGAGGAGATGGCGCGGTTGACCGAATTATCGCCTTTGCCTATTGCGTTCGACGAAGAACTGATCGGCTGGCACACCTGGGAACAAAAAGGGAACCTATTGGATGCCCTTCATCCTCATTATATCGTGCTTAAACCTTCTCTACATGGCGGCATGAGAGGAAGTGCGGAATGGATTAGAGCGGCCGAGCAACGAAACATCGGATGGTGGATCACCTCCGCTCTAGAGTCGAATGTCGGACTGAATGCCATTGCTCAATGGTGTGCTACTTATCCGAACTTAATGCCTCAAGGATTAGGCACAGGACTCCTGTTTACCGATAATATTGATCTCCCATTAGAAATACGTAAAGACTGTTTGTGGTATGGCACAGCTGATCATGAATAGAGACGATCAACGGTTGTGGTTGGACGGACGGCGCTATACTCCGGAAGAGATTCGTCGGTGGACAGGCGACTCCGATCGAACCCTTTCCGCCGAAAAGCGGGAACTCTTTACCTTCCTACAGCGTTGGTTCGATGATTCCGAAAAGCTGACGGTACAAACCTCCGGATCGACAGGAACTCCCAAACGATACGAGGTCCGCAAAGATCGCATGATAGAGAGTGCCTGCATGACTTGTACCTTTTTAAACTTACAACCCGGAGAGTCGGCTTTGCTTTGCATGAATCTACGGTACATTGGAGCGATGATGATGGTGGTTCGCGCGCTTGTTGCCGGTTTGCATCTCACGGTTCGCCCTGCAAGTGGTTCTCCGTTGGAACATGTTGACGAACCAATCGATTTTGCGGCCATGGTACCCTTGCAAGTGTACACTTCCTTAAATCAGCCCGAAACCAAAGCGCGTCTGAGTCGTATCGGTCGCCTGATCATTGGTGGGGGAGCCATTAGTCGCGACCTAGAAGCACAACTTCGCTTGTTGCCTCATCCCATCTATTCGACCTACGGTATGACAGAGACCCTTTCTCACATTGCGTTGAGAAGGATTAATGGTCCGGAAGCGGATGCTTATTATCGACCTTTTGCCGGAGTGACGCTGTCGTTATCCGTCGATCAAGCCTTGGTGATCAATGCACCCGGTCTTTGTGATACCCCGTTGCAGACCAACGACGTGGCCGAACTTTGTGCCGATGGCCGATTTCGTGTGATCGGACGCTTAGACAATGTCATCAATACCGGTGGTATAAAAGTTCAGATAGAAGTGGTCGAAGAACAGCTCCGTTCGTTGATTGATCGCCCATTTGCGATCACCTCTATTCCCGACGATCGATTGGGAGAGGCTGTCGTCTTGTTGCTGGCGCAGTCGGTTGATGCAGCTCAGTCGGTTAGTATAGCTCAGTCGGTTAGTATAGCTCAGTCGGTTGATGCCGCTAATGCTAATAGTGTAGCCAATGCGGATAGTCGTGCAGTTAATGCGGATCGTGCAGATCATCTGAACAACTTGATGGAGCAGATGAAAGCCTTACTGCCTCTTTATCATTCGCCCAAGTGTATCCTGCTGACCGATATCATCCCATTAACAGACAACGGAAAAGTCGATCGGCTCGCTTGCCGTAAGTTAGCCCAAGAATTGGCTTAATCTTCCTCGTCGCCATCCAAAGGAAGGAGGTTGCGACTCTCGTGATCCGGTAATTTCTCCACTTGACGGAGCTTTCGTTCGATGGCCCGCGTGCGTTTGCCAATGACCTCTTCCAATTGATCACCTGCATTTTGCAGATTCTTCTGAACCTTTTCCAGCAAACCGCCGAACTTTCCGAACTCTGTCTTTACGGCACCCAATACATTCCAAACCTCCCCGGTTCGTTTCTGTATCGCTAATGTCCGGAATCCCATTTGCAAACTATTTAAGATAGCGCCTAGAGTGGTTGGCCCGGTAACCACCACCTTATATTCTTTTTGTAGGGTTTCGATGAGAGCCGTGCGGCGAATCACTTCAGCATAAATACTCTCGAAGGGTAAAAATAGAATGGCAAAGTCCGTTGTAAACGGTGGATCCACATATTTGTCGTGAATATCTTTAGCCATCTTCTTGATGGTCGTCTCCAACTGTTTACCCGACGATTCCATTAAAGCCGCATCGCCTGCCTCGAAGGCATCGTAATATTGCTCGTATACATCCTTCGGGAATTTCGCATCAATCGGCAGATAAACCGTGGTCTGATCATCATCCTTTCCCGGCAACTTAATGGCAAACTCCACAAACTCACTACCACTCTTCTTGGTCTTGACATTTGCATCATATTGCTCAGGGCTCATCATTTGCTCCAATAACGCTCCCAGTTGCACTTCACCAAAAGTACCCCTCATCTTCACATTACTTAGCACCTTTTTGAGTCCCCCAACATCTTGTGCCAGAGATTTCATCTCACCCAACCCCTTCTGTACATTCTCCAATTGCGACCGGACAATCTCAAACGATTGTCCGATGCGCTCATTCAGAGTTTTTTGGAGTTTCTCTTCCACCATCAGACGCATATCGTCCAGACGCTTCTCTGTCGATTGAAGAAGTGCCTCCTGTTGGCGTCCCATCGTGTCGAACTTCTCTCTTTGGAGTTCGTTAGTGGCCATCATATTCTTATGCAAAGCATCCAACATCTGTTGCATGCTCTGATTTAAGGTCTGAGTCAATTCCATACGTAACTCTCTGAGACTGCGATTCAGCTCTTCACGGTTTTCCTGCATCTGCGTGCGTAAAGCCGATTCGAATTCCGCATGATTATTTTTCTTCGTCAGCAGAAGAATCAAGATCACGACCAAGCAGGCCAAGATGATAGTGAGTAAGATTAATTCCATAA
>JBKEDO010000013.1:0-65473 GCA_047975405.1 Bacteroides sp.
ACTTTGTTCGATTTCAACGAAACGAAATAACAGAAAGCATCGTTTACGAACGTTTGGCTTCTATCGAGAAAGACGAAGCAAATCAAAAGACTCTTCGAGCAATTTCAGCCGAAGAGAAAGGACATTATAATATCCTTAAGAAATATACTCAACAAGACGTTGAACCGGATCACAAACGAGTGATGAAGTTTTATCTCTTGGCACGATTATTCGGTAATACTTTTGCCATAAAGTTAATGGAGTCGGGAGAAGGAAATGCCCATATAAACTATAAGAAGTATGCCGATATTCCTGATCTACAACGGTTATCGGCCGACGAAGAAGCTCATGAAAAAAAACTGATCAGTCTGATTAATGAAGAGCGATTAGAATATATGAGTTCCGTTGTATTGGGTTTGAATGATGCTTTGGTTGAGTTTACCGGTGCTCTAGCCGGATTTACATTGGCTTTAAGCGATAGCAAACTCATTGCACTGACAGGAAGCATCACCGGTATTGCCGCCGCACTGTCAATGGCCTCATCGGAGTATCTATCCACGAAATCAGAAGCATCGGACGACAAACATCCCGTAAAAGCGGCCATTTACACTGGATTCGCCTATATCGTAACTGTTGCATCGCTAGTGACCCCATTCATCCTAGCCGACAACCCATTGGTAGCATTAGGAATCATGCTCATCATGGCTCTGATCATCATCGCCCTATTCAACTACTACTATTCCGTGACTCGTGGAGAAAGTTTCCGCCACCGATTCACAGAGATGGCTGTACTGAGTTTTAGCGTTGCCGGGGTCAGTTTCCTGATTGGATATGCTTTAAAGAAATTCACAGGGATAGATATTTAATGATTCATCTTTCCGTTTGTTTTCAAACTTAAAACCATCACGCATGATCGACTATATTATCGCAGACAACCAAGCTATCTCACAACTCGGTATGATTTATCTACTCAGTCAGGAGAAAGAAAGTGCGAATATTCTGACCGCAGATCATAAAGCGGAGCTGATCAAACAACTCCGTAGCTACCCCAAAGCAATCGTCGTGTTAGACTATACATTGTCCGATTTTCAAAGTATAGACGATCTACTATTGCTTCATGATCGCTTTCCTGAAGCAATGTGGTTATTATTCTCGGAGGATTTAAGTTTAGGTTTTCTGCGGCAACTCGTATTACAGTCGACTGCCTTTAGTGTCGTTATGAAAAATAGCACACGCGAAGAAATCATGACCGCCATACAACACCTCTCGCGCAAAGAGCGATTTATCTGTAACTATGTCAGTAACCTGCTTCTGGCCTCCCCTACACCACAACAATCGCCGACGACCCCAACTGGAGGACAATATAACCTAAACGTGCTCACCTCATCAGAAATCAGCATCTTACGTGAAATCAGCTTGGGAAAGACGACCAAAGAAATCGCAGCTCAAAAGAACCTCAGTTTTCATACCATCAACAGCCACCGAAAGAATATTTTCCGAAAGTTGGAAGTCAACAATGTCCACGAGGCTATCAAAAAGGCCATGCGATTGGGTATTATCGATCTAACAGAATATTATATTTAAAACGTGATCTCTCCGCTTCCCAAACAGATCCGGCTCTCTTTATCATAAATCACTCCAAACTGTCCGGATGCAATGCCTTGCAGTTTATCGACAGAAGTGATTTTATATCCGTCGTCGGAACGCGACAGCCGACCTTTAGTAAATTCCGGCGTATGTCTAATCTTAAAGGTGACCTCAACCTCTTCGTTAAGTGCCGCCCAAGGATCGACCGTAATGAAATGAAAATCACGCATCATAAACTCATGTCCATACTGTGTTTCAACACCATAGCCCTTAGAAACGTAGATTAAGTTCTGATCAATATCTTTTTTAATCACAAACCATGGACCACCACTGAGTCCGAGTCCCTTTCTCTGTCCGATGGTATGAAACCAATAGCCACGATGAGTACCTAGTTTCTTTCCGGTTTCCAATTCAATGATCGCTCCTTCTTTTTCACCCAAGAACCGACGAACAAAGTCATTATAGTTGATCTTTCCTAAGAAACAAATCCCCTGACTATCCTTACGGCGCGCACTAGGCAACTGTGCCTTAATGGCTAAATCTCTCACCTCATGTTTCATCAATCCACCGATAGGGAACATGAGTTTTGAGACCTGCAAGGCATCAATCTGGGCTAAGAAGTCGGTCTGGTCTTTGATGGGATCTTTAGCTGTTCCGAGCCATACCCGACCATCCTCCAGCAATGTTCTCGCATAATGTCCGGTTGCCGTGTAATCAAAATCCTTGCCCACGCGTTCTTCGAAGCATCCAAATTTGATCAGCTTATTACACATCACATCCGGATTGGGGGTCAGCCCCTTTCTGATCTTATCAATCGCATAAGTCGCCACATTGTCCCAATACTCTTGATGCAAATCGACAATCTCCAAAGAAAGTCCGTATCGCCGAGCCGTAGCTGTAGCCAATTCAATATCTTCTTCCGCAGAACAATCCATATATTCCGCACCATCCATCCCAATCTTTATGTAAAAAAGAGAAGGTTTGTATCCTTGTTCGCAAAGGAGGTGTACGACAACTGAGCTGTCGACACCTCCGGATAATAAAGCTGCAATATTCATTAATATAAAAACTATAAAACTAGACTTATCACTAGATTTCTGTTAAGGTGGTATATCTTTTAAATTTTATTCAAAGCCTGATCAATATCTGCCAATAAATCAGCAATATGTTCTGTACCAATAGATAGACGAACAGTCGCTTGAGTAATGCCTTGTTGACGCATCTCTTCATCATTCAACTGCGAATGGGTTGTCGTTGCCGGATGAATAACAAGCGATTTCACATCTGCTACGTTTGCCAAAAGAGAGAAGATCGACAACTGATCAATAAAGCGATGTGCCTCGGCTTGTCCTCCTTTAACTTCAAAGGTAAAGATCGATCCACCGCCATTGGGGAAATAACGAGTATACACCTCATGATCAGGATGCGACAATAATGAAGGGTGATTCACCCGTTGCACTTTGGGATGGCGACTCAAGAAATCAACCACTTTCAATGCATTTTCCACATGACGTTCCACCCGCAACGATAAGGTCTCGACTCCTTGAAGCAACATAAACGCATTAAATGGGCTGATAGCTGCTCCCATATCACGCAACAAGACCGCACGAATACGTATAATATAAGCCAGAGGACCAACAGCATCAACAAAACGCAATCCGTGGTAACACTCAGCCGGCTCTGTGAACTGCGGAAATTTACCGGATGATTTCCAATCAAACTGACCGGAATCAATGATAACCCCTCCCAACGATGTCCCATGTCCACCAATAAACTTGGTCGCAGAATGCACAACGATATCTGCTCCATGCTCTATCGGACGAATCAAGAAAGGCGTACCAAACGTATTATCAACAATCAACGGGATGTTGTGTCGGTGAGCAATAGCTGCCACCGCAGCCATATCAATCACATTACAATTCGGATTACCAAATGTCTCTATAAAAATGGCTTTTGTACGTGTTGTAACGGCTTCTTCAAAATGGCTCAAATCGGACGGATCAACAAAAGTTGTCGTCACCCCTTGTGTTGGCAAGGTGTGTGCCAATAAATTGTAGGTTCCTCCATAAATAGTCTGTGCAGCCACAATGTGATCGCCGGCATTGACCAAATTTTGAAAGGCATAAGTGATAGCCGCAGCACCAGAAGCCACAGCTAATGCCGCAACTCCACCCTCCAAAGCCGCCATTCGCTTTTCAAAAACATCCTGCGTCGAATTAGTCAGTCGACCATAAATATTACCGGGATCTTGGAGTCCAAAGCGTGCAGCAGCATGTGCCGAATCATGGAACACATACGAGGCCGTTTGATAAATAGGTACGGCTCGAGCATCTGTAGCCGGATCGGGAGATTCTTGTCCAACATGAAGTTGTAACGTTTCAAAGTGTAGTTTTTCCTGTTCCATGTTTCTTTAAGAGTTATAAAATTTAGCTATCATTAATTAATAATGCAAAAATACAAGTAAGCATCCAGAGCTAGTCTCACACATAAGAGGTATTTTTATACCACATTTGTGTCAAATGAACAGAAGTATTTCATACATTTGCAACGATTTGCAACGATTAAAACAACAACTCAAATGATTAATCTAAGAAAGATAACGATATATAGCCTGCTGATGGGAGCTTTATTTAACCTCATGTCATGCGGGGTCGACCGTTGGCCGGAATATGCACAAGACATTAAGTTAGGCAATTGGATGGACAGTATTATGCGTAAGAATTATCTCTGGTATGAAGATATGCCATCTTACAACAATGTCAATCTATTTCTTACTCCAAAAGAGTTTCTATCTAAAGTCATCTCAAAAAAAGATAATAATATCTCATTCGCCGACAGTATCATTGAAGTTACATTGCCATCATACGGATTTGAATATTCATTAGTTCGAGATGCCAAGAACGACACTGTTTATAACGCTTTGCTAACCTACATTGTTCCAAACTCACCGGCATCAAAGGCCGGATTAAAACGTGGAGAGTGGATCATGAAAGTGAACGACCGCTTCATCAGTCGCAAATATGAAACCCAATTACTTCAAAGCAATGAAGCCCTAACGCTAACTGTGGGTATTTATAAAGAAGTCACCCCGGCTTCTACCGATCCCGAAAAAGCAGCGGTTTATGAGGTCGTAAAAGATCGTGAAGGAGTGGCATTAGGAAATGCCGAATCGGTGATTGAAGAACCTATTTATACTCATCAAATGATCACATTGGCAGATGGGAAGAAAGTTGGTTATCTCATGTACAACAGTTGCACAGCAGGCACCACAGCAGAACCGGAAAAGTACAACAATGAATTAAAAGAAATTGCTAAAACATTTAGTCAGGCCAACATCAACACTTTAATTGTTGACCTCCGTAGAAATCAAGGCGGAAGTCTATCATGTGCGCAACTACTCAGCACCATTCTAGCTCCGACTAGTTACCTCAATAAAGACATGGCTTATCTGAACTATAACAATAAAAATACAGATAGAGACAAAACCTTATTGTTCGATAGCAAGTTATTGGCAAACACCGTTAACCTAAACTTGAATACCATCTTGTTTATAATAAGCAATCAAACGACCGGTGCAGCAGAAACGATTATCAATGGCTTAAATAAGAAAGTCCCTCAGCTCATCACTATTGGTGCCACAACGAAAGGCCAGAACATCGGTACCGAGAAGTTTACCAATACAGAATTTCGTTGGTCTATAAACCCTGCCGTTTGTAAAATCAGTTATGATGCCGATAGAACACTACTCGGTGGAGTTATCCCAACCTATGCCGTAAGTGAGACGAGCAATTACATACAATATTTGCCTTTTGGAGATATAAACGAAACATTGTTGAACATTGCTATCAAAGTGTTAGAAGGGACTTATCCGCCTCAAACATCATCCGAAGCGAAAACCGAAAATCATCTTAGAGTATTAAGTTCTCAAACGCGTTCAGTTTTCGCTACCGGACTGAGAGTAGATAACTAGTGTCTGTTACTTGCTCAAAGCAAGTTCATTTCTTAACAGATCTATATTTAAGACACACTCGTTTTCGAAAACAGACTAGTCTTCCGAGACAAACCAGTCTCCGGAAACAGGAATATCTAGTTGTTCAAAGCAGAAGTGAAGACTTTCCGGAAAAACAAGATCTGATAATCAATCGAATTAGACCAATATGCAGCATTGTGTGTCCCAGGGCGAAGAATAAAATCATGGTCAATTTTTCGTCCGACCAAACGATGATGCAAATCTTTATTCACATTTAAGAAAAAGTCATCTTCACCACAATCAACAATGATTGCCACATCACCATTGATGATACGATCTAACTGATTAACGACGGTATGTTCATCCCATACCTTACGATTAGTAGCATATTCGCCTAATTGTTTAGCCATCTCCCAATTCAAAGGGAAAGGACGAATATCTACTCCCCCACTTGTACTTCCTATAGCCGCAAATAGATCAGAGTGACGCATTCCAATAAATAGAGCACCATGTCCTCCCATACTCAACCCCGTTATGGCACGTCCTTTTTTGTTAGGTATAGTAGAATACGTACGATCAATATAGGTGATCAATTCAGAAGACACAAAGGTCTCATAACGAAAATCCGAATTCTTCGGACTATCCCAATACCAGCTATTTTGGGCATTAGGACAAACAAAAATAAGACCTTTCTCATCGGCTATATTCGGCAAATTAGGTTTAATCTTCATCCAAGAATAAGCATTACCACTATAACCATGTAATAAATAAACCACCGGACAAGACTGTTTATGGTCAATTGCCATATCGGGAACAATAACAAGTGTTTCGATTTTTTTATTCATTGACGGACTTTCAACCATTATAGTATCAACCCTGGCGGCAAACCCCGACACAACTACAAATAATAATAATGCAACTAAACCTAATCTTTTTTGTTTCATAATATTTTGTTTATTGATATATATAAGATTACACGATTCACAAAGATACAATCAATTTCAGTTATCGCCGTAATCAAGTTCCAAATAAATCCATTCATAAAACAAAATGCAGCTCAAATACTTCCCAAAAAGATCTGAACTGCATATCGTTTGTCTGTATATTAATGACTCTATTTTAAAACCTTTTCAAGATAAGGCAAAATGAGATCAACATAACGGATGAAACCAAGATCGGTAAAATGAATACCATCAATTGTAGCCTCTGCATCATCTCCTAACATCTTTTTAGAAGATATCATATAAATATTCTTTTCGCCCTTCTTTTTCAATGAATCAAAGAAACTATTAATGGCCTTATTCTTACGTTGAACCTCCCGTGCTATTCTTTGATCATAATAAGTATGAGTAAATATAGGATCCTCAATAAATATGATAGGTGTGTATGGATGTTTATTCCTTAATATGGTATAGAAATTAACCGCACGTTCATTAATCTGCTCAACCGAAGCGTTTGGGACAAAGTCTAATACAAAAGCATCAGCATCTATTGCAGCCATACAATGAGCAATCTCCAAATCTAAAAAAGCATTACCACTAAAACCAAAATTAATCGTTTCGCGGTTTAAACGACGTCCTATTTGATTCGTTGACGCCATACCAGGACGGGATGCGCACCCTCCTTGCAAGATGCTCGTCCCATAAAAGACAACCGGTTTTTTCTTACTAAAAGGATCTATTTTAGGTTTAGAAATTGATGAGAGCGAATCGACGCCAATCGACAGGGAAGTTATCCCATCATAAAGAGGTAAGTAAAGCATATATTCACGATCCTCCGGAGACATATTCGAAACAATGGTTGCTTGATTAGATTTGCCTGTAGGTCGAGCACTATTAACAAAACGCCACTTGCCTTTCTCCAAACAATATAAATCAAGTCCTTTTATCCCAGTCGGCGTCATATGATTCATGGAATTATTAAAACGAGCCACCCACTTTGCTGAAATGGTGGTAGAATTAGAAGAAAAGCGAATACTCATGCCGGCTGTATTCTGACTAAGTTCCCAAAGTCGCTCACGAATGATAGATTTCAAAGAATCAGGCAATCGTTCATATCTGGTAGATGTTTCACTAACCCCCTTGCCTAATAAAAGAAACTGATCTGCATTATAATATTTAGTTTGGGCATAAACATCATAATGTGACATAAAAAGAAAGATAAAGATTCCGCAAAAAAATATTTTTTTCATCTCTATTTGTAATAACTATAATCTATTATTATAAAAAAAAATAATTATTTCAATCCTATTGCAGTAACTACTAAACGTTGTTTTCCATCAGAAGGTTTAATTGTTTCTTTTCCGTTGACTAACATACAGCTTGAGCCACCTCCGTCAAGATTAATAGCATCAGTACATCCTAATGATTGCATAATCTCAGCGACCTCTGCTGTTGTATATCCAGGAACACTAGGGGTCATGTTACGACCTTCACAAACAAAAAAGATTATCTTCTTATCATTAGTTACCCCAACAGCCGAACGAGGTTGACTGGATGCCGCACTGATTTCTAGAAGTTCCTTATCATAATGATTTTTAATCTCACCATTTTTCAATAAGACAGGGCCTCCACCAATTGCTGTATGAACATTTATCACCCCACCACCAGCAGGATAAGTCGACGAAGGAACCGGTTTGGGAGTATCGCCGAACTTATTGTCAGATGGTATAGGATATACGTAAGTTGCATCACTAGCCGTATAACTCCATGCCACTTGAAAAGTTCCATCATTCATCAGCCCCAAGAATCCGCGGGTCGGATAATATATCGTGACCCAATCTTTAGAAGCCGTTTGTGCATTCGGACAAATGACTTTACCATCCCGACAAACTAAACTTAATGATGAACCATCCCAAAAATAGCCTGCATTCATAATAATGGGTAATGATTCTTGAGCATAAAATTGAGCAGGAGTTTTATAACCTTTACTCTCCCCCAAAACGGAAAAGGAAGCCTTATTCATGTCGGCTATAGCAATGTAAGCCACAGCTTTTTTGCCTTTTAACAGATCAGGAGCTTTATACACACTAAGATAATCTGGCAATTCTCCAAAAGAAGTCTCCGGGATCCACCCTAGCTCTACCACATTAGGGTTCTTATCTTTCTTCTCATCATTCCATTCCCATTCGTGTTCTGTATATTTCTCACCACAAGACGACAAAACACTGACTAAAAGAAAAAATAAAAATACAAAATTAAATCGAGTTGTCTTCATATTATTTTTTTTAAGGTTATTTATGTACGCCAAAAACATTTTAAACGAGTAAAGATCAAAGTAATGAATACGGTAAGCAATGTAATAATAACTCCTCGCAAGAAACCCAACCAAGCATTACTTTCTAATAAAGTCAAATAGGCTGATAAACCCGTCAATTTTAAAACTGGCATAACGACCAATTGAGGCGTAACATACGCAATCATTGGATTTTGCCCTGCGTAAACTAAAGGCTTTGTTAGGAAATTCACTTTATAAATGTCACACCATATTGAGAATGCAATCATTGCAATGAAAGCCAAACCAGAAGTCACAAAATAATAACTAAATGTAGCATGATCCTTTCGTATTCCTCCTTCAAAAGCTTCAAAACAGAGTCCCAACAACAGTAAATAAGCTCCAAATGCGAACATTTTCCTCCAATAGATCACATGTTCGTGTTTTCTCTTCAAAAGCCAATAAAGGAGGCCTAGTAAAAGTATAGTGACAACTACATTAAGAACCAAATAACGCATATACAGATTATACACATTAACCAATATAATCGAGATACACAAGAGAGAAATACCACTAAGATAAGTTCTTCCCAAAGACGATGATTCGTCTTTGGGAAGGTGATGTAACCAGTGATACAAATACTCACCCGCAACCGAACCAGTAATAATAATAAATAAATATTTCAAATAATTAAACTGATAAAACCAAGGTAATGGCGAGAACTTAAAAATAAATTCAGCCCATGATCCTTCAGTGTTACTACTTAATAATATAGCCATTAAAAGAGGCAATACAGCTATTCGAGCCCAATTATTCTTAATGGTAAACAAATAAATGATTCCTCCAAAAAGAGCCATGTTTGCTAAAACAAGAATAATGATATTACTATAGGATAAGCTAAACACTCTTCCATTTGCATAAGACACATTGAATAATATCGCTATAGCCAACCCATAAGCCACGACTTTCATTGCGATCTTAACGCTGTTTGGCATTCGATAAGGTATGTTCATAAACATTGGGAACATTAACAAAAAAGCTAATATGGCCAACCACCATGAATAAACAGTCTCCGGAGAAGACGTCACATGAGGATACATGTGTTGAATGAATATTGCAAAAAATGTGAGTCGTATGGCTCGCAAGAAAATATCCTTCAGTAGATTCAATTTTGAAACCCCATTTTTATATTTATTCCCAATAGAAAAAGGAAAAGAAGCCCCCATGGCAAAAAGGAAAAATGGGAAAACCAGATCAACCCAAGTGATGCCATATATACTTGGATCAAAAATAAAATTAGATCTTGGCCCTACCTGAGCATGATACATCCAACCGGGAAGCACTCCCCAAGCCACTGTACCCGATAGCACCATTAAAATGATAGCGCATCCTCTGAATGCATCCAAAGAATAAGCTCTATTTTTCATATGCAGATGATGATTTTATAGCTTCTTGCAATTCTTTCCACCAACCATTCCGTATAATATGCACAATATCAAAAATCATCACTCCATCAGACGCTTTCAAACTCATCTCGACCGCATTCTTAAATTGTGTGACATCTTGCTTATAATCTTCAACATACAATCCACCGCACACAGGAACTGCCCCTTTCAATAAATATTTTGAATACTGGCATCCTCCCTCTACACAGAGATGTTCTCCAGAAGAAAACTGACTGTCTGTTTCATTTTTATAAATGCCATTGGAAGTGCGATATTCAGCTAGCGTTACATTCCAATAATAATTACCATTTGTATAGAAATCCAAAAGTTCGGCAAAACCATAATTCATGTAGTTTGGAGTAGCCCAAGTAAAGTCTTTACTGACATCATATGTGCGACTCGCCCAATTGACGCCAACCTCAAAATAACTAGGATACCAAGCACCGGTGTAGGCCCCAAATAAACAATTAGGTTTATATGACTTTATAATGTCACGAGCCTCCTTCATAAAATGATAAATAACAGAAGCGCGCCATTCGATCCATTGATGGTAATACGGACCGGCCACTCGATCGAATGATCCTTTATCATTAGGACGCCATTCATAAATATCTTCTGGATATCTAGTCAACTTACGACCGATATATTTCTCAAACATTTTTTTAGATTCCATAGAAAAATCAGCATCAATACAATCGTATCTGGCACGATCAAGAATTATTCCATCAAAAGAATAGTTTGAAGTCACTTCCTTTATAATGTTGAGCTCATAGTTCTGAACGGCCTCTAATCCCGGATTCAAAAAAAGACTGCCCTTATTGGGAATTTCTGTGACAGGAACCAAACCTTTACCTGGAACATAGTTGATGCCTTGCCACTTTTTATGTTTATCGTAAACATACCCTCTCTTAAAAATGCCTTGCCCATCTGAAAAGACATTCAATGCCGCAAAGATCTTCAATGAACGTGCTTGCGCTGCCTTAATAAACGTATTTATAAAATCAAAATCCGGACGATCAAAGCCTTTCCAATTCTTCTTTTGCATGGCATATTTACTTGGATATAAAACTTCGCCACTATTATCCTTAATATCAAGAACCAAGTGAGTTATTCCAATCTCAGCACATTTATCCACGTAATAACGAATAGAATCCGGATAGCTAAATCGTTCAAAATTAGCCGAACAATCTAACCACATCACTTTAGGTTTGGACGTCACCTTCGATGGTAATTGTCCTCCTGCTATCATACCGGCTTCAACCTCTTTCCATAGATTTTTCTGTATCACATGAACAATATCAAAAAGCATTAACCCATCCGACTTCTTTAGATTCATCTCAATAGATTTGGTGAGATTAAACGGGTTATTATAAAACTGATCGACTAATACTCCTCCTATAAATTGATTTTGGTTTAAGATCGATCTTAATTTCTCACACGAACCTTCAACGGAATACCACGTTCCTTTATGAGCCTTACTATCTGTCTCATTCCAAACACTCTTATTATTCTTTAGAGCATCTTTAATCGTTATATCTGTATAATAATTACCTGTTGTATAAAGATCCAGAAGCTCTGCATATCCATAATTTTTATACTCTTTAGTTGCCCAATCAAAATCTTGACTTGGATCATAAGTACGACTTGCAAAGTTCACGCCAACCTCATAATAAGATGGATACCATGCACCAGTATAAGTCGCAAAGGATATATTCGGGTTAATAGCCTTTACTTCCCGACGTGCTAAGGCCATAAAATCCGTAATGACTTTAGTGCGCCACTCAATCCATTTCAAGAAATACACACCACGCTTCACATGAAAAGAATTCTTATTATTGGCATCTCTTTCCCATTCAAAGATATCTTCAGGAAAACGATTCAATGATTGACCAATGTAAGCTTCAAACTTTTTTCTAGACAGTTCTGAAAAATCAGCAGCGATACCATCATAACGTACACGATCAAGCATAATACCATCTAAATCAGGATACTTAGATGAAACTTCTTTTAAAACATTGATTATATGGGTTTGAAAACCTTGATGAGAGGGATTAATCATCGCAGAATATTTCTTTTTT
Organism: Bacteroides sp.; assembly: GCA_047975405.1. Lineage (GTDB taxonomy): Bacteria > Bacteroidota > Bacteroidia > Bacteroidales > Bacteroidaceae > Bacteroides. The sequence continues at coordinate 12,273 of JBKEDO010000013.1, forward strand.
TGGGTCATGATAGAGACAAGACCTTTTTCCGGGTCATATACCATAGAGGCCCATTCCGGATGATCGCTATACGTTTGTCCACGATCATAATAATTGTGTCCTCCAACAAAAACATTAAGAGACGCATGAATTTTTAGACCGAGTTGGTGCCCCTTCTTTATGAAATAACCCAGATAATCAAAATCTGATCGATGATACCCCATCCATTCTTTCATTTTAGGCGCAAACCGACTATCATATAACACCTCACCGGTTATCGGACGAATATCCACAACAGCATGTGTAAAACCTAATGACTTGATTTTATTTAAATAAAAATCAATCGAATCGGGGTGACTAAATCGCTCGAAGTTAGCCTCCGCATCAAACCACATTAAAGCAGGTTTTTGTTTAAGACCTGCCTCTTGAGCCAATAACAGACTATCATTTACAAAAAGTATAATGAAACTAAACAATACTATCTTAATAATTTGTCGCATAACTTATTTTACTTTAACTGAATACGAAAAGGAGCTGTAGGAAGCCCCACATTATTACATAAATTACCTTCTTTATAATTGCGGAAACAGTAGCGAATTTCTGTAGGTGCAGTAATCGAATCATTCCAAACTTCTACCCGTGATGAACCATTAATAATTCTAGCCTTTGCCGGATAAAACGAACCATCCTGACCAGCAATTTCAAAGCCTTCTATATCTTCATTTTCAGGAGTAAGTCCTTCTTCACCAAATTCAAAAGAAAGTTCCACTTTATTTGCTTTTACCTTACAAGAATGATATAATGGACCACAATAACTAATGCCCGATATTCCATAAGTTTTTGCCAATGCCCAAAAAGCAAGTCGTTGACCAATCTTCTTTTTATGCGGAGAATGGATAAACGTTTCGCTACCGGCATCTGTCGTTAGAGCCATTCCAACATTCTTAATCTCTTTCATGCTTTTCAACTGTGACTCTCTAAAAACGGCACGCGTAATCAGATCTTTACCTTCTGCCTGATAAGGTGCTATTTGCACATAATAGACTGGTAGATTAGGCGATCGAAAATCACGACGCCATTGATTGATCCACATTGGAAACAATTTGGAGTACAATTGAGGATTATCGCTGTTAGATTCTCCTTGATACCAAATGACTCCTTTTATTTTGAGATCAATCAATGGATGTATCATCGCATTGTATAAGAGTGTAGGAGTTCCGGCCGGCCACCCAAATTCCTTCTGAGAGATATCGGGAAGCTTCACATCGCAAACGTCCGATAACGTTGCCCTATCCATCCAAGCTTCTATCTTAGAAGCACTCCAAGAGGCATGAATCAAGCCGATAGGAACATCAAGCATCTTTTCAAGCATATCTCCAAAAAAATAAGCCGTAGCACTAAATTCACCCACACTAGAAGGATCATTTAGTTTCCAGCAACCCACCAAAGTATCTTGTGGCATGGTATTAAAAGCACGTTTAACTGTAAAAAGGCGAATTGGACGTTTAGGGCAGGCAGAAGTTATCGTCGACAAAGCATCAGTCACGGGTTGCCCACGAAATCCTTTCACAGGCATCTCCATATTCGATTGACCGGAACAAAGCCATACTTCTCCAATTAAGACATCACTCAACACCGTTTTTTCTTTATCTTTTAATTCGATGGTGTAAGGACCACCGGCATCCGGCGTTTGTACTTTTACACTCCAATGCCCATCGAAATCAGTTTTAACATAATAGGTTTTCTTATCCCATGATGTCTGAACCTTTATTCTAAAATTAGGAATCGCTTTACCCCATATTTTCACTGTTTCATTTCGCTGCAAAACCATTCCGTCTGAAAAGAAGGGAGGTAATACAACCTTAGCTTGCAATTCCAATGAGAAACAAAAAATAATCCAAAAACTTAACCATCGTGCCATATGCATCCATTCTTTTGATTAATTGACTTTTGATTGATAAACCCTACCAAAACGATCCGTTACCCGTATCTCTATTAAAGCTTTCTGATTCTTTATCGGTGCTCGAAACATATGCTCATTCGTCATCGGAGTGATCCACTTGAATTCTAATTTTTCTTTATCTGCACATAATTTCTTAGCTGCAAAATCATGACCATTAATCCGAGACAAATCACCCATTAAGACTCCATTTTCAAGCCATTCAACCTTCCATTTGACATCCCAATTCCAAACATTCACGATCACATCGTTAGGATATTCTGTATAACACCCAAGAGGATAGGCCCGAAACTGGTACTCTTTCGGATGCCCGGCACTCTTAAAAAACCAAGTCACATCATTATCATTCACCTCATAAACCCCATAACCTTGAGGAGTCCCATCTAAACAAACATCTCCTTGCCACCAAGTTCCACAGATAGCAGCTGTAATGTGTTCAAACAAACGATCTGAATGTTCTAGATTTCTATTATAATGAGTATGTCCAGAGAGAATATGAGCCCGATAAGGCTTCAATAAGCGATATAACGATTCTGCATTACTCACTCTCCCGGCAATATTAGCATTAGAATATTCAAAAGCAACCTGACCCACTTCTAGTCTAGTCGGAATATGAATAGCTACAAAAATAAGGTGGTCCTTATCAACATACGACAAATCTTTTTCCAACCAAGCCAATTGTCTTTCATCAATATAACCGGCATAGAAATAATCGCGCGACAAGTAAAACACATCATTTAACACAATATAATGGGCTTTCCCTTTATTAAAAGAATAATAAGAAGGACCAAATAACGATTCAAACTTAGTATACGAAGTTTCGTGAGAACGTCCATACAAAGTCATATCATGATTCCCCATGACTCGATAAAAAGGAATATCCAATTGATCTACAGCAGTTATATACGATTCATACAATTCTGGTTTATCTCCAACTAAATCTCCACAATCAATTCCAAACAACTCTCTTTTATTTTCCTTAGCAAACTGTTTGCAATCACTTAAGATACGTTGATAATCATTTAAATTACCGGATTTGTATAACTGAGGATCAGCATGAACCATCACCGTGTGCTTTCGATCATCCTTCGAATTACGCTCTAATCTAAAGTTATATTTCTTGATTTGACGACGATCAATCGTTTGAAAAAACAACGGCCGACTGTCCCTCCTTTCAGGCAAATATCCAGATGGCGTTGATAAATAAACAAATGAAGCTTTTTCTGTAACGGACAACTGATAATTCCCATTTTGATCTGTTTGAGTAAAATGAGTTCCATCGGTGACCACAACACTACCCACTCCTTCTTGACCACACATCACACGACCTTCTATCGTTAAACATTGAGCTTGTACATAAATAAATGGCATCATTAATAAAATGATACTATTTATTAGTCGAGCTTTAGTTTTAGAGTCAACCATAAAAGTCATAGGTTTATTTAATTGCAATTTGAATTCCATTTTTAGCATATTGCCATTGGTTTGCTAGTTTTAAATGAATCATGTCGAATAAGAAATATCCATCACACACATCCATACAAGCCTTTACAGAATTTACAATCGCTTGATTCTCTTGTTCTACAGTTGCTTGATTATTAGCATCCCAATTTCCAACATCAGGTCCGCCGGCTACGATTTTACAATCACCTTTTATTTTCTCTTTAGCTAAAGCACAAAAACCTTGCATCGTCCATTCCGTCGTTCCAGTAACCCTTAATGGTGAAGCATAAGCCCCAATCAACATATGATCCATCATATCGGCATATCCATATTTTTTATAATCAGGGGTAGCCCATTTATATTTGGAAGAGGTTTCAAACGCAGGACTTGCCCAATTTACACCAACTTCATAATATGTAGAATACCAACCTCCAACATAAACGCCGAACTTAATTTTAGAATTCACAGATTTCACTGCGTTACGAGCTTTTTCCATAAAGTCATGAATGACCTTAGCTCTAAATTCCAACCATTTAAGTAAATACTTAGGATAGCTCGTAGGTAACCCTGTTGAATTTATAGGTAAAATATCTTCAGGAAAGTTAGAAATAGTCACATTACCTAAATACTGCTGAAACTTCTGACGTGTATAATCCGAAAAATCACTTTGCAAATTTAAGAATCGTCCTCGATCAAGGAAGATACCATCTAAATCATATTTAGCCAAATCGGTGATTATGCGACACAAATAATTTTGAACCTCTTCATTTACCGGATTAAAGAATTTTGTACTTTCTCCTGTATTCATCACGCTAACAATGCCTTGAGTCGTATTCATTTGTGTTGCCCATGCTTGTTTAGACTGATCACGATACAAAACACCAGTACCACCATTAATCGTATTTCCACCCGCAAATGTATTCATCCCTGCGTGTATCTTTAAACCAATCTTATGTCCCTCATCAATAAAAGCTTGAAGATAATCCCAAGTCGCAGTACGATCTATTTTAGTGTATTGCCCATTAACCCATGCATACATGAATTTCACTTGATCAACCACAGAGGTTTGAAACAACACATCACCAGTTGTCGGACGTACATCAACAACAACATCAGTAAATCCGGCATCTTTTGCTAAAGCCAAATCTCTTGCAATATTTTCTTTACTATTCGCAAAATCAGGAAAGTTAGCAGCTGCATCAACCCAAATATACCGGGGTTTATCTGCATTCTTTACGACCTCATCATCATTGTCATCCACCCAATAATTTTTCGAAGGACTGCTACAAGAAAAAAGGATAGATGAAATCACCCCCAATAAACAAAAAATCAATATTTTATTTTTCTTTTTCATACCTCTTCATTTAAAAAGAGACATACCCTATGTCTAAGACATAGGGTATGTCTCATCAATTACTACATATCAATACAATCGTATTGTACACAAACCACATACCCGTTTGTAAACATGAAATACACATATAAATAGTATCCATCAGCAGAAGCTTTAAATGCAACATCGCCAGTTCCGTTGACATTCTGTTCACCTAAAGCTTTTGCTCCATATACACCAGAATCACAAACTTTAATTTTACTAGTCAATGAATTGCCATTCAAATCGTACAAATAAATACTATCATCACTTCCCCAAGTAAAGCTATTTACAGAATTATGTAATGCGTATGGATTCTTATTAAAGACAATATAATCAGCTGCATTAATAATCCAATTCGAACTAACAGCATCACTAAAGACTTTGGTCGCATTTGTCGTTCCATCATACCATGCGAATTTATATGGTGCTCCATAATAAGCAGCAAAGTAATCACTATTGATATTCTTTGGATCAGTATAAACAATATCGGCATTATTACCAAAATTGGAGATACCGGCTGCTGTAACCATCGTCGGAGTTTGAGAAACAAGACTTCCATCTGTAACTTGCCAGCGTGCAAAATTTCCTGCAGAACCATATACCGGTGCAGTAATAATGGCATTGGTCGTAATATTACCAACAACAGAGATCTTGCGCCCTAAAGCTAAAGTTGTATTATAACTTATGAATGGTTCGACAGTACCATTTACACCTGCAATCTTGTAAATATTGAATGTTGGTCCTGCATTAGGGGTCAAATTAGAAATTAGAATATTATTACCCGCATCAGCTGTAGAATAGAAGTTCACTAAACTTCCTTTGTTAGATCCTAAATCAATATTACCAACAATCGATCCGGTTTTTGCATCAAGATAAAGACTATTTTCAGCACGCGTATTGATTACCAAGAAATTGTCAACAGCAGCAATACCGGTTGTCATATTCTTAGTTGTAATACCTAGATCTACGAGTTTTTTAGCCCAAAGCAATTTCATACTGTTAGGACGAATACCCAATTCTACTTTCTCAGGAATATCTTTCTTTATCGTATACGTAGCTTTATCTGTACCGTTCTGTGCAGTAACAGTTATTGAAAATCCTTCATCATAATTCATCGCTTGTTTAGACGGATCAGGTGAAACTGTCGCTCCATGTGATAAAGTAATGTCTGCTAAAACAGAACCAATATTATCAACGCTGATTAAAGATATCTTCTTATTGTTCTCATCAATAACACCAGTAATCCCAAGTGATGGAATTTCATACTTAGTAATCGTACAAGCACTACTCTTACGGATCTCTGCAACGATCTTATATACAACCTTTTGTTTGGTTTGATCCGTTAAAGTCACATAATTCTCTTTAGAAAGATCCAAGTATAATAATGCAGGTGATAGTGACACATTATCATCCAAATTAGCTTTTACTCGCATTCTAGTCAACTTATCCATAGTCATCACATTATTGGATGTTAATGGATAGTTGTATGGAATAACCACTGTTATTATGTGATTATCATAATTAATTTCACTTCCAAAAGTATTCTCATCACTATCATCATCGGGAAAAGAAGCTGTAATACTATTTATTCCGTTTCGCGAAATTGAAGGAGTCAAATCTTCCGGGCTTTGACAAGCCACTGCAAATAAAACAGTGACTGCAATTATTATAAATGACAAACAATAGTGTTTCATTGTATTCTCTTTTTTAAATTTTATTTCCATTCGTCATATTGTTCAATAAGAGAGTTATTCTTCAATTCATCATCAGGTATTGGAAGAACATATAATTTCTTCAAGAACTTACGATCTTGATAATCACAATCAATATACTCATAAGTATTGCCTGTAATTTTCATTCCATGAACGCGATAACCAGTATAAGCCGTATCTGCTAATTTCCAACGTCTCATATCCCAAAATAAATGTCCTTCATAAGCCAATTCGACTTTACGCTCATTCCTATAATCAGTAAACCAAGCCTCACCAGTGGATGATTTAGGAGGTAAATTCACTCCAACACGTGCGCGCACTTCATTCATTGCAGATTGAGCTTCTCCTATCTTATTTAAACGAAAAGCGGCCTCTGCTTTATTTAAAAGGACCTCAGCATAGCGAATTTCCACCCATGATTGAGTACTTTTTGTACTCTTCACATCAATCAATTTCTCATCTAAAAGTTTTCTTAGAAAATAGCCAGTCGTCGTTTTTCCATATGAATATGGTTGTTCACGATAGGCCATGAATTCTCCATTTGTTCCGTTTACACTACAATCCATCACTCGCCCTTTCCAAGTGGAACCTTTGTAAATAATTGTCGCTTTAAAACGTGGCTCTAATTGATCATAAGGAGGAGGAGTTGAAGTCTTAGTATGCCAAGGTGCCCAATCCATTTTTGTTCCATCCATTTTCTCATAAGATTCAACCATCTCTTGAGTTGGCGTTCCTAACGCTCCATATTCAAAGCCATCACAAAAAGGAACATATGATTGATCAAAGTTATGGTTAGGACCCATTTTAGAATAATCAAACTCTAAAATAGCTTCTTTATTATTGCCCTTACAAGCATCACTATAGCTATCAGTTAATCCATATTGTTTAAGAGCAATCACATTATTCGCTGCATCATAAGCGTCCTGCCAACGCCCAGCATAAAGCATAGCACGAGATTTCAAGGCATAAGCCGCTCCTTTAGTAACTCTGTTTTTATGATCAGCATTCCACGTTTCCGGTAAATACTTTGCAGCAAAGTCCAAATCGCTCGCAATAAGTTCCCAGGTTTCTTCTGCACTACTCCGTGCTTTATTATTGGTGACACTCAAATCGGTATATAGAATAACCCCTCCATGTCTCTTAGCCAATTGAAAATAGACGAATGCTCTAAAAAAACGAGCCTGTGCTTCCCATACAGCATTTTTGTCTTCAGAAAAAACTGAGTATTTTTTTTGGAGATCCATAAACTGATTAATTCTACGAATATTCTCATAAGCCGTACCCCAGACGCTATACAAACATCCTGCAGATGTTATAGCCTCTGGATTCATCACATAATTATTCGGATGTCCAGCTTTATGCCCCAATGCATATGAACCATATTTAAATGTTTCGGTTAAACTTTCAGTAAAGCTACCACCAAACTGGTAATCGCCAAACTGCCCATACTTATGTAGATAAGTATAAAATCCATTTATATACAGGTTAATGCTAGATTCATCGCTCCAAATAATTTCATCACTAACAGTATCCGTCTGCTTTACACCGTCAAGCCAATCATTACAAGATGTAAGTGCTAACATTGTCGTTATTGCAAATACAAAATGATATAATATTTTTTTCATACTATTTTATTTTAAAATGATAATTTAACTCCTAAAGAGAATGTTCTTTGTTGAGGATAATATCCATTGTTAACAGCTGGAGATTCCGGATCAATATTATATTTACTTAACCCACTAAGAGTAAACAGATTATATCCTTCAACATAAACTCTAATACCATCTAATCCCAATGGATGTAACAATTTCTTTGGCAAGTTATAGCCTATTTGAGCTGTTTTCATACGTAAATAGTCACCATTTCTATACCAGAAAGTTGAAGAATAAGCATTGTTAGAACTAACTGTAACTAAAGATAAACGAGGAAATTCAGCCCCAACATTCTCTGGAGTCCAAGAATTTTCGACCAAAAAATCAGGGGAATTTCCACCGTGATAAAATGGTTTTGTATAAGCTGTATTATCCATTACACCTTGAGATCCGCTAGAAGTATAAATACCTGTCAACGCGATATCGTGTCCTAGCCCCCAAGAAAATAGCACGTCAAAATCAAAACCTTTCCAATTTCCAAATAAATTTAAGGATCCTGTATGTTTCGGTGTAGAACTCTTACCAACATATCCCATATCTTGAGCATACGATATCACGCCATCACCGTTTCTATCGACATATTTAATATATCCTGGAAGAACAGCTGATCCCTGTATGGTTGCAGAATTGGCTATATCCTCCTCACTTTGGAACAGTCCTTGATCTAGAAATCCTTTTTTAGCGCCGATTTGCTTTCCTGTAAGTTTTAAGTAATCTGGGGTATTTTCAGCATCACCAACATACTTTAGCCATCTACCATAAGAATATGACCAAATCAATTTCGCACCATACGAGAAGTCCCGAATACGATTATGATGTGTAAAAGTCAAATCAAACCCCTTATAATCAGCTTTATTAACATTACCTGAGGTATAATAGTATCCCCCCATAGAAGGAGCATACGAACCTGTTACTGTTGAAATTTTATCATATTCATATTTATAGAACAAATCAAATTCAAGACCAAGCAATCCATTCCACAACATCGCGTCAAAACCTAAATTATAATTCATACATTCAGCCCATTTCAATGTAGGATTACCCAAAACATCGGCATAAACCATGCTTTGACTAGCACTTCCAATTAATACTGAATTATTTTGAATCTTCATTGTATTTCTCCACTGAAAACGACCAAGTCCTAAACTTGAAGCTGTTTTACCGACTCCACCTCTAATTTTTAGATTATTAACCCAAGACAAATTAAACCATTTCTCATTATTCATCCTCCAACCTAATGATAGGCCTGGTAACGTAATCCAACGCTTATTCATTCCACCGAACAAATAACTACCGTCATGGCGGATAGATGCTTCAAGTAGATATTTATCATCATAAGAATAATTCACACGACCAACAAATCCAGCGACACGTGTTTGCCCACTATATCCGCCTATTGTTGGATATTTCTCTTGCCCATTACCTGTTTGATTAGTTATTTGATTTAACTCATCAAGTAATATAAAGTTTAATCCAGAGCCAGCAGCGCTCAATGCGTTACTCTTATTTTCACGGGTTTCCATCAAAGCCATTGCATTAACAGCATGTTTCCCAAATTTATGATCATAATAAGCACCGGTTTGAGTCGTAAAATCATAAGCTCGAGACGACGATTCACTTAAATTTGTATTATTTCCACCGGCATCATTTCCCAAATAATAAGTCAACTCTTTTGTATTTGCATTTGGCAAATTCATAATCATTGCTTTAAATGGAATAGATAACGATTTCGTAAAATTATAAGTTAAATCATAAGCACCCTGAAACTTAAAACTCAAGCCTTTTAACCAAGGAGCATCATATTTTAAACTAAATGTAGACTGAAAATAAGCTCGATGTGATTTAGCATATCCAGACTCATTAATTGCACCCAAGGGGTTCACTGGTGATGATGCAGTAGGAGTAGATACAAAATAGGTTTTACCATCCTTGTCCATTGTTTCAGGAACATAAGGTAATGCACGAATAATTTGTTGAGGAACATTTAACCAATCATTAGGATTAGCAGAATAACGTGGCGCATTGCGAGTCTCAACACGACCAGACACTCCCAATTCGAAAGTTAAGTTTTTAGTCAATTTTGCATCAATATTCGAACGTAAATTCAATCTATCAAAATCAAAATTATCTATATTACCTTTTTCATTGTAATAACCTATTGAGGTAAAAAAATGTACTTTCTCACCACCACCTGTTGCAGAAACATTATGATGTTGCTTAAAGCCAGTGCCAAATACCTTATCATACCAATTTGTGTTTCCCCATCCATTTGTTCCATTGCGCATATTCTCAACCATCTCAGAAGTGAATACCTCAGAATCACCATCCATATTACGGGCTTTATTATACCAATAAGCATAACCCGGGCCATCAAGCCATTTTTGTTGATTTGCATTTTGACTAATACCTGTCATGCCAGTATATGAAATTGTTAGCTTTTCATTTTTACCTCTTTTGGTTGTTACAATAAATGCACCACTAGCATCCAAACCATATACAGCAACAGCAGAAGCATCTTTAAGAACAGAAACCGACTCAATTTCATTCGGATCAATATTGTTGAAGTCTGCGGCTGTACGTTTAATACCATCAATGACATAGATTACACCATCTTGACCACGCACTTTTAAAGCTGCATCATCCGATCCGGGTTGTCCACTGGCTTGCACAGCGGAGATACCTGCTACACGTGATCCAACAATATTACTGACACTCATAGTTGGAGCTTTTAAGATATCTTTGTCAGAGACTGTTGACACTGCTCCGGTAATACTTGCACGTTTTTGCGTACCATAACCTACAACAACAACTTCATCCAAAGAAGCGACGTCATCTTTCATTGTCACATCAATTCGACTTCGACCAGCCACTTTAACTTCTTGGGGTAACATCCCAACATACGAAAAATTAAGTACATCTTTAGATGATGCATTAATAAGATAATGTCCATCCACATTGGTGATAGTCCCATTACCTGTGCCTTTCACAACGACACTCACTCCAGGCAATGGCTGCCCAGTGCCGTCAATCACTGTACCTTTCACTGCATTTTGAGCGTATCCATTGGCAGAACACATCACTAATGCAAGTAGCAAAAAATAAAACACTTTTGCTATCTGAGGCTTTAGGAGCCTCGACTTTGAATCAGTCATAAGATATTGATTTTAAGATTAATGAATTGATAAATAAAATCTTTAACTGTTTTTATTTAAAGTTTATATCAACAATTGTTATTATAGGATTTCAAAAGAGTTCAACCCTAAATTATAAAGTCCGTCAGATTTTGATTTTAAAGTGTTCACAATACCGATTGTATAAATGTCCAGCTTGCAGATAAGCAGAATTAGGACTCATAAAGTGAGAAAACTCAAAAGTGATGGCATTCTCCATACCTGCTTTACGAGCAGCCTCAAGTTTAAGTAATAACTTATCCCATTTAATCGGTAAGAAACGAATAGGCATATCTCGATCAAAAGATTCAAGATTAGTCCAACAACGCATATTATATTTATCTGCAAGAGCCTTATTGACTACGAGATAATCATATAATTCATGGTAATCGACTTGTCCATCCTGAAAAGCTAAAATATCGACTGCACCTTGAACATTACTTAAGATCTCATCCCACTCTTCTTGGTGCTCTCTCACCGATAAAGCTTTGTCGCCAGACATAACCTGATCTGTCTTAACACCGTGAATATAGGGAGAGATTAAAGTCGTCAGGTTGTTTGATACTGCTTTTGCATGCTTACCAACCTCTGCATAAATCTTAGACATATTTTTGGTTCTTCGGCTAATTTCTTGAGACAAATACCAGCCTTGGAAAGATTTGTGGTGACCATATTTAGCCCAAACCTCATCAATCAATCGCATATTCAAATCAATCTCTTTCTGAAACAATCCCTCCTGCCAATATTTGCCGGAGTCGTACATTCCAAAATAAAAATTGAGTTTATATTTATCGGCCAAAGTCAAGAACATCTCAACCAAATCCACAGGCGGATAATAGACATCTTCTGTTTTCAATAAAGATTGATAAGGAGCAGAGATCCACTTTCCTAATCCCGCACGAATCAAAACCACCGTATTGATTCCCATCTTTTTCATCGCTTTGAAATCTTGGTCCCACTCTTTTACTCCCCAGTTTTGATGAGGAATATCCCAACTTACTTCATCTAGGAATGTCGCTTTAATAGGCATCCCCTTCATTATATCAGGAGTATAGAATGAAGCGTTATCCTCCAATAAGCCTTCATTTTCATTAGAATAAAAGCTATGCTCCGGTAAAGCGAAAAGTTTATTTCCAACTAATAACGAGCAAGCCGCTAAAGCTCCTTTTAAAAAATTACGTCTTTCGTTTTTCATAGTTTATATCTCATTTCTTTTGAATTTCCTCTAAAACTTTCCAGCATTGATATAATCCTCTTGGCACATGGAAACATCCTTTCCATTTACCACCTTTCAAAGGCAACAAGACCTCCCCTTGTCTATTCAAATAGCCAAACCATTCAGGATACTGTTCGTCTTTAAAATGATTCCAGACGTAATCATGCACTTTCTCAAACCACACTAAACAATTCTCATCGCCGGTCAACTGATATCCTTTCAAAAGAGAGATTAACGTTTCAATATGAACCCACCATAGCTTTTGGTCCCATTCCAACTGCTGAGTCGGATGTCCTAGACGATCCATGAAGTAGTAGATTCCACCATACTCCTTATCCCAACCATATTCAATCATCTTTATGGTGATATCCTTAGCTTTTTCAATAAGATCCGGACGGTTCAGACGTTTTCCTAGATCCATGATAAACCACATTGCTTCGATAGAATGACCCGGATTGACCAATCGTCCATCAAAACTATCCGACAGTTCACCGGAGTCAGTTACATTTTCAATGATAATACCTCCTAAATCTGGACGATAGAACACATCCATAACCTCATGAATACAAACTTCCATTGTTTCTTTCAAGAAATCTTCATCAAGTAAGTGCTCTATTTCCAAGGCTAGATTACAAAGAATCATAGGCAACGCAAAGTTTTTCAACTGTCGCGTTCCCGGATAAATTTTATTCCATTTACCCTTGGGATTATCCACTTTTGATAATATGATCTCAAATGTCTTTTTAGCAATCTCCGCGTACTCTTGATTTCCGGTCGCAAGACTTAGCTGTCCAAAAGCCATGGTAGCAAAAGTGTAAGAAAAGATATTGTAAGGTTCAACCAAAGGTTTTCCTGTACGGTCTAGAGAGAAATACCAATTATATTGTCCATCGTGACCATATTTTTTTAAGAATTCTCCACCTTGAATGGCACAATCCAGCCATTCTTTCCGTTTCTCGACTTGATTATAAAGCATTGAGAACATCCAAACTTCTCGCCCTTGAAGCCATATAAACTTATCGGTATCAAAGACTTCTCCTTGACGATCTAAACAAGTAAAATAACCTCCAAACTCTTTATCTTGAGAATTTTCAAGCCAAAAGGGAAGGACATTTTGAAATAATTCATCCCGGTATTGTTCTGATAACTTTTTTAAATCCATATTTGTGTTAAATTAATTAAGATCATTTTTTCTATTTCGAATCGCTCCAATAACGTTCTATCTCTTCTAAGGACTTTCCGGTCGTTTCCGGAACAAGTTTCCAAACAATAAGCATATAAGGCACACACATCACAGCAAACAAGAAGAATGTTCCGGCAGGGGTTAAATTTTGGAGCATCCATGGAGTAAGCTGACCAATAAGATAGGTACCGATCCACAAAGCAAAACCTGCGATAGACATAGCTAGTCCACGCACGCGAGTTGGATACATTTCAGAAAGGAGTACAAAAACGACTGCGCAAATAGATACGGCACAGCAAAAAATGTAAAACAAGAAGAAAACCAATAAAAACAAACTAGAGATACCATAGCCTTCTCCGAAAATGAAATAACAGCCAATCAATAACAAGGCTATAATCATACCGGAAACACCATAATAGACCAATTTCTTTCTTCCGACTTTATCAATAATAACTAGTGCAAGTACGGTAGTCAAGGTATTTACAAGTCCGACAAGAACCTGATAATACAACGAATCTCCTCCGGATAACCCGGCTTCTTCAAAAATGGAAGGACCATAATACAATACGGCATTTACGCCCATAAACTGCCCTAAAATAGCAATACAGACTCCAATGATCACAGCCTTCAATATACCCGGTTGAATGAGGAGTTTCCATTCAGATTTAGTTTCAACCGATAAGACAGATTTGGTCTCATTCAGCTGATCAGTCGCCCGTTCCGTCGATCGATAGATTCTTTTTAGGATATCCATTGCAGAAGTCTCTTTATGTTGTACAATCAACCAACGAGGACTCTCAGGAATAAAAAAGATAATAACTAAAAAGGAAAGTGCAGGCAATGCCTCCATTCCTAGCATTCCTCGCCAAACTTCAGAGACAAAGATCTTGTTGATCCAAGTTGCATGAAGCACACTACCGCTTTCAGAAAAATTCAATAATTGGAAATTGACTAAGTATGCCCCTAAAAAGCCGACAGTAACGGCCAATTGATACAAAGAGACTAAACGTCCACGATATTTAGCAACAGCAACTTCCGATATATACAAAGGCGAGATGATGGATACTACACCGATGCCTACCCCACCAATAATTCTATAGACCACCAATTGATCAAAATTAGCACTTAATGCGCAACCAATGGCCGAGATAGAAAAGAGTACAGCCGAAATAATCATCGTACGTTTTCGACCGATTTTATCACTCAATATACCGGCAAAAAGAACACCGGTTATAGACCCGACCAGAGCACAACCAACATACCAACCTTGTTGCAACGTATCTAGTTGAAACAATTGCGTCACCTGAGCAATCGTTCCCGATATCACAGCAGTATCATAACCAAATAAAAAGCCACCGATAGCAGCGACTACCGATAAAAAAATCAGATAGCCTATATTCAAATTCGATTTCATACACCTTATTTTATTTGGAAATACTCTCTATATCTATCGTACAAATGTCCGGCCTGCAGATAAGCCGATTGTGGACTCATGAAATGCGAAAATTCGAATGTAATCGCTTTATCATATCCGGCTCTCTTGGCTGCCTCTAACTTCAGACGCAGTTTATCGAATTTTATAGGGAAAAAGCGGATAGGCATATCACGATCAAAAGACTCTGCATTTGTCCAACATTCCATGCCATATTTATCAGCCAACTTCTTGTTGACTGTGAAAAAAGCATCCAATTCATCATAATCAATATGCCCATCTTGAAAAGCACAAGCATCTACAACATCATGAATTCCATCGAAAATCTCGTTCCATTCTCTTTCATGTTCTTGAACCGATACAACATCCTCTTTGGTCAATTTATCCGTTCCCATAATGGCTTTCTTTCCATCAATCCATGGAGATATAAAGGTGGGTAATCCATTAGACACCTCTTTACATTGTTTTCCCATAGCATGAAAAGCGTCGATTGCTCCTTTAGTCTGGCGACTAATCTCTCCACTGATGTACCAACCTCCAAAGCTCTTATACTTTTCACCATACATTTTCCAGACCTCATCAATCACATATTTATTATCTTCAATCTCCCAGCTTAAATCGCCTGTATCCCAGTATCGTCCGGAATCATATAACCCAAAATAGAATTTCATATTATATTTCTCTGCCAAACGTAAATACATATCGACCAAATCGACAGAAGGCATATAACACCCTTTATTCAAAAGATACTTCGAAGGATAAGTGATGAATTTCCGATAACCGGAACGAATCATGATAACGGTATCTATACCGATCCGTTTCATATGTTGAAAATCCAGATCCCATTCCTTTTCTCCCCAATTTTGATGAGGAATATCGTGAGAAATCTCATCTAGAAAAGTACCCGTAATCTTTAAACCATTATTAGGAGGTACAATCAATTTATTGTGGATCGTCTCTTTACTCTCCATTGAAAAAAAACCTTCGTTGTATTCCTCAGCCTTTAGCAGCGTAGAAGCTGATATAGCCGATGCACCCGCAAGGGTCACTTTTTTTAAAAAATCACGGCGATTATTTGTTTCCATAGTTTATTTTGATGTTTCTAGTTCTAGTAGTCGATTTATGATTAACTTATTGAATGAATTGTCCTTTTATACCGATAGGTTTTCGATTAAACGGATCTAAATAATGATCAATCAACACCGCCATTTCACCTCTTAAAATCGGCCGACCAAGATCGAAATCTTTTAATTCATATTTTTCCCAGATGGCTTTCAGCGAACTCTTCATCTTTACTCCTTCATGAAGAGCAATTTGAGCGACCAAATCCCTTGCCTCACTGATTGTAATCGTCTGCCCTCTTTTGTTATATAACCATTTTTTAGCTGTAGGATAAATTTCAAAAAGTACATCCAACTCATTAGTTATCAAAACGGTATCACTTCTAAGCCAAGTTTGATTCGACCATTCCACATTCCGTCCTACTCCCTTTAATATTCCTGTTGACCCTATACGTTGATAACTTTTAAACTTAACATCGCTTACCGCAACATCTAAGTAGGGCAACAAATACCCCTTAGCGTCCAAGATGGCATTCTGAACTTTTCTAACCTCAACGTTTCTAATCTTCTTACGATCTTTTATAGCAATAGCCGCTAAAGCACCTGCTGCCTGACCGATCTGAAGCACAACCGGTTGTAATCGAGTGGTTCCATTCACAATATTCGAAACAGAGATCGATTTTTCCGCGACAATAAGTCCTTCAATACCTTTTGGAATTAAAGTACCCAAAGGCAAACCATAAGATGGAATAGGATGAAAATATAAGTTCGGCAATTCTTCATAACCTTGATAACGAGTATGATGATGATCCACAGGGTAATCACCGACAGCAATGCAAGTCCGATATAATGGATCAGGCTGATCGTAAGGATGAGTCAAGTGGTTCAAATCAAATCGAACCAATCCATGAATTCTTCGGGATTCCCGATGATAAGGGATAAAAGGCAATTTATCGGCTGTTGGATATTCATCGTCAGCCAATCCCAAAGTATTATATCCTAACTCCTTTTGGATAAAATAAACAAAACACAGAGTACGATGTTTAGCCTTTTCTAAGGCTTTCTCCCGATCATCAGCATTCATTTCAATGAGATTAACATAATAATCATTACCTTCTATCGGCCAGTTAATCATATATTTATGATTAGGCAATCGCCCATATTTTAGCATCATATCTTTTGACCAAACACGATCCGGTTCTTTTGGAGTAATACACATTGGATTAGCGCAAGCACAAGCAAATACCGACGGATTGTATCCTTCCGGCTTAGGAATCGTTACATCTTTTCCATAATCTTTAAGTACAGCCACATAAGTCAGATCCTGTACAATGGTATTAGATTTCTGCGGCGCAATATCCTCTTTAGTCAGATTTCGACTTTCCATACCAATATCGTACTTCACCCCACATTGTTTGGCTACATCTCCCAATTCTGTTGCATCAATTAAAATTTTGGCATGAATCGTTTTCAAGGTCTCATGGTTATACCTAATCTTAACCATCCACCCTGAATTCTTTTTTGAGATTTGTTCTACACTTGAATTAAGCCATAATTGAAGATACTTTTCACTAGAAACCATTTTTTGAAAAAGACGATGACCCACAGAAGGTTCGAAAAGCACATGGCTTACCCAGCCTGTTTTCAAAGAATCTAACCCACCATAATAACCCGCTAACTGTGATTTAAACTCTCCCCAAATACCTCCAGGCAGATTATAATTTCCATCAATTGCACTCACTCCAGCAGAAGTCAACATACCACCTAACCAAGGGGTATCCTCAATAATCAATGTTTCAACCCCCATTCTAGATAATTGTATACCGGCAGACACTCCACTAGCTCCACCACCAACAACAAGAACATCGACCTTGTTTTGCCCAAACATAAGATTTAAAACACTGAATAATCCTAGAAGAAAAATAAACGATCGTTTTTTCATAATAAAGTTAACATAACAGTGGTACAAAATATCACAGCGCAAATATAAAGATATTATTTTATTTTCAAAACATTAATTAATAAAATATTTAATTAAGTAAGCAATATATAAAAATATAATATAATAAGCAATCAGTCTACAAGAAGCGATCACAAAATATCACTTTAATCAAAATAAATAACAAAATATAATTATATATTATTAAATATCAGATAAATAAAATAAAAACAAAAGAAATACATTTGTATTAATAATAAAATAGTTTAATAACAAATGACTATATTATAAAAAAGTTTCATATTAAAATAGCCCAAATAAGACTATGATTAATATATTTTTTTAATTATATTTGCATACATAAAAAAATAACACAGAAGAAATGAATCAGCAATTTTTAAAAGAAATTGAAGTTGGCTCCAAAAGCGCCATCGTCAAAAAGCGTATACTAACACATTATATATATAATGGTAGTTCTACGATCCCAGAACTTTCAAAAGAGCTAGATCTGAGTATTCCGACAGTGACTAAGTTTATAGGAGAAATGTGTGAGGAAGGATTCATAAACGATCATGGCAAACTTGAAACAGGCGGAGGACGTCATCCTATATTATATGGTCTAAACCCAGAATCCGGATACTTCATCGGAGTAGACATCAAACGGTTCTCTATAAATATCGGTTTGATCAATTTCAAGGGCGACATGGTTGAACTTAAAATGAATGCCCCTTACAAACTCGAAAACTCCGTAGACGGATTAAACGATTTATGCAAAACGATCACCGCCTTTGTCGATAAGTTATCTATTGATAAAGACAAAATACTAAACATAAACATCAATCTATCTGGGCGGGTCAACCCGGAATCCGGTTACAGCTTTAGTTTATTCAATTTCGAAGAACGTCCACTAGCAGAGATTCTAACAGAAAAGATCGGTTATAAAGTAACCATTGATAACGACACTCGCGCTATGACATACGGAGAATATATGCGTGGTGGAGTAAAAGGTGAGAAAAACATCATATTTGTCAACATCAGCTGGGGACTTGGAATAGGAATTATCATTGATGGAAAGATCTATAATGGCAAATCAGGATTCTCCGGAGAGTTTGGACACATCAGTAGTTTCGATAATGAAATCATCTGTCACTGCGGGAAAAAAGGCTGTCTAGAGACCGAAGCTTCCGGCTCAGCTTTACATCGCATTCTTTTAGAAAGGATTAAGAATGGAGAAAATTCCATCTTATCTAATCGAGTAACCTCAGGTCACAACACCATCACATTAGAGGAAATCGTTTCCGCCGTCAACAAAGAGGATTTGTTGTGTATAGAGATCGTTGAAGAAATCGGTCAAAAGTTAGGCAAACAGATCGCCGGATTGATCAACCTCTTTAATCCGGAGCTCGTTGTCATCGGAGGTATTCTATCTCTAACAGAGGAATACATCACCCAACCCATAAAGACAGCTGTACGTAAATATTCTCTAAACCTCGTGAATAAAGATTCAGCAATCATCACTTCCAAACTAAAAGATAAAGCAGGTATCATAGGAGCATGCATGATTGCCCGAAGCCGTATGTTCGAAATTTAATCCAAGAAGCAAAGCAAGAACCACACAGAATCGATCCCCCGTTCTGGGTTCTTTCTTCTCTTTTCGGACAGAGATCAACCAAAACCCAATTTCTATTCGAAAAAAAACAAGAAAAGTCATCTCATCAGAAAAAATAACTCTATTTTTGTTGACACTAGAACAACCTAGAAAATCAATAAAAAAAGACCAGAATGAGAACCTTTTTTTTACCTTGCCTATTTGTTATATTATTCTCATCGTGTGCATCCAAAACATTATACGACTGGGGAGACTACAGTAAAACCTCTTACAATTACTACAAACAGCAGACAAAAGAGTCGGAAGAAGCCTTAATCTCGACCTACCTATATATGATAAACGGAATTAACAAGAAAACACCAAAAGTTCCTCCAGGAGCTTATTGTGAATATGGTTACTTCTTAATACAAAAAGGCTATCGAGAAAAAGGCATTGAATGCTTTAAGAGAGAGAAAAAAAATTATCCGGAATCTACTGTTTTCATGGACTACCTTATTAAACACTTCTCGGAATGAAAAAGACAGGCATCCTATTATTATCATCCATTATGATTTTAGCGACCTCATGCTATACAGTCAACTACAGCCAGTCGAAGATCTGCGACACATCAAACGTTGATTACGCCAACGACATAGAAGATGAAAATCCAGGTAGCATTCTAATCATGCCTCCAATCAACCGTACAGTCCATGTAGAACTCAAACAAATCTTCTACACCACCTTAGCAATGCCACTTGCCGAGAAAGGTTATTACGTCATGTCTCCTTTCACCTCACTCGATCTTCTCAAGAGTAATAGTGCATACGACAGCGAGCTTTTCATCCAAGAAGACCTCTCTCAGTTTAGAAAAATATTCGGTACAGATGCCATACTATTCACGACCATTAACGAGTACAGCAAATCGGCTATTGCAGGCAACGTAACGGTTAACGTCGACTACATCATCAGATCGGCCAAGACCAATAAAACTCTTTTCCACCATCAAGGAGAAATCT
The DNA here is from genome assembly GCA_047975405.1 of Bacteroides sp. Classification (GTDB taxonomy): domain Bacteria; phylum Bacteroidota; class Bacteroidia; order Bacteroidales; family Bacteroidaceae; genus Bacteroides. The sequence goes on from JBKEDO010000013.1 coordinate 32,999, forward strand.
CCTTCGACAGTAGCTTCTATAACGAGAAGCAAAATCTTGAAGAACTTCTCGTTGCTGCCATTTTCACCACAGTCAATTCATCGATGGTAAAAAAGTTCAATTCGATACACGAATGCAACAAAAGAGTCATCGACAATCTGCCGGACGGTCCACATTTAAGAAAAAAACAGCATAAAAACGAAACAGAATCAAGCACAGTCTCCGACTTTCCTTCCTAAACAGTTCTTAGACTATTTTCACTAAACATATTACAAAATGATTAAAAATTTATCACTAGTTTTAAGTGCAGTATTACTTTTATTCTGCTCCAAACTATCCGCACAACAACATGTTGAGAACGGTAAATTAATTGCGTACGATCAATTTCAATCTCAACTAATCAAACCTAGAAATGTCGCTGTTTGGCTTCCTGAAAATTACGACAGTAACAAAAAGTACAGTGTACTTTATATGCACGACGGACAAATGCTTTTTGATGCCAACAGCACGTGGAACAAACAAGAATGGAAAGCGGACGAAATTACCTCTCAACTACAAGCTCAAAAAGAGATCAACGATTGCATTATTGTTGGTATATGGAACATTACCGAAGATCGTTTTTACGATTACTTTCCACAAAAGGCCTTAAGCTACATTTCTAAAGATAAGCTCAAGACATTCGCAAAAACCTTCGAGATGAAGCGGTTTAACGCCGATAACTATCTAAAATTTCTGGTTACCGAACTCAAACCATTCATCGACCAACACTATGCCACATATACCGATTCCTCACATACCTACATCATGGGATCAAGCATGGGAGGACTAATCTCCCTCTATGCCATCTGTGAGTATCCTCAAATATTCAGCAAAGCAGCTTGTTTGTCCATACACAGTCCGATGGTAACGACAGCTTTAATGAATCAAGTCGACGACAACGCTTTCGCTCCGGCTTTTTGTGACTACTTGAACCAACATCTTCCTCAAGCAAATTCCTGCGCTATCTATATGGATTACGGAAACAAGACACTAGACGCGCTGTATACACCTTACCAAAACAAGATTGATGAAATCTTTTGGAACAAAGGATGGAGAAAGCCTTATTGGACCACCAATTATTATCCGGGAGCAGCACATACGGAAATCGACTGGGCTAACCGCTTGGCTATTCCGCTGCGTTTCTTACTTGGAAAATAACAGACCAATACTTATCTACAGAAAACCGCTTTTTTAACAAAATGCTCCTATTAGGAGCATTTTCGAGAAATAGACCTCTCTAGACAATCGCCATTTAAAAGAGTTGTATGAACAATAGCCCCAGAACAATCGCCACAACAGTCGACACCAACCCGGGCATCATAAACGAATGATTAAGAACATAACGTCCAATTTTAGTCGTTCCCGTCCGGTCAAAGTTGATCGCTGCCACCACAGTTGGATAATTCGGAATAAAAAAGTAACCGTTGACTGCCGGAAACAAAGCGATCAAAATATAAGGAGAGATACCCAATGCAATTCCCAAAGGCATCAATGCTCGAACAGTGGCCGCCTGGCTATATAACAAGATCGACATGATAAACAAAGCGATACCAAACAGCCATGGCATCTGACGCACAACTCCCTCAATAGAAAGCGTCAACTGTGCAATATTACCTTGAAGGAACGTATCCCCCATCCATGCAATGCCGAAAATAGCAATAACCGCTTGCATACCGGCTGGAAAAACAGAACCTTGTATAGCCTTCACACCATTTGTTCGCGTCGCCAATAAGATGATAGCTGCAGCCGACAACATCACCATTTCGATAATAGACGACATCCCCAAGACGACAGATTGCCCATTAATGATGAAACTTGGTCGCAACCCATCGAAGGATCCAAAGAAGACAATTAACAGCGTGGCTAACACAAACACTACCACAGAAAGTACAGCCGAAAAACTTTTTTCTGGCGACAATTGGGTTTTGGCAGAAGGCGCATCAAACAACCCTTTACTCAACCGCTTCTGATACTCTGGATCATCGGCCAACTCCTTCCCTACACGCATAGAGAACAAAGCGGCCACCAGTACGCCGATGATCGTAGCTGGAATCGTTATTTTAAGAATGTCGAACAGCGAAATCTGATAGCCACTCAACATCCCTAAGAGAGCTACTGTAGCCGCCGATATTGGACTAGCCGTAATAGCTTGTTGCGAAGCAATCACAGCGATACCCAATGGACGCTCGGGGCGGATCTTTGTTTCGGTAGCTACTTCCGCAATCACCGGTAAGATCGAATAAGCCACATGTCCCGTCCCGGCCACAAACGTAAATAGATAAGTCACCAACGGACTAAGCAACGTAACATGCGAAGGATTCTTGCGCAACAAACGTTCAGCTTGCTTGACCATATAATCCAAGCCTCCGGCCGCCTGCATACACGAAGCCGCTGAAATCACAGCAACGATCATTAACATCACATCAATAGGAGGTGCAGTCGGTTGCAAGCCAAAGCCAAAAGTCAGCACAGCTAGTCCGAGTCCCCCCATCACTCCAAGCCCTATTCCTCCTAGACGAGCACCGACAACGATGGCCGTCAATACAAAAAGCAACTGTAATATCATATTATATCGCGTTTAATAATGTCGTTTTCCTACATAAAATACCGAGCGTCGACCGAAACTGCAAGTAATCCACCCATTCTTGAATAAAAAAATCAAATCATAGATGGCAATCTTTTTCAAAACACTCTTCAAAGTAACATACTCATTACTTGAATTCCTTTATATTCCTCTAAATAAGCATTTAACATCTCAAGCCATTGGTCAATAGAACTTTAATTTTCAAAAGCCTAATAAAACAAGTTTTTATCTGCCCGTTCCAAATTTATCTCAAGATTATTTTTTCTCCTCAACATCTTCGATAACTAGACACAAGTATTATTAAACTATACCGACTCCGCACGCGTCTGTTTAGGATTCGCGTTTTTCACCTACATTTCAGTGTCGTACAAATCATAAAATGCAGTCATCGTTCTATTTCTATTATAAAGTTATCACTTTCATTCTTAGAAACGGACTTTTGTTTTATGATCGACAAACAAACCATTAACAAAAAACTATTCGTTCCACAACTGTGGAATGAATAGACAACAGATAGGAAACGAATAAATTTCAGCATGTAAAAATACAATTTATTGCTAAATAAATTATAGTCTGACAGGGTGATTTTACAAGTTTGTTGCAACAAAAAAACGAGGCAATAAAATCGATTTACAACAGTAACGTCCCCTCTCCTTAAATGGCAAAATTCGCCTGTAATCGACTTAAATAAAAAAAATATAACTACTTTTGTCATTCACAACCGTATCTTATGAAAAGACACCTTATCCAAATCATCGCTCTTGTACTCTTGTACATACCCCAATGTGCTCAAGCCATAGACGAATATACACTATCACATATCGGCTACACCCAAGGATTATCTAATAGTGCCGTACTTTCATTATATAAAGACAACCAAGGCTTCATGTGGTTTGGAACCTACGATGGTCTGAACAACTACGACGGCAAAAGTATGAATGTTTATCGCACTGACATGAATGTGGAAAAACGATTACTCAATAATGTAATCTATCATGTCAATCCCGCTGATAATGATTGTTTGTGGATATCAACTAACACAGGCATTAACCGTTTCTCCGTCAGAGAAAGAGCAGTAATCAGCTCGTATGAAGTTTTTAAAAACGACTTTATACTATATTCTAATCGCAAAGGAGACACATGGGTCATCGACAAGGATGACCTTTATGTCTATCAGCCCTCAAAATCTGCCTTCCAGAAAACGAACAAGAAGAGTCAAGTTTTCAATAAAGAATTATCGTTTGTAGACGACAAAGGTTGCCTATGGTTATTCTCAGGGACCAACAAAAGCATTTATAAATGTCAGACTCAAAAAAAGAATGGTGGCGAGCAATCGTATGAGATAGTACAAGCCAATATTCACAATAAGAAAATTGAATATACTTTCTATCAAGGGGGACTCCTTAGCTTTATCGACCAAGATAAAGACCTATTTCTATTCGACCTAACACGTAACACCAAGATCTTCATTCGAAATGTTGGGGAACTCATCACTAAGTATGGAAAGATCACAGGAATCATCTCCTTCTATGACGATATTGTCATCGCTTTCATACAAAACGGTTTAATCAAACTGGACTCTGCTTCTCATTACTCAGAAAGTGTCATAGATCGCAGTATTCGGGTCTTTTCCGTCTACAAAGATCCTATGCAGGAGATTATCTGGGTAGGAACAGATGGACAGGGCGTCATGGCTTACTCGAAAAAAAAATCTATCGCCTCTCATTTAACGTTTAGCCACCTGCAAAATAAGATTACCCGCCAAGTGCGTTCCATTTATACCGATAAAGCAGGAGATCTATGGTTTGGAACAAAAGGTGACGGTTTGGTCAAAGTCAGAGGCTACATGAAACATTCCATCACCAAGCTACCTCTTAACTCCATCTCAATCTATTTCCCAGGAAGAAAAACTAGTCTACCTAATTACCGTAGAGAACTGACCGAGTATCAAGTTTTCGGAATCGTGCCTAGTCGTTACATGGACGGGTTCTGGATCGGGTCTGCCGAAAACCCGGGACTCTCGTATTACGATTATCAAAAAGATGCCATTGTAGCGGTGAGAGGCGACACCAAGCTCTTACAACGTGTGCATCGAATCTATGAACAAAACGACACGACGCTGTGGCTCACTACATCGGGAAACGGTGTTTGCCAGGTTTCTCTCGACAAAACAAACGGAACAATCAGAGCAAAAAAGACTAGACAATATCTCTTCAACGATGGGAAAAAGATTATCAACGACTTTTTCCCAATGCTGATAGAGGGAGACTCCGTAATCTGGCTAGGTAGCCGAGGTATGGGCTTGGTCAAGTTTAACTTACAGACCTTAAAACATCAAGTCTATCTATTGGGGAACAAAGAGAGATTTGCGATTAACGACATTCTATCCATCTACCGTAAACAAAACATCTTCTATTTGGGTACAGTATCAGGACTCGTTCGTTTGACATTCGGCACCAATGGAGAACCCAAAGTCTTCTGCATAGGTAAAGAGCAAGGATTCCTTAACGACATGATTCACGGAATATTAGAGGACGAGAATGGCTTTCTATGGCTGAGTACCAACAAGGGACTTGTGAAGTACAATCCTAAAAACAATGCTTTTCATACCTATTATTACAATAATGGTTTACAAATCGGGGAGTTTAGTGATGATGCTTTCTACAAATGCCCCTACACCGGTAATCTCTTCTTCGGAGGTATAGACGGTCTGCTTTACTTGGAAAAAGAACGAATGAATGAAGTGGAGTATCACCCGGACGTTTATTTCCGCGACTTAACCATCGGGGTAGAAACCGACAACTTCAATAATTATTATGATGCGACATCTAATACGTTGTCATTAAAAGGAGTGCATCTCTCTTTTTCTCTTTCATTTACCGCACCCGACTTTATCGACGGAGATAACTTTGAATATTCCTATAAGTTGAAAGGTCATAAAGAGACTGAATGGTCACCTTTCACTCCTGATAATAGAGCAACGTTCAACACATTGCCTCATGGACATTACATCTTAAAGATCAGATATAAAAAAGATGTGTTCGATACCGAATATAAATCCTACTCATTAAAGATACACATCCTTCCCCCCTGGTATTTATCAACATGGGCTTATCTCTGTTATGGCCTATTCATCATTCTCACCGTGGTCTATACCTACCGGATGGTTCGGAGATATTATCGCAGAGAACGACTGATCAAGAAGTTGATGTTGCGTGAATCGCACAACACATTGATGAATAGTACAAACCAACAAAGCCATGAAACCGTGGGGCTACTCTCTAAGATTTGTCACACTTGTGAACAGTTGCGTCAGGTCGACTCTATACCTGCAGAATATTACAAGCTATTAGACATCCTTCACGACACAGTTTTATCCTTTGCTTTCAAATCAGAGGATATCTCGGAAGAACACTGTAATCTTGAGACATATCTTCCCAGAGAGATTCCTATCTATGGTGCCATTAACTTGAAAAAACTATCCGACGAGATTGTCAACATGTTAGTCTACAGAAACTACGACGGACTACCTGATCTGGAAATCAACCTAGACGATTCACTTGACGTTTATTTACCCAAACAGACTTTGGGCTATATTTTATACTATCTCTATTCAGAAGCAGCGACAGCCAAAACAAAGGTGACGGTCACAGCCACTCTAACCATCGAAGACTTGATTTTAGAACTAACGCTTCCTCACGACATTGCTGATAAGATGCTACAAACCGACCAGCACTCTTTGACCAGATCCGAACAACAATCGATGCATTACTTCCATAAATGGCTCTATCTCTACGCAATGAAAATCATGAATGGAGTAGCACGTGCGAAAGGACAAAAGGTACAGATCGCCTTCCCTATACCGCCCAAAAGAGAATTACCAACGGAAACTAAGACTAAAAAGACCATTCTCCTTTTAGAGGATAAAGAAGAAATCGTCTGGTTGCTGAAAGATATTCTTTCCGGCGACTATAACATTTACGCTGTACGTAGCGTTCAAGAGGCTTTTGGCTATCTAAAAAAGAAATCTCCGGAGATCTTTATGCCCGATACGATGATTTATCAGAATGAAGAAGATAAATTCATGGAATATGTCCAAACCCACAAAGGTTTGCTGATCCACACTGCTTTCATCCCAATACTAAAATGGAAAGCAACATTCCTTTTGCATAAAGAACTCCAAAAGCTGGCTGATGGATTTGTAATTATGCCATATAATATTTTATTCATAAAAGATATCATTGATCTCGCCATAAACCGACAAGGTGAAAGGAAAGAGACCATTCTAATCGATCTACCAGGACAAAAAGAAAAGTCGATTATCTGTGAAACACCCGAACAAGCAAACTTTGCCAAACTGTTATTGGCAGTGTTGGATGCCAATCTAGACAAAGAAGATCTAAATACATCATTCATAGCCGAGAAGATGAACATCAGTTCGCGGCAATATTACAGAAAGTTTAAAGAGATCTCTCACCTATCACCAACCGACTTCATAAAAAACTATCGCATGGAAAAAGCGGCACGTCTATTAGCCGAAACAGACTGGTCGGTTCAAAAAGTCATTAGTGAAGTCGGAATACAAAGTCGCTCTTATTTTTATAAAGAATTCTCATCACGATACGGGGTAACTCCAAAAATTTACAAACAGAACTGTTTAGGAAAAGAATTTACAGAATAATAGTCATTCTCAAAGCTCTAATATAGAGATCTATTCAGGGGATAACACATCAAGCTTCACCTCTTAGCATTCAATACGTTAAAAACAGACCAGAAAATGTACTCTATTGTGCCATTTGTGCTCTATAGAGACTTTTTTAGGTGTGACATCATTTTGGCATGACTGAGAACATCTATTAATTTTCTATGTCCGTAATTTGCGTCAGTGAAAATCATTCACCTATAAAGAGAAAGTTTAACCTTATTTTATTAAACAAAATCACATGAAAAATCATTTTGTAGGTTTGCAGTCCACCTCAGGGATGCTAAAAAAGACTTGCATCGTTGCTTTATCATTAGCTACTGTTTTTCCAATCCACGCAAGTGCTATTAAGGGAGAAACAAGCCTGCTAAGTTTACCAGAAAAAAGCATGAAGCAACAACACTCCAAAGTCATAAAAGGATTAGTTCAAGACAAAAACCATGAACCTATTATTGGTGCTACAGTAGTGGCTAAGGGAAGCAACGCCGGAATCATCACCGATCTAAACGGACGATTCACCATTGAAGTTCCTGACGGAGTCACTAAATTACTCTTTTCATATATTGGATATTCTACAGTGGAAGTAGACATCCATGAGAAATCCACAATCAATGTTACCCTATTTGAAGATGTTGTCAGTTTACAAGACGTTGTGATTGTAGGATACAATTTAGTAAAGCGCGGACAAATCACTGGAGCCATCGATCAGATCAAAAGTGATAAGATCTCACAACAGACCTCGGCAGCTTTAGAAGACCGTTTACAAGGAAAGATTGCCGGATTAATGATTTCCACAGGATCTGGACAACCAGGCAGTAATGATGTAAAGATCAGAGTTCGTGGTACCGGATCAATCAACGGATCAAACACTCCTTTATATATTCTAGACGGAATAATGATTGAAGCAGCACAATTTGCTTCGCTAAACAATGATGACATACAAGATGTTCAGGTTTTGAAGGATGCTTCAGCAACAGCAATCTACGGATCAAGAGGTGCCAATGGAGTTATTGTCATCACCACAAAGAAAGGATCGGAAGGTAAAACACAAGTGAGCTATAATTTAAAAATAGGCATGTCAATGCTTCGCAAACCGGAAAGTCGCATGATGACCGGAGCAGAAAATATCCTTTATCAGAGCTACTGTGTAGAAGCAAATCCTTATTCAAAATCATTCCCATTGATGCGTCTTTTGGGGTTGGAACAAAAAGCCACTGCTGGCACCATTACGCCATCTGAGCAACAAGAATTGACTGCAGGAGCAAGTCGCCTAGCTACAGCACGTTCAACTGACACTGATTGGATAGATGAGATGACTCAAACTGGTCTAACAATGGATCATAGCATTACGCTCTCAGGAGGTACTGAAAAAACAAAATTTTTTGTTTCCGGTTCTTACCTTGATCAAGAAGGTTCGTTGGTTGGTTCTGAGATGAAACGCTATTCAGCACGTGTCAATTTAGATCATAAGATTAATAATATCTTCGATTTTGGCATCAATGCAAGCACAGGATATTCTAATTCAAAGTTTACAGACCCTAATACCGGTGAAGGTCGCATTGGTTGGACTAATCCTTGGTTTACCGCTTTATTGGCTTATCCGTATGAGTCGCCAGAAAATTGGTACAACGGTGATAATCCAACTCTTATCAATAAGTACTTCCAACGCGATGCAGACTTACTTCGTCTAGTCGGATCGGCTTATCTGAATATACGTTTTACTGATTGGTTACGATTCAAAACTAATTTCGGTATCGATTATTATGGAAAAAAGAGCATGAGCTCTCTTGATCGTGAACATCCAAAATCAACAAGCAATAAAGGATATCTTCAACAATCAACCTCAGACACTCGCCGTTACACATTCACTAACACATTGAACTTTAATAAGATATTTAGAGAAAGACATTCTGTATCTGGTGTAGTTGGGTTCGAATTGTTCGACGGTGTATATTCTGGATTCAACCAGATCGGGTTCGACTTAGACCCATTCATGACTGATACCCCTGCCGGCATCGGTGATAAAACCGGAACATCTAAGAATCCTCCTCGCATAGGTGGTGGTAAAACTCACAGTAACTTACTATCAACTTTCACTCAATGGAACTATACTTACGACAATAGATACAGTGCATCGGCAAGTTTACGCTACGATGAATCATCAAAATTCATCGGAAGCAACAAAGGTGCCATATTCTGGTCTGTAGGTGCTGCTTGGGATTTAAGAAATGAAAATTTCATGGAAAACCTCGATCAAATTGATCAATTAAAAATGCGTGTAAGCTATGGTACAACGGGCAATCAAGATGGCATTGCCGATTTCAGCTCATTCGACGGTTATAGCAAAGTAACCTATGATGGCAAACCTGGATATGCCAACAACGAGTTAGGCAACGAGAACTTGAAATGGGAAACCTCACAACAGTTCGACCTTGGGGTTGATTTAAGAATGTTCAAAAACCGTTTGAATGCTACAGTCGACTTCTATAACAAAACAACCAAAGACTTGTTGATGTGGAAAAAGATCTCACAGATCTCTGGTTTCGGTGACATACAAACTAATGCCGGTTCAGTTCGCAATCGTGGTATCGAACTTGCAGTAAGCGGAACTCCGATACGTACTAAAGACTTCGAATGGAATATCGGAGCCAATATTACATACAACCAAAATGAAATTACGGACTTGGGAACATGGGCCAATGCAGACAATAAATTCGTTGACGGTGATGTCATTTATGAAGTTGGTAAGCCATTAGGAACATGGTATATGAGTGAATGGGCCGGCGTAAATCCTCAATCGGGAGAAGTTTGGTTCTACGACCAGAAAGGAGGAAAAACCGAGAATATTTCAGAAGCTCCGGCAGTAGATAAGTTCAAATCATCAGAAATTCCATGGTTTGGTGGATTCAACACAAGTTTGAGTTATAAAGGCTTTGAATTATCAGCCAATTTCACCTATGCCTTTGGATTCTATATCATGAACTCTAGCCGCTGGTTCTTAGACAATCATAACTTTAATGGAAATAAGCCGGCTTATATGCTCAACATGTGGAGAAAAGAGGGAGACATCACAACCGTACCACGCTTCGGATCTAGAAATAATCCAAGTCCATGGGCTTCACAGTTTCTTGAAGACGGTTCTTACTTGAAACTAAAAACATTGAGGTTGGCTTATACACCATCAAGAAAACTACTAGACAAACTAAAAATCGTGAAGTCGATGACTATGTTTTGCCAAGGAGAGAATTTAGCAACCTTCACTTCTTATAGAGGTCAAGATCCTGAAGTTAATGGTTCAATAGACTTAATGTCCTATCCATTACCAGTTAATGTAACTTTAGGTATCAATATCAATTTCTAATTTCAATAATGATTCGTATGAAAAAGATTATTAATAACATAATTGTAGCCGGATTAATGATATCCACCTCATCCTGTTCTTTCACCGATTTAGAGCCAACCGACAAGATAGGTGAAAACGAAATATTCAGTTCTGTATCGACATTAGAGCAAGTATTAACAGGAACTTATTCTAGAATGTCATTGAGAAAAACCATCAGTGTTAGTGCCGTACTCTCTGACGATGTATACAAAGGTGGACAAAACGGTGGAGCCGGGGACGATTCTTATCAATGGACATATAGTGCAGCTACCGGTGATCATAACATGCTTTGGTCTTCTTACTATTCAGTAATTAGCATGGCCAACCGTGTGATTCGTGGTGCAGAGGGAGTCAAAGCCAATAATGCAAACGAAAGTAAACTGAAAGACAACTGCGTCGGCAGCGCCCTATTCATTCGCGCTTATACCTACTTCGATCTGCTTCGTTTCTTTTCGGATTTCGATAATAAAGAAAGTTATGGCATTCCTTACTCAAAAAGCCCAGTGATCTTACAGACCTTAGGCCGTAACTCGGTCTCTGAGTGTTTTTTCGAAATAGAAAACGATTTGAGCACCGCTATTCCATTGTTAACTCAAGCCACTCCTAATAGCCCAGGGTATGCTTCACAAACTGCAGCAAAAGCCTTATTAGCTCGTGTATATCTTTACGAGAAGAATTATGAGATGGCCTATAAATATGCTTCTGAAGTTTTAACTCAAATGCCAATCGCTTCTATCGACGAATATCCTTCTATCTGGGATGATAGCCGTAACACTGAGGTGATCTTCGAACTCAAACGACTAGCCAATGAAGAAGCCATCGGAACCGTTTTCTTCAGTGCAGACAATAGTAGTTCGTTCGAGCCATCCACAGAACTTATAAACAGCTATCCTACTACAGATATCCGTTTGCAGCTATTCATTGGCGATGGTGTCGATCGTGACGGTGTGAATGTTAAGCGAGTTAATAAATATAAAGGTACGTCGGCAAATGTCGGTTTGGTTAACCAAAAGCTGTTACGTTCGTCAGAAATGTTACTTATCATGGCCGAAGCAAAAGCACAAACCAAACTGTCTGAAGGCAATACACTACTCAATCAATTACGTGCGTCACGCATCAACGGATGGGTTAATCAGACCTACTCAACCAAAGAGGAACTCTTAAATGAGATTTTGTTAGAGAGACGCCGGGAGTTATGCTATGAAGGACATCGTTTCTTCGACATGCGCCGTTTCGATCTACCGATTTATAAACCAATGATCAATAAAACCTTAGATATAAACGATCACCATCGTATCCAGCCCATTCCTCAATCGGAGATGCAAGGAAACTTGGTGATAGCCGAACAACAAAATAGTGGCTATTAATGTTAGTTAGGAGAGAGAAGAATCAATTAGACGATTTCCCGTTCCCGAACTCGAAAGAGAACAGGAGCGGGTTAATCTTCGATTCCCGATCTACTCTAATTTCAGCGTCCTATCTTTCCGGTTTATCCAAAAGGATTGAGGGAAAACACCTAAATTATTATCATCCATTAGATTAGTTATGTATAAGAAACTTATCTCATTAGTCTCATTAGTCTCGTTGACAGTTATCGCTATGGCACAAGTTGAATACGTCAATCCCATTATAGGGACCGATGGTATGGGACATACGTTTCCGGGGGCCTGTGTACCCTTTGGAATCGTCCAGCTAAGTCCGGATACCGATACGATCCCGCATAATGTCAACGGGATATACCAATCCAAGGCTTACGAATATTGTGCAGGATATCAGTATCATGACCAAACAATTGTCGGGTTCAGTCACACCCACATGAGCGGAACCGGACATTCTGATCTGGGAGATGTGCTCATCATGCCAACTACAGGTCCAATAAAACTAAACCCAGGAACAGCCAACCACCCAGAAAATGGATATCGTTCCCGTTTCTCGCATAATACAGAGAAAGCGGCTCCCGGTTATTATGAAGTCATGCTCGACGACTATCATGTAAAAGCGCAACTCACAGCCACTCCACGAACGGGTATCCATAAATATACTTTCCCAAGTGATCAACAAGGGCGGATTGTTCTAGACCTAAATCACGGGATCTATAATTACGATGGAAAAACTTTATGGGCTTCCATACGAGTAGAAAACGATACATTGATTACCGGATATCGCATCACCAATGGTTGGGCAAGAACTAACTATACTTACTTTGCCATTGCGTTATCACAACCGATCAAGAATTATGGCTATGAAGATCATCAACGCATTCTATACAAAGGATGGTGGCGTAAGTTTAATGTCAACCAAAACTTTCCGGAAATGGCCGGTCGCAAATTAGTCGCTTACTTTGAATTTGATACAGAAAAGGATCCGGAATTGATTGTTAAAGTTGGGTTCTCAGCAACTAGCACCAATGGTGCTTTAAAGAATTTGCAAGCAGAAGCAACTTCAAAAAGTTTCGATCAACTAGTACATGAAGCAAGTCAAAATTGGAATAAGCAATTGGAATCTATCGAGATAAACGGCACCAACGATCAACGAGATTTATTCTATACTTCTTACTATCATACGATGATTAATCCTTCCATCTACATGGATGTAGATGGTCAATATCGTGGACTCGATCAGAATATCCACCAAGCAAAAGATTTTAAGAACTATACCATCTTCTCACTCTGGGATACCTATAGAGCCGAGCATCCTTTATTGATGCTTATGAAACCAGAAGAAGCAACCGATATGGTCAAATCGATGATCAAACACCAACAGCAAAGTGCTCATAAATTACTTCCCATCTGGAGTCATATGGCTAACGACAATTGGTGTATGAGTGGTTATCATGCCGTATCTGTGTTAGCTGATGCCATCACTAAAGGAGCCCCAATCAACAAAAAGGAAGCTTTAAAAGCAATGATCGAAACGTCGAATGTAGGCTACTATGATGGCATAAGCGATTATATCAAATTGGGGTATGTTCCGTTAGATGCCAACGCCACCGCCGCCTCCACCACACTAGAATACGCTTATGATGATTGGACCATCTATCAAACTGCCCTCAATACCAATGATACCATAACGGCTGAAAAATACAAAAAACGTGCACTTAGCTATCGCAACATTTTCGACACGAAACTCGGATTCGCTCGTCCGCGCTATAGAGATGGACATTTCAAGAGTGATTTTGACGTCCTACAAACTCATGGAGAAGGCTTTATTGAGGGAAACTCATGGAACTTCTCTTTCCACGTTCCTCATGACATATTTGGATTAATGAAGCTAATGGGCGGTGAAAAATCGTTTAGAAACAAACTAGATCAGCTTTTCACTATGCATCTTGCCGAAGAGTATTATAAGAATAACGAAGATATCACTTCCGACTGCTTAATCGGTGGATATGTTCACGGGAATGAGCCGAGCCATCACATCCCTTACTTATACGCTTGGACATCGCAACCATGGAAAACACAATATTGGACACGTGAAGTCATGAACCGAATGTATCGGAATCACATCCGTGGGCTAAGTGGAAACGACGATTGCGGTCAGATGTCGGCATGGTATGTCTTCACAACCATGGGATTCTACCCTGTATGTCCGGGAACAAATCAGTACGTGTTAGGAGCACCCTATGTGCCTTACGTCAAACTATGTCTGCCAAATGGGAAAGTTCTCGAAATCAAAGCACCACAAGTCAGCGACTCGAAACGTTATGTAAAAGCTGTTAAGCTGAACGGTCAGCCTTACTCAAAAATGTACATCACTCATGAAGATTTATTGAATGGCGGAGTGTTAGAGTTCACTATGAGTTCATCACCGAATAAGAAGCGTGGATTAAACCAATATGACAAACCCTATTCATTGACTAAAGAATAAAAACAATTAAAAAATAACATAAAATGAAAAAAAGACAACTGTTGATAACCGCTTGCATCTATCTAGGTCTATCCTCATGCACAGCAAAATCATTAGAAGTAGATCCACAAATAACCACTCCAGAAAAACCTGTTATCGTAATTGAGGATGACAGCATCTGGGGAAAATATTATGTTGGCGACATCATTTTTGAAGATAAAGCTCCTAGCAGCGAAGGTTCACGTATCTATCACGAACTAATACCCAATCCTAAATCATACATTACCCAACAAGCACGAACAGTACTCAACACCTTATATCATAGTCCCAAAGATAGTATTGTACCCGTATACAGACTCCATTACACCTTAGAAGATTCAGATGGTATATCAGCTAAAGGGGGTGGAAATGGTGATATTTCAATCTTTTATAGCACACGCCATATTGCTAATTCCTATGTGGATAAAGACGCAGGCAACGTACTCTTCGAAACTCGTGGCGTATTATTACACGAGCTCACACATGCCTATCAATTAGAGCCTCAAGGCATTGGATCTTATGGTACCAATAAAGTCTTTTGGGCATTTATTGAAGGAATGGCCGATGCTGTTCGTATAGCCAATGGAGGGTTTCACGGTGAGACCGATCGTCCTAAAGGTGGTAACTATATGAATGGTTACAGACACGCCGGTTACTTTTTCGTATGGTTGAGAGACCATAAAGATTCAAATTTCCTACGTAAGTTCAATCACAGTACACTCGAGATCGTACCTTGGTCGTTCGATGCTGCCATTAAATATGCTTTAGGCCAACAATATAGCATAGACGAATTATGGCACGAATATCAAGTTAACATGGGAGATATAAAAGAATGAAAAGAATACTAAGTTTTATTTTTTCTTGTGCTTTTGTCTTTGCAGCAGAAGCACAAGAAGAACATCTAACCAGTTATGTAAATCCCTTTGTCGGTACCGACGGCTACGGAAATGTTTATCCGGGTGCTCAACTTCCGTTTGGAGGAATACAGATCAGTCCGGATACTGATGACCATTTTTATGATGCGGCATCGGGCTACAAATATTCTCAACCCACTATCATGGGGTTCAGCCTCAGCCATCTTAGTGGAACGGGGATTCCGGATTTAGGAGACTTCTTATTCGTACCCGGAACAGGTGACATAAAGCCAACTCCAGGCACTCATGAACATCCTGAAGAGGGATATCGCTCTCGCTATTCACATCATCAAGAATGGGCATCTCCAGGATATTATGGCGTTATCCTATCGGATTATGATGTGAAAGCCGAAATGACCTCGGCTATCCGAAGTGGTATTTTTCGATTTACCTATCCAAAAACCGATAACGCTTTCATCCTAATTGATTTGAATCACACCTTATGGCAAAGTTGCCCATGGTCCAATCTGCGCCAAATGAATGACTCCACAATTGTTGGATACAAACTAGTAAAGGGCTGGGGACCGGAACGGCATATTTACTTCGCAGCCACTTTCTCTTGTAAACTACAAGATTTCTCCATCCTTCAGAATGGTAATCCGGTCATTTACAACACCAAACGATTCAGAAGTCATAAAGAAGCATGGGGGAAAAAACTCATGGCATGCATCCGCTTCAAAGCAAAAAAAGGTGAAGAAGTTTATGTCAAGACAGCCATATCCGGAGTCAGTACCGATGGAGCTTTATTGAATCTAAAGGAGGTGAATGAATCGACTTTTGATCAAGTTAAAGAGGACGCAAACCGATTATGGGAAAAAGAACTAGGAAAATATCAGATCAAAGGAGATCTGAAGACTAAACAAACCTTTTACAGTAATGTCTATCACACGGCACTACATCCGTTTATTTACCAAGATAACGATGGAAAATACCGTGAGTTAGACAAAAATATAGGCGTCGCAGATAGTTTCACCAATTATACCGTATTCTCACTTTGGGACACCTATCGCGCGTTTCATCCCCTACTCAACCTCGTCAACCAGCCATTAAATGCCGACATTGCCAATTCGATGCTAGTACATTTCGACAAGAGCGTAGAACAAATGCTCCCGATCTGGTCCTTCTATGGTAATGAAACTTGGTGTATGATTGGTTATCATGCTGTCTCAGTTCTTGCAGACATGATCGTGAAAGGCGTGAAAGGATTCGATTATGAACGCGCATTCAAAGCCATGAAAGCCACAGCGATGAACCAACATTACGATTGCCTTCCTGAATACACCCAATTAGGATATGTTCCTTTCGACAAAGAGGCAGAATCCGTCTCTAAAACTTTGGAATATGCTTACGATGATTATTGCATTGCTCGTGCCGCCAAAGTTTTAGGCAAAGAGTCCGACTACCAGTACTTCATGCACCGTGCTATGAGTTACAAGAACCTGATAGACCCTGAAACAAAATATATGAGAGGCCGTGACTCGCAAGGCAACTGGCGCACACCATTCAACCCAACAGCATATCAAGGCCCGGGTTCAATACACGGTTGGGGTGACATCACCGAAGGATTCACTATGCAATACAGCTGGTATGTTCCACATGACTTTCAAGGTTATATCGACATCGCTGGTAAAGCATTCTTATTAAAACAACTTGATAGACTATTTACTACCGAAATGGGACAAGATATTCCTGGCGCACATGACATACAAGGCCGTATCGGAGCTTATTGGCATGGCAACGAACCTTGTCACCATATTGCCTATTTATACAATCAATTGGGCGAACCTTGGAAATGTCAAAAATGGATTCGAGAAATCGTTAAGAGGTTTTACGGCGATGAACCGAACTCTTTAAGTGGAAACGATGACTGCGGACAAATGTCAGCCTGGTATATTTTCTCTTGTATGGGATTTTATCCGGTAGCCCCAAGCAGTAATATCTATAGCATAGGTTCTCCTTGTTTGGAAACAATGACTACTCGTTTAAGTAATGGAAAAGAGATAAAAGTAACTACAAGCAACTGGTCTGATGACCACGTTTATTTAAAAGAGGTGCGTCTAAACGGTAAACGTTTGCAAACCCCTTTTATTCATTACGATGATATTAAAGACGGAGCGACCTTACATTTCATCATGAGTAATCGTCCGGTAAAAAACTGTTTTAAAAAACAATAAGTTCATAGAAAATCTGAAGGTCACAACGGCGTAGGATACTCTAGAGTCGTGCGATAATTATTTAGGGGGAAGCTGTCAGTATAAAGCTCAAAAGGCTAATACTGGCAGCTTTATAATTAATGACAGTCACCAATAGAACGATTCACGCAAAACCAAACTCATTTAAAAGTCCCCTTCTCCTTTGTATTTTATTTAGATAAACTATCTTTGTAAAATCTGTTTACGATCTAAGTCACACAAACAGACAACATGATTCATGACTAAATAAGTAACATCTAATTCATCGCTATGAAAAAAATAAGAATTCTTTTTATCATCGCCACTCTTTGTTCCATACAAGCAATAGCTCAAAACAAAATACAAGTCGGCGTTTTTCAAGGTAACGGCACTTCCGAGACCTGCGTGTGGGAAACCGTATCGGCTTGTCATACCGACCGCTCGTTAGAGACTCAGATTGTAACCACCAAAGATTTAGCTTCAGGAAAACTAACGACACTTGATGTTCTTATCATTCCGGGTGGTGGAGGAAGCCGAGAATACCTCAATATGGGTGGAGAAAACCATAAACGTATCAAAAACTTTGTAAAGAACGGAGGTGGTCTCATTGGTATCTGTGCCGGTGCTTACCTCACCTCGAATACCCCCGGTTATAGTTGCCTGAAGATGAGTGGCGGCAAAGCTATTGATATCGAGCACGATAATAGAGGTCGTGGAGTCGTGAAAGTCACGCTAAACGACGAAGGGAAAAAGATCTTTTCGGAAGTAGCCAATAGAGATACCCTTTATTTGATGTATTACGAAGGTCCGGTCATCGTGCCCGAAGAAAGCTCTCCTTATCTATACACGAGTCTGGCTACCATGCAAAGTGATGTTCATGTCGAAGGTAACGCACCATCTAACATGACCAATAACCGGCCATTCTTTTATCTCACTTCCTATGAAAAAGGAAAAGTATTTTCCGTGGTTGGACACCCGGAGGCCACACCAGGTATGCAATGGATGATTGCCAAAATGGTACATACCGTTGTTGCTCCAGAAAAAAATCATCCGGCCATGATTGCCTCTAAATGGATCAACCCCACCCTTTTTGAAAAAGAGATTTTGATGACAGCTGAACGTCGTAAAACAGAAAACGAACTCTTCAAAACATTACTCTACGGCGATTCAAAAAGTAAAACAGAAGCGATCCAATGGA
The DNA here is from genome assembly GCA_047975405.1 of Bacteroides sp. Lineage (GTDB taxonomy): Bacteria > Bacteroidota > Bacteroidia > Bacteroidales > Bacteroidaceae > Bacteroides. The sequence goes on from JBKEDO010000013.1 coordinate 51,853, forward strand.
TTGAAGAAGTACTCTCATGGGATGGAAAACGCTGGCTCCAAGGTCTCCTTTTCGACAGTGATAAAGCCGTCCGTCTACAAGCCACGCTAACCATAAGAAAGAACATGTACCGCTATTATCTTTCAGATTTAAAGATCGCCTATCAAAACGAGAAAGATGAGAAAGTACGTTCGGAAATGTTAAAAGCCATCGATCGATTAAAATAACGCACTTCAACAACAGAAGTAAGCGACTACAAAATATGAGTCGCTTAACATCCACAAATAACATTACAAAAGAAGTCTCACGATATTAAAAAATGGTGAGACTTCTTAGTTTATCACAAAATCTTACCCTAACCTTTCAAGACAAAAATGATAAACGCTATATCTATATTATAAAAACCAAGATTCTATAGGTTGACCTCTTGGTTGCCCACCAATTCGTGTTTTCCGTAACGATATTGATAGAGACCAACTTGCAATTTATCCTTATTAGATTGAATCGGATAAATCACCACAAAGTTCATTTTTAATCCATCTTGATCAATCACGACATTTTTATCACGTGTCTTCTGATCCTCCCACGTACCTGAATTAACATAAACATATTTCTTTCCATTCGAAGAACTCGTGTAAGTCTTGATCATCGGTTCATGCGTATGCCCAAAAACCACAATGCGAATATCCAACGACTCATCTTCAAAATACTGAACATTGGCTTGTTCATCAATAAACGTGGTTTCCAGACTACCAACGATAGCTTTATCAATCTCCGTCATGGCATTAACATTATTGTATTTCTGGCGGGCATCCCAATTCGTTTGAGTAAACAAACCATTATATAGTTTCATCTGAATACGACCATCTATCGCACTGTTTTGAGGTAAGATATCATTAATCGAATACGTCTTTGTATAATTTCCCACATTCGTCTTAATAATAGGATCGTCAAACTGATCTTTCACATAAATAATGTTCTCCATCACCGTTTTCCACAACGTATAGTAGATGAATTTGCTCTGTTGTTCGGCATCCCCTGTCCCATTCTTTATCACATTAGGCACTTTAGTTGCCGCTTCTTTAGTTGTTGGATCAGTAAACGAATTGGCAGCGATACGAGCAAAGAAATAACCCGGAGGTAAGGTTGCACCCGGTGCCTCACTCTCATTAGCTCCCGGAGTCATCGCACAGAAGAAATCGTACCGATGACCATGTTCAATGGCTATTTGTGGATAACCATCAGGATGGTAGGTACCCACACCAAACTTCTCACCACTATCACGGGCTTGGTTTACTCCCGGAAGAGCAATATTGATATTTTCAGGCCTGAAACCCATATCATGATTACCCGGTACATAAGTCAGCTTAATCTTTCCATCTTTAATGATACCATTCAAAACATCGAAAATAGATTGATTGGCTGCTACCGATTTTCTAACAAAATCGGCTTGAGAGCCTCCACCATAAGTGTCCGTTCGCGTTGGGATATACCATTCATCAAGAATATCACCCCCTAGAACTAATTCTTTAACGGTAGCCGACGAGCGTACTTCATTAAGGAATTGCTCCAACCGTTTCAAATGTTTCACATTCTCGGAGTACGACAAATCATTACCCAAATGCAAATCGCTTATGACAACGATCTTATCACGTTTATCATTAAGACTTGCAGTTGTTGTATCAAAAGGATTCACCACAGGCTCTTCGGTGTCAGAGCCACAAGAGGCTAAACAAAAGATTGATACAACCAATACACAGAAGAAACTTAATTTTTTCATCATGCTATAACTATTTAAGAGATTTATTAATTCTTAGATTAAATCATTTTAGTACGGCAAAGTAAGCTGATGTTTCATAAAGTGATGTTTCACAATCACAAAAATGGTGTATCATAATCACAAAAATGACGAATGACTAGTGTAAAAACAAATCTAGGACTCATATCATTGCACCTCTTCCAAAATCTATATTCTTTTTATAGAATGATGTGACACCTAAAAAAGTTATAACTTTGTAAAATGATTCAAGAGGAATTTATATTTTACAAACCTTGTGAGCCACTACAACCGTATATAAGGTATTATTGGATATTCAAAAATAATCAGCCGATGAATACCCTCACTTTCCCCATTGGTTGTCCGCAACTCATTTTTCATAAAAAATCTCCACTTTATATTCCTGAGTTAAAAACAACTCAAGACACGTTAACAATTAGTGGTCAAGTAAATTTCTCATCACACTTGTACTCCAACGGAAACACCGAAATGATCGTGATCGTATTTCACCCCCATACGATGAGTGCATTTCTAAATGTGCCAACCTCTCTATTCTATAATCAAGAAGTTTCAGGGTACAATCTCGATAACAGATCCCTAACCGAATTGGCTGAACAAATCTTTGAATGTGAAAATAATAGATATTGTATAGGACTAATAGAGCAATGGTTACTATCACAAATCACAATTAACTTGCTTCATTCTTCCCATACTAAAGGATATAATGCAATAGAACAAAACCTAAAAAGGATGGCTACCGTCATAAAAAAAATAAATCACGCCCCAAAAGCCTCTGTCACCGAGCTATCTTCTATATCTTGTCTAAGTAAAAAACAATTTGAGCGATTATTCAACTCCCTGGTCGGAATAAATCCCAAAGAATACACTTTAATTGTCCGTTTCCAGAAAGCATTAGAGCTTATGCAAAACCATTCAGATGAAATAACTCAGGCTCAAATAGCCTATCTAAGTGGTTATGCCGATCAATCACATTTTATAAGAGAGTTCAAAAAGATTAGTGGGTGCACGCCAACATCCTTGCTAAAAGAGTGCAACCCTTATTCTGATCTATTTACTAATCCAATATAATGTCTCATTTGTTCTATTCAAACTCGAACGGTTCCAATACTTTTGTCATCGATTTATAAATAAAACAATATTGAATATGAAAGAAGTACTCCCCAATGATACCAAACGAGCATATGCCTTTGAAATGTGGATGGAATCACCGATGCCAATGGTAACCTTTTTCAAAACGTTAAACGTATCGCATCTAGTCAGAATGAGTAAAAAGAAAAGATTGAAGTTCAACATGCTTATGTGTTACTGCATTGGCAAAGCAGCAAGCAACATTAAAGAATTTTACCTGCTACCAGTAGGACGCAAGTTGATGCAATACGATAATATTGCAGTCAACACGATTGTAACCAACAAAAAAGGAGAAGTTAGCTCATGCGATATACCATTCACAAATGATTTATCCAGATTCAATGCCTCTTATCTACAACTCACAAAACAAGTAAGCGAAAGTTGCATCAACCATGATTTGATAACAAGCATGATTATTGGGACTTCTGCACTTGCACAGTATAAAATAGACGGTGTGGTAGGTATGTATAGTGGTATTTTCAACAACCCATTCCTGATTTGGGGAAAATACAAACGTCATTTCTTCAAAACAACACTCACCGTATCTTTCCAATTTCATCATGTGCAAATGGACGGTGCTCACGCATCCTTTTTTTTGGATCTCCTTCAAAAAGAGATCAATGGATTAAATGCATAGCTTAGAAAGGTAATTCTATTAAATATGAAACTACCCCAAAGCACTCCTTTGTTCAAGAAACTAAGCCGCTGAATTTAAAATCGAAAAACCAGAAAACAAGCTGTACGAAAAAGAAAACAAGACTCCAAATACAACAGATGAACAATTTGCTCTACTTGAAAAGCCTTATCAACTATCTCTCCAAGAAATTCCGCACAATGAAAGTCCACCTAAAAGCGGCCTAAAAAGTCGTGCTATAAGCAAAACAGAACTAATTTATAAACACCAGAATTCCAATTAAAATGAAAAAGTTATTTGTTATGTTCGCCCTTATGCTGGGCGTGGATCTGTTCAGACACAGGTAAACGACACAGTGCGCAATGTCTCCGGTAACGATTTGTATCAGGGTATCACCCGCAAACTCCCGTACCGCCAAATGGTAACGCCCTACGGCGTGCAGGTTACGTTTGCCAAAACGGTGCATATTATTTTCCCCTCCGCCGTCCGCTATGTGGATTTGGGGAGTAACCACATTATTGCCGGAAAAGCGGATGGAGCGGAAAACGTAATCCGTGTGAAAGCCACCACAGAGGGATTTCCCGGTGAAACCAATTTCAGCGTAATTTGTGAAGATGGTAGTTTTTTCAGTTTCAATGCGAAGTATGCCCGTGAACCGGAGCTACTGAACATCGAGATGAAAGACTTTTTGGAGAACGAAGATTGTACCGACTTCTCGCACACCCGCATGAATATCTACTTTCGGGAACTGGGGAACGAAAGCCCGCTATTGGTGAAACTGATAATGCAGAGCATCTACAATAATAACGACCGCAAGATTCGCCATTTGGGTAGCAAACGGTTCGGTATTCAGTTCGTTGTCAAGGGGATTTATACCTACAACGGGATTCTGTACGTGCATACGCAGACCAAAAACAGTTCCAACGTGCCTTTCGATACGGACTTTATCAAGTTTAAGATAATCGACAAGAAAGTGGCAAAGCGCACAGCGATTCAGGAAACGGTATTAGATGCGGTACGCAGCTACAACGAGGTAGTGGAGATTGGCGGCAAATCAACCGTCCGCACGGTGTACGCTCTTCCGAAGTTTACCATTCCTGACGATAAAATTCTGCTGGTGGAACTCTACGAAAAGAACGGCGGGCGACATCAGACCATCCGTGTGGAGAACGAAGATATTGTGAACGCCAGAGTGATTAACGAACTTAAAATCAAGTAAAATGAAAATTTCGAGTAAGAGAGAGCAGAAGCAAAACTTGTTTTGTGTTCTGCCGAACAGAAGAAATTTACACAAAAAATTAATCTGTGTTATAGTAATGGTGTGTTTGTGCCAGACTTTTAACCTGGCACACGCACAACGCTACCTGCCCGGACAAAAGGGAATCCAACTTACAGGCGGGATGGCAGACGGCTTTAAGAAGCCCGGTAAACCAGAATCGGCTTACTATTCCGGTGCTGCACTTGCCACTTATACCAAAAACGGAAACCGTTGGGTGGTCGGTGCGGAATGCTTCAATAAGGAGTATGAATATAAGGATGTAACCGTTCCGGTAAGCCAGTTTACAGGCGAAGGCGGGTATTATATCAAACTCCTTTCCGACCGCCGGAAAACCTTCTTCCTGTCCTTCGGGTTGTCAGCTCTTGCCGGATACGAAACAAGCAACTGGGGAGATAAGGAATTATACGATGGCTCTACCCTTACAAATAAGGATGCCTTTATTTATGGTGGGGCTGCTACGTTGGAACTGGAAACATACCTGACAGACAGGGTAGTGTTCTTAATCAATACCCGTGAACGTGGGTTGTTCGGTTCTTCCATCGGGAAGTTCCACACACAGTTCGGGGTCGGTTTTAAATTCATAATAAATTAATGCGACATGAAAAAGATAATCAGAAACATATTAATGGGGATGTACTTGCTGGGAGCAATGCTGCTGGTGTTTTCTTGTGATGATAAGCTGGATATTCAGCAGGTTTACCCGTTCACTGTTACGACTATGCCCGTGCAGAAAAGCATCGTGATGGGCGAAACAGCGGAAATACGCTTCCAACTTCACAGGGAAGGTATTTACGAAGAAACAAAATACTTCATCAGGTATTTTCAACCGGATGGCAAAGGAATATTGCGGATGGCGGATGGAACAGTTTTTCTTCCAAATGATATATACCCGCTTCCGGGTGAAACATTCCGATTGTACTATACTTCCACATCCACCGACCAGCAACAAATTGACGTATATATTGAAGATAGTTTCGGGCAGGTGGTACAGCTAACGTTTGCTTTTAATAATGAGAATGAGAAGGAAGAGCATAAGGAATAGCAAACTTTAGACAACCTATTGAAAAACAACTGACAAGGAATTTTGTCAGTTGTTTTTTTATGGGTATTTTTGCAGAAAAGTTATTAATATGTCGAGAAATCAGTTGGTACAATATTGTCATTCTCAATATGCTCTAAAAGAAGGGCAATGTCCTGATTGTCCTAATAAAGAACAAGGTTTGTGTGCCTCTAAAAATTGTAGCACATGTTTTTATGATATGTTTTTTTGTGGAAAAGAACGCTCTTTCAACTGTATTTGTAGCACATATAGTTATGTATGCAGATATATTTATCAGTATTCAAGTGAAATTATTTACTTATTAAGACTTATAAAATCTATCTTTACAGGCGAACATAAACTTGAAAATCTTAATATAATGTCTATTGGCTGCGGTCCTTGTTCAGAAGCATTTGCCATAGAATTGTTTTGTAACGAAATTAAATATGAAGGAAATATATCCTATTGTGGGTTTGACTTGAATCCTATTTGGGAAGAGGTTCACAGTTTTGTAACGGACAATTTGTCATTTTCCGCTTCGATTATTACTGAGGATTGTTTTCAATACGTTGAATCAAAGCAAGATTTTATTTACCCCAATATCCTGATATTTAATTATTTATTTTCAGATATTGCAGTTAAAGGAAATCTCAATCAATTCATAACTGATGTTGTCGAAAAAATAATAGATAAAATGCCCGCAAAATCAATAATTATAGTAAACGACATCAATCATTATATGTCACGAGATTATTATAAAGTTTTAATCAGCAAATCAAATATTAAAAATAATATTACACAAGCATCACTAAGCTTTTCCGGATATCAATATGGGGATAGATATTCATATAATAATGCGTTCTTTTATTTAAAAGAAGATTCACTTAAAAAATTAATCAGTTTATACGACACAAGAACGCTATGTACAAGTGCACAGCTATTAATGCTAAAACGCTCGAATAAAGAATAAAATCACACAAATATGATATTAAGCGCAAGTCGTAGAACTGACATTCCTGCATTTTATTCTGATTGGCTTTACAATAGAATAAGAGAAGGCTTTGTCTTTGTACGAAATCCTATGAATATTCATCATATCAGTAAGATAAATATCAATCCAGATATTGTGGATTGCATAGTATTCTGGACGAAAAATCCTAAAAAAATGCTGAGCAGGTTAAACGAATTAGATGATTATAATTATTATTTTCAATTCACTATCAATCCCTACAATCAGCAGTTAGAATTAAATGTTCCTCGAAAAAATAACATTATAGAAACATTCCGTGAGTTATCAGAAAAAATTGGTTCTAATAGAGTTATATGGAGATATGACCCTATTTTACTTTCAAATGACATAGATGTAGTTTATCATATAAAATATTTTGAAGAAATAGCTAAACGACTATCTTCATTCACTAACAAATGTACTATCAGTTTTATAGATAATTATAAAAAGACAGAGAAAAACCTTAAAGGAACAAATTCAAGAGAATTGATTGATGAGGAAATCATAACTTTATCTAAAGAATTGGTGAAAGTGGCATCATCTTACAATATTGAAATTCAAACGTGTGCTGAAAAAATTGATTTAGAGGAAATAGGAATAAAACATGGAAAGTGTATAGACAATGTTACCATAGAAGATATTGTAGGATATCAATTGGAGACTAAAAAAGATAAAAACCAACGTTTTGAATGTGGATGTATTGAAAGCATTGATATTGGTGAATATAACACATGTCTTCATAACTGTTTATATTGCTATGCTAATTTCAATAAAGAACAAGTATTATTAAAAAGAGGAAAGCATAATCCTTCTTCTCCATTATTGATAGGCGATGTAACTGATAAAGATATTATAAAAGAAAGACACTTAGTTTCTTTAAGAAGAAAAGGGTTATTTGAATAATGATTTTAAATCAAATATTATAATGTATATTTTAGGAAAACGTGCAGATTTACTTGACGAAGCAGATATAAGACGCCTCGTTGAGAATAGGGTTCAAGAAAGCAAATCTTTGGATTATAAAAAGGAACTTAAAATAGGACAAGATAAAGATAAGAAAGAGTTCCTTTACGATGTTTCTGCCATGTATAATACAGAAGGTGGGTGTTTAGTTTTTGGTATTGAGGAAAGTAAAGACGAAAAAGGATATAATACTGGAACACCCGCAGCCATTTGTGGAATAAATATAGATAATTCAGATAAATTGACACAGCAGATCGAAGATATAATAAAAGGGAACTCAGAACCTCGCATTTCTAATATTATCTTAAATATTATTGAAATGGAAGGCATATTTATCTTAGTAATAGGAATTCCTAAAGGATTGGGATTCCCTTCGATGATAACATTTAACGAGAGTAATAAATTTTATAGACGAAGAAACAGTGGGAAATATGCAGTTGATGTTTACGAATTAAACCAAATGTTTATGCAAAATCAGATACTTAAAGAATATGCGGAGAAGTTCAGATCAGAGAGAATTGAAAAAGTGAGAAATCTCAAAGTATTTCCTATGCTTGACAACACAGCTTCTTTTTTTATCCAAATTATCCCTTTCAGTTTTATAAATGAAAGAACACTTGATTTTACCCAAATAGAAAGTATGAACTTGACTACCACTATGAGACCTATGGGCGCATCAGGTTGGGATAAAATGTTTAATCTTGATGGATTTGCAACTTTTTCCACTTCTTATGATAGACAAAAAATCACAAGCTATGACCAGATTCTTAGAAATGGAATATATGAGGTTTATACCTCAAGCGTTTTTGAACAAATTAAAGACGATAAAGGTATAGAGGTAAATTGTATATACGGTCAATACCTTATTTCTAATACTATTGAAAAAATACAAAATGGATTAGCTGTTTTACAGAAATTTCAAATAGAACCCCCATTCTTAATTTGCTTAAGCATTCATAACATTTACAATGGAACAATAAAAGGAGACAGGTTGTTTAGACGAAGGTTTATGACTAATGAAATAATTTTACCTCAAATAATTTTACCTACATATGAAACCAATATTTATACTGAATTAAAATCTAATTTTGATATTTTATGGCAATCAATAGGTTATTCAAGTAGTCCTAGGGAATAATTGATAAAATTAAAAGTTCTTACAAGCGGTTTCTTTGCTACTTTCTTTTTCAGCACACTTTATGAAAGAAAGTAGCGGACGGGGAGTCCGCCCGCTTATATCTATTATTTTTTAGCGAGCCATTCATCTCGCTGTTTCCGGCATTCTTCTAATGTTTTCGCTACCGTAGAGAAAAGTTCTCCATCCATATGGCGATAATCATACTGAAAGTATTCCGTTCCCCTAAACGCTCCCGCAATAAACGTTACATATTTTTCCTGTCCCGGCTTTGGGGGCGTGGACACTCCGTTTTTATTAAGTGATTCCATAAATATTTATATTAAGAATGTGAATAATAAAGCAATGAAAACCGCAGCTATTAAAAGGCTGTACAATACGGAAAGGAACAACCGCAGGATAAAGCGAATAATATAAAATGCAGCTATCAGAAATAACCATGTTCCCACGGATGTGGACAGGAAATATATTACTGAAGCTAACAATCCCACTCGGAACAACAACCTGAATAAACCGCCTGTTTTCATTGTAATTTGTTTTGTGGGCGGGTTTCCCCGCCCGGTGAATAATCAGGAAGCCCGAAAAACAAAACTATCTTCAAACCAATAATCACCCATAAATAGGTCACGGGCAAACTTTTCATAATCGAAGTATGTTTTTGCGAACTCCGGCAGTTCGTAGCACTGTGCTACAACTTCATAAGCGTAATCTTCTTCATCGTTGTATTTGCCCTGAAAATCGTCCCTGAAAGAAGAAATAAGGTCGTTTGCATCTTCGGTTGAAAGGTTGTGTGAACCGTGATTACACCACACTATAAACGCTTCCTGCTCGTCTTCGCTTAAATCGTCCATTGCATCCCGGATGTCGAAGAAATTTTCTGACAACCAACTTTCGCCGATTAATTCGTCCGGTATATTTTCCCAGTCCTGAAACATATATTCCGGGTCTTCTTCGTCTGCATGGAGTTCTGCACAAGCTTCGTAAAACTCGTCTTTGTCCGAAAAGTCGGAAAGGTCAAACCACTTGCCCTCGATTGAGCCATCGTTGCACTTTGCATATGTACCTACATAAATCCTTGCTTCGCTTAAATTTGTTGCTTCCATAACTTCCAATTTTTTAGATATATGCGGATTCTTGAGGTGAGGGAGTTGAGTTTCATAACCTTTTTTTTCTGCTTCTCGTAAATCCGACTTTTTTTATATGCGTCTTTCTGTCGGGTCGGTCGTTTTCGTTTCATATATGCCGGAAAGTGTAGGCTTTAGTCTTTGCAAGTTTTTGTGGAAAAATACGCTCAAGCGAAGCGAAGCAGGAAGATTTTTGCATCAAACCCTTTAGGGCTGAACTTTCAAAGACGTTAAGAAGCCGCAAATACTTTTGCATATAGAAATGGAAATGATCAACCGCCCCCGATGGAATGACTGCCTATGGAAGTGGTTTACGGTTAAAGAAGCTGGAATTAAATGGGATTAATTCAGAAAGCTACATTTTTTCATATATTTGTTTACATTTCAAAAAAATATGCTATGTTTTAAATAAAATTCATATGGAAGATAAAATTAGAGAGGCAAAAGCAAAGGCGTTAGAAGCACTATTCAGCCAAATACACCCTTTTATCGTTCAGATATACAAAAAGGAGTCGGAAGATGAGCCTATTGATATTTCCGCATTAGCATCAGGCGTATTATTTGAGTTCAATAATGGTTATTATTTATTAACAGCAGGACATGTTTACGAGAATGAAACGGTTCAGGATATAGGAACATTTATCAATGGGGATTTTTATGTTTTACAGGGAGCAATATCTTATTTGTCGCCTTGTAAGAGTAAAGAAAACAACAAAGGAGATATTGCTGTATGCAAATTACTACCAGAAGTTGCAGAAGATTTAAAACAATATTATTCTTTCACTACTATTGAACAAATAGCTATGAATCATATTCTATCCGAAGAAAATAGATATTTCATATTCGGATATCCTGTTACTAAAACAAAAAAAAATACTCAAAGAAAAACAATAAAACCCATACCGTTCAAATTTGTCACTAAAGGAATAACAACTCCCCAAATATATCAAAAGCTAGATTTAGACAATGGGACTAATTTTTTGTTGGATTTTCATAGAAAGAAATTGGCAGATACAAAAACTAATATTAAACAAACAGCGCCTAAGCCATATGGCATAAGCGGAACCGGTTTGTGGTATTTAGATAAAGACAAAAAAATCTATTTAGTTGGGATTATGACAGAATGGAGAGACAAGGAATCATCTTTCTTATCCACTCGAATAGACTTGCCCATAGAGCTTATTCATCACAGATTTGATAATACAATACCTCAGAGTAATGTTATTAAACCAAGTTTTGAGTAAAATAAATGAATGGCGGGCTTTATCGGCTCGCCATCATTAGGTTATCACAATTTGTGATAAGTTATTATTCTTCATCAGGTATTCTGTATCCTATGGGTTTTCTTGGTTTGGGGTCAGGTTTACTTAATAGCTGGGTTAAAGCTTGGTATATTTCACTGAACTGTGCATCTGTGCTTTCTTCCAGTTCCTCAATACGTTTAAGAAGTTCATCATATCCGATAACCATTTGTCGCATCAGGACAAATGCCCGCATAATAGATATATTTACATCTATTGCTGTTTGGCTTCTCAATACTGTAGAAAGCATTGCTACACCCTGTTCTGTGAAAACCATTGGGCTGACAGAACTGTGTTTTAGGGTTTCGGGGAACTGGTCACAATTTGTGACCAGTTCCCCGAAACTCTTCTTTATCCAGTTCAAACATAAAGTCAGAAGGAAATCGCTGGATGTTACGTTTGACAGCCTGTTTGAGAACTTTTGTCTTTACATTATATAACTCCGCTAAGTGGAAGTCCAGCATTACCCTGTATCCCCGGACTTCAAAGATTTTGTTTTGAATGACTTGTAATTCCATATCTGTTTATATTTTAGCGTTTTACAGTAAAAATCGTTAGCTAATTCGTTACCATTGGTTACCTACTGGAAATAGGTAACTATTGAGCCACTTTTTTATAGATTTTCTCAATGCCCGTAAACTGCTCAGAAAGCCCTTTCATATCGCTGCTAATCTTGTTATTAGTAATGCGGGCGTAGATTTGGGTCGTTTCAATATTGGTATGCCCCAACATTTTAGAAACGGTTTCAATGGGAACTCCTTTACCCAGTATCGTTGTGGTGGCGAAGGTATGGCGGGCAAGGTGAAACGTAAGATTCTTCTTGATTCCGGACAGGTCGGCAATCTCCTTCAAGTACGAATTTAGCTTCTGGTTGCTGATTATTGGAAGGATTTCTCCATTTGGGAGCTTGTTTTTATACTTGTCTAGGATCATTTTGGGAATATCCAATAACGGGACATTGACATCGGTGCCTGTCTTCACCCGTTTGGTCATAATCCAAAGGTTACCGTCAAACGATTTGCGGATATGCTCCTTTCTAAGACCTGCCACATCTATGTAAGCCAAACCGCAAAAACAAGAAAAGATAAATAAATCACGAACATGTTCCAACCTTTCGGATACAAGGTTGAGTTCGAGTATTTTCTTGATTTCATCTTCCGTAAGATAGCCTCTATCCACTTTTTGCAGACGGATTTTGTAATTCGCAAAAGGATCTCCAATAATAATTCCGTTATTTCGAGCAATCAGAACGATGCGCTTAAAAAACTGCATAAATTTGGCTGTGGTGTTGGAATTGCATTTGCAGATCGTTTTAAGATACACTTCAAAATCGGTGATAAACATTAGGTTTATCTCTTGCAGTGCAATGTCCGACAAGTTGTACTTGTGTCTTATAAAGTTCTCAAGATGCTTCCGGGTTACTTCATACTTTTGATAAGTAGATGCGGATTTGGATATACCAATAAGCTGTTTCACATCGTTGTTGTGCTTCACAAACAGGACCAGTAATGTTGCATGATTCTCTGAATGGCCCAGGAACTCATTCTTTATCTTTTCAGAGGTAACATAGTTGTCCCGTCGCTGTTGCTCATGGTAGATTTGGTTGAGGGAAGCTTTAATGTCATCCAGCAGTTTGTTGATTTGGCCGGCAGACTTTCCTGTGGCTTTCCCGGCTTTCACATTCCAGTTCTCGGGAAGGATGCTTTGTTTCGTACTGAACTGGCAAACTTTTCCGTCAACGGTAACTCTTGTCATAATCGACACCTCTCCATTACGCTTTTCCGACCCTTTTTTCAGGTAGAAAAGGACTTTAAATGTACTCTTCATAATCTCACTTTTCAATGTTACAAAATTACTTTTAATGTATTAATTGTGAGATATATACAGGCTGTACAAATTGGGACAGCGAGAGGTCAATTTTGGACAAATCGTTACCGTTTTTGTCCGGAACGGAATAGGTAACGATTTAGGCACAAATTTGGATAGCGTTTTAAAAAGTGTGTAAATCCCAATATTTCTTAGATTTGTATTGTAACCTAAAATGAAAGAGAAATGGAATTTACACAAGAACAAATGTCTGAAATTATTTCTTCACTTACAAATGGTAAAGAAGGATTTCAGGAATTAATCCGTTTAGGGATGGAATCATTAATGAAATCAGAGCGTAAGATTTATAATTCTCAGACTGATGATGTGAGTAATGGCTATCGTGATCGTCGAGTATGTCATGGC
>JBKEDO010000043.1:0-8028 GCA_047975405.1 Bacteroides sp.
CTCTTCCTCCTCGGTTATCTCAAACCGAGCAAAGATGGATCTATTTTAACTAGCAGAAATGAGGCAGGTAACTAGAGTAGACGATTTAAGAGAGAGAGGTATTGTTGAGCAGCACCGTTTAGGAACCTAGGGATAATCTTTTTCGGAATGCTCCAGTCTTCTAGCGAAACGGTATCGTATTTTTCAGAAAGTTTATTGAGGTGTCTTTTACTGATGAGCCGACTGTATTTTTCTCCGCAATCTCTAAAGGTTCTTAGTTCTTTAGTCGTATAGCGGTGGTTATAGTTTATATGGCAATACGTACCGTAGGTTTCAAACTCCGAGAAGCTATTAGGTTCATTGGGATTGGTGGCATGAATAATTTTTTCATACCAGGTGTCTCCCTCAATAGAAGATGATGCAATACGAGAAATGAGTTCTCTCATGATTGCGACATCTATAATCATGTGTTCTGCAATAAATGAATAAGGAACGCTTTTATCGTAACCGAGGATTCGCTTCATTGTAGTGAAATAGCTTTTATGATATTCGGTTTTCGGAGTAAAGATCATCTTCTCATTTTCTAGAAATGTCAGTCGATTAAGCGGAATCGTATCACCATCCCAGATTAAGTAATGCTCTTTGGCATATTGGCTTAATGCAAAGTTCATCTTAAGAAATTGTTGATAGTACCACCCAAACCGATATTCACAAGTGAAATGGCGACTTGCAACTTCTTTGATCCTTTGCGAATGGGGTACAATCTCCTCCTCATCGATCAAGACTACTTGATATTTATCTCTGAAGTTACGACTGTAGAATCTGAAGTTATGCTTTGGAGTAAGCAGATATATCGTATCGGCAACGACATTTTGTCGAAGATATTTGATCGTTTTTTTAGAAATTAAGTAATCTTTCAGAATGACGCAAATGATTATATCCATAAGTTATATAAGAGATAAAATAGGTTGACAACGGTTTGCTTAGATCGACATCTTTATTGGGATAAATAATACAAGATAAAATGACATAAGCACTCCATTACGAAGGCAAAATTAGCAATAATATTTGATAATGTGATTCCTTACGAAATTGTTTTCGCGTAATGAGCAGAACACAACTGCAACTTTCCTAAGAGATCTCACGTCTAAATTATCTAAGGACATTATCAATAGGGTGTTCCTTACGAAACATATTAATCATTAATAGATTTCAGATCTTATGGGATTCTTTTCATCACTATTCGGCTCAAAGAAGCCGACTGAACCAATCGCCGTACCGGAAGCACCGGCTAAAGACTTTCCGGAAACCAGATCTAAAGATGTGGTCGATCATTCCGAAGCGGGAAATACGCCGACGGGAAACAGTTATTATGGGACGAGCATGCCCATCGATGCGGTCTATGCTTTTATCGGCAGGGATTATGAGGAGGATGGGTATAACGATGCAATGTGTGACGCTAACGGTACTTACAAAGACTCGAAGAAGGTGATCATCCGAAATGAGCTTAAACGGTTGTTCGAACAAGTTACTCTACGCTATAAGAGCGATCTGAGGGATATCGAGGTACAAATCGGCATTCTCGAGGAGCAGGGATTGATCAATTCTTCGTTGGTCTTAAAAGCTAGAAAGCAAACTTATCTGGAGCACATGGAGGTGTTGGCACAAATGAGAACTTCGCTCGACAGAGATGAAGAGCAGTTATTGAGTATGATCAAGTCGTACGAAAGAGGCTTTTTAAAAGGATTGGCGGCTAAATCGGAAACCTTATTGCGTTATGAGAGATAAGAATAAAATCGGCATGCTGACAAGGATCGGCTGCTTCCTGATTGGATGGGATGCGAACATTCTAAGGGAATGTGGTGAGGCGAGCCATCGTTCGCTGAAAAAGTATATCTCGGCAATCATCATCTTGATTGCGATCTGGGGAACAATTGGTTTCTGCTTTGCGGATAACTATATCGGAATAGATAGCTTGCTCGGTAAGATCGCGGTATCGGCGGTATTTGTAGCTATCATCATTTGCATCGAACGGTATATCATCCTTACCGGGAAACTCGGTTTTATGGCTGTGGTACGTTTCTTTCTAGCGTTTCTTATGGCGGTCTTGGGATCGGCCATCTTCGACCAGATTATCTTTAAGAATGATATTCAGGTGAAGATGAAGGAGATCAGAACGGAGCAGATCAATAAGGAGATTCCTAAACGGATGCACTTTTTGGATGCGGACATTGTACGTGTCACGCAAACCATCGACTCGCTGGGAAAGGCAAACATCGAACTTTATGATAAGCTCGACAAACGACCGGTGATCGCGGCTACTGATGTGCAGACCATCACCCGACAGACGGGGGTGGATAGCGATGGGAAACCGATCTTGGAGAAAACAACCAACGTGACGAAACGTAATGTGGAAAATCCGTTAAGCGGTCAGGTGAAAGCGAATGAAGAGGCTCTGAAAGCAGCGGTCAAGCAGCTGGAGGATTTTCAAAAAAGGAAGATGACGGTGGCCGACGAGGTACGAAAGGAGTACGAAGAGGCGGAAACGGGATTCTTAGAGGAGTTGAAAGCATTATTCGGCATCTTAAGCGAGGATGGTGTGGCTCTAGCCTTTTATCTGTTCTTGTTTGCGTTTCTGATGTCGCTGGAATTATTGGTGGTGACGAGCAAAAGTGCCGACCAGCATTGCGATTATGATCTGATCGTGGAGCATCAGTTGAAGATTAAGAGCGAAACACTTAAAAATACGGAGAATAGTCTGTTGATTAAAGGAAGGGGGTGACGGGTGTCACTCCTTTCTTTTTATGATAGGTTAGCCGTGCTGCATGGTTATTTCTTTACGGCGATCATCTGCGATAGTCCTCCATCGAGTCTTACTCTTCTGATGGCCGTGAAACCGGCATGAGTCAGCCAATCGCTCACCTCTTTCTCGGAGTAGCAACCTCCATCGTTCACGCCGACCAGCATATTGATTGAGAAGATTGCTCCGGCCACCGGTTCGGTCTTGTCATCATTCATGATCCAATCTTGTATCACGATCTGTCCATTGGGATTTAGGGCTCGATAACACTTCCGGATCAGTTCTTGATTGATCTCGGAGGAGTTGCCGTGAACGATGGCGGACAAAAAAGCCAAGTCGTAACCTTGTGGCAACTCATTCTGGGTATAGTCGCCTGCACAAAACTCGATCTGACCGGCGAAGCCTTCTTTTTCGACGATCGCTCTGGAGATGGGAACGACATTGGGCAAATCGAAAATGACGGCTTTCAGAGTGGGTTTCGATTGGATAAATGCCATACTGTAGCATCCCGAACCACCGCCAACATCTAGCATTGAATGAACTCCTTGCAAATCGATCTTGGCAACTTGGGAAGGGGCTTGCTTCATGCCTCTGTCGTGCATCGCGTGGATAAATGCACTGAGCCATTGATCGCCACGATTGTTTATATCGACTTGCTGAACGGCTTCACCTGTTTTCACCACCTCAGTCAGCTGACTCCAGGTATTCCACAGATGATTGGTGTGCATGAATCCTGCCATGTAGGAAGGACTATCAGCAGAGAGATAGGTCTGCGAGAGTTCGGTATTTGTGAATTTCCCTTTCTCCTTACGGAGCAGTTCCAAGGCAACCAGAGCGTTTAACAATCGCTCGGTAGCCCTATGATTTAGTTTCAGTCTCTTTGAGATTTCCATCGAGTCTAGACTCTGACGACCGATACACGTGAAGACATCTAGTTCGTAGGCCGTCAGAAGAATTCTGCTATCCCGAAAGGCCATAAACATTTCTCTTAATTCTGATGCATCCATAATCCGTTTATTTATAGGTGATAACAAAAAAATATCTTGTAATCGAATCTAACACAAGATCCTTAGCCAATATACAAGTTGGCTAAGGATAGGTGTTGTTAATCAACAGATAAGGATCATATAAAGTTTAAACTTGATGATCAGACTGAGATCTCTATTCTTGAACTTTTAAGATTCCCACTTCACCATCTGCGTTCTGTAGCGACTTCTTACTTTTCTTCAGTGACTTACCCCAGTTGAGCTGGTAGGATACTCCAAGCACGAACATGTTGCCGTTGTCTTTGATGCGTACACTTTCACTGAAGGGGTTGACTGACGACAAGGATTCGCTCTTGACTTTCCATGCTTTCGTAAACGGATAATAGACACCGGCTCTTAAGCTCAAACGCCCATGTCGATAACCTAGCATCAACGTTGAGTTGTTCTCTTCCAAGCTCACGATCTCTCCGGAGAGTTCTTTCTTGGGGCGGGTGTACGAGCCTACCAAATACCACGATTTGTAATAGGCTTGAACAGAAGCCGACCAATAGAGGTTGTACAGTTGATGGCGATAGTCTTCACCGGATGTAGAGAACCGATTCCAGCCGACTGAGGTTGAAAAGTTTAAACACTTA
Source organism: Bacteroides sp. (assembly GCA_047975405.1). Classification (GTDB taxonomy): domain Bacteria; phylum Bacteroidota; class Bacteroidia; order Bacteroidales; family Bacteroidaceae; genus Bacteroides. The sequence continues at coordinate 4,401 of JBKEDO010000043.1, forward strand.
AAAAGCTTTGAAAGGTTGATGTCTAACTGAGCATTGGTCTGCTGGTTATAATTCTGATTCCGATACTCGGAAACAAAAGTCCGGGGTTCATAATAGGTATAAATAGAGATGGGATGAAAGGTTTTCGTGTGACTTAACCAAAGGTTGACATTGAGGTTACTCTTATTGTAAGTCATGAGTAAACGATTTCTAACCGTGTTGTAGGCTTTCAGCTGAGGGTTTCCTTTGATGACGAGGATTTTCTCGTAACTCTGCTCAACGTCACTCAGTTGGGAAAGCGTAGGAAGCGATGGTTTTAATTGAAAAAGGTAGCTCAACCTAAAGTTCTTAGAAAGAGGATACAACAGATTCAGACTTACGAGGTTACGAAAATAGGTACGCTGATCTAAATGGTTGCTGACTTGATAGTATTTTATCCCTACTCCTAAAGAGTAAGAAAACTTATTTAGGCTTCCTTTCCATTCTCCATGCATGTAGGTATCTCCAGAATTCATGCGGGTAGTCTGATCGGAATTTCCACTATAATCGTTGCGTGTATAACTCTGTAAATGACGAAGGCCAAACCCTAATTGCTGGGTGCCGACCTTAAAACGATAGGTGGCTTCGGCGATCAATGACTGACGACTGTTGTCGACGTTGTTATTGAATTTCTCAACCACAGAGGAGGTAGCATAGCTATCGGTCAGATGACGGGTATAATCACTTTGTGTGAGTGTACCCACTACATTAAATTCTAAAGAATGGTTGTTCCTGAATCGATGAATCAAGAAGAGATCGATCGAAGGGGAATAAGCTTTAAACAGGGCTTTACTTTCTCTATTGATCTTGGTATTGGCGCCTTGGTTTTCTGTTTGCAGAATATCCGAATTTATAGAGGTGTGCTGACGTCCAATGCTATTGAGGAAAGTGGCCGAAAACATTGTGCGATCGTTAATCTGTAAATTATAGCCAAGATTGATCTCTTGCGATAGATAACCGAACGGTGAATAACGACCGGCACTGAGGCGATCGATAGTGCTATATGGACTAACAAAAGACTCGCCACGATCGGTCCAACGCTTGTCATAATCGCGCCAACTATTGTTGTATAAGAGGGTGAACTCGGACTTCTTATGACGCAAGCTTGTACTTAGCGTTCCATTTAAAAAGCCGGTCATCGGTGATGCCATCAGATTTGAAAAAAGGTTACCGCCATTCTGCTTCTCTTTAAGGATGAAGTTTATGACTCCTCCGGCATTGCTATTGGCATAACGGATCGACGGGCTACTGCTATACTCTATTCGATCAATATCATCGGGGCTAAGACCCAAAACTTGTTCTCTAGGCTGTGGACGCCCATTGATTTGATAGATTGGAGCGGCTCCTTCAATAAGGACTTTTTGTTCGATCGGATTAACAGTCATCCCCGGAAGATTGAGGGTTTGAAGTAAATCGATACTCCCGGAAGAGATCTTTAATTGTGCAGCCTTGGGAAACACAATCATTTTATCGACCTTCTGAATGATTGAACTGCCGGTGACAACAACTTCCGGCAAATCGACATCTAAAGAGGATTTCTTTTTAGGAAGAATAGAGATCGTGCCCAAATCGATATGTCGGTCGTTCTTCCAATCGACGAGGAGATTGACACGCTCATAGCCCGCTATATCGACTTTAAAGATGTAACGACTGACTGGAAGATTCTTCCACATAAACGTTCCGTCGGCATGGGTTAATTGGTGATTCTTGATTAGGGAGTCGGCAGTCATTGCAACCACTGAAACCTCTTTGGGCGATTTTGAATCTGTAAATAGAATTTTCCCAAATAATTTATAGTCCTTGGCTTGTGTATTTAAGGTAAATAGCCAAGAAATAAAAACAAGAAAAAATAGTTTTTTCATGACACATGTATTAGTTCTTCAATAGTATTTGATCGATTAAAGGCATTGAAACTAGATAAATATAACTACAATCAGAACGTCGATAGCAGAAATAAAATCAGTTACAACAAACAAATGTAGTCTATCTTTTTTACCTAACAGATCAACAACTATTTAAAAAGAGTTAAAAAGAGTAAGCGACATTTAATTCACTCTTTTTTACCTTACGACCAAGTTGGTCTTTATGATTACAGAGCACGAAACTTATTATTCTATTAAATAACACGGCCTACTCTAATCGAAGAAGGCGGCTCTTATATTCAAGTCGTTTTTTGCTTGATATAAAGAGAATAAAACCCCACCAACACAAGCTCTAAAGCAATAGTCACGATATAGAATAGGGGCGAATGAATATTGGGAATGAAAGCGGTGGCACAGAGGATGGGAAGCACATGCCATAAGTAGAAAGTCAGCGAATGGGTACCCAACCACTCTAGTTGACGACAATGAGGAAGTTGGTAGCCAAGGGCTAAGTTAAGCAAGAGATGGATGAGGGAAAGGCTGAAAAGAAGATTGACCCAAAGGGACATCATCGGCAACGGATGGACATAGAGATAAACCACCACTACACTACAGATCACGGGCCAAATATATTCTGTACGAAGGGTCCTCCGAACAGGATGGTGTCGATACCATAAGCCGACCACAAAATAAAGATAAAGGTAAGGACGGAAGGTATAAAAGAGCTTTCCCGGAACACCTTGAAGCGGTAAGGCTTGCTGCAGAATGGTGGCTACAACGCTAATCCCAATCCCTGCCCAAAGAATCTGCCGATGACTGAGTCCTAATCGCCGCATGAGCCAGGTGAGCGCCACCCACGACAGATAGGCCGGAATGAACCACAGATGGTAATAAGGGTAGAGGAAGGCGTCGACAAGTGATGTTCCCCATGAATCACCGACACGATAAGCATCGGTCGCAAGATAGTAGATCAACACGGCACTCGCCCAAGGCAATAGGAGACGTACGGTATATTTCTTCATTAAGTCCACCACACGACTATCGGGCGAGAGATGATAAAGGAATCCACTGATGGCCACAAAGAGTGGCATGTGAAAACTATAGATAAAGGTTCGAAGAAGAGAGTGACTCATCTCCTCACGAACAACATGCCCCACTATCACCAATAAGATGAGTAGTCCTTTTAATAAATCGATATTCCGTAGTCGCATAAAGATCACGAACTGATTAATCGTTTCCAAAAACAAAAGCCCCGCCAAGATCTTCTCTTAAAGATCGGGCAAAGGCTTTTGAATAATTCATTTATTTTATCAAACGATTCTCTGATCCATCGATCACGTGTCTCACCGACCGATCAAGATCAGAAAAGAGTCGAATAGACTAAATGTGTAGAGAAGTACGGATCGCTGCGATCTTGTCCATCGCTGCCGCTTCTGCAGAAGCATAACAGTTACGACAACCCATCTCACCTTTCACTTCCATATAGAACTTGATCTTGGGCTCAGTTCCAGAAGGACGTACCGACACCTTGTCGCCATCTTCAGTGAAGAACTGAAGAACATTTGAGATATCCGGCATGTCAAGATCGATCACTTGGCCTTTATCGTCGGTCTGCTTCAAGCTCAAATAGTCTTTAATCGCAACCACCTTCGAACCGCCAAGATCTTTCGGAGGATTAGAACGGAAGTTGTCCATCATGGCTTTGATCTCTTCAGCACCACTCTTACCCGGCTTAACCACGTTCACAG
>JBKEDO010000067.1:0-5989 GCA_047975405.1 Bacteroides sp.
CGTGCGGAACTTCGTGTTCACCAACTGTCCCTCCTCGAAATAGTTGAAACAGATGCACCGTTCCGCCTTGCCCGTCTGCGGCATCACCGTGGTCTGCTCCGTGATCCGCATCCCGGCGATCGTCTTCTGCGAGATGCAACGCTTCTCCACCAGATAACGTTCAACCTCCTCCGAGAGCGTCAGCTTCGAGGCATCGAACACCGGACGTTGGAAATGCTGCGGCACAGACCGAACGCTCCGTTCCCGGCGCTCCTCCTTTTCCCGTTCCTCCTGCACCGTGGGCACATAAAACCGATGGCCACAGTGGTAACAATGACACCAACCCGTATCGAGGTTGACATACAACGATTTGTCACGTTTATTCTTGCGGGTCGACCGACATTCTTCACAATACGTTTTTAAACGTCCGGCCGACCGTCCACGCGTATCGATGCCGAATTTGGCAAAGTCTCTAAATTCCATAGTTGTAGATTATTTTAAAGTTAAACACGATTATTCTTTTCAAGCTAAACACATAGATGCATCAAAGTCACACACTGTCGACTAAAGCAATCCCGCCATCTTTTACAACGATGTACGGTTAGCCCATCCAACGATGCACGGTTACTCTATCCGACAACCTAGAGTTAGCCTACCCAACGACCTGAGGTCGGACTGAAAACCGAATACTTCGACGGCCGTGGGGTCGCATACATCGGTATCTCTTCGCCCGTCGGATAGAACCGTCGTCCATCGCGATGCACCTCATACCGATACGGGTTGCGTGCATCACGCGCCTCCTGCTCATCGTGCAACCGCTTCTTCAGCAGCTTCAACGTGTTCGAGTCCTCACGCATGAAATTGGAAAAGTAATACTTCACATCGCACCGCGTGACCAGCCCGCCCGATGTGCCATACAGCTCCACATGCTCCTTAAACAGTTCCAAGATCCGATCGACCGACTTCATAAAATCGCGACCCATCTTAGAATGCATCGCCACCTGACGCAAGTACGTCTCGTCGTCCAGCAGATCGTCGACCCAGTCGCGCCAAGGCTTTTCCGAGGCAGAAGAAGGGAAAGAATCAAAAGAAGATTTCTTGCCCGAGGAAACTCTCGTGGCAGCAGCAGCGCCAGAAACAGCGGCAAGAGACTCAGCGTCAGGAACATAACCAGAGCAAGGATCTACCGTCGACCGAGAGTATCCTTCTCGAGTAAAACGAGATGAAGATGAACGAGACGAAGATGAACGAGACGAAGGCGACTGAGACAAAGGCAACTGAGAAGCCGATAACTGGGAAGTCGACGGCCGGGATTCCAAACGCCCATAGCCCCGATTGTCTCGACCCGAACGGTTGGGAACCACCCGAGTAGCGGAATCATTAGGAACCGACCGAGTACCGGACTCATAAGAAACCGACCGAGCAGTAGACCGACCGAAAGAAGAAGAAACAGGACGATCAACAGCCGGTCGTTGATTCGTTCTTGGCGAATCCATTCCCGACCGATCCATTCTTGACTGAGCCGTTCTTGACTGATCCGATCTCGGCTGAGCTATTCCTGACTGATTCATTCCCGACCGATCCGATCTCGGCTGATCCGTTCTCGGCGAAACCCTTTGTTGAGAATTCGGAATTTCGGCCATTGGTCTTTGAGGCATTTGGCCGTTGTCTTTTTCTTTTTTTCTCTCTCTAATCTTATATAGAGATATACTATTAATCTTTGCGCCCGCGTATGTAGAAAGCTGCCGACTGTCAGTCAACGAGTTACACGTTTTCTTAATCTCTTTTTTCACATTCGTTAACTCAGAACGCTCACTGAGTGACTTTTTCTTCGCATCGCCAAACTGTAACTTATTTTCCTTATTTGTAAGTTTTTTAATCCTCAACCGAAGCATAAAATCGGTCACCGACGGCGAGAAAAACTCCTCCCCATCCATCACAAACAACCCATAATTCTTAATGATCTTCATCAGGAAGTTAGCTCGAACATGCGCCAGACGCGCCACCGTAGAAAGCAGCACCAACGGAAAACGATAGTCCTCCTGGTGACGGAGCAAATAATTCAACATCATATAAGCCCCATAACCGACTAATCCCTCACATTCCATCAAGTTCAACACCCGTTCATCCATCAATCCCAAGTCCTCTTTTAACGTCACATCTAGTTTTTTCATCTTTTTAAAAATTTAAGATCGTTTTAAGTATTCTTTAATTACAAATTAAAAAGCCGTTTAAACAACAACATTAGCCAACGTACCAAACGGGAGTAACTCACAGTTTAACAACGTCTTAATACGTCACTCGGCCACCGCTTAAATCGGCGTCATCCCATTCGCTTGCGATGACACGACAAAGGTAAAGCCCTCGGTACGAAATGATAGGCCAGTTTTTTTCGGGGTCTGAGATTTGCAAAAGATGTAAATTGAACAAATTAAACACTAAGACTAAGATTATACGTTATGAAAACAGTAAAAGAAAACAACGATATATTTACAATAAAAGCCATCACCAGATGCCGATTAGTTGGAGAGCTCGAGCACCACCTGCGTCTACTGACTCACGTCACCATAATGGACGCCGAATGCTTCTCCATGCTCACCGATCGCACCATCAACCATATTGAGAGCAAAGGATACAGCACCTCCACCAACGTTGCCATTCTTTTCGAACCCTACCCTCGCTATTTCGGTTGTAAATTCCATTTACCGGAATTTCTTAACCTCGTGTTCAGGGCTATCGAAGAGGGTCAATCCATCCGACTCCTCCCCATCCTCCCCACCAAAGGCACCGAAGGGATTGAAGGCACCGAAGACATTGAACCATCCGAATCATCCGAAGACCAAAAACATCCCAAAGGCGATGAACCGTGGTCTTCCGAAAACCATAACCCGCGGCCTTCCGAAGACCAAGAATATCTCAAAAACGAGAAGTCTTTCGGATATTCACCCAACGAATGTACGCTCCTATCAGTCGCACCCAGCCGTTCGCATCCCTCAAAGCTAGAAATCCCCTACGATAAGCTCGACCAACTCATCGTCCAATACCATTCAGATGCCGAGAAGAACTGCCTCTGCATCGGGCATTTCGAAGAGCAACTCCGTTGGCTGTGTGGACTCTCGCGTGAGAACGTCGAAGAAGAGACCCATATTTCGCATTGCACCATTCATCAAGCAGAAACTCAAGGCCATTCCCGCTGCCTAATTCTCTCCGAATTACTCGACTTTTACGCTCGTCAACTTCACATCGAGATCTCCTTGAAAGTCTTCCTCGACGAAATTTACAAAGCCATCACCCAAGGCTATGGCTTGCGAGCCGTGATCTTCGACCAACGTTCCACCGATCGAGCAACGACTTCGGAGGGCATTCGAATAACGCCACCGAAGGTCGATAGAATAACCCCTTTGGAAGTTGGCCGAGAAGTTGAACCGGAGACCAATCCAAAGGTCAATCCGGAGACCAGTCGAGAGATCAATCGAGAGATCAATCGAGAGTCCACCCAACAGGAAAGAGTACGCAGAGCGCCCGGAGTCGTGCTTCGTAGTGCTATCACGACAGCAGAAGATTTAAATAAATTAAGACAAATAAGGATGTACAACTATTTAAATTTCGAGAATCACGATGGAAAATTACGGACAAAAAAGGAGTCATAAAAAAGTGAATAAATCTTATTTTTAACACGATTTAAACCATTAAGAATCAACGCAGGAGGTTAGATGAAAGAGACACGGTGGTCAGGAAAACGGAGTACGGTGGTCAGGAAAATAGAGTACGGTGGTCAGGAAAATAGAGTACGGTGGTCAAAAGAATAGAGTACGGTGGTCAAAAGAATAGAGTACGGTGGTCAAAGGAATAGAGTACGGTCGTTGTAGCTCCGGAGTGCGGTCGTTATCGCACCGAGATGCGGTCGTTATGGAGCTAGAATACGGTACTTTTGACTTCATTGATAGCATTGATAGCATTATCCGCTAACTCAGCAGATCTTAACTTTGTGCCACACCACGACAGCGCAAGATACCATAGAAGCCTATTTCCTGCTACTCAACGTCAAGAAAATCCATTTAGCAGAATACCGTCAACGCAGGAATAAATTCGAAGATCTTTTGTAATAGACTTATTAAAGTAGAAAAAAAGCGGTAAAATTTAATTTACCGCTTAAGACTAGTTTTAAAAGACTTCAACTATTTTTTTGTATTACCAGATGGCTTTCTATCACTATCGTTACGTTTAATAAAGATAGAAGCTACCGATACCAATGTAGTACCTCCCATAATTCCGGCAAACCAAGGTTTGTCCAAATAAAGAGCATAACCAGCAAGGGCTACCATTGCAACTATAGCAAGAAAAGCAAAAAACATCCCCCACCAATTCATTCTTCCACCCCTTGTATCAGCCTTTCTAATTATACTCAACTTATTCTCATCCATTTTGTGTCGATGATTTTGCTCCTTTACAGAAGCCTCAATAAGATAATCTATAATTTTAGGATCGATATCTTTATATGCCGATAATTCTTGAGGTGAAGGTAAGCAATTATCATCAACAGTATAAGTCTGTTCTAATTGTTTTCCAACTCCATTACCTGTAGAGACTTGGGTTTCTCACTGTTTTAATTCTTGCTTACCCATTGTTTATTGCCATTTCATTGAAAGATTTACGAACATCTCTCTCAATTTTTTTTCGATCTTCCATCAAATTTTTCTTATCATCAATTCGATTTCGATCTGTTTCCAGAATCTCTTTTCTGATTTTAGAGATTGCTTCGGAGTCTTGCCTATAATGCCCTTGAGAAGCATCACGAAATGTAGAAGCTCCATTTTTAATAAAACGTCCCACTTCCTTTAATATGCACATATTTACCTCTTATTTAAATTACAATACAAATATAAAGATGAAACGATAGAGTAGAGGTATTGTTCTCAACATCATACCCACAATTAACCATATTTTCACCTTTTAACTAAAAAAAAGAAGAAACAAGTTTAATGTTTATAAGCCATTTGGCACCGAGCCTTATTCCATTCTCGGTATTTGCCAAATATATCTACCGCCCCAATGACCGATGTTTTTACCTTGTCCAAAACACATATATTGACGCAGTCTACGACATAGTTCAGTTGCTTTACCTATATATACGATATGTTCTCCATCAATCCAATTTGAATTCAATTCTTGAATGGAAACATTTGGATTTTTACCTTTAAAGAATCCTCCCGTTCCAACTTCACAAAAAAGTGGTTTATCATCTCCCTTGGAATACCACATTATAATGTGATTATAAGACCGATCGCATCTTAACTCTATCTCAAATCCTTCAAAATCACAATAAAATATGATTTAAGCTTGTTTTCTAAAAAAATACACTATATTTGTTTTTAGAATCACAATACAATAGGAATATGGACCATCAAATCAACTCATTACGGACCACCCTCGGCGAGCAAATCCGTCACCGCAGAAAAGAGCTGATGATTACACAGCCCGATTTAGCCGATATTGCAGGCATCAGCGTCAATACCCTCTACAAGATTGAACGCGGACAGGCAAACCCGACTATCGAGGTACTGATTAAGATTTTGGAAGTGCTGGGGTTGGAAATAACCGTAGGTGTGAAACCACTAAAATGATAAGTCATGCGAAGTGCAAAAGTCTATATGAAAGGCATTGAAGCCGGAACTCTGACCGAGACCGACAACGGAAGCTATGTGTTTGAGTATGAACCGGGATATCTAGCCAACACCTCGATGCCGGAAGTGAGCTTGACATTGCCTAAAACGCAAGCGAGATTTACAAGCGATTATCTGTTCCCGTTCTTCTTTAGTCTACTCTCTGAAGGAGCAAACAAAGAAGCTCAATGCCGCTTGTTGAAGATCGACGAGAAAGATTATTTTGGACTTCTTCTCGCCACCACAGCGCACGATACCATAGGAGCAGTCACCCTAAAACCTATTCAATGATGAAACTGACCCATTGCCCGTCGACCCTTGCAGAAGGGTATGAAACTTATTCTCCC
>JBKEDO010000064.1:0-16616 GCA_047975405.1 Bacteroides sp.
TGGTTTATTACATTATGATTTTCATGGGTAGACGCGACTAATTTATTATAGCAAACCATATTGAAAGCCATTTACGAGTATTCGATTACCGTAAAATGGCTTTTTTTTATGCGGCAAGCAGGGGAGTTTCATACGTAGACAAAGAAGTTTCATGTGGTGGAGCCTCTAGTTGTGTACTGATAAAGTGAGAGTGCCAACGTTTGAAAATAAATTTCCAAAAGAGGAAACTGAAGTGGCAAGCCTTGAAACTCTCAGGTTTGCCTTGAACGCAGAAAAGTTGCCTTTGAACGAGTCGGATCGACCCTTTGTGGTTGTTGGAATAATTCATAGTCATGAGGTGGCAGATCGTCGATCTGCCACCTCATCAGTCACCGATCTGCCACACGTGTTCGAATTTGATAATCAGTAAATTAGTGCTTGTTTGGTGGCACGTTGCAGATAAATTTCAAAAAGACAACTCTAGGAGAAGGAGGCCATAAGAGTCCGGTTGTCCGATACTACTTGAATAGTCTGATAACCATTGGATTGACCATTCAAAGACGGTCGCTGAGTTGTGGCTTGAGGTATATCCATTGCACATTCTAGCCTAGTCTCTAATCTTCTCCTGAGCGTCTGTTGCCAATAGGACATGATAAACTTTACAAAAAATGGTCATAGCTATAACCAAGCTCTTCGAGTTGTTGGTTGAGAATATTTACGAAGCTATTTTCAATAGATTGGAAGAGATGAACTATATATATGAAACTTGCAAGTTGAACTTAACCAAATTAAGCATATAAATAACTGATTACCAATCATCAAAATCGTTTTTTTTGTTGTCGTTTATATGAGCGTTTAAGAAAGTTATAAAGTTCTTTGATACTGTTAAGGTGCTTGAGAAAGTATTTAAAAAAGCCATTGAATAACTTTCTTTATGATCTGAATCTTTCTTATATGGAAACGTATTAGCAATCGCTATCACTTTGGTTTCAAATCCTCCAGAGGCAGAGGTTAATATATAGTGGGGTGTTGATATCACAAATTTTAACCTATCCTCTTTTATATAAATATTTATTTCAAGCTGTGCTTGAATTATTGTACAATCAATAAAAACTTGATAAAAAGCGACTTTCCCCCAGTTTGCTTGACATCTGATATGATTTTCAGTACACTCTTTTATAACATTACTATTATTGGTGAAATTGGTAGCTATCCATTTTTTTATTAAACCAATAATAATTTCCCGTTCTACTGGCTTTTGTCCTTGTATAATATATGTTTGTTCTATTCCTCCATCGGAGTTAAGAGTGAATGTTTTACATAATTCTTTTGCTCTTTTCTTATTACTTCCATAGCTTTGATCAAATTCGTTCCATGCTGTAAGATCATCTGTGATTTTATTACAATTCCAAAATGTTTCTTGAGCAAATGAAGTTGCCCAATGAAGAATGCAAGTTAGCATCAAAAAGTACTTTTTCATATTTAATTAATTTCAATTGATCACTGCATGGCACTAAAATCGCGATATAACAAATAACTGGCTTGTAAAATCTTATTCGTTAAAAGTTGAGGGTATTTAGGGTGAGTCTCTAAGAATGTTTTAACTGCCGAGTAAGCTTCCGGTGTACGATGGCCTCTAAGTAAAGCACTGACCCAATTGCGTGGGAAGAAGATGTCGCCGGTTCGTTGCACTTCTTCCAAAACGTTCAGACCTTGTTGGATATAGTGCACCGCTTGTGCCTGACGTAAAGGATGGTTTAAATAATATAAGAGTGAAGCCGTCCACGGTTCGATACGTCGGTTTTCAGCCTTCATCAAGGATAAAAAGAGTTCGTTTTGTTGCGCGCGATCGGCTTGGATGGCCCGACGGATGTAATCGAACTGACGTAAACGATCGGGATTGGTGAGCCGTGCTCGTTGGGTGCTGATTATTTCATCTTGTTGATCGGGCATTCTTAAAGCAAGCTCATAAGATAAGGTCATATAATCTTGCTCGTTGAGACGTTTGTCATTCTGATTTTTCCATAAGGTGTACAATTGTCGGCTCACATTGTCCGAGATATGCGTGACTGTAAGCATACGCAGCAATTGCGTTTGGCACGATGGAATAGGATGAGACTCGGCAAGCATCATTAATTCTTCCTCAGCTTTCACCCGTTGCTCTTTGTCGAGCTCTTCCAATGGTAAGGGGAATAGTTGAACAATGGTCGATGCAATTAATGCGTTCTTTTCAAGAAGTAACCCTTTATACAACGCTTTGAGCAGATCACGATTTGAAAGAGTCTTATTCAGATAGTTTTCATACAACAACATCAACTGTGCTTGTCGGTTAGTCTCACTCGGTAACGAGGTCCAATGGTCGACTACCCAATCTAAGCTGTGCTGATTTGGGATCATTAATCCATATCCACGTCCATCGCTGTTCACGATGAGATGATCGACGTCGAATGGTAAAGGCAATCGGGTCTCGGTGCTCTTGATCTGTACCTCTACGGTACGTTCTTGATCGCCACAGAGCGTGACCTGAAACGTTTGTGGCCAGATCAATCCCCGATGATACCGGTCGTGTTGTGTGAGGATCAATTGTCCGTCTTGGGTTTTGAACGTGAGCGTCGGCATCCCTTTTCGGTTGACCCAAACTTCGCTAAAGGCCGTCAGATCCTCTGGCGTTTTACGGTCGAGGATGTCAATCAGCTGATCCCATGTGGCATTGCTGTAAGCATACGTCTTAAGATATTCTCTAATCCCTGCTTTAAAGGCTTCCTTTCCCATGAGCTCGACCAGCTTGGCCATCATGATCGGTGCCTTGTTGTAAATGATCTGCCCATAGATGAGTCCGGCCTGATTAAGATTGTCTAAGGGTTGCCGAATGGCGGTTGTTCCTAAAGTACGGTCTTCCGATAAAGCGGCTGCATTGAACGTACGCAAACGGTTCAATTCATGATTGATGGTTGGGAATAAGGGTTCGGTGATACAAGCGGCGAAATAGTTGGCGAACACCTCTTTGGTCCAGACATCATTAAACCAATCCATCGTGACGAAATCGCCAAACCACATATGTGCAGTTTCATGGGCGATCAGTAAGGTACGTCGGAGTTCTTCATCCGGAGTCGGATGTTCACTTAAAAACATCTGATTGTCGTTATAAAGCGTGGCACCGGTGTGTTCCATACCTCCATATTGAAATCCCGGAAGAATAATAAAGTCGTATTTGGCAAAGGGATAGTCGATGCCGGTATAGTTTTCCAACCACCGCAAGGAAGCCATGACTTGTTTGAAGATCGTGTCTAGCTGTGCCACTTTTTTCGGGTCGGTTTCCCGATAATAAGCCGCGATGCTTTGTTGGCCTTCGCGATATTCGCGACGTTCGAGTTTCCCGGCAACAAACGAAAAGAGGTAGGTGCTGAGGGGTTCGGTGGTGCCGAAAGTAATCTTCTTTCGATGATTCTCTAAGATTTTCTCGTGAGTTTGAGCGGTGTTTGAAACGGCCTTCCAGCTCTCCGGAACTTCTAGCTTCAAGATAAACTTGGCTTTTAGGTTCGGCTGGTCGAAACAAGGAAAGAGTGTTCTTGCACGATCGGGTACCAGAAGGGTATACAGAAAATCTTCATTGCGATTAAGCGATTGGTTGCCCGCTATAAAGTCAATCGCAATGGTATTTGCTCCTTTTGCTACGGTCGACTTTGACAAGATGAGATGTTCGTTCTCAAAACGATAGGGAGCTACTTTTCCGTTGACTCTAACTTGTTTGACTTTGTCGGCACTTTCGCGAAAGTCAATGATGATTTCTTCCGGCTCTGTTAGTGTGAAACAGATCGTCACTTTTCCGTCGACCGGAAGGCTTTTTTGTTCGGGTATGGAAAATGAAAGATCATATTTTAAATTCTTAATGGTCTGTTTGCGCCATTGAGCTAACTCGAAGGAGACGCCTTTGGTGTAAAAGGCTGAATGAGCCGAGAGGTTCACGGGCGATTCTAGTAGACAAAAAAGAAGAAAGAGGATTCTGACGGTTCGTGTGCCCATAAAAGTTGGTCGTTTTTTGATGAATTGATACACAAAAATACAAAAAGATCTCCTGAATATAAAATGGGCTTTGTATAAATTTGTCCTTTTTCTGTATGATTTCATCTGATGGATATTCCGCTACTCGTATACTTTTGTAACATTCAATTTTTATAATCTAAATAAATATGGAAACACAAAAGAAATTTTTACTTTGGGGCTTAATCGGCCTCTCCTTTATGAGTGGTTGCTCATCTAATAAAGATTTTATTTCGCAACTCGATGAGTCAACGTTGAACAACACCCGTACCGACACCTCTCAGAATCCCCTAGTGTGGCAAGAATATCTAGCCGATAGACAGAATGGAAAAACAGATTCGCGACTATTGGACTTTTCATTTGCAGGTTATCACCATGCAGAGACTGCTGTACCCGACGTGACGTATCCACTTTTTGATGTCACGGCTTACGGAGCGATTCCGAACGACGGCTTATCCGATCGTCAAGCCCTAATTGATGCGATTGCGGCGGCAGAAGCCAATGGCTCCGGTATCATTTACTTCCCGGCAGGACGATTTATTCTTCAGAGTGAGGGAGACCCGGACGAATCGATTCGGATTACTAAAAGTCGCATCATCATTCGTGGCGCAGGCTCAGGAGCGGGAGGAACAGAGTTGTTTATGAAAACGCCTATTCCGCCGAAAGATCTGACACAGATGTGGGCTTCACCGTCGATGATTCTGTTCGATGGGGGATATACTAGTGGGAAGGTGAGTGACGTGACGGCCGATGCTCCTCGCGGTAGTTTCTCGGTACAATTGGCTACCGTCGGCAACTTGAAAGTGGGACAATGGGTCATTTTATCCCTATCGGATAATAATCCGGAGTTAGTGGCCAAAGAACTTAGTCCGTATCCTGTCGATCCGTCGTTGACCGAGATCATTGCAGGAGTACAGGTTAGAGATATTCATCAGATTGTAGCGATCAGCGGCAACACGGTGACTTTTAAAGAACCGATCATGCATGCTGTTGAAAGTAAATATAAGTGGAACATCACGAAGTTATTGTATGCCCAAGAGAATGGGGTGGAAGATATTGCATTTGTTGGAAACTTCCATGAATCGTTTGTTCATCATCAAAGTTGGTTACACGATGGCGGCTATAAACCGATAAATATTAAGAATAATGTCAACTCCTGGTTGCGTCGCTGTCGATTTGTCGATGTTAGTGAAGCCATGTCGGTGATCAATTCAGCCAATGTTTCGGTTTATAGCGTAACGATCGAAGGGAATCAAGGGCATGCGGCTATTCGCTCTCAAGGCTCGAGTCGCGTGTTTTTAGGAGCTATCGAAGATAAGGCCGGCCAATGGCATTCGGTTGGTGTTTCTAAACCGGCTATGGGGACAGTGGTATGGCGGGTGAAGATGAAGTCGAATACTTGTTTCGAGATGCATGCTTCTCAACCCAGAGCTACATTGTTCGATGCTTCCGAAGGTGGATATTTTCGTGAGGGTGTTGGTGGTGATGTCAAAAATACACCTTTTCACTTAGCCGATTTAGTGTTTTGGAACTATAAGCAGAATGCCAGTAAAGCTGCAGTAACCGATTTATGGGGAACTCGTTATAAAGGTTTTGTCTTGCCGTTATTTATCGGTCTACATGGGGTGGATACTCAGTTCGATCCGTCGCAAGTGACTGTTGATGAAAGTCACGGGGTTAAAGTGCAACCGGAGTCTTTGTTTGAGGCACAACTGGTACATCGTTTGGGAAGTTTGCCGACATGGCTTACCACGTTGAAAAGTGGTCTGACTTATTGATAAACGCTTTTGTAATTGACTATAATTGCTTTTTTTATCGGCCGATCTCTTTCGAAAAGTCGTCGGAACGGTTCAGAAGCTGAGAATTTTCAGTAACTTTGCACCCTGAACTAATAAAAGAATAATCTTATGGCAGCAAAACCAAGCATACCCAAAGGCACACGGGATTTTTCGCCGGTAGAGATGGCGAAACGTAACTATATATTCAATACCATTCGTGACGTTTACCATTTGTACGGATTCCAACAGATCGAAACTCCATCTATGGAGATGCTTTCAACCCTTATGGGAAAGTATGGTGATGAAGGCGATAAACTTTTGTTTAAGATTCAAAATTCAGGCGACTATTTTTCGGGTATAACCGATGAAGAGTTGTTGAGCCGTAATGCCGTGAAACTTGCGAGTAAGTTTTGTGAGAAGGGGTTGCGTTATGACTTAACCGTACCTTTTGCTCGTTATGTGGTGATGCATCGCGATGAGATTACTTTCCCTTTCAAACGTTATCAGATTCAGCCGGTTTGGCGTGCCGATCGTCCTCAAAAAGGACGTTATCGCGAGTTCTATCAGTGTGATGCTGATGTGGTTGGAAGTGACTCGTTGCTTAATGAAGTGGAATTGATGCAGATTGTCGACACGGTGTTTAGTCGTTTCGGTATTCGTGTTTGCATTAAGATTAATAATCGTAAGATCTTAACCGGTATTGCTGAGATTATTGGCGAAGCGGATAAGATTGTTGATATCACCGTAGCGATCGATAAGCTAGACAAGATTGGTCTGGAAAATGTTAATACCGAACTTCGTGAGAAAGGGATCAGTGATGAGGCTGTAGCCAAATTACAACCGATCATCTTGCTGAGCGGAACGAATGCTGAGAAACTAGCGACGTTGAAAGAGGTCTTATCAGCTAGCGAGACTGGCTTGAAAGGGGTAGAGGAGAGCGAATTTATTCTTACAGCTCTCGAACGTATGGGCTTGAAGAATGAGATTGAGTTAGACTTGACTTTGGCTAGAGGATTGAACTATTATACCGGAGCCATCTTTGAGGTGAAAGCGCTCGACGTACAGATTGGAAGCATTACCGGCGGTGGTCGTTACGACAATTTGACCGGTGTGTTTGGAATGTCCGGGGTATCGGGCGTGGGTATCTCTTTTGGTGCCGATCGTATTTTCGATGTACTCAACCAACTCGATCTTTATCCGAAAGAGGCGGTGAACGGTACAGAACTGATGTTCGTCAACTTTGGCGATCGAGAAGCGGCCTTTTCTATGGGCATGTTGACCGAAGTACGTGCCGCAGGTATTTGTGCTGAGATCTTCCCCGATTCGTCGAAGATGAAAAAGCAGATGAGCTATGCCAATGCAAAGAATATCCCATTTGTGGCAATTGTCGGTGAGAATGAGATGAACGAAGGTAAGGCGATGTTGAAGAATATGGAGACTGGTGAACAGAATCTGGTCACTGTTGAAGAATTGATTCAAAGCATCCGTCGCTAAGCATATTGGTGATCTTTATCCTATAAAAATATCCCCCACTCCGGAACTCAACGTTTTTAGTTTGGTCTCTGGAGTGGGGGATATTTATGTTCTTTCTTTAAAACGCGAACTTCTCGATTTTGGTTTTACTCAATGCACCCATCTTCGGAACTAACGTTAGGAAGTGTTCTGCTTTCTCGTGTTCGGCTAGAGATGCTTCATCGGTCCATGTTTCGCAGATCATGAGAACCTCAGGACGAGTAGAACTTTCGAATACGTCATAAGCAATACATCCTTTATCGGTCAATGACTTTGCAACGAGTTCTTTAATAATACTGAGCAATTCAGCACGTTGACCTTCATTCGCTTGAATAAAAACATTTAATCTAATCATGTGTTTAGTGGTTTGTGGGATCTAACTTCTTCTAAATTAACCCCGGATTAATGATTGATAGCCCTAATTTCAGTCGTTATAGAAACGTCTCTTTAGGGTCTATCTATACAACAATAGAAAAAGAAGCCGATTTGTTCAATCAGACCGATTTTTCATATTCTTCGCGAGAGATGGAGAAACATTCCATATCCATAATCGCTCCATCAAATCTCATTTCACATTGTCTAAGGCATCCTTCATGGCGGAACCCACACTTCTCGATCACTCGATACGAACGATGGTTTGTGGGGTAGCAGGTACAAGTCAGCAGGTCTATTGGTACTTCTCTAAAACTATAGTCGACTATAGCACGTGCTGCTTCGGTCATTAGACCTTTTCCCCATTGTTCTTCGGACATGGCGTAGCCTAACATCATGACTCTAGGATTCGAGCGATGAGGATCTTTTAGTAAACCTACGGTTCCAATGAGTTTGTTGTTTTCTTTCAAGACAATTCCAAAGATATGATCTTGACCGATGAAGAGTTGATTCATAATCTCTTTCGTCTCTTCTATACTCTCGTGAGCCTTCCAACCGGCATGAATGCCGACATTGGGATTATGACTATATTCATAGATCTCAGACGCATCTGTTTCGGTTATTGGACGAAGCAAAAGTCTTGTTGTTTCTAATGGATTCATATTAATATTTCTTGAAGTGATACTGTGCTCTCAACTGCTGCTGCTCCTCGGGTGAGAGTGCGGTGAAGTAAGCCTTGAACCCCGGACAAAAGTTGATATGCCAACGCCAAAATCGTCCCAGAAGTGATTGGGGATTTTTATCGTATTTGGCTCTTAGATTACAATGACTACAGTTGGATGCCATAAACTTCTTTTTTTAGTGATTTGGATTGCTTTAATGAGGGATGGAATTGCTCAATAAGTAATATATCGTTATTCTTCTTGAATGCAAATATAATCTTTTTTTATGGATCGCCTATTCCTTCTGATAAAATCTTACCCAATCGATAGTCATCTCTACCGGCAATTGTTTGGCATCGACAGGACCGACCCAACTTCCACCTAGCTGTGAGTCGAGATAGAGATAAAACGGATCGTATGCAAAAGGAAACTGGCCATCTTTTCCGTTGTTCACTTTCGGATAACAGAGCGTGCGCTGTCCATTGGTATAGTACACGATGCTGTCGTTGTAGAGTTCTACGGCATAGGTATTGTATGCTTCCGGATCGATGGTAGCCGTGGTGAAACGTTTGGGTTCCTCTTTCTTCAAATTTATAGTGTAATGGCTATGTGCTGTTTGGTAGACATGAGGGTCGTGATTGAGGTGTTCCATGATGTCAATCTCTCCTCCATACGGATAAGGAATAGGAGCCGGGACCATCCAAATAGCCGGCCAATAACCTTGAGCACTATTGAATTTAGCACGTATCTCGATCCGTCCATTCTGAAATCCTTTTTTATTTACAGTCCAGATGCCTCCTGTTAAATAGGTTGCTGTATCTTCAGGATGTGATTCGTTTTTGACTGCTTTCAAGATGACGCAGCCATCTTTGACTTCAACGAGTTCTTCGTGGAGAGCCATATAATTGTTCCAGTCTGCACCTCCACGTGGGATGCGCGACCATATTGTCGTATCGAGTTTGTTTCCGTTGAACTCTTCTTGCCAGACCAGACGCCATTTACGTGGATTCTTGTGGATGGTCGTAAAGCCGACTAGGTGTGCGGAGACAAAAAGGAGAATCAGTAAGGTCAATTTATTTTTCATGATGTCTTTATTTAGTGTGAAACAGATGGGGTGAATGCGTAAACATTTCCGGAAAAGTCGGCAGCAAAGAGAGCATTGCCCGATGTTGAGAGGGTTGAGAAGCACGGAGAACCGGTGTTGTATTGCCAAAGTAACCGCCCTGTCGACTGCTCGAGCCCATAAAGGTATCCGTCTGATGAGGCGATATAGACTGTTGTTCCACAGAGTATGGGGCTCGTCTCGATTGTTGAGGCCGGGTTGCGTACATATGGTGCCGAATAAATCATGGCTGGACGAGTTTTAAAGTTCCATTTTTCCGTCAATGTCTCTTTATCTAATGCCATTAACCCTCTGTCTGCAGTGCCAAAGATGATCTCTTTGTCGGTGATCAAGGGGGTAGAGGTCACGTTGACATTATAGCCTAATGGTTTTCGGACTAAAATGTTTCCGGTTGCCGATTCGATAATAAATAGCGATTGATCAGAGAGGATATACATTACTGATCCCAACATGGCTGCTGACGATGAACGATGGCGGAGTCCGTTTTCAGAATGCTTCCACAACAGCTCACCGTTGGTGGCATTATTGGCATAAAGAGCGCCCCAATGAGCATGTCCAATCAAAACGTTATTGTTTAGAGATAAGGTGGCGGTACATCCTTCTCCCTGATTCCATGACTGGTTTGTCCATAGTGTTTCACCACGATCAATATTGATTGCACATAATCCTTGACCGGTTCCGGCATACACAACATGATCGGTTGCTATTAACCCGTCGTTGAGTGCCGGAACGGCATTTAGATGTAGCTTTTTCTCCCATTTTAATTTTCCGTCTTTAGCATTCATCGCATAAAGGTTGCCATAAATGTCTTGTGCCAAAACCGTCTCAGCCGATAACGCGATGTTGTTTTTGATCGATCCTTTTGTTGGGTGTTTCCATACCATCTTTCCTGTAGCGGCATCAAGGCAAATAACGGCAGCCTTTCCACTGTTGTTCTCGTCTATCGAGGCAACATATATTCTGTCTTTGTAGATTAATGGCGAAGTCATGTAAATATTGGAGCCGACATTATTCACCCAACAGAGTTTTAGTGGAGGAGATAGGGTCTCGTTATTTAGACTGACATGCGTTGGAGAAGCCAATAGATTGGTCGACGGGCGGTCAGTTTGTATTTTCTCTTCGATGGTCGGCTGATAGATGAAAGATTCGGTTGCTTTTGCTTTCTCACCATTGTTGAAATGTGCGGTGACAGATAGGGTGATGGACTTTCCTTTATATTTAAGAGGTAAACTAAAATCGGCATACCAATTAAAATCGGTTTGCTGTTTCATTAATCGATCCTTAAACAATGGCCGGTCATGATAATAGCAGGTGTAGCTCACCTTTGTAGTCGGACTGACCGTAGAGTAGGTGTTGACAGATAAGGGGATTTTATGAGTTGGCAAGACCGGTGAGTGGAGGTTGGCTATGGAGGCTATTTGAATCGATTTATCGAGATATGTATAACGTAATTCTGAATTTAGATCACCTTTTCCATCCATTTTTATCACTCTAAAAGCGGAAGAGGCATGATCAATGCCCCCTCTTATAGGAGTTGAAGTGCAAATGCTATATATCCCTGACTCTGCATGTTTGAGGATATGGTTGATATGCCAATGTCCATATAACCAAGCTTTCAAATGGTGCTTTTTGAGATCAATATAATCTGTTGAGTTGATACCGAAGTGGAATAAGTCTGTTTGATCAAGAATGCCATGATTGAACATAACAATCGACTTATTGTGCCCTATTTTACTTA
Source organism: Bacteroides sp. (assembly GCA_047975405.1). Lineage (GTDB taxonomy): Bacteria > Bacteroidota > Bacteroidia > Bacteroidales > Bacteroidaceae > Bacteroides. The sequence goes on from JBKEDO010000064.1 coordinate 11,206, forward strand.
AATCATTTTTTAGCCAGCGATAGATATCTTCAGTAGTATATGATGGCTTATGATCTCCATTAGGCATTGGAGTGACAATATAATGAATGTTGCCAACCTCGAATGAGTAATACGTCGGCCCGTAAAGTTTCTCGAAAAGATCTTCGCCTGAAGGACCTTCTACCAAATCGTGATTACCGAGGCAATAGAACACCGGTGTATTCATGTTGGCGGTATTCATTAATTTGATGTGACTTTCTAATCCGGGTACATAACAAATGTCTCCGGTGTGGATAATAAAAGCCATTTTTTCGTTTGTGGCGTAATCACGTAAATTAGAAACCCAATCGTCGTGTCCACTTGTTTCTCTAATTTCTGTGTCTGAAAGGTGGATAAACCGATGAGTTCCATCTTTTTCAACGGCTCCATTACAAGGTAGAACTCCAAAGTCGTATTGGTTAACGCTGGGCTGTATTCGTTTGTAATAAGCATTGTTCGTTTTATATCCGGATGGCGTAGTGATGAATATAAACTTTTCTTTCGCATGTCCTGTTAGGAGATATTCTCCTTGACTTGAAGTGGTCGTGACATTTAATCCATCCGACACTAGGACCTCTTTTAATGTTTTCTCTCCAACATCGTAAAGACCATTTTGGTTGCTATCGACGAAAACCTTTCCGTGATATTGTGCTTTGACGCTTAGACAAAGCAGGCTGAGTAAGATAAAGCAGAGTGCGTTTTTCATGTTGCTTTTCATGTTGTGTTTGATTTTATTGGGAGTTGTTAATGACTTGTCAATGAGTTGGTCGCTTTTTATCTGCTCTCAACCAACCTCATTGAAAAATCGCAGCAAGTTATAGAAAAAATGCCAGAGGACAAAGAACCATTGACACAAACCTGTTTTTGGCCTGTTTATGGATTCTTTATAACGATTAATTCTTTATTTACGGTTTTTAAATCGGAAATGAAAAGCTCGGGATGTTCAGGATTAATCAGTGTGAATCCTTGTGCATAGTCGATCTTTATCTTTTGATCAGTCCAATGATTCGGACGATAAGTGACTTTTGAAATACCTGATAGGATGACTCTTGAACGCCAAATAGTCGTTATTTTTAATGTTCCATTTTCTTGAATGTAATATCTTTCTTTACTGTAATTATAATAAAGCAAAAGTAAGGGCAGAAGATTTAATAGGAAAGTCGGTTGTACCGAAAAGTAGAAGCTGGCTGTCAAGGAAATACTGGATATTATAACAAAGAAAATACCCCAAAAACGCTTATTGATCTTTCGTCTATATACAGTTGACATATTAAGGTTGAATTTAGTACGTTTGTTTTTGCATAGTCGATCGAGAATGACTCTATCGAACCTTTTTTATGGTGACTTACAAATATAATACTTAAAATAACGATGGTTATCTCGGAGTGAGTTTTTTGCAAAATACTTTTATAATGTGTAAATAAACAACTCCTTATTCTGTGTTCGATCTAAAATTTATACTTTTGTCTGTATCTACTAGTTCCGTTATTGAATGGGTAGTCTATTTTATCTCTATTTTTAGAATTGTACGACCATGGTAAAACTTCGTTGTGTCATCGAACATATTACTTATCAGAATGCCGAAAACGGGTATTCCATCCTAAAGGTTAATGTCAAAGGTTACAAGGATCTGGTGACTATTGTGGGGCATTTACTCGATGTACCCGTTGGGAGTGTTTTGCTTTGCGAAGGCGATTGGAAAGTGGATAAGAAATATGGCAGTCAGTTTGTGGTCGACTCTTGGGAGGAGGTGATGCCGGCGACGATCTATGGGATCGAAAAATATCTGGGGAGTGGTTTGGTGAAAGGTATCGGACCTAAATATGCGCGACTCATTGTGGCAAAGTTCGGACTCGAAACCATTGAGGTCATTGAGAACGATATCGATCGGTTGCATGAAGTGTCCGGTATCGGACAAAAGCGGGTTGAGAAGATCCGAGAGAGTTGGGAGAAACAGAAAGATATTAAGAATGTCATGTTGTTTTTGCAAGGCTACGGGGTGAGCACGGCTTATGCGGCGAAGATTTATCGGCAATATGGGAAACATAGCATCGACAAGGTTAAGGAGAATCCTTATCGCTTGGCCGACGACATTTGGGGGATTGGGTTCAAGACGGCTGATGGCATTGCGGCTAAAATGGGATACGAGAAGAATGACTTACGGCGCTGTCGAAGTGGCATCTTCTATACGTTGAGCCAGCTCTCGAATGACGGACATGTCTATGCCGATGAGGAACAGTTGCTCACGTCTGCCAAGGAGTTGCTTGAAGCCGACGAATCATCGGTGAGTGAGGCGATGAACCAGATGATCGGGGCTAACGATCTGATTCTTGACGGAGAAGCCATTTATCTGCCTCCTTTTTATTATGCGGAATGTGGAACGGCCAACCGACTGCGGGCGTTGTTGGACGCTAAAGAGAAACGTAACGATCGTCTGTCGTTCGATCTTGAAGGGGTTTCGAAAGTCACCGGCATGGAATACGACGAGATACAGATTGCGGCTATACAGCAAGCGGTAGAGTCGAAAGTCATGGTGCTGACCGGTGGACCGGGTACCGGAAAGACAACCACCACGCAAGGCATCATTGCGACGCTGAAGACGGCCGGGCTGTCCATTTTGCTGGCTGCTCCTACGGGACGAGCCGCAAAGCGCATGAGTGAAGCTACCGGCATGGAAGCAAAAACCATTCATCGACTGCTGGAGTTCAATCCGATGGATGGTTATAAGCGCAACGACGAGAATCCTTTGGAGGGAGATGTGCTCATTGTGGATGAGTGTTCGATGATCGATTTAATCTTGATGAATAATCTGATGAAAGCTATTCCGACCGATATGCGCCTGATCTTGGTGGGTGATATCGATCAGTTGCCGAGTGTAGGTGCAGGGAATGTGCTTCGTGATATCATCGATTCGCAACAAATTCCCGTCGTACGGCTGACCCGAATCTTCCGGCAAGCGCAATCGAGTCGTATTGTGATGAGTGCCCACGCCATCAATAACGGAAGATTCCCGGATACGAGTAATGGCAAAGAGACGGACTTCTTCTTTATTAAGATGGAGGATCAAGTGCAGGTGGCGGAGAATATCGTCCGGTTGGTCAAAGAACGTTTGCCTCAAGCCTATTATCTCCCGAGTAGTAAGATACAGGTACTTACTCCCATGCAACGAGGTCATGTGGGAGCATCCAGCTTGAACTTGGCCTTACAAGAGGCTTTAAACCCCATTAAAACGGGATTGAATCGTGGAGGATATTCGTTTCGAAAAGGTGATCGGGTGATGCAGGTTCGTAATAATTATGAGAAAGAGGTGTTCAATGGCGACTTGGGGTATGTTGAAGAGGTCGACTTGGAGGAACGTACATTGATGGCTCGTTTTGACGATAAACTGGTGGAGTATGAGGTCTCGGAGTTGGATGAACTCGTCTTGGCTTATGCGACCACGATCCATAAGTCGCAGGGATCGGAATATCCCATCGTGGTTATGCCTGTGCTGATGAGCCATTATGTGATGCTTCAGCGAAACCTCATTTATACGGGGATCACTCGTGCCAAGAAGATTTGTGTGCTCATCGGGAGTTCTAAAGCTTTAGGGTTCGCTATTCGTAATCTGTCGGTGCTGAAAAGAAATACGAAACTCAAGGAACGTTTAAATCCGTCGTTGGTCAAATCTTCTGAATGATCAAGATTGGCTATCAGCCAGTTATTAGTCGTTGATTATTTAATCCATTTTTACTCTACACAAAATAAATTCTTAACGCATAGATATCAGAATAGCTAATATGATTTGAATAATCAAGATAGCCGGCACCCCATATTTGAATTTTCGGTGTAGTGTCTTGTGGCGCCATACCTTCATTCCGAGTAATGCACCAACAGATCCACCCAAAATTGCCATCCATAGGAGAGTGGTTTCCGGGATACGCCATTTGGTTTTTCTAGCCTTGTATTTGTCTATGCCATAGATGAAAAATGTAACGATAGTCATAGCTAGAAGATATATCTGAAGTATTTTAGTTAATGCCATTTTTTTCTTATTTTGATTTCCTCTTAGAATTTTACATTCTTTTTTATAAGCAAAAGTAAGTGTAATTATTAGATATTAAAGTTGTTGGTATAATAAATAACTAAAATGACTTATTTAGACCGGAATTCTGTGATAAAGCAGTAAGTAATGTCTATAATATATCTATTTATAAGGTTTATGTTCAAATGTTTTGAAGCATTGGCGTTCTTTGGAGTCGATATATCTACATTTGTCTACCCTTGAATGAGATGATTCCGACATTTTTTTTGTGTCGGAATCATTTTTTCATAATAGAATGTTCTACCAATTCACTTTGTTGTTTAAAATATCACCATCGACAGTATCATTGGCTGTAAAACTGGCTGCTTTGTATTGAACGCAAATCATAACTAATGGCTCATTGGTATTATTTCGAACCGAACGTTTGCCCTTAGGTGCTACTCGCACAATAGTGCCCTCTGTGATAGCAAATACTTTGCCGTCAACTTGAAACTCGCCCCTTCCTCTAACAAAAAGGTATAACTCTTCGTGCGTCTTGTGGGTGTGAAGAAAACCTGTTTCACTGTTTGGGGCAAATAATTGAAAGGATATTTCGGATCCTGTTGTGCCTAAGAGTGAACCGAGGAATACTTTACCTGGGATCTGAATTTCGGGGGATAGCACTAAGGTGTACTGTGATAGTTCATTTATCTTTCCTACCTCTACGGCTGTATAGTTTTTGCCGTCTGAATTTTTGGATACTGTTTTCATCCGTTCTAGTTTTTTGGTTGATAAAATAAAGTTAGTTACTTTTGTAGAGTCAAAGTTAAAAAGAATGTTTAAGCTGCACAATACGGTACCTTTCTGTAACATGCTTACTTTTAGGAAACTATTGTTGATTGATAATGATTTGAACAATGAAGAAATTTGAATCTTTCTGTCCCGTAAGAGATATATTAGACCGTTTGGGTGACAAATGGTCGGTGTTGGTGATTTTGATGTTAGAGAAGAATGATGTAGTGCGGTTTAGTGAATTGGCTCGTTCTATTCCCGATATATCACAAAAGATGCTGACCGTGACGTTGAGAAATTTGGAGGGGATGAATCTTGTTAAACGCACGATCTACCCTGAAGTTCCACCACGAGTAGAATATAGTTTAACTAAACTTGGTATCTCATTGTTAGTTCCTATGCACTTGATGATTGATTGGGCATTGGAGCATAAAGAGGAGTGCTTGGGTACTACGGTTGAGTAGTTCTTACTTTCTAGGCGAGAACTGATGAAAATGTTATGTCGTACAAATATGGTACAAAATGAGCTGAGAAACAAGCTTAACGATTGCTGTCTCTATTAATTATTATTGGTAATTAGTTATCACTTTCCGATACA